>CAITWF010000083.1 GCA_903896015.1 uncultured Opitutia bacterium | reverse complement strand
GCAATTCCGGCGGCGCGCTGCTCGATGAAAATGGCAACGTGATCGGCGTGGTCGTGAGCAAGCTCGGGCTCAAGGCGTTCAAAGCGACGGGCGACATACCTCAGAATGTGAACTACGCCGTCAAAAGCACATATGCCCTCGCGCTGCTGGAACCGTATCTGGACAGCACCGCGCCGGAGCCAAACCCGTCAGCCGCCAAGCCGCGATTCGAGGACATGGTCGCCAAGGCGCAGCAATCGGTCGTGCTTATCTTGGTTTATTAACTCGAATCGAACTATTCGCTACTTCCGGGCCATGACAAACCCCGCAGGCACCGCGCGGGTGCTGGGCTTTTCCAGCATAACCCATTTGCGGGGCTCCTTGGCCGGTTTCCGTGGCAGTGAGTCGGCATCCTGTCCCGTTTCCGTCCCGTGCTTTTATAGTGCCTATGAGAATGGTGCCCCCACGGGGAATCGAACCCCGCTTTGAAGATTGAGAATCTCCTGTCCTAACCGATAGACGATGAGGGCGAAAATCGGAGGGGAAAACAGGCCGCTTTTCGCGCGATGCGTCAAGCGCGTTAATGAAACGCCGTGTTATCGAGCGAGTGGTATTGAATCGCTTTGAGGAGGTGCGCGACTCGATGCGCTCCATCCCCGCTAGGTCGGCGATCGTTCGGGCAACTTTCAAAATCCGATCATAGGCGCGCGGAGAAGTGGAGTTCCTCCATCGCCCGCGTCGCCAGCGTTGACTTCGACGTAGACGGACTCGGCTTCACTTCACTGAAGCGCAGCTGGGAGGATTGTAGTACGCACGTTGGGGACTTTGGCGGGCGCGAAGTTGGCGCGAGTTACTTTCTCTTTTTTGCCTTGGGCTTTGGCGCGGGCGTCTCAAGCCGGCGCTTGATCGTCGCGATATTCTTTTCTACGGCCTCGATATACAGATTGGGCCCGTGGGGGTAGGGGCGTGCTAGGAAACGATAGACGGCCTGAAAGTCGCTCTCGAGTTTAGCACGGACAAATTTTTGCCAGAACAGCGGTGTGCGCTCCATCAATTCGACGGCGCTCTTGAAGGCGCGGCGCGAGGCCGGGAGGCGGATGTAGTCGTCGGATTCCTGAAACTCGCGGAAGAGGATTTCGAGCTCGTCGGGATAGTCAGCTGCGGCCATCTGACCGAGGTAATCGGCGGTCGCGAGCGCGCAGCCGATAACGCGTTCGACCGGCTCTCGGAAGCGCAGGCGGCTGATTTCCTTGGTGGGGCCGGTGCAGTTGATCGCGCCGAGGACGGCCTCGACCTCGTAGTCACTGGCGCCAATCGAGGGCAGGTAAGAGGCGGCGAACGAGCAACTGCGTAGTACGTGGCAGTAGGTATATTTGGCGCCCGTCCCGGAGGTGTCGGAGCGGAGTTTCAAGTAGCCGGAGTCGTGCAAGAGGACGGCGGCTACGGCGAGTTCGAAGAGTCTCGGGCTGATACGCGGCTCGACGCCAGCGATGTGTCGCCCTTCTAAAAGAATAGTGATGCAGACCGTGGCCTGTAGCGTGTGCTCAAAGTCGTGGTAGCGGATGTCGCAGGCGGCATAGTCGGGATTGCCGCCTTCGAACATTCGGCTCATGTCCTTCATGATCGTCTCAATCCACTTGAGACTCGCACCTGGATACATCACGCTGAATTTCTCCTCGACGAACGCTGCGACTGCGCGGGCGTTTTTGGTGTCAACAGGAGGAAACATGGCCAAGCGTCGGTGATTTTAGCGATCCGACCGCGATGGTCGGGAGGAACGGTGCGATTAAGAATTTGCGCAAATGCGCAGCAAGCCCAAGTCTGGGGTGTTACTACTATATGATGATTGCGGGAATCACCGGGGGGATGGGGTGCGGGAAATCGACCGTGGCACGCTTGCTCGAGCAACGTGGCTACCGCCGGCTCGATTCCGACGAACTTATCCGCGGGCCCATCCTGGCAGACCCGGAAGTTCAGACGGCGCTGCGCGCACGTTATAGTGAAGGGGTCGTTCGCGCCGACGGCACAGTGGATCGTTCGGTGCTTGCTGAGCGCGTCTTTGCTGACGAGCAGGAGCTTCGCTGGCTGGAGAATCTCACCCATCCGCTGCTTTTCGCGATCTGGCGGAGGGAATTTGCGGTTGCGCCCGCGGCAAACTGGGTCGTTGAGGTGCCGTTGCTCTTTGAGCGGGAGTTGGAAAATTGGTTTGATTTCACCGTATGCGTCGCGTGTGCTCCTGATCAGCAGCTCGCCCGTCTGGAGCAACGCGGCATCCCGCGGGTGCTCGCCGGGCAGCGAATTTCCAAGCAACTGTCGCTCGCGCGCAAAATTGAGCTTTCCGACTTTGTCCTCTGGAATGAGGGCTCTCCCGAGTTTCTCGTGGCCGAGGTCGATCGCCTGATTAACGCGCTCAGCGGCCGGAGCTGAAACTTCGCACCCACTCGCGCGTCTGACCGCTGCACGCGCGCCATTCCTTCCTCGTAACCCTTTCATGGCCCTCCCTCCCAAATCCGACGACGATTCCACGTCCTCCGGCGCCGCTTCCGACACGCCCGCCAAAAAAACGCGCCGCCCGCGCGCCACGACCACACGCACGCGCAAGCCGAAGACGGCCAGCGTCGAGGCACCCGTCGTCGAGACGCGAGCCGAAGCTGCCCCGGCGCCACGCGCCGAGCCACCGGCTCCGACGCCCGCTCCGGAGCCGCCGGCGCGTAAAGATATCCCCGAGCCGCGCGAGCCTGCTGCTCCGACCCAAAGCGAAACGCCCGCCCGCGATTCCGGTAGCAGTCAGCCACAACCACAGCCGCAGTCTCCCGCCGGCAACGGCGGCGGCCAGCAGCAGCCCGGTAACGGCCACCAAGGCAACCGTGGAGAGTGGCAGGATCGAGGCGGCGGAGGAGGCGGTGGCGACCGAGGCGATCGCGGCTTCTGGAAACACGGCAAACGCAAACGTGGTCGCCACGGCGGTGGTGGCGGTGGCGGACACTGGCAGCCGGGGGGCGGCGGAGGCGGCGGTAGCGTTCGCGAACAGCATCCACCGCAGCCCCCGCCACCTAGTAACGCCCCGGTCTTCGGCGATCTGCCGAATCCCTCGCGCTTCAACGATCTTGCCGCGCTCGACGCGCTCGCGAGAGAGCTTTCTGCGGGCGGCAGTGAGCCGCTTCGCCTGAACGAGCTCTACGCGCTCAACCTCGCCGAACTCACCGCGTTCGCGAAAAAATTCGGCGCCACGATCGTGGGCGTGCCGAACAAGCGTCAACTCGTCACCGAGATTTTCAAGACCGCCGTCGCTGACAAGCGCCCCATTCTCGATCGCGGTCACATCGACGTCTCCGATCGCGGAGCGTTCATCGTCCACGATCACGTCAACTATCGCCTCTATCCCGACGATGCCTATCTCCCGGAGAGCCTCGTCAAGCGCTACGGCCTCAAGCGCGGCCACTTCGTCGAAGTCACCGTGCAGGCGCCGCAGGAAAACGAGCGTTGCCCTTCTGTCGTCCGCGTGGATTCCGTCATGGGCGGCGACCCTGAAGCGATCGCCAAGGTCACGCCATTCGAGGAACTCACTCCCTACTACCCGCTGAAGCGCATCTTGCTCGAAGCGCCAGAGATTCATCCGAAGGACGTCTCGATGCGCGCTGTAGATATTCTCACGCCGATCGGTTTCGGCCAGCGTGGGCTCATCGTCGCGCCACCGCGCACGGGCAAGACCGTCCTCCTTCAAAACATCGCCAACTCGATCTCGGAAAATTCGCCGGAGGTTAAACTCATTCTCCTGCTCATCGACGAGCGCCCCGAGGAAGTGACCGATTTCCGCCGCCACACGAAAGGCGAGGTGGTGTCGTCCACGTTCGATGAGACACCAGAGAGCCACATTCACTGCGCCGAAATGGTCATCGAGATTTGCCGGCGCCGCGTCGAGATGGGTGAGCACGTCGTCATCTTGCTCGATTCGATTACTCGCCTTGCCCGTGCTTACAATGCACTTACCAGCGGCGGCAAGACCATGTCGGGCGGCCTCGAGTCCAACGCGCTCCAGAAACCGAAGCGTTTCTTCGGCTCGGCGCGCAACATCGAGGGCGGCGGCAGCCTCACGATCATCGCCAGCGCACTGATCGACACCGGCTCGCGCATGGACGAAATCATCTTCGAGGAGTTTAAGGGCACCGGCAATTCCGAGCTCCACCTCGATCGCGGTCTCGTCGAGCGCCGCATCTTCCCCGCCGTGAACATCGATCGCTCCGGCACGCGTAAAGAGGAGCTGCTCTACCATCCCGACGAACTCCAGCGCATCTACGCACTCCGCCGCGCGATGCAGGGCCTCGGCCCGATCGAGTCGATGGAGATGCTGATCACGCGGCTGAAGAAGACGAAATTCAACGCCGAGTTCCTGCTCGGACTCTCGCCGAAGTAATCATCCATGTCGTCGTCATCCGCGCCCACGCCTCCGTCCGCTTCCGCGACGGATGACTTCGTCATTCAACTAGCCCTCGATCGCGGTTTGCTTCGCTCCGCGCAAGTAGAGGCCGCGCGCGCCATCATCGCCGGACACACCGACCTTACGATCGCCACGCCACGCTTGATCGATCTCTTGATCCAGCAGGGGAGCCTTAACGCCCGCAGCGTGGCAGAGTTGCTCGCCGGCGAGTTTGGCATGCACATGGCACCGGACCTCGCCAACATCCGCATCACCGGCGACACGCTCGAACTTATCCCGCGCCCGATCGCCGCGCGCTACCGGCTGCTTCCGCTCACGCGCGACGGCCATACGTTGCGCGTCGCGATCGCCGATCCGTTGGACACCGAGGGGCTCGATCAGCTCGGTTACATGCTGAAATTCGCTATCGAGCCCGTCGTCGCCACCGCCGCCGAAATCACCGAGGCGATCGACCGTTTCTATGGGAAGGATGCCAACTCGATCGACGACCTCCTCAGCAATCTTTCGGTCACCGGCAACGATGCCACGGCCGCTGTCACGACCGAAGCCAACACCGCCGCGACCGCTAGCGACAGCGACGCCGACGCGCCGATCATCAAACTCGTCCATCAAATCATCCTCGAGGCAATCCACCGTCGTGCGTCTGATATTCACATAGAGCCGCTCGAAAAACGCTTCCGCGTCCGATACCGCATCGACGGCGTGCTGCTTGAAGTGGAAAATCCGCCGAAGCGCCTTCAGGCCGCAATCATTTCGCGCCTGAAGATCATGTCGAACATCTCCATCGCGGAGAAACGCATTCCGCAGGATGGCCGAATTCAGATCGGCGTGGGTGGTAAACAGCTCGACTTGCGCGTCTCGTCGCTGCCAACAGCGCACGGAGAGAGCATCGTTATGCGCATCCTCGATAAGGAAGGCCTCACGCTGGGCCTGCCTGAGCTCGGGTTCCTCAGTGATGATGCTGCCACGTTCGAAAAGTTGATCACGCTGCCCGACGGCATCCTGCTCGTAACCGGCCCGACCGGCTCCGGCAAGACGACTACGCTCTACGGCTGCCTTCACTTCATCAACAAGCCCGACCGCAAAATCATTACCGTCGAGGATCCGGTCGAGTACCAGCTCAATGGCATCAACCAAGTGCCCGTGCGCCACGACGTCGGCATGACGTTTGCCGCCGCGCTTCGCGCAATGCTCCGTCAGGCGCCGAACATCGTGATGGTCGGTGAAATTCGCGATCTTGAGACTGCCGAGATCGCGATTAACGCATCACTCACCGGCCACATGGTGTTCTCTACGCTGCATACCAACGACGCGCCGAGCGCTGTAACGCGCTTGATCGACATCGGCGTGAAACCGTTTCTCGTTTCCACCTCGCTCCGCGCGACGATGGCTCAACGGCTCGTCCGCAAAATCTGCGCAAAGTGCAAGCGCCCCTATATGCCCGATCAGAAGGAACTGCGTGCGCTCAACATCACCGCTGCGCAGGCTGCGAGCGCGACGTTCGCCAAAGGCGACGGATGCGCCGATTGCAACGCCACTGGCTATCGCGGTCGCAATGGCATCTTCGAAATTTTCGTGGTAAACGAGGAAATCCAGAAGATGATCTACGAACACGCAGGCTCGGCGCGGTTGCGCGAGAAGGCCCGTTCGCTCGGTATGCGCACCATGCGCGAAGACGGACTCCGTAAGGTCATGGCCGGTTTGACGACGATCGACGAAGTCGTCTCCATCACGGTCGGCGACGTGAACTAAACCCCGGGCCCACCCCATGAGCTACGAAATGAACGACCTGCTCGACCTCATGGTCGAACAAAACGCATCCGACCTTCACCTGCAGGTGGGCCAGCCGCCGACCCTCAGGTTGAGCGGCAGCATGACGCCGATCGACGGACCACCGCTTACGCCGCCTGACACGGAAAAGCTGATGCAGTCGATCACGCCCGACGCGCATATCAGCAGCGTGAAGCTCAACGGCGGCGCCGACTTCGGTTTCGCGTTTGGCGAGAAGGCGCGCTTCCGCGTGTCCGTGCTCAAATCCAAGGGAAACTATGGCATGGTCTTGCGCCAGATTCCCTACAAGATGTTCGGCCTGCGGGACATTGGCCTGCCCGACAAGATTCGCGAACTGCTCTACCGTCCGCGCGGACTGATACTCGTTACCGGTCCTACCGGTTCCGGCAAATCCACCACGCTCGCTTCGATGGTAAACTATATCAACGAGTGCCGCGATGGCCACATCATCACCATCGAAGATCCGATCGAATATTATCACGCGCACAAGAAGTGCGTCGTTACCCAGCGTGAAGTGCACGTCGACGTCCCGAGCTTTTCGGAAGCGATCCGCCGCGCGCTCCGCCAAGACCCCGATGTGATTCTTGTCGGTGAAATGCGCGATCTCGAAACGATCGAGGCCGCGATTAGCGCGGCGGAAACCGGCCACTTGGTGTTCGGCACCCTTCACACGAACAGTGCGGCAAAGACCGTCGACCGTATCGTCGATGCGTTTCCCGCCAACATGAAGGACATGATTCGCACGCAGCTCGCGTCCTCGCTTGTCGCGGTCATTTCCCAGGTGTTGTGCAAAAAAATCGGCGGCGGCCGCATCGCCAGCTACGAGATCATGGTCAACACGACCTCGATTGGCTCGCTCATCCGCGAAAACAAAACCTTCCGAATTACCTCGGATATTCAGACGGGCGCCGCCCTCGGCATGATCACGTTGGACACCCACCTCATGAGCCTTGTGAACCGCGAACTTGTCTCTCCCGATGAAGCGCTCGAAAAGGCGCAGGATCCTAACGTCATGCGCGAAAAATTTTTGCAGGCTGGCATGAAACTCCGCGAGGTTTAAGTCCGTCCCACCTGCCGATGTTTCAAAGTCACAGCCCTGCGATCTACGAGTTTCTGCGCGAGCAGCGCCTTGTCGGCCAGGTGCAACTCGACGAGCTCAACGAGGAGCACAAGGCGACCGGCAAACCGCTCGCTGACGTCATTGTCGATGTCGGACTCATCGAGAAATCCGATCTGCTTCGCCGCATTGCGGACCACTTGGGCTACGACTATCTGGGTGAATTGCCCGCGCAATTTCCCGGCGAGGCGATTGCGGCGGTGACAGGCAAACTCGCGCGGGACTACGGCGTGATGCCACTTCGCGCCGATGATCAGACGATCGACTTACTACTGACTGATCCGTTCAACACGCAGGCAGTCGATGATCTCACGTTCGCTTTGGGACGGAATGTCCGGCTCTTCTTCGCCGACCCCGACAAGGTTGAGATTTCGATCAAGCAGCACTACGGCGAGGACGACGAGACAATCGACGACCTATTGCAGGAAATCAGCGGCGGAGCACTCGTGACCGAGGGTCGCGAACTCTCCGAGCACGACATTGAGTCGATGGCGGATCAGACGCCGATTATCCGCTTCGTGAATCTGGTCGTAGGCCAGGCGATTCGCGACAAGGCGAGCGACATTCACTTCGAGCCCTTCGAGCACGAGTTCAAGATTCGCTATCGCATCGATGGTGCGCTCTACGAAATGGCGCCGCCGCCCAAGGCGCTCGCGTTGCCGATCATCTCGCGCATCAAGGTGCTTGCTTCGCTCAATATCGCCGAGCGCCGCCTCCCGCAGGACGGCCGTATCAAGATTACGCTCGGCGGCCGGCAGGTCGATTTGCGCGTGTCGACGTTGCCCACGCAGTTTGGCGAGAGCGTTGTGCTCCGCGTGCTTGATCAGTCAGCCGTGCAACTCGATATCTCGCAACTCGGCATGCCTGAGGATGTGTTCAATGGCATCCAGGAAATTGTCCGACGTCCGAATGGGATTTTCATTGTCACTGGCCCAACCGGCTCAGGCAAGACGACCACGCTTTACAGCGGCCTTCGTATCATCAACACCGTCGATCTCAAACTGCTCACTGCTGAAGATCCGGTAGAATACGAGATTGAGGGCATCATGCAGGTGCCGGTGAACCCGCTCGTCGGGCTGACGTTCGCCTCGGCGTTGCGCTCATTTCTCCGCCAGGATCCTGATGTGATCATGGTCGGCGAAATTCGCGATCTCGAGACCGCGCAAATTTCAATTCAGGCTTCCCTCACGGGTCATTTGGTGCTGTCGACGCTGCACACAAATGATTCGGCCGGTGCCGTCACGCGACTGATCGATATGGGGGTGGAGCCGTTTCTGATCGCCTCGACGCTTGAGGCTGTGCTCGCCCAGCGTCTGGTGCGGCGCATCTGCGCGCAGTGCAAAACCTCGTATGAACCGGCGCCCGAGTTACTCGCGCAGCTTGGAGTGAAACGCGAGAGCGTCGGCGACCGGCAGTTTTTCTACGGAAAGGGCTGCCCGGCCTGCACGCAGACTGGCTACCGCGGTCGCCTCGGCATTTACGAATGGCTGCGCATGAGCGAGGCGGTCCGTGATCTCGTCGTGCAGCGCGCACCGACCCTCATGATTCGCCAGAAGGCGCTCGAGCAGGGGATGCGCACCCTTCGTGACGACGGCTTGCGGTCGATCTTCGACGGCCACACGACGATCGAGGAAATCATCAAATATACCTGAAGATGGCCAAACTCGCGTCCCGCTCCGAACCAGCGCCTGCCACCATTCCCGCGGTCGCCCCGAAAGCGCCCAGCCGCACTGGCGTGGCGTTTGGCGGGGGCATGGCTCCGCGCAAACGCCGCCGCTCGCTCACGCTCGGACGCGTGATCAACGGCAAGGGCATCGCGGTGTTCACGCGCCAGCTTGCGACGCTCGTCAAAGCCGGTATGCCCATCTTGCGCAGTCTTGAAGTGCTCGCGCGTCAGGAGCGGCGCCCTGCGTTCAAGGAAGTGATCGAGAGCACTGCGGACGCGATTCGATCGGGCGGAAATTTCTCGGATGGACTCGCCGCCAACGAAAAAGTTTTTGACCGACTTTACATCAACATGGTCAAGGCCGGCGAGGCCGGCGGTGTGCTTGATACAGTCTTGGAGCGGCTCGCGGTGTTTATGGAGAAAGCGCAGAAAATTCAGGGTAAGGTGAAGTCTGCGATGATCTATCCGGTAATTATTTCGCTCGTCGCCGGGACGATCGTGAGCGTGCTGATGGTTTTCGTCGTACCGACCTTCAAAAGCATTTTTCGCGACATGCTGAAGGGCCAACCGCTGCCGGCGCTGACGGAAGGTCTGCTCACGGTGAGCAATTTCCTGAAGGATCACTTCATTATGGCGATCGTCCTCGCGGTCGCGCTCGGGTTCGGCGGAAAATTATTCCGCAAGACACGCATCGGTGCGCGGCTGTTCGACTGGCTGCTGATTCACACGCCTGTGCTCGGTGACTTGTTTTTGAAAGCGGCGATTGCGCGGTTCACGCGGACGTTTGGCACGCTCCTGGCCTCAGGCGTTCCGATCTTGCAGGCGTTGATCATCACGCGCGATACAAGCGGAAACGTGCACATCGCCGACGCGATTAACGTGGTACACGATCGTGTCAAAGAGGGCGACAACGTCGCAAAGCCGCTGGAGTCGACGCACATTTTTCCCGGCATGGTCACCAGCATGATCGAAGTTGGCGAGGAGACGGGTGCTCTGCCCGACATGCTCGCACGCATCGCCGACACCTACGACGAGGAGGTCGATACGGCGGTCGCTGGCCTCACGTCGATCATCGAACCAATCATGATTGTATTCATGGCGGTGATGGTCGGAACGATCGTGATCGCGCTGTTCCTGCCGATGGTGAGCATCATCCAGCACTTGCCGACCTGACGGCGTCACGGCGCAAGTTTTTTGGTGAGCAAGGAAGAGCTGAGTCCGGGGAGGCGCTCGGAGAACTCGTCGCCATCGCCGGCTTGTCGCAGCGCGCGTTGCACCATGCCCATCTTCGCGTCGAGGTTATCGATCATGGAAACGAAGACGGCTTCCGGCGTCGCGGCGTAGACGGCGGCGCCCCATTCGGGTTCGCCCTGATGGGAGAGAATGATATGTTCGAGGCGTTCGAGGCGTTCGTTGTCGAGCTTGGCTTTGATGCCGTGCTTGCGGGCGAGTTGGTAGCCGAGGACGACGTGGCCCTGAAGAATGCCGCGGCGGCTGCGTCTGGTGGCGAGCGTGCCCTCGTACTCGATCGCCTTGCCGGTGTCGTGCAAGAGGATACCGGCTAACGCGAGATCGGGATCAACCTCCCTATAGAGAGGGAGGAGGGCTTTACAGGCGCGCGCCATGTGAATGGTATGCTCGAGCAGGCCGTGCCGGTAAGCATGGTGCATCACGACGGCGGCGGGCGACCACTTAAAGGTCTCGCCAATTTCATCGAAAACAGAGCGCACCGTTGCCCGGAGTTCCACGTGCTGGATCGATTCGATGAAGGCATTGAACTCCGTCCACAGCGCGACGCCGTCCTCGGGCGCAGTCTCGATGAGATTTTCGAGGAGGCCCGGCGCGCCAAGTTCGCTTTCGGCGAGCGCGGTGGCTTTCATGAGGCGAGGAGAGAGCCGGCCCTGATAAAAATCGATCTTCCCCTCGATGCGCACGACGGCGCCTTCGCCCGCATCCTTGAGCGTCTCGAAAACGGGGCTGTCGCCAAAAATCGTGCAGCCAAACGAACCGGTGCGGTCGCCGAGGTCGGCGCTGAAAAATGGGTTGCCGTTAGACGCGGTTTTGGCGGCGAGTTTCTTGACGACGAGCAGGCTCGCGAAAGGCCGGCCGTTGGCGCCGGTGTCGAGCGCCTTGAGATCGCGGACGGTGGAAAAAGGAAGCGGATCAGGCATGGGTTTTCACGAGGTGAGTGTAGGCTTTGAAGAACGGGTGCCTCACGTCGTGGAGCAGCGAGTAAAAAACGGTCTCGCTCGGAAGGACGTGCGCGCCGGCATGCGCGAGCGCATCGAGGCAGCGGTCGGCATCGTCGGGGCGGCGCGCGCCGACGGCGTCGCTCAGGATCGTGACGTGGAGCTTCGCGGCGCGCGCGTCGAGGGCCGTTTGATAGACGCACACGGGCATCTCAAGACCGCAAATCACGAGATGCTCGACGCCTCGATCGCGGAGCAGCGCATCGCGGATGCCATCGTCGGCAAGCGCGGAGAAGGTGTTTTTTCCGAAGACCGGCGCACCGAACGCGAGCGCAAGCAGTTCGGGCGCGGTGCCGCCTAGTTTTTGCGGCACCTGTTCGGTGAAGGCCACCGGCACGCCGAGCCCGTGCGCGGCGGCGATGGCGAATTCACAGCGGCGCTGCACGCGGGCGCCGTTGGTGATCGCGTTGACGAAGACCGGCTGCATGTCGATGCAGAGGAGCAGCAAGCCATGGAGCGGATGGGGGTGCCTCATGATCGGAAGTAGCGTTGTTTGGCGCGCACCTGAATGAAACGTTTTTCGGGCAGGATATACGCGGTCAAATGCCCGCCGAGCACGCAGCCGGTGTCGATGCCGACGGACCACTTGAGTTTGTGGATATCGGCGCGCGGCGTGTGGCCGTAGACGACGAAGGGCGGCCCGCTCCACAAATCCGCCCATAGCGGGGCTTCGGGTTCGTCGGCGCGCTTGCCGGGCTTGCCGTCACGGCGAACAATTTGGATGCGCGTGACAATCTCGGCGCCCTGTTTCGGCCACGGCTCACCGGGCAGGAAACCGCCGTGGACGAACACGACGTTAAGTTCGGGCTCCTCGAAGGTCAGCGACATGCTCTCGAGATACTCCCAATCTGCCGGCTGGAGCTTGGTGAATGTGTCCATATCCTGCTCCTTGAGATATTTTTTTTCGCCGGTCTGGCGGTATTTCAAGAGCCGTAGCTCGTGATTACCGAGGAGCGACGTCACGTGATACGCCCGGGCGAGATCGATCACTTTGCAACTGTCGGGACCGCGGTTGATCAAATCGCCGAGGAGCACGACGCGATCGTTTTTCGTCAGGGCGAGTTGCGCGAGAAGCTCGGCAAACTCGACGTGGCAACCATGGATGTCGCCGATGGCGATGAGGCGTCCGTTCATGCGGCGGAAAAGTGCTAGCGTCCGCCGCGCGTGAGAGTAAACAAGAAAGCCTATGGAAATGCATCTGCAGCCGCCGGCGATGACGTGTTTCGTGTCCGGGCGACCGTTCGCCGAGGGCGATCGTGTTGCCAGCTTTCTCGTGCGCGGTGCCACGATGGAGATCGTTCGCTACGACTTGCTGGAGGCGCAGTCGGAGCAGTTCACGCTGGAGGGTTTCGTCGCGTGCCGGTGGGTGCACGTGTTCAAGCCGCGTGGCCAGGAAAACCCCGATCGGGCGCTCAAGCTCAGCGCGGAAAATCTTTTCGTTACGCTCGCCGATCCCACGAACGAGCTCAACGTCGAGAGCACGAGGCTCGTGCAGTTCCTTGCCCTGATGCTTGAGAGGAAGAAACTGTTGCGACCGAAGGGGCGATCGGCCGATGGCGCGAAAAACGTCTACGAGCACGCCAAGACCAAGCAGCTTTTCGAGGTGCCGGTGGGCGAGCTGACGCCGGAGTTTTTTATGGCGGTGCAGGAACAGCTGACGGTGCTCGTCGGTGCGCCGAAAGTGAAGCCGGCGGACGCCGCGGCTGCGGCAGAGGCCGCGCCGGTCGCCAGCTAGTCAGCGGCGAATCGGCACGCCGTGATCGGCGAGGTAGGATTTCACTTGCGGGATCGTCAGTGTGGCGAAGTGAAATAGGCTCGCGGCGAGCACAGCGCTTGCGCGGCCCTGATCGAGTGCGTCAGCGAAATGTCCGAGTGTGCCTGCGCCGCCGCTGGCAATCACCGGGACTTGGACGGCATCGCTGACGGCTCGCGTGAGCGCGCAGTCGTAACCGGCCTGCGTGCCGTCGGCATCCATACTGGTGAGTAGAATCTCGCCGGCACCGAGCGCGACGGCCCGACGCGCCCAATCGACGGCATTGAGCTCGGTCGGGTTGCGCCCGCCGTGCGTGTAGACGCGCCACGATTTTCCGTCGGGCTCGCGCTTCGCGTCGATCGCGAGCACGATGCACTGTGCGCCAAAGCGATCTGAAGCGGCGCGAATAAGCTCCGGATTTTTGATGGCGGCCGTGTTGAGCGAGACTTTGTCAGCACCGCTTTTCAGCATTGCTTCGATGTCGCTCACGGTGCGCAGGCCGCCCCCAACGGTCAGCGGCATGAAGCACTGCTCCGCAGTGGCGGCAACCACGTCGTGCATGATCGCGCGGTTGTCGCTAGAGGCCGTGATGTCGAGGAAGACGAGTTCGTCGGCGCCTTGTGCATCATAGGCTTTCGCGCTCTCGACCGGATCGCCGGCGTCGCGGAGCTGCTGAAACTTCACGCCCTTGACGACGCGTCCGGCGTTGACGTCGAGACAGGGAATGATGCGGCGGCTTAGCATGGGGAAAAGGTGCGAGGTGCGAGCAGCGGGGAGCGAGGAGAAAATAAAAAGCGGCAGCACAGTGCTGCCGCTGGTTCGCCGTAGGCTGAAGGTTGACTCAATTCTCCGTGTGCGTCACGTCGGGCTCGAAGTTCACCGCGAGGCGGTAGACATGCCCGGGCCGCATGATGAGCGGGTGATCGCGGACGAGCGACTGAAGGTAGTGAATCTTGCCGTAATTCGTGCGATAAGTCGGGTCGGCGCTGACAACCTCGGTCTCCTGCCAAACCCCTTGGAAATCGTCTTTCGCTACCGTGCAGCGGTGCCCCTGCGGGCCGAGCGCGAGAGCGCCGGTAACGTGGTATTTCGAGTGTGGCGCGGCGATGGCGAGCGTGTACCGGAATTTGTCGAGCGTGACCTGCTGCTTCACCGTGTAGGCGAATTCGCAGCTGATTTTGCTGCCCGAGAAGGTCCACTGCACTTTCACGCTGCCGAGGTTCTTCACGAATTCTTCCTTCGTGGTGATCAGTTCCGGTTGATCGTAGCGGAAATAGAAACTGTTACGGAGGCCGAGGCCCGTGACACAGTTCTTGCCGTAGAACGAGGGCAGGGTGACGTGCTCGCCGAACGTGAGTTCGGGCAGCATGATCGGCACGTAAATATTGTTCGGCCAGTCGAAGACACCGGGGCAATGCGGGAACGCAAGTGAGTCGGCCGTGAGTTTCGAGCCGGAGCTAATGAGCGGAATCTGTAGGTGGAGGCCGCTCTCGGCGTCGCGGTAGAGGAAGAGGCCCTGCTCCTTGCGGTTCGACTTGTCGAAGATGACGAAGCGGCCCGAAGTTTTCGGGGCCTCGATTTTGGGCGCTCCCGAGGGCATCGCCACCGTCTTCGAGAGACGTGACCACTGGCAGAGATAGCGAGCGGCGTCGAAGTTCGCCATGCGCGTCGTGTGCGAGCTGTAGGCGGTGCGCTCGTCGTCGCGCAAGTCGAGGAAGCCGTGTTCTTGATCGAGATAGGTCTCGTAGAAGAACATGAAGAGCCGGCGCAGGATGTCGTAGTATTTGACCTTTTGGTCGTCAGGGATCCAGCCGTCACGGAGGCCCTGCAAGATGAGACTGATGCAGTGCATCTGGCCATAGGCGCCCGCGGCGCGACCGAATGCCCAGCCAAGCCCGTCGGCGCGGACGAGATCCGGCATCATCTTGATGTATTTCTCCGCATAGGTGCGGAGCGTCGGCAGCTTACGATCGCGCACGCCGCTGTTGGCGTGGAGCTGAAGCGCGGAGCGGATGAAAACGAAACTCATCACGCCGTAGAGATTGAAATTGCCGCCGAAACCGTGGGTCGCGTCGTCGAAGAATCCCGCCGAGCTCGTCTGGTTGATGCGATCGCACATGCGCTCGATGAGTCGCGAGGTCTCGTCCTTCTTCGAGAGACCGAAGGAGAAACGAGCGACGGCCTTGGCGATGTTGAAGCACTGCCAGTGGTTGTCGTAGTCGCTGCGATGGAGGAGTTGCTTGTCGATGCGCTGCTGCGTTTCCTCCACGAGGCGTTCCCAGACGGGGTTGCGCTCCTTGGACGGGCCGAAGCAAAGTAGGCCGAGCGAGGCGTAAGCGAGGCCGTTTTCCGCGGCGGGCTCGGTGAACATCTGCGCCGTGATGCAGCGCGCCGCGAGGTCGATCAGGTCGTGGCCCTTGAGCGTGGCCTCGCCGGTGGCCCGGTAAAATTCGCCGAGCGCGTAGGCGACGTGGCCGGGCTCGTCTGGCCGGGACTGCTCGCCGTTGGCCGGGAGCAGCGTGCCGTCAGCTTGGATCGAGTCGAGATTGTGGGCCAGCATTGACCTGGCCATATCGAGACATTGCTCGGAGAAACTGTGCATGAAGCGGGTTTAGCGTGTTAGCGGAACGAGACGTGCGGCGAGGACAAAGGAAACAATGAATCTCAAAAGATTTAGCAGGGGAGCAAGAGGGAAGTTTTCAGCGGGCAATCAGTTTGATGAATTCGGCGTTGGTTTTCGTCTTGGAAAGCCGCGCGATCATGGTCTCGGTCGCCTCCTCGATTTTCTGCTGCACGAGGGCGCGGCGGAAGAAATGAATGCCTTCGAGGGTCTTCGCGTCGATGAGGAGTTCCTCTTTACGGGTGCCGGAGGACGCGATATTGATGGCGGGCCAGAGGCGCATCTCGGCGCATTTACGGTCAAGGACGAGCTCCATGTTGCCGGTGCCCTTGAATTCTTGAAAAATCACGTCGTCCATGCGGCTGCCGGTTTCGACGAGCACGGAGGCGATGATCGTGAGTGAGCCGGCTTCCTCGGTCTTGCGCGCGGAGGCGAAGAGCTGGCGCGGCTTTTCGAGCGCGCGGACATCGAGTCCGCCTGAGCCGGTGCGACCGGAATTTTTCGCGGTGTTGTGCGCGCGGGATAGGCGCGTGATCGAATCGACAAAGAGCACGACGTCGCGACCGATCTCGACGAGGCGCTTGGCGCGCTCGATGCATAGGTCGGCGATGCGGATGTGATTCTCGATTTGCTCGTCGTTCGACGAGGCCCAGATCTCGGCGGCGGGCACGCTGCGCTTGAAGTCGGTGACTTCCTCGGGACGCTCGTCCACGAGGAGAATCATCACGTGGCACTCGGGATTGTTTTCGAGGACGCCGAGCGCCATGTCGCGGAGCAGGGTGGTCTTCCCGGTGCGCGGCGGCGCGACGATGAGGCCGCGGGTGCCCTTGCCGATCGGGCAAAAAAGATCGACGGCGCGCGTCGTTAGACGGCCGTCCTTCAATTCCATTTTCAAAAACTGATTCGGCGATACGGTCGTGAGCGAGGTGAACTCGAACCGCGCCCGGCGATCCTCAAGGGCGACGCCGTCTACGGTCTCGATAAAGCGCATCTTCGGATTGGGAAAGCGGCCGTCCGGCGGAAACGCCGTGCCGCCGATCATCGATCCGGTGCGCAGCTTGAAGCGCCGGATCAGCTCCTTCGGGATAAACGTGTCGGTCGGCCGACGCTTGCCGCCCTTGGCGAGATCGAGGAGCTGGCCGTTGCCGCCACGTTGCAGATCGATGTCCAGGACGCCTTGGACTTGGATGGTCTCGATCGGCGGCAGGGCTAACGGAGCGGGCGCAGCCGGTGACGGCACGGGCGCTGGGCTCACGGTGGGCGCGGCGGTTTCGGTCGGCACGCTCGGGGCGGGCGCAACAACGGCGGGAGTGTCCGCACGGGCGGACGGGGTTTTCTTTTCCATAACGAAGTGAGAGAAATCACGGCCCGCGCTTGACGCTTGAAACCTAGGGCAGGATAAAAACGGCGTTTCGCTGTTCTTGACCCTTTAACCCTAAATCCGACACGCACGTGCCAGACCAGACGATTACCTCAGTATCCCGGGAACACCGGAAATTCAGGCCTTCGGCCGAGTTCAAAGCCCAAGCTAATCTTGGGAGTGATGCCGCCTACAAAAAGCTCTATGCCGAGTCTGTCAATAGCCCAGAAAAGTTCTGGGGCCGCATGGCCAGCGAGCACCTCGTCTGGCGTAAGCCCTTCAAAAAGGTCCTCGACTGGCATCCGCCGCACGCGAAATGGTTCGTCGGTGGCAAATTAAACGTCTCCGAAAACTGTCTCGATCGCCACCTCGGAACCTATCGCGAGAACAAGGCGGCCCTGATTTTCGAGGGTGAGCCGGGCGATGTCCGCACGATCACTTATAAGCAGCTCCATTTCCACGTCTGCCGCTGGGCAAACTATTTTCACAACATCGGCGTCGGCGAAGGGGATCGCGTCGCGATCTATATGCCGATGATCCCCGAAGCCGTGATCGCGATGCTCGCTTGCGCGCGTGTCGGCGCAGTGCACACCGTAATCTTCGGCGGATTCTCAAGTGAATCGATCAAGGATCGGATCAACGACTGCAAAGCGAAGCTCGTCATTACGGCCGACGGTGGCTGGCGGCGGGGCAAAATCATCGAACTCAAAGCCAGCGTCGACAAAGCCGTCGAGCATACGCCGACTGTGCAGACCGTGCTTGTGGTCAAGCGCTGTGGCAACGAGGTTAACATGAAGGAAGGCCGCGACGTGTGGTGGAAGGAGGCATGGGAAGGCGCGCCGAATTCGCACAAAGCGAAGTCGTTCGATTCCGAACATCCGCTGTTTATTCTCTATACTTCGGGCTCCACCGGAAAACCCAAAGGCGTGCTGCACACGAGTGCCGGCTACCTGCTCGGTGCGAAGCTCACCTCTCACTACGTTTTCGATCTCAAGGAAAACGATCGATACTTCTGCTCTGCCGACATCGGTTGGATCACCGGCCACAGTTACGTCGTCTACGGTCTGATGGCGAATGGTGCGACGATCTTCATCTACGAAGGTGCGCCAAACCAGCCCGAGCCGGATCGTTTCTGGCAGATGATCGATCGGCACGGGCTCACGATACTCTATACGGCACCGACAGCGATTCGCGCGTTCATGCGCTGGGGAGACAATTACGTTCTCCGTCACCGCCTCGACTCGCTGCGTCTCCTCGGCTCCGTAGGCGAACCGATCAATCCCGAGGCGTGGATGTGGTATCACACGATGATCGGGAAAAAGAAATGCCCGATCGTCGACACGTGGTGGCAGACTGAAACCGGCGCGATCATGATTTCACCGTTGCCGGGCATTACCCAAACGACGCCCGGCTCGGCCACGCGGCCTTTCTTCGGCGTCGTGCCGAAGGTCGTCGACGAGCAGGGCAACGAAGTGGCGCGCAACAGCGGCGGCAAACTCGTCATTACGCAACCGTGGCCCTCGATGCTGCGCACGCTTTGGGGCGACGACGATCGTTTCCGCAAGGCTTACTTCAGCGAGTTTCCGGCGCACCCGCATTACTACTTCACGGGGGACGGTGCACGCCAGGACAAGGACGGCTACTTCTGGATCGTCGGCCGCATCGACGACGTGCTCAACGTCTCCGGCCACCGCATCGGCACGGCCGAGGTCGAAAGCGCGCTCGTCTCGCATCCGGCCGTCGCCGAAGCGGCGGCGGTGGGTCGCCCCGACGAGTTGAAGGGGCAGGCGCTGGTCGTCTTCGTCACCGTCAAGTCCGGTGTCACACCGAGCGAGGCGCTGAAGGAGGAACTCCGCATCCACGTCGGCAAGGAGATCGGCTCGCTCGCGAAGCCGGACTCGGTCCGCTTCGCGGCGGGTTTGCCCAAGACACGCTCCGGAAAAATCATGCGCCGCATCCTCAAGGAAATCGCCGCCGGTGGCCTCGTGAAAGGCGACACAACGACGCTCGAAGATTTCTCGGTCGTCGCCGCGCTGCAGTCGGAGGAGTAAGGGCAGGTCGGTCGGGGCGGCGCTCCGAGCCGTCCTGAGTTACATGCGTGTCACCGCGAATTTGTGCTAACTCAGGCCGGTTCGGAGAACCGGCCCCACCATCACGCGCCACTTTCCATTTGCGGGACGCGTAACGTCTGCGCTTCCTTTGCGTCCACCCTTTGCCCATGCCGCCTGCGTGTGAAATTTCGTCTCCGTCGCTCTCAGGCGTAGACGCACGCTTCGCGGGTCAGGTCATTCGCGCTCAACGGCCGGCCCGGGGGTTCACGTTGATCGAGCTCATGCTGGTGGTCGCGATTATCGTCGTGCTCGCGGCGTTTGCCGTCGCCGGAATCATCGGTGCGAAACAGCGTGCCGCCATTGCCCGCGCCAAGGCCGACCTGTCGCTGATCGCGCAGGCACTTGAGGATTATAGGCGTCATTACGGCGACTACCCGCAAACCGGTGCCGCGGCGCAGGCCAACGCGACTGTTACCTCTACGGTTGGGTCCACGCAGGCGCAGGCGCTGCTCTTCAACGCGCTCACCGGTGTCTATGGGCCCACTAATTTCACGACACGCCTCAACGGCCCCACGCTGATCGACCTCTCCAAATTTTCGCTCGAGGTGACATTCACGACGGCGCAGCTCGCCACGTTTGCCATTCCCACCGGCTCGCCTCCAGCGAAGCCGTTGGTCGCGAACTCATTCCTCGACCCGTGGGGCAACCGCTACCTCTACTACTACAAGAATGCCCGCAGCACCGCGAGTTGGCAGGCTCCCGCCTATGTGCTTTACTCCGCCGGCCCCGACGGCGCGCAGACTCCGCCCAGCGTCAGCACCGGCCTTTACTCCGGCACCACGCAGACCACCGGCACCAACGCCGACAATATTTACGCCGACAAACTTCCATGATTTCGCGCCGCGCCCGCCTTTCCGCCTTCACCCTGATGGAGCTTCTCGCCGTCGTAGCCATCATCGGCATCCTTGCCGCGATTCTTGTGCCCACGCTCAGCGCCGCGCGCACGGCCGCGTCCAAGGCCCGCACGCGCACGCAATTTTCTCAGTGGGCCGCCGCGTTTGAAAATTTCCGCCAGGAATACGGATCCTACCCGCAGCTTTACCCGAACGGCACGCAGCATCTCGTCAACCAAAACGCCAGCACCACTGCGACCTCCGAGCACCTCTTCCACGATACGCTCACCGGCCAACGCCGCGATCCGTCGGGCACGTGGCCGGCCGCGACGACCCGCAACCCGCCGATGCCGCAGGCGCAAAACACCCGCCGCATCCACTTCGTCTCGTTCAACGACGACGACTTCGTCACGCAGACCGACGTCAACAACGGCTTCAATACGAGCGCCCAGCTGAATTTCATCCGCGACGGGTTCCATAACACGTCCATCGCCGTCATCACCGATGCCAATCTCGACGGCGTGATCAATCTCAAGGATTCCACCGGCGGCTACCCGAAGGTAACTGCACCCGGCACGACCACGCCGACGATCGGACCCACGACGACCAATCTGCCCGCCGGCCAGACCGGTGGCATCCACGCCGGCGTGATTTTCTACAGCGCGCCGCCCAACGCCTCTTCGGACGGTTCCGACCTCATCATGAGTTGGAAATGATCGAGCGCCGAATCGTCGTGTTCCGTTTTTCTATTTCGATCTCCCGCTTGTGGCCGCACGACCGCTGCCGCGGACCGGTCCGCGGCAGCCATGGCGAAGGCGGATTCACGATGATCGAACTCATGATCGTGATCGGCCTGATCATCGTGCTTGTCGCTGGACTCAGCCTCTCCCTCGGCGACACGGCGGGCAACTCGCTCTCTTCCGCGCAAAACCAGCTCGCGAGCCTCGTCGGTTCTGCGCGCGCGCAAGCGGCCGTCAACCAGACCGAGGCGCGGGTCTACATCTACGCGACGCGTCCACCGAGCGGTGACAGCGAAAAATACCTGCGGCTGCTCCAGGTCTTCGTAGCGAACCCTGAGGGACAGACGACAACGTGGCAAGCCGTGGGCAGCCCGATCTACCTGCCGCGCGGCGTTTACGTCGTTCCGACCGCGACGGCCGGTCTGCTCTCGACTGGCGTGACGTGGCCGAGCAATCCGCAGCCTGTTTCCAAAACGCTCGGCACCGCAGGTAGCCCGAGTCCGGTCACCGGCGCCGCCTTTTTTGGATCGACGCAGAATTTCTATGTCGAGTTCGAGTCCGACGGCTCGATCAAGCCTGCATCTTCGCCCTACACCCAGATCGCCGTTGCCACCGCCACGCTTTCGAACAGCCTCCCTGCGTTCAACAACGCCGGCGCCGTCCGCGGTGTGATCATCCGCCCCAACGGCGCGATCAGTTTCGTGAACGATGCGTCGAGCTTCTGAAATGATTCCGACTTTTGCAGGTTGGGCCCCACGCTCGACGTCTCAGCAGCCTCAAACCCCGTCAGGGATAAACCCCGACCAGCACGTTCGCCGTGCCTTCACCCTGTTGGAGGTCGTCGTCGCCGTCGGAATCTTTGCGATCGCGATGGTGGCGGTGATCGGGCTCTTCGCGCCGATCGCGCAATCCGTCACCGCATCCGCCGACGCCGAGGCCGCCACGCACCTCGCCGATTTGCTCAACGTGAAACTCCAATCGCTCGGCGTCGTCACCGTCGCGCCGCTGCTGAAAGTCTCGACTGGCAAGACCCACCAGCTCACCGATGCCGACGCGAAGACCAATTACGACATCACCAAAGACGCGCAGCTCCTCTTCGCCAGCCGCGACGGCACGATCATCGCGCCCTACGCTGACAAGTCCTCATGGCCGAACGGCGACCGCGACAAATATTTCGAGATCGCCCTCATCCGCAACGAGGCGGTCTCGCCGAACAATTCCGCGCTCGATGCCGGCGCGCCCGTGCTCGCCTACGTCGCGCGCGTCCGCTGGCCGGCATTCATCTCGCTCGCTGGCGTCGCCAACAACGTGACGCCCAACTCTATCCAGGTCGGCGCCAATCCCTCCGGCACCGTGACCTTCGATCACAGTCAGAAGCAGGTGCTGTTTTTCACCGGCGCTGTAACGCGATGAACTCCGGTCGCTCTACATTCGTCCATCGTCGCGGATCGCCCGCGAATTCGCGCAGCGGCTTCACCTTGTTGGAACTTCTCGTCGCCGCCACGATCACCGCCGTGCTGGCCGGCTTCATTGTATTGATCGTTTCCAACGTCGCTGGTGTCTGGACGCGCACGACCAACCGCCTCTCTGCCGACGCGCAGGCCCGCTACATCCTTGATCAACTCGCGCTCGATCTCTCCGCAGCGCAGTTCCGCGCCGACGGCAATGTTTGGTTCGCCGCCAGCGTAAACGACAACACCACCAACTCCGGCCTCTGGCAGGCCGCCGCCGCGAACGGCAAGCCGAACGGCACCAACTCACTCCAAATGACCGCGGCAAATCTTACTGACGCGCGCTTCGGCCAGGGTGGCGTATGGCTGCGCTTCTTCACCACCCGCCGCGGCGCTAACGACGCGACGAGCCTCGTGAACTCGGTCAACACCGCCTCCGCGCCGATCGCGGTCGGCTACCAACTGGCGCGACGCTTTACCGCCGCGACCGCGACCGGCACCGCCGGCACCAGCACCGCCTACCTTTTTCACCGCGTCGAAGTTCGCCCCGCGGCGAGCGGCACCGGCAGCGCCGCGCGACCCGGCGTGCTCGAAGCCGGCTACAACATCACCGCCGCCGCCTACACCACGACGAGCGCCACCAACAGCAACGGTGGTCAGGCTGGCGACACCAAGTCTCTCAAAGTCATCACGACCACCGCGCGCGACTTCACCTCAGTGATCGGCACTAACGTGATTGATTTCGGGGTGCGCTGCTATGTGCGCGACAGCATGAAACCTTCTGGCCTGCGCCTCGTGTTTCCCGCGACCGATGCGACGGGCGCCACGATTTCCAACGCCTCCAACGCTCGCATCATCAGCTCGCTGCCTTCGACCACACCCGCCACCTCAGCAAACTTCAACCAAGTGATGCCCGATGTCGTCGACGTGATGGTGCGCATTCTCACCGACGATGGCGCGCGCCTCATCGCGCTCTTCGAGCAATCCGGCACGCCGCTCACGCTGCCGACGGGCGTCAATGCGCAGGCTTACTGGTGGCAGCTCGCGCTCTCGCACTCGCAAGTTTTTACGCGCCGCATCGTGCTCAACGCGCAACCGCTCTGACCGTGCTGACCTCGTCATCTGCCACACGCCCCTCGTCATCGCCTCGCTCCGCTGACCGTGGTTTCGCCTTGTTGCTCACGATCACGCTGCTCGCGTTTCTCGTCGTGTTGCTGGTCGGGCTCGCGTCGTATATGCGCGTCGAGACCGCCGTCTCCGGCAACACCCAGCGCCAGGCGCAGGCCCGCCAAAACGCGCTCACGGCCCTCGAGGTTGCGCTCGGCCAGCTGCAAACCTACGCCGGCCCCGACCAACGCGTCACGGCCACGGCCGATTCGTTTGGCGGCAAGACCGGCACGAAACACTACACCGGCGTCTGGGACACCACGCAGACCGCCAGTCCGACTCCGCTCACCTGGCTCGTCAGCGGCAACGAACTCCTGGGCGGCGCGGCGCCGCTCGCGCGGTTGCCCAGCGGTTCGCTCACCACGACCGGCACCAACCCCACCGCCGCCGAACTCGTCGGAAAAAACTCCTCCGGCACCGCCAACGATGTCATCGCCCCGCTCGTTCCGATCACCGCGGTCGGCGTGCCCGGCAACTCCACTGTTCCCGGCCCCACGATCGGTCGCTACGCGTGGTGGGTCGGCGATCAGGGCGTGAAAGCCCCTGTCGCCCTCGGAGATCCGACCGCGACGGCGAGCAATTTCAATTACGATCCGTTCACGTCACCTGAATTGCTGAGTCGCATCCGCCAGCAGATTTCCCTCGGTGCCGCCGCCTCCGACACGAGCGGCAACCCCGTCTTCGAACCGCGCGACACAAACAACGCGCCGCTCGTCGCCAACGACAAGGTCACCGTCTTCAACCAAATCCCGTTTCTGAAAAACGCGTCCGGCACCGCGCTCGGCCTCACGTTGCCCAAGACCTATTTTCACACGTGGTCGCCGAATAACTTCGCGGTACTCGCCAACACCAAACTCGGCGGCCTCCGTCAGGATTTGTCGCTGTTCTCCCCAAACAAATCGAGCCCGCTCGGCGCCGCTTACGACGCGTGGGCCAATTACCAAAGCTACATGGAGGACCCGACGAACCCGGTCACGCCCATGCCGCTGCTCACCTCGCCGTCCCCCGCCGATTCTTTGCGCCGCCGCTATCAGATGCAGCCGGCCTCCTCGAGCTATCCGATCAGCCCAGTGCTGAGCTTTTTCGGCATGAGCTTCAGCCTGCACAATGATACGCCGGACAATTCCCCGACCAAGCTCGTGGCGAGCATCCGTTGCGTCGTGGGGCTTTGGAACCCGTATTCCTCCGCGCTCGTCCCGCAGGATCTGACGATCGTCGTGAAAGGCCTGCCGGTCGTCTCGGTCTCGTCGACCAGTGGTGACACGACGCTCGTGAACCTGCAGACCGTATTTCAAACCTCTGCGGGCACGGTGAACTTCGCGCTGCCTTTCACCGCCGATGGCCAGAACCCGGATCGCTCCTCGTGGCTACCGGGCCGCGTTTACGACTGGTCCGCGCTGTCGAGCGACGGCGATCCTGGCGCGAGCGGTTACACGACGCAGTTTTGCGTGCGCAATGCAAAAATGCCTAACGCCAACAATGGGGCCGTAAGCGGCGTGCAACGCGACGCCGGCCTTCCGATTGGTCCGAACACCATTGTTGGTTCTGGGCAACAGTATCGGACCTGCGCCGTTGTCGACCCGCAAACACTCACGATCGAATTACGCCGTGCTTCTACTAACGAACTGCTAGCGAGCTTCACTTCGCCAACTTTCAATCAGTTCACGACGGCTCCGTCGATGATACCGGGGGCGCTGGCGAGCGATTTTGGCTACGTTTTTAGGTTGCCCGATACAAACGAACTGCCGACGGGTGAGACTGCGCTGTGGCTTCAGGCTCCCGGACGTGATGTTCGCGAAAGCGCGTTTCCGGCTACTGGCCATTCGGGCTTCGTGGTCACTAAAGGATTCTCGCCGGATCCGCCGCTACTCGTAACGCAGGGTGATTCTGGATTTCCCGCCTCCTTTCCCGACCTCTTGCTCGATCGCTACACGGATGCGACCAGCGAGAACTATAACGAAGATGTGCCGGTCTTCGAGCTGCCGCGCCTGCCGCTGCTCTCGCTCGGATCGCTGCAACATTTCTTCATCTCCGGCGCGCGCCCGTTCACGATTGGCAACTCGTGGTCGAGTGGCGTCCAGCTCAATGGGATCAACGCCGAGCAGTTATTCGATCAGTTTTTCTTTTCGGGTCTTGCGAACGGCTTCACCCCCGCGCCCACGAGCAGCGGAGCGCTTTTTCTACCCAACCCGCTTCTCAAGATTCTCCGCAATGCCGCCACCGGAGCGCCCGCGGCCTTGACGGATCTTCAGGGGGCACCCAATGCTGCATCGGGAAAATTTCTCCTGCAGGGCGGCGCATTCAATTTCAATTCAGTGAACAAGAGTGCGTGGAGCGCGGTGCTGCGCGGCGCGCGCTTTCAGAGCGGCGCCGATTTCTCCTATCTGGACGCCGACCCGGCCACCGGCACGGCGGCGGACGCGACGGCGACGCTTTCCGACCCGGCGCTCTCCAGTTCTCATGTCGCAACGTTCGCGCGGTTTGGGCAGTCGGCGCAGGAGACCTTCAAAGCCGATGCCACTTATGCCCAGTCGCAGCCCAGCGCAGGCGGGACTTCGATCATCGACACGCCGCTCTTTCGCCGCGGCGTGCGCGTGCTGAGTTCCACGCAGGTCGCGGCGCTCGCCGGACAAATCGTGACACTCATGCAGCAACGGCAAACGCAGTCTGGACCGTTTTTTTCGCTCGCGGATTTTATCATGGCCGACTCGGGCGGACTTTTTACCGATAGCAATGGCAACTCCGTGAGCCTCCTTGAAAGCGCGATTGATGCGGCCGGGCTCAACGCGGCCTCGAATTTCGACACGCCTGGCGTCGAGTTCAGCTCGCAGTGGCTCACGCAGGCCGATCTGTTGACGGCGCTCGCGCCTGTGCTGTTTCCGCGGTCGGACACGTTTGTCATCCGCGCCTACGGCGACGCGATTAATCCGACGACGTCGACCGCGAGCACACCGGTCATCGAGGGCCGCGCGTGGTGCGAAGCGATCGTGCAGCGCGTGCCGGACTACTATGATTTCAACGCCGCCGCTGGCACCGGCGATCCCGCCGAGACAGCGCCCGCGGCGTTGACGAGCACGCTCAACCAGACGCTTGGCCGCCGCTTCAAAATCATTTCCTTCCGATGGCTCACTCGCTCCGACATCTGATGGTGGATCTCATAAGGCGTCTGACTTGCAGACGCCGCGACACGTGCATGGCACATGCCCTAAGCCTGACTTCACTGGTAGCGTTTGTGACCGTGCTGGCGGCCCAGACGCCACGTTCTGCCGATCAGCCGCTGCGGTTTACCGTGTTTGCGTCGCAGGCGATCGGCGGACTCGCATTCATGGCGAAGACCGGTGCCGCGGCGACCAAGGTCACCTTTTATCCGACCGCGCGCTCGCCACGCTACGAGTTTCGCGGCGCGGGTCCGTTGCGCTTCACCGACGCTTCCGGCGCGGTTGTCGCCGAGGTGGCGGTGCCGGCGGAGATTCGCGATGCGTTGCTGCTGTTTTCTCCAGCCGAAGCGGTGGCAGGCAACGGGCTGAAATACCGCGTTGCGGTCCTCGATGATGGCGTGGCGCGTCACGGCACGGGCGGTCTCGCTGTGATCAACTTCAGCGGGTTCGCGTTGAGCGGCACCATCGACGGCAAGGAGGTGACGCTCAAGGATGGCCTCAATCCACCCCAACCGATCGGCCGGTCAGGCAAAGTTCTGTTGCGGACGACTGTCAAGGGCCGGACATTTCAGTCGTCTTCTGAAACCGTGCAGCTCAAGAAGGCCGAGCGCGCGCTGCTGATTTTGTTTCCGCCGTTCTACAAAGGTTCGCTTGAGGTGCAGTCGCGGCTGCTCATCGACGAGCCACCCAGCGCCGCGCCTGCTGCAGCCGCCAAATAACCCCGGAGCGCGTGCCGCGCATCATCCTTTACCCCATGACCCCACTCACTCGTCGCACGTTTCTCAAATCCTCGGCGCTCGCGACGGCGGGCACTGTGTTTTCCGCCCGCTCTTGGTCGCAGGTCGCCGGCGCGAATGGCGACATCCGCGTGGCCGTGGCCGGGCTCAACAGTCGTGGCCGAGAAATCGCGCGCGACTTCCGTGCGATGAAGGGCGTGCGTATCGTGGCGCTCTGTGACGTGGACACCGCCGTGCTCGACCGCGAACTCGCGACCGCGCGCGCCGCGGGCGAAACGCCGGACACCGTGGTTGATTTTCGCGAACTCCTGCCGCGCCACGACATTGACGTGATCGCGATCGCCACGCCGAACCACCTGCACGCGTTGCAAAGCATCTGGGCGATGCAGGCCGGCAAGGACGTGCTTCACGAGAAACCTGTCACGCACAACATCTGGGAAGGAGCGCAAGTGCTCGCTGCCGCCAAGAAAACTGGCCGCATCGTGCAGGTGAACACGCAAAACCGCTCCAGCCCGGCGATCGCGGAGGCGATTGCGTGGGCGCGTGGAGGGAATCTTGGAAAAATCACCGCGGTGCGCGGCATCGTCTACAAGCGTCGCCTCAGCATCGGAAAAACCAGCGGCCCGGTCACGCCGCCGCCAACGGTGAACTACGATTTGTTTCTCGGCCCGGCGCCACTCGCGCCGATGCGCCGCACGCGGTTTCACTACGACTGGCACTGGCAGTGGGCGACCGGCAACGGCGACATGGTCGCACAGGGCAATCATCAACTCGACGTCGGCCGCCGCTTCCTCGGTGATCCGTTGCAGCATCCCGCCGGCGTGTTCACGATTGGCGGGCGGTTCGGCTACGATGACGACGGCGAGACGCCCAACACGTTTCTCGTGCACTACGATTACGGCGAGGTGCCGTTCATCTTCGAAGTGCGCGGATTGCCCGCGAAGCCCGACCGCTACAGCGGCGCAGCGGGCGCGACGATGAGCCTAGGATCGGGCGGCGGCATGGCGGAGACGATGGACAAATACCTCGGCCTGAATGTCGGCAACATCGTCCACTGCGAGGGCGGCTACCTCACGATCCCGTCGGCGAATTATTCGCTCGTGCAGGTCTTCGACCCAGCGGGCAAAATGATCAAAGAGTTCAAAGGTGCGGGCAACCATCACGCCAACTTCATCGACGCCGTGCGCAGCCGTCGCGAATCCGATCTCCACGGTCCGCTGAATCAGGGGCACCTCTCATGCACGCTCGTGCACCTCGCGAACATTTCCCATCGCACGGGCCGCACGCTGAAGCCCGGCGAAATCCGGGAACAGATCAAGGGGCGCAACCAACTTGGGGAATCGTTTGGCCGTGTCGCCGAACACCTCGCAGCCAACGAGATCGACCTTGAGAAAACGCCTGCGAACTTTGGCGCGCCCCTACGATTCGATAACGCGACAGAAAGCTTCATCGGCGAGAACGCCGAAGCTGCGAACCGGCTGCGCAGCCGCGACTATCGCGCGCCGTTTGTTGTGCCCAAGCTGGCTTGACGTTTGTAGGCCCGCCCAGCGGCGGGCCTACATCTTTGCCGGCGGACGCGGGCTACCCGGCGCGAAACCCGCCGCATTCCCCATCGGCGGATCAATCGGCACGGGAATGGACGTAGCGCCCTCGAGTCCGGTGCCGGTGACGTTAACGATGCCGAACACGGGGCCGGGCGCAGGTTGGCCCGCTGCGGTGGCGGCGGCGGGTTTTGCCGGTGCGACGCCGGGCGCGACGTTCTTCAGCACGACGTCGGTCATGTTGGCGAGCGTGATGCCGGTGTGTGTGCCGGTGACATTCGTGAGCGCGAGTCCGCGGAGCGGCTGGAGAGCGGAGATTTCAGTGCCGATGACGAGCGCCTTGCCGCCATTCATCTGGATGTTGGAGAAGTTGAAATTTCGGCCCACCGGGTAACCGATCATGCCCTCGACCGGATCGTCGGCGGTGCTGGTGTTGCCGCCCTTCGTGAGATTGATGCGCAGAAAATCACCGCCGAGAATCTCGAGATCATGGCCGAAAATATTTTCGTTCACGCCGGCGCGGCCGAGGCGGGTCTTGATGTAGATCGTGTGAGTGTAGGCCTTCATCCGGCAATGTTCGATGCGGACGTTGCGGACGCCGCCCGAGGTCTCGCTACCGATGCCAACGCACGCGAAACGCAAGCCGGTCAGTGTGCAGTTCGTGATCACGATGTCCTCACACGGACGGCTGAGGCGCGCACCGTCCATGCCGCGGCCGGACTTGAGACTGATACAGTCGTCACCGTTCGCGATTGTGCAGCCGTCGATGAGCACGCCCTTGCACGAGTCGACATCGATGCCATCGCGGCCGCCGGTGATGTTGAGATTCTTGATCACGACGTTGGTGCAATAGACCGGGTGCGTGGCCCAGTTGCCGCCCTGGGTGACAGTGAACTCCTCCCAACGCACATCGTCGCACGACACGGCTTCGAGTACGACGGGGTTGCGGGTGCCGTCGGGGCCGTTGGTGCCCCAGCCGCGCCCACGTCCGGCGGGGCCGCGGCCGGGAGCGGGCGCTCCTTCGGGTGGGGGCGGCGGAGGCGGGCCGACACTCCCTTCGATTCGTCCGGGTCCAATGATTCCGATGTGATCCGCGGCGCTCGCGTAGATGAGTCCACGATGTCCCGGCTGCCAGCGGCCTTCCCAGCGCACA
Source organism: uncultured Opitutia bacterium (assembly GCA_903896015.1). Taxonomy (GTDB): domain Bacteria; phylum Verrucomicrobiota; class Verrucomicrobiia; order Opitutales; family Opitutaceae; genus CAITWF01. Next base: position 25,284 of record CAITWF010000083.1, on the reverse strand, counting down.
TCGACAAGCGGGTAGTCGGCGATGTCCGGTGTGCCCGCGAGCACGCTGTCTTTCTCGAGGCGGAGAATCGTGCGGTTACCGATCTGGATGCTGCCGATGAGATATTTCCCTGCGGGCACAAGCACTTCGCCGCCGCCGTTAACAGCGCAGGTGTCGAGCGCCCGCTGGAAGGCGCGCGTGTCTTTCGTCGCGCCGTCGGCGATTGCGCCGAAATCGCGGACATTGTAGCTCGCCGCGAAGGACGCGGTCTCAAGCAAGAGAAATGAGAGAAAGCGGAAAATCGTTCGCATCGGCGAAATCATTTTGAGTTGGAGGGAGCCGGCGTGGTGGCGGGTGTTGATCGGCCACCACGCGGGACGGACAAAGCCGCAGCGAGCGCAGCTTCGCGTTCGGCGTCTGTGAGGAAGCGATCGAAGATGCGGCCGATTTTTTGGTCGCGGAGATGTTGGTCGGCGAAGTCCATCATCGCGGTCCAGTCTTCGGCGGTGAACGCATGGGCATGATGGGCGTAGTTCACGCCGAGTTTATTTTCGGCGCTAAAGAGCGCATACACGGGCTGCGCCGCGCGGATCGATTGTTTGACGGCTTCGGGCAGGGAGATCGTGTCGGCATCGCCTTCGAGCGCGATGAATGGGCGCGGCGCGCAGAGCGCGAGGAACCAGTGTTCGTCGAACGGGAGTTTTTCGCGATGGCCCCAGAATTCGTGGAGCCGCGGCGAAAACCAGTTCGGATATTTCTTCTCCATGATATCGAGCGTCTCGCTGTTGCTCGGGCCGGCGAAGCGATACGCGCCGACGCCGCCACCACCGGTGACGACCGGCGCGCCCATAAACCGCTCGTCAAAGGCCGCGGCGATCAGCGAGGATTTTCCCGCGCGCGAGGCGCCGGTGATGATCATCAGTTTCGAATGATCGACCGCGGAATCGGTTTCGAGGTAGTCGGCGATGCGCGAGGCGCCCCACGCCCAGCCAGCGAGGATGCCCCAGTCGTAGCCGGGGTAGGCAGGATAAAAGCGGGTGGTGCGGAACGAAAACGTGCCATCGGCTTCGCGGAGCGTGGTGTCTTCGGCGCAGTCGTTGTCGTTATAGATTACGAGGGCGTAGCCGCGGCGGAATAGTTCGGCGTTGCGCGCGGCGATCGTTTCGGCGGTGGCCGGGGCACCAAAGCCGCCGCCGCGTGCGCCACGTGCCGCTGGTGAAGTCGCGGCGGCTTCTTGTCCGGGAATGACGGGAGTGGCGGCGGGCGTGACGGCTGAATTGCCAGACGCGGGGCCGACCATGAGCAGCACGTCTTGGCCGCGACCTTGGTTCGGGCCCTGCGGCAGGCGAGGCAGATTCGCGCCTCCGGGTGGCGTGCCAGCTTGTGAAATGATGACGGGGAACGGGCCGCCTTGGCTTGGCGTGAAAACACCGATGTCGAGGCTGAGCTTTTCGCCGGGGCCGAATGTAAGGTGGACGAGCCGATATTTCGTTTTTCCCTCTGCGACGATCTCGGACTTCAGCTCGCGGCCTTTGACGTTGCCTGGCGCGGGCGGCATCTGGCCGGTAGCATAGTAAGCGAGAGTGCGCTTGATTTCCTCACGGCGCTTTTGCCACTGCGCGCGCGAAGTAACCTTGGTTCCGTCGTTGAAGGTGAGGGCGTCAGGCAACTCGGGGTGTGCGGGGAGATCGTTGACGCCGGGGAGCTTCCCCATCGGGCCCACGATTTCCGGCAGCGGTATCTCCTTGGGGTCGGGTCCGTCGGCGGAAGACGGAGTTTGGGCTCGCACGGCGAGGCTGAGTGCGGCGAGAGATAGCAGGTGGAAAGCGACGGAACGAGTTCGCATGGCAAGGCGGGGTATGGGCAAAGCGAGGTGAGAGGATAGGGTGATAAAAAAACGACACCTGTCCCAGCTCGAAACGCAGTGCCATGGAGGGACGATGTCGCGGTTGCCGGGGTGTCCGGGCGCAAGACGCAAGTTGCACATTTCCAGCCCTGAAAACTTTCAGGTTGCACTTACATTCTCGGGTGAGACGCGGACAGAATCAGTCATTGACCGGCGCGGGCCGCGCCGTAGCGTGACCGATTCTCAATCCAAACCTCTCTCTTTTCGCACCGTGAACGTCCAACTGAATAACGTCTCCGCCACCCGCAAGAGCCTCGTCGTCACGCTCGATCCGAGCGAAGTCAACGCCGAGCACCAAACCGTCATTGCCGAATATGCAAAGCTCGCGCGCATTCCCGGCTTCCGTCCCGGCAAGGCGCCCGCCGCGATCGTCGCGAAGCAGTTCAGCAAGGAAATCACCGGCGAGTTTAAGCAGAAGGTGGTCGCCAAAGCCTATCGCGACGCACTTGAGAAGGAAAAACTCGACGTGCTCAACGTCGTGAACGTCGAGGAAGGCAAGATTGAGACCGGCCTCTCGGCCGCCATCACGATCACGCTGGATGTCCGGCCGGAATTCGTGGTGCCGGACTATGTCGGCCTCCCGACTGAGATCGCGCCGACGGAGGCGACCGATGCCGAAGTCGACAACGTGATCCAGGGCCTCCGGGCCGAGCGCGCCGATTTCAAGGCCGCTTCTCGCCCCGCACAAAAGGGCGACTACGTGAAACTCAGCTATGAAGGCGCGATCGACGGCAAGCCGGTCGCTGACCTCGTTCCGGAAAAACAACTCTACGGCAAGGTCCCGCAGACATGGGAAGAAGTCGAAGGCGCCAACGACGGCGTCATTCCGGGGCTCGGCAAAGAACTCGCCGGACTCGCCACGGGCGAAAAGAAAAATGTCACGGTCGCGTTTCCCGCGGAGTTCCCCGCCGCGCCCGCGCTTGCCGGCAAGACCGCGACCTATGCCGTCGAGATTCAGGAAGTCCGCGAACGCGTGCTGCCGGAAATCGACGAGGCCTTCCTAAAGTCTCAGCAGGCCGATTCGCTCGAAGCGCTGAAGCAGAACGTCCGGAACAACCTCAAGCTGCAGAAGGAATATCAAAACCGCTCGGCGCAGCGGCGCCAGGTGACCGAGGCGCTTGCCGCGAAGGCTGATTTCCCGGTGCCGGATTCGCTCGTCGAATCCGAGACGCAGGGCGTGCTCCGCAACTTCATCGAGGAAAACATGCGCCGTGGCGTGCCCGCCGAGCAGTTTGAGAAGGACAAGAAGGAGCTCTTCGAAGGCGCCCGTAAAGCCGCCACCGGACGCGTCAAAGTCCAGCTCCTCCTCGCGAAGATCGCCGAGACCGAAAAAATCGAGGTTACCAACGACGACCTGGACATGTTCATTTATCAGGAGGCGCAGCGCACCCAGCAGAAGCCGGACAAGCTCGCAAAGTCACTGGCGACCGATCGCGACCGGCTGCGCTCGATTCAGCAAAACATCGTTTTCGACAAGGCGGTTGATTTTCTGGTGTCCAAGGCTACGGTGAATACCGTTCAGCCCAAAGGCTGATGCGCCGATACACCACTAAATCACCGTGAGCAGCTATTACGTTCCCATCGTTCTTGAAAACACCGGCCGCGGCGAGCGGTCGATGGATATCTATTCGCGTCTCCTCAAAGACCGCATCATTTTCATCGGCAGCCCGATCGACGATGGCGTGGCGAACGTCGTGATCGCCCAGATGCTCTTCCTTCAAATGGAGGACGCGAAGAAGGACATCCACGTTTACATCAATTCGCCCGGCGGCGTCGTGACCGGTGGCATGGCCATCTACGACACAATGAACTTCCTTCAGTGCGATATTGTCACGTATTGCGTGGGCATGGCCGCGAGCATGAGCACCGTGCTGCTCGCCGCTGGCACGAAGGGCAAGCGTTTCGCGCTCCCAAACAGCCGCGTGATGATTCATCAGCCGAGCGGCGGCGCGGGCGGCCAGACGGCCGACATCGCGATCGCGGCCAAGGAAATTCTTCGCTGGCGCAAGACACTCAACGAGGTCATCGCCAAACACACCGGCAAGTCCGCCGAGCAAGTCGAGAAGGACTCCGACCGCGACAATTACATGAGCGCGCACGAAGCCAAAGACTACGGCCTCGTCGACCATGTGGTGGAGTCCACCCGCGACGCCCAAAAGATCGTTGTGCCGAGCGCGGCGTAAGCAGCGAGAGTCTTACGCGATCTCCGCGCTCGACTCGGCGCCTCTCGCCCGCAACCTCCCGCCATGGCCAAATCCGCGCGCATGACCCTGTGCTCGTTCTGCGGCAAATCGCAGGCTGAGGTGAAGAAAATCATCGCGGGCCCAGGCGTCTACATCTGCGACTCCTGCGTCAACGTCTGCAAGACGATCATCGATCGAGAAGTAAAGGCCCCGGCCGTCGACGCCAAGCCGCCGATCCGCCTGATCAAGCCGGCAGAAATCAAGAAGACTCTCGACGACTACGTCATCGGTCAGGATCACGCGAAGAAGGTTTTGGCGGTCGCGGTCTACAACCACTACAAGCGTTTGATGTTTGATTCCGGCCAGTCGGTGAAAGATCCCGCCGCGCTCTCGCCTGAATTTACCGACGTCGAAGTAGAGAAAAGTAACATCCTCCTGGCGGGTCCGACTGGCTCCGGCAAGACGCTGCTTGCCCGCACGCTCGCAAAAATTCTCGACGTGCCGTTCGCCATCTCGGACGCGACGACGCTCACCGAGGCCGGCTACGTCGGGGAGGACGTGGAGAACGTCGTGCTGCGTCTGCTCCAGGCTGCGAACTACGACGTGAAGAAAGCGGAGTGCGGCATCATCTACATCGACGAAATCGACAAGATCGGCCGCAAGACGGAGAACGTCTCGATCACGCGTGATGTGTCCGGCGAAGGCGTGCAGCAGGCATTGCTAAAAATTCTCGAAGGCACGACGTGCAACGTCCCGCCGCAGGGCGGTCGCAAGCACCCGAACCAAGAGTACATTCAGATCAACACTTCCAACATCCTCTTTATTTGTGGCGGTGCGTTTGTCGGGCTCGATGCGATCGTGCAGCGCCGGATGGGATCACGGAGCCTTGGCTTTACCGCCGTCGCCGCTCAGCACGAGCAAGCGCTCAAGCCCGAGCAAATGATGAAGTCACTAGCCCCCGAGGATCTTATCCGCTTCGGGATGATCCCGGAGTTCATCGGGCGCCTGCCGGTCGTGTCGGTCCTCGATCAGCTTTCGGTCCCGGACCTTGAAAAGATTTTGCTGCGCACGAAAAATGCGATGGTGAAGCAGTATTCGAAACTCTTCGCGATGGACGGCGTGCGTCTCCGGCTTACGCCCGATGCGGTCAAAGCGATCGCGCAAAAGGCGATCGAACTGAAAACGGGCGCCCGCGCGCTGCGCTCCATCATGGAGAATCTCATGCTCGAGGTGATGTATGAGCTACCTCAGCGTGATGACGTGGCCGAGGTCGTGATTGATTCCGCAGTCGTGGCGGGACGGCGCAAGCCCACGCTCCGGCGCATCAGCAAGACCGAGCCGAAGCAGGACGCGGCCTGATTCGGCCGCACAGGCGAAGCGGACTGTCCAAGGTGGATTGCGCTTTCCACGGGTGCATAGGTGCGTTGCGCTCAATTCACCCCATGAAATTCGCCCTCGCGTTTGCTTCCCTGCTTGCCGTCGCTTCGCTCGCCACCGCCGAGCCTAAAACCGAAGTCCGCTTTCTTTCCGGGCACGGGCCAAGCGACGCCTTGCCGTGGGAATTTTCCGTGACCGGTGGTCGCCGCGCGGGCGAGTGGACGACGATTCCCGTGCCTTCCAACTGGGAACTGCACGGCTTCGGCAGCTACAATTACGGCCAGGAAAGAACAAAATCCGACGAACACGGCCTCTACCGTCTGCGCTTCGCGGTGCCGAGCGACTGGAAAGGACGCCGCGTGCGCCTCGTGTTTGATGGCGTGATGACCGATGCGAATGTGAAGCTCAACGGTCGCGCCGCAGGCCCGGTTCACCAAGGTGGCTTCTACCGTTTCCGCTATGACGTTTCCGCGCTGGTAAGATACGGCGACGGAACTGCGAATGAAAATCTGCTCGAGCTCGATGTCGCCAAAGTCTCGTCTGATCCGCAGACGGAACTCGCCGAGCGTGGCGGCGACTACTGGGTGTTTGGTGGAATCTTCCGCCCCGTCTGGCTCGAAGCGCTGCCGGCCAATGCGATCGATCACGTTGCGATTGATGCGCGGGCGGATGGGGCGATCACAGCGGACGTGACTTTCAGCACGGTTCCCGCCGGTCGCGTCGACGGCCTCACGACGCCGCCGCTCAAAATCGAAGCGCAAGTGATCACGGCGGACGGCACGCCGGTCGGCACCCCGATCTCGCAGTCGATCTTTGCGGGCGGCTCGGGTCGCGTGCGTCTCGCTGGCCAAGTCAATGCGCCAAAAACGTGGAATGCTGAGACGCCGAATCTCTATACGCTGCGCATCGCGCTGCGTCGGGGCGCCGACATCGTCCACACGGTCGATCAACGGTTTGGCTTTCGCACGTTTGAAGTGCGCGATGGACAGGGGTTGTTTCTCAATGGTCAGCGAATTCTCCTGAAGGGCGTTGATCGGCACAGTTTCCGGCCGGAGACCGGGCGCGCGTTGAACCGTGAGGATTGCTACGAGGATGTGCGCTTCATGCGCTCGATGAATATGAACGCCGTGCGCATGTCGCACTATCCGCCCGACGAGGCGTTTCTTGAGGCGTGCGATGAAATCGGTCTCTATGTCCTCGACGAACTCAGCGGTTGGCAGCACGCCCACGGCACTCCGATCGGCCGGCTGCTCGTGCGTGAGATGGTGGAGCGCGACGTGAACCATCCTGCGATTCTCTTCTGGGACAATGGCAACGAGGGCGGCTTCAACCGCGATCTCGACGGCGAGTTCTCGCTCTACGATCCTCAGCAGCGCCGTGTGCTGCATCCGTGGGACACGTTCAGCGGCGTCGATACCAAGCACTATCCCGGCTACGAGGAATTTTCGAAGCGGCTCCACGGTGCCAACCTCGTCATGCCGACGGAGATTTTGCACGGTCTCTATGACGGCGGCATAGGCTCAGGAATCGATGACTACTGGCGCGCGCTCACCGCCTCACCGGTCGGAGCGGGCATGTTTCTCTGGGTGTTGCACGACGAAGGTGTGGTCCGGTCAGACCAAAACGGACGCGTCGATGTGTTCAGCACCTTCGCGCCCGACGGGATCGTCGGTCCGCACTTCGAAAAGGAAGCGAGCTATTTTGCGATTCGCGACGTGTGGTCGCCGGTGCAGTTCGACGCTCCGAAACTGAGCGGCCCGTTCGAGGGGAGAATAGGTGTGCACAACCGCTACGACTTCACGCTACTCAGCGCGTGCCGCTTCACGTGGAAGCTCGTGCGGTTCGATGGCGCGGAAAAGACTATTGCCTCTGGCGTGGCGACTTCGCCGCTAGTGGCGCCCCACGGTGACGGCGAACTTTCCCTCGCGCTGCCGGCCAATTGGCGTGAAGCCGACACGCTGGCGGTCACGGTTACCGATCCGATGGGGACGGAGCTTTGGACTTCAACCTGGGCTGCGCCCGCGCTTGCGACACACACGGCCGCCATGCTCGCGCCGGCCGGTGGAACTGCTGTCAGTGCGAAAAGATCAGCGACGGAAATCCAACTCGCCGGCGGCGGTGTCACGGCGACGTTTGATGCCGTTACGGGACTGCTGCGCGAAGTGCGGCGCGGAGAAAAGATCTTCGCACTCTCGAACGGCCCGCGACTCGCATTTGCCCGCCCATCCTCGGCTGGTGGCGCGGAGTGGCTCCCGTTTGCGGCGGACGACACTCCTGCTTCCGCAGTTTACCGCTTGGCGAATCCGCACCTCGCCAACGTCGCCGAGATCGACATCAACGCATTGCGCGATGTCGCGTTTGCCTCGTTTAAGATTGAACTGTCGACCGATGGCACGGCGTGGAAAACGATCTTCGACGGGTCGCGACGCAGCAACGACGGCAACCGTTATGATTTTCCTCCGCAAGTGGTGGCGGCGATTCGGGTGACCAACATCCATAGCGAGCACGATGCGCCACTGGCGCTTAAGTCCGCTCGCGTCGGCTACGCGGCGGCGCGCTTTCCCGTCGCGCCCGCGTCCGCAGCGACGGTGACACTTTCCGGCGCCGAAATAGAGGTTCGGGGCGGACCGGACGGATTGGAACTCGCGCGCTGGAAGATGCGCGGCGACGGCTCGCTCCAACTCGAGTACGCGTACACGCTCGACGGTGAGTTTGCTTACCACGGCATCACCTTTGATCTGCCGGAGACGCAGATGAACAAACTCACCTGGCTCGGCGAAGGACCGTATCGCGTTTGGCAAAACCGCCGGCGCGGCGCCAGTGTCGGCGTTCATACGATCGCAAAAAATGCGATCCAGCCGGGCGAGTCATGGGGTTACCCTGAATTCCAGGGCTACTTCGCAGGTCTTCGTTGGGCGCAACTCGACACGCCGGCGGGCGCGGTGAGCGTGACGAGTGTCTCACCGGACATTTTCCTGCGCGTGGGCACGCCGCGCATCAGCCATCCTTTCACGACGGTCGATTTTCCGGCAGGAGATTTTTCGTTCCTTCACGCCATTCCGGCGATGGGATCGAAATTCAAGACGTCGAGCGATTCTGGCCCGCAGGCTCAATGGGCGAAGGCCTCCGGCCGCTACGAAGGCACGCTCGCCTTCCGCTTCGGGCCCTAATTTGCCGAGCCCTTCACTTCGCGGCGGCGAAGTCCCCGACGATTTCGCCGCGCTGCACGAAGAGAATCCGCGCCACGCTAACCATGTCGGCGAGGGCGGCCCCAGCTGCGGGCGTTTTGGTGCCGTCATCGGGGCCAAATACGATGAAACCGAGCGCTCCGCGGTCGAGGAGCGCATTGGCCGCAGCGCGATCGGTCGCTGAGAGCGATGCAAGTTCGCGCTTATCCTTGCGGTTAAACGGTCCGACGGTGCCCACGCCGTCGCCCACATGCTTGAGCACGACTTCGCGGGCGGCTTCAGGAGCATCAGGTGCGGACGCGCACCCGCACAACGGCAACAGGCAAACGAGAAGGATAGGGAGACTGCGCATGGTGGATGTCGACACCGAGGAGGTTAAACCGCGTTGGTCGCGATGCAAGCGCCTCGCTCGGTTCACCCCGCCGAGACCAGCTCCGCGTGATGGGTGATCTCACGGCGCGTTCCGAGCTTCCCCAACTCGCGGCCGAGGAAGCGCGCGATCGTCTTCATGCCGAATTTCTGGGCGATGGCTTCGGCCGCGCCATTGTAGTTCGTGTTGGTGTTGACGTCGTAGGTGTAGAGTTCGCCCGTGATATCAGTGATGAATTCGATGCCGGCGACCTCGATCCCGTTGGCCGAAAGAAATTTTTTATACGCGCCAAGGATCGGGTGATCAAAATTCTCAATGATGCGGAAGCGCGGCGCGGCGGCGGGGGCCGTGCCGACCGGGCAGAACGCATCGCCGACTTGGCAGACGTCGGCGGGGCATAACTCGAAGCCCAGCGAGGTGTCGACCTGCACAGCGTAGAGAAATTCGCCGCCGATGAACTCGACGCGCGTGATGAACGGCGCGGGCGCACGCACGTATTCCTGCAACAGCGTGATACCATCGACCGAATCGTCGAACTCGCCGCCGAGCACGTAGTCGCGCAGCGCCGCCTGCGACTGGAAGAGGCGCACGCCGAGACCCTTTCCGGCGCGATTGTGCTTCGTGATAAACGCCCCGGAGAAATTGCGTGCTGCCGCGATTACGTGTTCCTTTCCTACCGCCGCAAAGGTCCGCGGGGTGCGCACTCCGAAGTTTCGCAGCGCAGCGTATTGGGCGATTTTGTTAATCTCAAGTTGGAGGGCGCGGCTGTTGTTGACGACCCGTCTACCGTGGCTCTCCAGCCACGCGAGCACCGTCGACGTGTATTCCGGCGCGTAGCGGTGGCCGCGCGTGTGTGAGGAGGCACTCATCCGGTTGTAGAAAACACCGAGCGGTGGTGGCGTCGCAAAATCAAGCACGCCCTGATCGAGATGCCATTCCTCAAAGGGCAGATTCTGCTCGGTAAAGGCGGCGCGCAGCGGCACCACCCATTCGGCGTTTTCGTGGATGACGTGGATCTTGGGCGACATGGTGGCGGTGGAAACGAGCCGCGAACGATGCACACGGCGCGCCAAACGCCAAACGTGAATCCTGTCTCCTCCCGCCCGCGTGCCGTCAAAACCCGCGATATGACACGCTTAGCCCCCGAAAGCAGGTTTGACGCCGCCGTCGACCGGCAACTCAAGGGTAAAGGTTGCGCCACCCCCCGGCCCCGGACTTGTAACCGTGAGCGTGCCGTCCATCTCACGGGCCACGATGGCGCTCGAGTGGAGCCCGAAGCCGTGGCCGGTCTTTCGCGTCGTAAACCCGTGGCCGAAGAGCAGCGGGATATTTTCCGCCGGAATGCCGACGCCGTTGTCCTGGACGATGAGCCGGACGCGGGATTCTCCTGCCGCTTCGATCCGGAGCGTAATCAGTTTCTCCGGGTGCGGGCCGTCGTCGCAGGCATACTTCGCGTTGCGGATCAGGTTGACCAGAATCTGGAGCACCTTGGCTTTTTCCGCGATCACCCGCGGAGCGGGGCTGAAGTCGCGGACGACGCTCACATCGTGTCGCACGAGCGCGCTGGCGTTCATGCGCAGGGCGTCTTCCATCAGCGCGACCGGCTCGAGTGGTTCGACCGCCCGGACCATCGTTGCATAGGCCTGCTGCATCGCGACGATCTCCTTGATGTGATCGACGTGCTGCTGCATCGCGGTCAACTCGGCCAAAAGTCGTTCGCGTTCGGCGATCGCGTGCTGTGACAAGGATTCCAGCAACTCCGGCACCCGCCGCCCCTTCGGATCGTTGGTGAGAAAGTCCCCGAGGTCGGCTGCGTGTTCGTCCAGCAATGCAGAGACTTTCTGCAGACTCGCGGCCTTCGACTCGCGCAGGCCCGTCGCGAGGGTTGTAGCGGAGACATTGAGACTGGTGAGGACGTTGCCCACGTTATGGAGGACGCCGGTTGCAACCTCCGCCATACCGGCGGCGCGCGACGCGTCGACCAGATCTTTGTGCGCCTTTTCCAACTCCGCTTCCATGTCCTTGGTCGAGGTCACATCTTTGCTCAAGCCGAAGGTGCCGATGATTTCACCGTGCTCGTCGCGCAGCGGCATTTTGCTCGTGAGCACCCAGGTCTTGCGGCCGTCCGACCAGACAATGCGCTCAAGTTTGCCGAGTACGGGCGTGCCCGTGCTCATGATGTTCTCCTCATCGACGCGGGCCCACTCGGCGTGCTCGGGGGAAAAGAAATCGGCGTCGGATTTGCCGATCATTTCGTCGGGTTCGAGTTCGTGGCGGCGCGCCTTGGAGCGGCTGACGGCGACGAACTTGCTTTCCCGATCCTTGAAGTAGACGAGGTCGGGGACGTTTTCGAGAAACGCCGTCACGAGTGCGCGATCGAGGAGCGCGGCGGTCGTCTCATGAACGTCGTAGGCGGAAAACGGTGTCAGGTTCATTCGGAGGGCAGGGCGGGCGGGGCGGCGGGAAGATCAAGCGTAAAGGCCGCGCCGAGGCCGGGACCTTCGCTCGAGGCGATCAGCGTGCCCTTCATCTCGCGCGCGGCATTCGCGCTGGAGTGGAGTCCGAAACCGTGACCGTGCTTCCGCGTGGTAAACCCGTGCGCGAAGATGCGCGTGAGGTTTTCCGCTGGAATGCCGACGCCGTTATCCCGCACGACGAAACGCACGCGGCCGTTCGCCTCCGGGCCTGACGCGGGGGCGGGCTCCAGCCGAAGCGTAATCACCTTTTCGGAGTGCGGCCCGTCATCGCAGGCGTATTTCGCATTGCGGATGAGGTTGACCAAAATCTGGAGAATCTTGCCCTTTTCGCCCAAGACCGCCGGCGTGAACGAAAACTCTCGCACCACGCTCACATCGTGCCGCACCAGCGCGCCGGAGTTCATGCGCAACGCATCCTCCATCAGGGTTTCCGCTGCGAGCGGCTCCACGTGACCGACCGCGGTCGCGTAAGCCTGCTGCATGGTCACGATCTCCTTGATGTGGTCGATGTTCTTCTGGAGGGAGCCGATCTCGGCCAAGAGTCGCTCCCGCTCGCTGACGGCGTGCGCGGCGAGCGACGCGATGAAGCCGGGCACCTTGCGCCCCTTCGGATCCTCCGCGAGAAACGCGCCAAGCCGCGACCGATGCTCGCGGAGCAGGGCGACGACCTTGGCCAAACTCTCTGCCTTCGAGCTGCGCAGGCCGGTGCCGATCATCGCCGCGGAGACATTCAAACTGCTCAGCACATTCCCGACGTTGTGCAGCACGCCGGTCGCCACCTCCGCCATCCCGGCGGTGCGCGAGGCCTCGACGAGGCTTTTCTGCGCCACGCCGAGTTCCTCCGAGAGTTGACGGGCATGCGTAATGTCGCGGCTGACCCCGAAGGTGCCGATAATTTCCCCGTGTTCATCGCGCAGGGCCAACTTGGTCATGCTGAGCCACACCGTGCGCCCGTCTGGAAAAATTTTCCGCTCCACCTTGTCGACCACCGGCCGGCCCGTGCGGACAATCTCCTGTTCATCGTCGAAGGACGCCTGCGCGTTTTCCGGGGTGAAGAAATCGAAGTTGGTTCGCCCGATGACCTCGATCGGATGGGTGCAGCCGAAACAGCGCACGAGCGAGTGGCTCAGCGCGAGGTAGCGGGATTGGCGGTCCTTGAAATAAACAAAGTCGTGGACGTTCTCGAGGAACGCATCCACGAGCACGCGCGCCAGCAGTCCGGCGGGCGGGCGCGCACCATCGTGAGGAGAGGCAAGCGCCGGGTTCATCGCGATCGCCTACGCGACGGCCGAGGCGGGCTCGGCTGCCAGCATGCGCACCACCACTTCGCGCAGTTCATCGGGTCGGACGGGCTTGGCGAGGTAGTCGTCCATACCCGCCGCGAGGCACGCATCGCGATCGCCAGCCATCGCGTTGGCAGTCATCGCCACGATTCGTGGGTCGTGCGTGAATCCGGGTTCACCAGCCCGCTGGGCGGCGCGTATCGCGCGGGTGGCCTCCAGGCCGTCCATCACGGGCATTTGCTGGTCCATCAGGACGATCGCGTAGGGTTTGCGACGCATCGCCTCGATCGCCTCGCGGCCGTTGGCGACAATATCGGCGGTGTAACCGATCTTCCTCAACTGCAGCAGCGTGACTTTCTGGTTCACGAGATTGTCCTCCGCGATCAGGATTTGCGCCTCCGCGATCACGCGCTCCGGCGCGGGCGCGGAAGCGAGCGGAAACACGGTGTTGCCGCCGCGCGCACCGGCGAGGACGCGACCCAGCGTGGCGCGGAACTTTTCCGCGTGCAGCGGCTTCAGTTCGCAGGCGGCCAACCCGTGGGATTCAAGTGCCGCGGGCGGCAGGCGCTCGCCGCGCGAGGTCAACATTAGCAGGGCCGGTCGACTGAGCGAGGCATCATCGCCGATCGCCTTGGCCAGGCCGAGGCCGTCCGTCCCGGGCATGTGCTGATCGATGACTATGAGATCGAAGGGCCGATCGGTTGCAGAGGCGGCACGCAGCGCGGCTAGCGCGGCCTCGGCCGAATCGGCCTCGGCGTGCGCCAGCCGCCACTGCGCGCAAAGTTGGCTGAGCAGCTTTCGACTGCTCGCATTGTCGTCGACGATCAATGCGCGATGTCCCTCCAGCTGGGTCGGCGCCAGTGCCATCGGCGGCGCGACCTCCTGCGGAGCGTCGAGCAGCGCGGTGAACCAAAACGTCGATCCGTGCTGGCCGTCGCTGCGAACGCCTATTTCGCCGCGCATGAGTGTCGTGAGCCGCCGGCAGATCGCGAGCCCGAGTCCGGTGCCACCGAAGCGGCGGGTGGTTGAAGTGTCCGCCTGCACGAATGGCTGAAACAATTCTGTCTGGACCGCCGCGGGGATGCCGATGCCCGTGTCGGAGACCTCGAAACGCAGCAGCGAACGTGTGCCGTGAGCCCGTTCGAGGGAAACGTGGAGCACGACCTCGCCTTGCGCGGTAAACTTGATCGCGTTGCCGAGCAGGTTGAGCGCGATTTGGCGGAGCCGCACCGGATCGCCTCGCACCCGTGCTGGCACGGCCGGATCGATTTGCATGACCAGCTCCAGCCCCTTGCGCTGCGCGCTGTCGGCGTGCAGATCGAGGGCGACCTCAAGTTGCTCGGCGAGGCCGAAGTCGATCGATTCGAGGGTGAGCCGGCCGGCCTCGATTTTGGAGAAATCGAGAATGTCGTTGATGATCACGAGCAGGGCCTCGCCGCTCGCGCAGAGCGTCTGGACGAGGTCGCGCTGCTCGCCGGTGAGCGGCGTGCCAAGCAGGAGATTGCCCATGCCAATCACGCCGTTCATCGGCGTGCGGATTTCGTGGGACATGTTCGCGAGAAACGAGCTCTTCGCCAGATCGGCGGATTCGGCGGCCTCCTTGGCGCGCTTGAGATCGAATTCGATTTGGATGCGCCGGCCGATCTCCTCGTGCAGGGAGGTGTTGGTGGACTCGAGTTCGGCGGTGCGCGCCCGGACACGGGTTTCGAGCGCAGCAGCGGCGGCGCGCGCCTGCTGAAGCAGGTGCCATTTCGCGGTGAGCGCGTTGGCGAGTTGCAGGACTTCGATCGTGTCGAACGGCTTTTTGAGAATCACGAGCCGATCGGTGTCGCCGATTTTCGCGAGCATCTCATCCCACGAGTAATCCGAGTACGCCGTACAGATCACGATCTGGAGATCGGGCGCGACTTTCCAGAGTTCGAGCGTGGTCTCCACGCCATCCCAGCCGGGTGGCATGCGCACATCGACAAAGGCCATCGCGTGGGGGCGGCCTGCGGCGACTGCCTCCTGGACGAGCGCGAGGCCTTCGCGGCCCTGATGGGCGGAATCGACGTGGAACTGCTGCATCGGCTTCGCGGCGGCGCCGGCGGGCGATCCGAGCACCTCAAGCTCCAGGGCATCGAGCGCCGCTGTCGCCGCGGTGTTTTCCGGGCAGAGAATTTTGCGGATGTCGGCGTGGATCGCGATGTTGTCGTCGATGACGATCACGCGATTGCTGCGAGTGGTGTTCGCTGGGGCCGATGGGAGCATGGTGGACGGTTCACGGCGCGCAGCCGTGGGCAGTCCCCCTTAATCGGCAACTCGGGAAAGAAATGTAGCGCCGATCGGTCGGCGGAGGCTTTTCCGCCGTGGCCCCGCCGCTCAGCAGGGCTGGTGGCCCCAGTCCGTTTCCTTCAACTCCTGCTCAAAACGCGCCATCTGCTCCTCGGGCGTGAGCGTTTTCGGATCGATCGCGGGCGGTGGTGACGAGGGCGGCGCCGAGTCCGGTCCGGCCTCCGGCTGGGCGGGCGATGCGGGCGGCGGATCGATCATGGCAATCGGGAACGTTTAGCCGCGCACCGTCCCGGCACAAGGGCCGAGTGCGTCGCTCAATACACCTGTGGGATCAAAATTTCCCCGGGGACCGGACCGCGCGTGTAGTCGGCGTGATATTCGCGCGGCGGCAGGTCTATCGGTTCGTGTGCAACTTCGCGATAGGGCACCTGCGAGAGGAGATGGTGAATGCAATTGAGACGCGCCTTTTTCTTGTTCACGGCGGGCACGACCCACCAAGGCGCCTCGACGATGTGGGTGCGCTGAAGCATGACTTCCTTCGCCTTGGTGTAGAGTTCCCATCGGCGGCGCGACTCCAGATCCATCGGGCTTAGTTTCCATTGCTTCAACGGATCGTTGATGCGGCAGCGAAACCGAAATTCCTGCTCCTCGTCGGTGATGGAAAACCAATACTTGATAACGCGGACGCCTGAGCGCACGAGCATCTTTTCAAACTCAGGCGTGGAGCGGAAGAACTCCTCGTATTCCGCGTCGGTGCAGAAGCCCATCACGCGCTCGACGCCAGCGCGGTTATACCAGCTGCGATCGAAGAGGACCATCTCGCCCGCCGCCGGGAGGTGCGCCACGTAACGTTGAAAATACCACTGGGATTTTTCGCGATCAGTGGGGGCGGGGAGGGCCGCGACGCGCGCCACGCGCGGGTTGAGCCGCTGCGTGATGCGCTTGATCACGCCTCCTTTGCCGGCCGCGTCGCGGCCCTCGAACAGGATAATGAGACGGTAGCCGGTCTCGACGATCCAGTCATGCATCTTCACGAGCTCACCTTGAAGCCGGAAGAGTTCCTTGAAGTATTGATTGCGCTCCGCCTGATCACGGTCGTGGTGGAGCGGCAGCGGTTTGGCCCCGGGTTGTGACGCCTCCCAATCCTCGCGCTCCAACTCCAGTTCCTCATCATAGTCGTCGATCAGCTCTTGGTGGACTCGCTGAATCAGCTTGTCGTCGCGGATTCGATCTTTTTTGGGCATGGCGCGGGCGGGATTCGGTGGAGTCGTGGGCATGACGTTAGTCGGAGGGCACTACGGAAGCAAGCGGGGTGCGCCGCGGTCAAGCGGCGTGGAGCTACTCCGGGCCTTGAAGCAGAAATGTAACAATCGCCGCCCGGATGAAACGAAAGACCACGACGGCGTCCGCGCGTTGCGGGTGGAGCCGGAGCAAGCCGGATGGACTGCGAGCCTAACTACTGCGCGAGCGAGGACACGAGCAGGATCGCGTATTGCACGCCCTTCCATGAATCCTTCGGATCGAAGCTTTCGCTGAGCGAGTGGGAATCCTTCGCGATGCCGCCGCCGCCGATGGTGACCGCGGGAATGCCCATCCACATCGCGGCGTTGGAATCGGTCGAGCTGGAGGTGAGGAGCGGTCGCAGGCCGACGGCGCGCACGGCTCCTTGTGCGGTGACGACGATGCTCGACTCTGGCGGCGTCTGGCCGACGGGCCGATCGCCGACAAGTTGGATGTCGGCGGTGATCGTGCCGTTGTTCTTCCAGCGTGCGTTTTCTTCCTTCACCGCCTCGTTGACGGCAGCGAGAATCTTGTCGCGGGTGTCCGCGAGTGACTTCGCGTCGGTCGAGCGCATGTCGACATCGAACCAACCCTCGAACGGAATCGAATTGATCGAGGTGCCGCCGCCGATGACGCCAACATTGAAGGTCGTCTTCGGATTCACCGGTACCTGGATTTCGTCGATTTTGGCGACGGCGCGGCCGAGCGCATGGATCGGATTCACGAGCCCGAACGCACCGTAGCTGTGGCCGCCGGGTCCCTTGAACGTGATGTGATATCGGTAGCTGCCGACACCCGCGTAAACGATCTGCGCCGGGTCCGAGCCATCGATCGAGATGAAATAGTCGACCTGATCCTTGAGCGTTTCCTTGAGGAGTTGCTTGGTGCCACGGAGATCGCCGAGACCTTCTTCGCCGACGTCGGCGGCAAACGTGATCGTGCCGGGCGTCTGGACGTTTGCTTCCTGCAACGCTCGGATCGTAGCGAGGAGGGCCGCGAGGCCGCGCGTGTCGTCACCGATTCCGGGAGCTTTGAGCACGTTGACGTCACGCTTAACCGTGACGTCGGTGCCCTCGGGAAACACGGTGTCGAGGTGAGCTTGAATGAGGACGTTGGGCCGCGCCGACGCACCCGGGCGCGTTCCGACGACGTTGCCGATCTTGTCGATGAACACATTCTTCAAGCCGTATTGCTCAAACAGGGCTTTCACGGCGGCGGCGCGTTTTTCCTCCTTAAAGGGCGGCGCCGGAATTTCGCAGAGCTTCACCTGCAGCTCGATCATTTCGGGTTCGTTTTTTGCGGCAGCAGCTAGCGCGGCCTTGATCGTCGGGTCGTTCTTGAGCACGGCGGGATCGCCAGGTGCCGCGAACGCGGTGGCGAGCAGCGAAAGAATAAGCGAACTGAGAAGGAGGCGGAGTGTGCGCATGGAAAAAGAAAAGCAGAGCAGCCACCGGGCCATGCGCAACCTTTGTTGCACCACGGGGTGGCCCGGATTCTTCGCTGGCGCTGGGCGGACAAATCGGTTGGCTCGCGGCCATGTCGAAATGGCTGCTCGTGGACGGCTTCAATCTGATGTATCGCTGCTACTTCGCGCTCCCGGAGCTGACGCGCGCGGACGGGTTTCCCACCGGCGCGCTGCACGGTTGGGTGAAGGGGCTATGGAAACTCGCGGATCAGGAGAAGCCTGAAGGCACCCTCGTTTTCTTCGACCTTGGCGGCGCGCAGGATCGGCTCGCACTGCACCCGGAATACAAGGCGCAGCGCGCGGAAATGCCCGACGCCCTCCGTCAGCAAATTGATCCGATTAAACAGCTCACACGCGCGATGGGACTCGTCGGCATCGAGCAATACGGCGTCGAAAGCGACGACGTGCTCGCGGCCCAGGCCGTCGCGTTTGCGCGCGCCGGGCATGAGAGCATCATCGTCAGCTCCGACAAGGATTTCGCCCAAGTGGTGAGTGATCGCATCAAGATCATGCTGCCGCCGCCGTCGGCGAATCCGAAGCTTGGCTGGCGCCTGCTGGATGCGGCGGGTGTGCAGGAAAAATTCGGCGTTCCGCCCGCGCAGATCGCGGACTATCTCGCGCTGATCGGTGATACGTCCGACAATATCCCCGGCATCGATGGCGTCGGCCCGAAGACAGCCGCAAAGTGGCTGGCGGAATTTCAGACCCTCGAAGGGGTCATCGCGCACGCAGCGGAGTTGAAACCCGATCGTTTCCGTGCGGCGGTCGCCGCGGAGGCGGACAAGCTGCGGCTCAACTTGAGGCTGACGACCCTGAATCTTTCGCTGCCGACGATCGTGGCGAAAAAAAATCAGCCGCAGGTCGGTGAATTGCTGCGCCTGCTCGAATCGTTTGAGATGCGCGGCACGCTGGCCGAAGCGCGCGAGCGTTACGGCCAGCCGGAACTGTTTTGAGCGCGCACTCGCGGCTTGTTTCGCAGGCTAGACCGGATAGCTTCGTGCGTCGCACAAAGCCCATGGACAAAAAAACCAGCATGAAGAAAATCTCGGAACTGGTCGGCCGCGACCGGGCAATCGAGTTGGTCATGAATGCCTACAACACCGAATTGGTGGCGAGCTGGCTGCGTCACCTTGAGGCCAGTCAGGGCGGCAAGGTCGCCCGGCCGGAGCGCCGGGATCATCTCGCGAATGCGCTCGTGCGCGTGAACGAGGTCTGCGACTTGAGCAGCTGAGCGTCGTCGACGACGCCCTCAGAGCCCCTCTTTGGAGACGCCCTTCGGATCGAAGATGTAGCCGATTCCGTGCACGGTGCGAAAGGTCGTGAGGTCGAGCCCCTGCGACTCAAAGAGATCGCGGACCTTGACGACGTATTGATCGAGCGAGCGACTTTTCACGTCGGCATGAATGCCCCAGACCGAGTGAATGAGCGCCTTGCGCGTGATGACCTGGCCGGCGTGCGCGTTGAGGTAGGCGAGGATACCAAGCTCCTTGCGGCCAAGTTGATGGATGCCGGACTTTGGAAATGCGATTTCCAGCCGCTGCGGGGTGACGCGCGCGCCACAGAAATCGAACGGTTCGTCACTGATCCTGACGTTTTTCGTGACGTTCAGATCGGTCTTTGATTCGGTGCGGCGGAGGACGGCGTTGATGCGGGCGACGAGCTCGGCGTAACTGAAGGGCTTGGTGATGTAGTCGTCGCCGCCCATGTTGAGCCCGCGGACTTTGCTCATCTCCTCGACGTTGCCGGTGACGAAAATCACGGGCACGGTGATGTCGGCGGCCTTGAGATCCTCGAGCACACTGAAGCCCGATTTGTCGGGCAGCGTGATGTCGAGCAGGATCAGGTTGGCGAAATTCTTTTTGAGAAACCGGACCGCGTGCTCGGCGCGCGAGCAAATCTGCGTGCGCATGCCCGCCTTTTCGAGCTGATGGGCGACGAGCTGGGCGAGCTCCGCCTCATCCTCAACGATGACGATCAGTGGTTTGGCCTCGGTGCGGGGAGGAATCGTAGTGGGCATGTGCCGAACACTGAAGGGGTATGAGGTAAGTGCCGGGTTGTCAACCTGCGCCCGGCAGCGCCGGAAATTGCTTGAAGGTGATCGCGGCGGCGTGTGCCGTGTCGGCGTGTCCGACCCTGCGCCACTTCTCATGCTCGGGCTGCCGAAAGGCAGCCTTGAGGAATCGACCAAAGCCCTCTTCGCCAAAGCCGGGTGGAAA
Organism: uncultured Opitutia bacterium; assembly: GCA_903896015.1. Classification (GTDB taxonomy): domain Bacteria; phylum Verrucomicrobiota; class Verrucomicrobiia; order Opitutales; family Opitutaceae; genus CAITWF01. The sequence continues at coordinate 5,285 of CAITWF010000083.1, read as the reverse complement.
ATCACCACGAGCTCGCGCAGCTACCGTCCGTCGATCGACGATCCTGAGCTCGACGGACGCTTCATCCGCGCGCAAGAGGTCAGCCGCTACGTCGAGCATGGTTTTTTCGACTGTGGCCTGACCGGCCATGATTGGGTGCTGGAAAACGGGTCCGATGTCGTCGAAGTGTGCGACCTAATCTACAGCAAGGCGTCCACGCTAAAGTCGCGTTGGGTGCTGTGCGTCCCCGAAGCCTCTTCGGTGAAATCGGCCGCCGATCTCGCTGGCAAACGCGTCGCGACCGAACTCATCAATACCACAAAAAACTATTTCGCGAGAAAGGGCGTGAAGGTGGACGTGGAATTTTCCTGGGGCGCGACCGAGGTCAAGGTGCCCGACCTCGTCGACGCGATCGTTGATATCACGGAAACGGGATCGTCGTTGCGCGCGAACAAGCTTCGCATCGTCGACACGCTGCTGGAGACGAACACCAAGCTCATCGCGAATAAGAAGAGCTGGGCGAACCCGGCGAAACGTAAAAAGATCGAAACGATCGCGCTGCTGCTCAAGGGCGCGCTCGAAGCGGAATCGAAGGTGGGCCTGAAGATGAATCTTCCGAAGGCCGCGCTCGACGCGGTGGTGAAGGCCCTGCCCGCACTCCGGAATCCGACCATCTCGCAACTCAGCACGCCGGAGTGGATCGCCCTCGAAACGATTATCGATGAGAGCGTCGTCCGCGAAATTATCCCGCAGCTCAAGGCGCTCGGCGCCGAAGGCATCGTCGAATATCCGCTCAACAAAGTGGTTTACTGACGCGCCGCCGCGTCCGCCGCGCCATGAACGTCACGCTCGGCCTCCTCCAACACGCCTGCGGCGCCGATCCGGTTGCGAATCTGGCGAAGACCCTTGCCCTCGCCGAGCGCGCCGCAAAAAATGGCGCGAACATCATCTGCACGCAGGAATTGTTTCGCTCGCAGTATTTCTGCCAGAGCGAAGACCACGCGAACTTCGCGCTGGCCGAATCGATTCCCGGGCCGAGCTCGACCGCGTTTCAGCAGTTCGCGAAGAAGCACGGCGTGGTCGTCGTCGCGTCGCTCTTCGAAAAGCGATCGGCGGGGCTCTATCACAACACCGCCGTTATCATCGACGCCGACGGCAAACTCCTGGGGCGTTACCGGAAGATGCACATCCCGGACGATCCGCTCTTCTACGAGAAATTCTATTTTACACCCGGCGACACCGGCTTTCGCGCCTGGCATACCAAGTTCGGCAAGATCGGCGTGCTGATCTGTTGGGACCAATGGTATCCCGAGGCTGCGCGGCTCACGGCCCTCCGAGGCGCGGAGATTCTGTTCTATCCCACCGCGATCGGCTGGCACCCGAAGGAAAAGAAAAAATACGGCGCGAACCAGCACGGCGCCTGGGAAACAATCCAGCGCGCCCACGGCGTGGCCAACGGATGTTTCGTGGCGGTCACGAACCGAGTCGGTCTCGAAAAATCCATGGGCGGGGCAGGGATTGAGTTCTGGGGGCAAAGCTTCGTGGCGGGCACGAGCGGGCAGATTCTCGCGAAGGCGAGTGTTGATGCGGAGGAGATTTTGCTCGTGCCTGTGAAACTCGGTGACGTCGAAACGACGCGCACGCACTGGCCGTTTCTGCGCGACCGCCGGATCGATGCCTACGGCGACATCACAAAACGGTTCATCGACGAGACATGAAAGCGATGACGCCCGCCGCGCTCGGTTTTCGGATGCCGGCTGAGTGGGAGCCGCAGGAAGCAGTGTGGCTCTCGTGGCCGCACAAACGTGCGACGTGGCCCGGGCACTTCCGTCCGATCCCCAAAAAATTCGCCGAAATTGTCGCGACGATCAGCCGATTCGAAAAAGTGCGCGTCAATTGTGCTGCCGCTCTCCTGCCGCGCGCGAAGCGCTTGTGCGCGCAGGCGGGCGCGGACCTGACGCGGATCGCGTTCTTCGATCATCCGACGGACGACACATGGTGCCGTGATCACGGGCCGATTTTCGTGAAGCGCCAGAAGACCGGCGAAGTTGCGCTCACCGACTGGGATTACAACGCGTGGGGCGGAAAATATCTGCCGTTCGATCGGGACAACGCGATTCCATCGCACATCGCTCGCGCCCTCGGGTTGCGGCGCTTCGCGCGCAAGATGATCCTCGAAGGCGGCTCGATCGACGTGAACGGAGCGGGGCTCTTGCTCACCACCGAGGCGTGCCTGCTCAATCCGAACCGCAACCCCGCGCTCTCGCGCGCCGAGATCGAACAAGCGCTGCGCGAGATGCTCGGCGTGCAGACGATTCTGTGGCTCGGCGACGGCATCGTAGGCGACGACACGGACGGTCACGTCGACGATCTCTCGCGGTTTTTTTCGGCGGATGGGATTGTCACGGCGGTGGAGCGAAACAAGCGCGACGTGAACTTTCCAGTGCTCGCGGAGAATCTCGCACGCCTGCGAGACATGCGCGCGCCGTCGGGAAGGAAGTTTCGCATTGCCGAGTTGCCGATGCCCGCACCGCTCTACTGCGAGGGTGTGCGCCTGCCGGCGAGTTACGCGAATTTTCTGGTGATTAACGGCGCGGTGTTGGTGCCGTCGTTCCGTCAGCCACGCCGCGACGCGGAGGCGAGGGACGTGCTCGGCGCGTGTTTTCCCGGACGAGAGATCGTTCCGATCGATTGCGTGGAACTCGTCTGGGGACTTGGCACTCTTCATTGCATTTCACAGCAACAACCCGCCTCCTCGCTCTCATGAAACGCTCCCTTCTATTCACCTTTGCACTCGTGTCGCTCAGTCTTTTCTCGGGCTGCGATTCGCTGTCCAATGTCGCCGATCGCGTGCGCGACAAGCTCGATGCGCGTGATGAATCCCAGGTGCGCGACTACGCTGCGCCACCGCGCTCAGTCTATGAAGCCGTGCGGGTCGCGGCGAATAGTCTCGGCTTCCGGTTTCTGCGCGGCGGTGCCGCGCAGGGAACATTTGAGGCGGTGAGCGGCGTCATGGGCGGTGACGTCCCAAACAGCGCGCGGCAGGTTTCGATGAAGGTGCGCATCCACGAAGCGGGCGAGGGGGCCGAAGTGGTGGTCGTGCTCAAGGAAGTGATCGAGGCTGATTCATCGAACCACGCCGGGATTGCGACAGAGACTCCGCTGCGCGATACCCCGCTTTACGACAGCTTCTTGCGGGCTGTTCAAAAGGCGCTCGATGGGCAGCAGGGTGCGGCAAAAGCGCCCTGATTTCCCCGCAGATTCGGCTTGCCGCGGGTAGGGTGGCTTGGGACGCTGATCCTTCGCGGCTGTTCTTATTGGTCTGGTTGGCGTTGCCGCGATGCTCCCGCCAACCCGTCTCGTTAGTCTAACCATCAACCAATCGGCCTCGTTTTACGACGGGGTCACCACCGGTCTGACGGCGCCTTGGAGCAAGCGACGGCGGTCCGGTTTTCCGCATATGAGTTCAGTAATGCAAGATCTCCTCGCCCAGTCCTCCTTCGACAAGTTGAAGGAAGGCGCAATCGTCCCGGGCGTCATCACCGAAATCCGCCAGAACGAAGTTGTCGTCGATATCGGCGGTAAGTCCGAAGGCGTCATTCCCGCCCACGAATTTCTCGACATCGGCGAGCTGCAAATCGGCTCCACGATCGAGGTGCTCGTTGAAAAACTCGAAGACAAATCCGGCGCGCCGGTCTTGTCGTTCGACCTCGCCGAGCAAAAGAAGAATTGGGATAACATCCTTACGAAGTTCCCGGAAGGCTCTGTCGCCGCCGGCCGAGTGAAGGCCAAGGTCAAGGGCGGCCTGATCATCAGCATCGGCGTCGATGCGTTCATGCCCGCCTCGCACATCGACATCCAGCCCCCCAAGAACCTCGATCAATACGTCGGCCAGACCTACGATTTCAAAGTTCTCAAAATCAATCTCGAGCGCCGCAACATCGTGCTGTCGCGCCGCGAGCTCATCGAAGAGCAGCGCACGAGCAAGCGCCGCAACCTGCTCGACTCGATCCAGCCCGGCCAGGTGCGCAAGGGCATCGTGAAAAACATCACGGACTTCGGCGCATTCATCGACCTCGACGGCATGGACGGCCTTCTCCATATCACCGACATGAGCTGGGGTCGCATCTCGCACCCGAGCGAAATGGTGAAGCAGGGTGAAGAAATTCAGGTCATGATCATCGAGGTCAACCGCGAGAAAGAGCGCGTGTCCCTCGGCCTCAAGCAGACCACGAAGAATCCGTGGGACGAGATCGACCGCAAGTTCCCCGTCGGTGCCAAGGTTCACGGCAAAGTCGTCAACCTCGTGCCCTACGGCGCGTTCATTGAGATCGAGCCCGGCGTCGAAGGCCTCGTGCATATCACCGAGATGTCTTGGACCAAGCGCATCACCAAGCCCTCCGAACTCCTCAAGGTCGGTCAGGAATTGGACGCGGTCGTCCTCGGCATCCAGAAGGACGAGCAGAAAATCTCCCTCGGTCTCCGCCAGCTCGAGCCGAATCCGTGGGACATGGTTCGCCACAACTACCCGATCGGTGCGCGCGTGCGCGGCAAGGTCCGCAACATGACCACCTACGGCGCCTTCATCGAACTCGAAGAGGGCATCGACGGCATGGTGCACGTCTCCGACATGTCGTGGACCCGCAAGGTCAACCACCCCTCCGAAGTCCTCAAGAAGGGCGACGAAGTGGACGCGATTGTCTTGGACGTCGATTCCTCGCAGCAGCGCATCAGCCTCGGCATGAAGCAGCTCGCGGTCGATCCGTGGACCGACATCGATGCCTTCTTCAAGATCGGCGACGTCGTGCAGGGCACGGTCACCAAGATCACCTCCTTCGGCGCCTTCGTGGAACTCAAGGACGGTATCGATGGCCTCGTGCACATCTCGCAAATCAGCGAGGAGCGCATCGACAAGATCAAGGACGTGCTCAAGCCGGCCCAAGTGGTTAGCGCGCGCGTCATCAAGATCGATCGCGAAGAGCGCCGCCTCGGCCTCTCGATCAAGGCTGCGAACTACTCCTCGGAGCAGCTCGCCGCCGAGACGAGCGCCTACGAGCAGCTCAATCGCAGCGCCGGCAACGACATGATGAACTTGGGCGACATCCTCGATGCCGCCTCGGACAAGAAGGAGTAATCCTTCGGTCGAACCGAAAACTTCCAAGCCGCCCGGAGCAATCCGGGCGGCTTTTTCGTAGTGCGCCCAGCAGGGCGCACCTGCTTGTCAGTGAAACATGAGCGAAAGTGAATGTCAGTCTGATGACCGCCTTGCAGAAGGAAGGTCTAGCCGAAGGACAACTGCCGAGCCG
>CAITWF010000082.1 GCA_903896015.1 uncultured Opitutia bacterium | reverse complement strand
TCCGAGCCGGCTTGGGTGGGAACGGAGCGAGTCGGACTATTCGCCCGCTGGAACTCAGGCCGGTTCGGAGAACCGGCCCCACCGATATCAACGATGAAATTCCTCTCCACCCGCGGCCAAACTCCCGCGCTCGGTTTTTCCGACGCGGTCGCGACCGGCCTTGCGCCGGACGGCGGATTGTTTTTGCCCGAATCTCTCCCGGATTTCTCGAAAGACCTGAAGCGCTTCGAAGGTCTCAGCTACGCGGAATTGTGCTTCGAATTTATACGCGTGTTCGCGACCGACATTCCGGCCGACACGCTGCGCGGGATCGTTGACGCGAGCTACACGAAGTTCAGCGATCCGGCGATCGCGCCGCTGAAGCCGCTCGGAAAAAATCTCTACATGCTTGAGCTATGGCACGGGCCGACGCTCGCGTTCAAGGATTTCGCGCTGCAACTCCTCGGCAACCTCTATGCGCACCAGTGCAAGGTCCGCGGGCAGACGATCAACGTCCTCGGCGCTACTTCGGGCGACACCGGCGCGGCGGCGATTCACGGGCTCCTCGGCAAGCCCGGCACGGCGATCTTCATTCTCTACCCCGATGGCCGCGTGTCGCCGTTGCAAGAGCGGCAGATGACGTGCACCGGCGCGGCCAACGTCTTCGCGCTCGCGGTGGATGGGACGTTTGACGACGCGCAGAACGCGCTGAAGGAAATATTCGGCGATCAGGATTTTCGCACGCATCACCGCTTGTCGGCGGTCAACTCGATCAATCTCGCGCGCGTGCTGGCTCAGTGCGTTTACTATCTCTACGCGTGGCTGAAACTGCCCCCGAGCGAGCGCGGCAACGTTGAGTTCGTCGTGCCCACGGGGAATTTCGGAAACGTTCTCGCCGGCTGGATGCTCCAGAAAATGGGCGTGCCGATTCGCGGCTTTCGCGTAGCGACGAATCAGAACGACATTCTCTACCGCCTCTTCACGACGGGCGAATACCGCGTGGGCAACGTGCTGCCGAGTCTCGCGCCGTCGATGGACATTCAGGTTGCCTCGAACTTCGAGCGCTTCATCTACTTCGCCGTCGGTCGCGACCAGGCGAAGGTGCGCGAGGTGATGGCGACGTTCAAGCAGACCGGCGCCTACACCTTTCCAAATTTCAGCCGCGACACCTTCAGCGCGTCACGGTGCACCGACGCGGAAATTCCCGATATCATCGCGCGCGTGCACCGCGAATATGGCTACGTCGCCGATCCGCACACGGCGTGTGGATTCAAGGAACTGAATGCCGATCGCGTGAACGTCGTGCTCTCGACGGCGAGCCCGGCAAAATTTCCCGACACGATCAAGGCGGCCATCGGCATTGAGCCAACGCACCCGAGTCTTGAGGCGCTGAAGTCGAAACCGATCGTGAAACACCGGCTGAAGGCGGAGCCGGCGGCGATCCGCGCGTTCATCGACGCCCACGCCGTCAGCCGATGAGGCCGATCACATTTTCAGCGTGAGCTGGAAATTGTAGCTAATCGGTTGTTTCAGCGCAAAGGAGATGGGCACCGTTTCGCGGGCCGGCGACGTGTAGTCGTTGTTTTTCGGACGCAGCGCGGATGCGGTCTGAGCGATGGAGGAATACTGCGGGCCGCGATCGTTGAGGAGATTGTTGATCACGAGATTGGCCTGCACTTCGCGGCGGTTTTTGAAGCGCCACGTGTAGTTGAGCGTGGCGGTGACGATGTAGTAATCGTTCGGCGTGTAGACGGGCGTGTAGGCGTCCACTTTCGGATCGTCGATCGCGACCTTGGGGTTGTTGGGATCGGCGATCGTGTCGGAGCCGCGGAAGCCGATGATTTGCTTGCCGCGATAGCGCACGCCGAGTCCGCCGCGCAAGCCCTTGAGTCGGCCGCTCTGAACGGTGTAGTCGCCGAAAATATTCACGATCGGCTGATTCTGACTGAGGCGTTTGCCGTCGATGATGTTTTGGCGGAAGCCGATGATGTTGTTGAACGCGGTTGCGGCGGCGGTGGCGTCGGGCGACCTCTGATTGATCGGGATCGAGGTGTCGACGGTGGCGACGTTGTTGGCATCGACCAGCACGCCGGCATCATTCGCGATCTGTTTGAAGAGCGGCATGTTTTTGTCGATGTAGGCCTTCACGTCCGGGTTGAGATTGGACTCGTAGACTTTCGGCAGGCTGAGGCTGCCGGTGAGGCGAAGCGCCTTGGACAGGTTGGCGGTGACCTCGAACTCAAAGCCGTTGCCGGAGCGCGTGCGGATATCGCGATACTGCACGGGCAGGTCGCCGGCGCCGCGGATGTTGCGGCCGGTGGCACTTTGATCGCCGACGACGTTGGCTTGGTAGAGCGTGGTGAAATAGTTCGGGCCGTCGGTGCCGATCGCGCCGTTGATTTCCTTGTTGGTGTAGTAGGTGAAGCCGAGGATGAGACGGTTTTGCAGCAACTCCATGCGCAGGCCATAATCGGTGCCGCTGGCAATCGTCGGCTCGAGGAGGCGGCCGTCGATGCGCACGATACCGCCGGGGGGATTGAACGTCTCGGCGTAGTTGATGGAGGGGTTGAGCCAGCTGGTGAGGTGTGCGACGGCGCCAAACGAGCGGGTGAACTGGCCGCCTTTGACCGCGGGCGGATTGTAGTCGTCCTTGAAGCGATCGTTGGCGTAGAGCGGGTCGCGGTCGCCGTTTGGCGCGAGGCGCGGGCGGATCGCGGCTTCCTGCGGCGGCCCGATCGGATTGCCGGCGGAATCGCGCTGCCGGAAGGTGAGTGTCGCGTAGTCGGAAGGTGGCGCGGGGCGAAGGATGCGGGTGACGCCGTCCCAGTTCAGCGGGTAGTCGCCCTTGTCGATTTGCTGGCGCGTGTTGAAATCGTAGGAGTCGTAGCGGATCGCGCCGAGCACGATGAGGCGGTTTTTGAAAAACTTCGCCGTGAGCGAGCCGAGGAGATATTTGAAGTTGGAATCGTTGATCGCTTCGGTGTCGCTGCGCGAGGTGTCGACGGCCCAGAGCGGCTGAATCGTGGTCGAGGTCTTGGTGTTGGGATCGACGTAGGTGATGGGGGTGAGCGACGGGTCGGGGATGGGGCGGCTCGTCTGATTCCAGTAGCGGCGGATGCGGACGTTCTGGTTGGCGGGCGTCGAAAGAAACCCCCACAGCCGGTGGTCGGAGCCCTGCGCGACGCTGAGGTAGCGGTAGTCGCTGTTGTCGCGGCCGAGGTTGATGCCGCCGAGGGTGTTGACGGCGAAGTTGCCGAACCGTGTCTCAAGCACGTAGGCGGCGGCACCGCGGAGGTTGGTGTAGTTGAATTGGCGGTAGCCGCGCATGAGCTGGCCGTCGCCGTAGGGCTGGAGGAAATTCGGATTGGGCGAGCCGTCAGGGCGGACGCGGTTGATGTCGATGTAGGTGTCGTTGCTGCTGCGATTCTGCTCGCCGTTGATGAACGAGTTCGCGCGGTTCACGTCGGCGGCGAGCTCGAAGTAGAAATTTCCGACGCGTTGGTTGAGCGTGGCCTGCACGTCCTTGAAGCGTTGCGCAAGAATGGGGGCATCGGGCGAGATCGTGAATTCCTCAGAGGGCGGGCGAAACGCGGAGTTGGCGATGGCGGTGTCGAAGCGATTGGAGGGCACGTCGACGGCCCAGAGAAACGTGGCGCCGGCCGTGTTGAAGGCCGGGAGCGAGCCTTGGACGAAGCCGCCGATCGGCGTCGTGCTGCTGTTGCCGCCAGGCAGCGTGATGGGATCATTTTGATAATTCATGATCGCCCGGCCGGAGTAGAACGGATCGTAGACGAAGTAGTTGGCGCCGCGGCGACTGACGCCGAGGGCGTTGGCGTTGGACGGCAGAGTCGTCGCGGCGGCAGGGGCATTGTACGTTGTCTTGCCGTCCCAGCCGGAGAGGCGATCGTCGAGGGTGGTGAAGCCGGCTTGGCGGGAGTTGATGCCGTATTCGCCCTCGACGCGGATTTCGGTTTCGCGCCAGGGGCGGAGCGTGGTGGTGAGAAAGACGGCCTTGCGGCGATCAAAGTCTTTCATGCGCCAGCCATCGCTGTCGCCCCAGACGGCGGCGGCGCGGACGGCGGCGGTTTTGCCGAGTGGTTGGTTGATATCGTAGGTCGCGCGGTAATTGCGCCACGAGCCGACACTGAGTTGAGCCGACTGAGACGGGCGATTGGTTTGCGCGCGCTTCGTCGTGGCGGAGGAGACGCCGCCGAGCGAGCCGTTCCCGAAGAGGATGGAGTTGGGGCCGCGGCCGAAGTCGTAGCGTTCGAGATTGTAGGAGTCGCCGTTGTTGAACTGGGGAAAATAATTTCGCTGCGGGCGGCTGTTGCTGGTGCCGCGGATGTTGTAGTTGATCGGCGAGGCAAAGAAATTTTGCTGGCCGTTGTCGACGTTCAGCGTGCCGCCGGTGGTCCATTCGGCTGCACTTTGCAGATCGGTGAGGCCGAGCGCGTCGATGAACTCGCGCGTTATGACGCCGTAGGCCGCCGGCGTGTCGCGCAGATCGATGGCGAGGCGGCCGCCGGCGAGCGAACTGGCCGCGGCGAACCCATTGTCCTTTTCGGTGCTGACCTCGAAGGGAGTTAGAACGATTGCGTCGGAGTTTTCGGAATTTAACGATCCGGCGGACGTGATCGGCGGTGTCAACTGGGCGCGGAGCGGGAGCGAGGGAGCGAGGAGTGCAGGCAGCAGAAGCCAGCCAACGGAGCGTGGGGCGTTCATGGGGGGTGGGGGACGGGGCTCTCCCAAAGGCCGCTCGACAGCGGAAGGCGGGCAGTCCTCTGGAGGGAGATGACTGCGAGCGAATCAAGCCGCGCTGCGGCGGCAACGACGAAGTGGCCCAACGCTAATACCGTTCGTAAAAGCCTATAAATACCTATGAAACTGCCCACTGCTGGCAACCCTGCGCACGGTCGGCCGAGCCCGCGACTATTTGGCGGGTGCGGGTTCGTCCGAACGCGGCTTGAGCATTACGATCTGCTGCTCGGTCTTGCCGGCTTTTCCGCCGGCGCGCAGACGCACCGTAATTGGAATCTCTTCGACTGCGGGCACGCCGAGTCGCGACGTCATCGGATCGGCTTCGACAGTGGCGTTGGGTGGCACCGTGATCTTCTCCGGTTGGACCGCGAAGTTGCCGAGTTCGGAGTTGAAATCGAGGACTTCGACGTCGAGCGACTGATCCGTGTGGTTCGTGAGACGCAGGCGCAACTGGATCGGCGGGGCGTTGCTGGTCGGAATTTTTGCGGTGCGAGGGATCGTGTTGCTGTCGCTCGGAGCGGGCGCTTCGCCACCCCCACCACCGCGCCGGCCACCACCGCCGGGCCCGCCACCGCGGCGGCCGCCGCCGCCCCCCCCACCAAGCCCGGAAAGAACTCCGCCACCACCGCGACTGTTGCCGTCAGCCGGGTTGGCGTTTTTCCATTCGATATCGGATTTCGCGAGCATGGCCTCAATGCCGACCGTGCCGCCGAAAAATGCGGCTTGTGCATCCATCGGTTTTGGATTGGCGATGGCGAGTTCGCCACTGGCGGTCATCGGCGCGCCGCCGTTGCTGCCGTTCGCGCGGCTGTTGCGCGCGTTTTCGCCCTGACAGCCGGCCAGCGTCAGACACACGGCCGCGCTCGCGAAGCAAAGAGATCGGGAAAGCATAGGTAGTTGGAGAAGGACGAGAGAGTGACGCTTCCGGCGAGGATTTGTTCTCCAAAAGTGGGATCGTGGAAAAACGGGATGGACACCGCCAACGCTGGAGTTTTTCTTCCAGCCTCAACTCATGCCAACCGCCGCCGCCATCATTCGCGCGATTAGCAGCATTATTAGCTGCGCGCCCGGGCGCGGAGAAATGGCGTGAGTTTCTAACTAAACGCGATTCTCTCTGACCCCGGGCCTCAGCGCCCGGGGTTTTTTGCTTTTCCGACCATGAACACCTCCCACGTTAAAATCTACGACACCACGCTCCGCGACGGCACACAGGGCGAGGGCATCAGCTTTTCCGTCACCGACAAACTCCTCATCGCGGAGCGGCTCGACGCATTTGGCGTGGACTATATTGAGGGTGGCTTTCCCGGATCGAATCCACGCGACATCACGTTTTTCGCCGAGGCCAAGAAGCTGAAACTGAAGCATGCGAAACTCGCGGCCTTCGGCGCCACGCGCCGCGCCGGCGTGAAGCCGTCCGACGACGCCCAACTCCGCACGCTCCTCGACAGTGGGATGCCGGTGCTGACGATCGTCGGCAAAACGTGGACGCTCCACGTCACAGAAATTATCAAGACCACGCTTGAGGAAAACCTCCTCATGATCGAGGACTCGACGCGCCACCTCGTCGCGCAGGGCCGTGAGGTCATCTACGACGCCGAGCATTTCTTTGATGGCTACAAAGCTGATCCCGACTACGCGCTCAAGACGCTCGCGGCGGCGCTGAAGGGTGGGGCGAGCAACCTCACGCTGTGCGATACGAACGGCGGCACGCTCGTCGACGATTTTAAGGACATCGTCGCGCGCGCCGTGAAGGAATTCGGCGGCGACAAAGTCGGCGTGCATTGCCACAACGACTCCGGCCTCGGTGTCGCACTCACGCTCGCGGGTGTTGCGGCGGGCGCTTCCCTCGTGCAGGGCACGGCGAATGGCTACGGCGAGCGCGTCGGCAACGCCAACATGACGACGGTCCTGCCGAATTTGTTTTTGAAGATGGGTCGCACGGCAAATTGCGCACAGCATCTCGGGCAACTCCGCGACCTCTCGCTGTTCTTCGACGAGCTCGCGAACCTCCGCCCTGACCCGAAGGCGCCATTCGTCGGCCAGTCGGCGTTCGCGCACAAGGGCGGGCTCCACGCCAACGCCGCGCAAAAAGTCGCGCGCAGCTACGAGCACATCGATCCGGCGCTCGTCGGCAACCGCACGCGCGTGCTCGTTTCCGACATGGCCGGGCGTTCCAGCCTAACGCTAAAGGCGAAGGAGATGGGCGTCACCCTTGACGAAAAGCATCCGGCGATGAAGGAGCTCATCGAGGAGCTGAAGGAGCGCGAATTCCGCGGCTACGAATACGAGGCGGCCGACGCGTCGTTCAAGCTGCTCGTCTCAAAACACCTCGCGCAGCGGACAACGTTTTTCGAAGTTGAGAGCTACCGCGTGATCATCGAGCGGCACGGCGCCGAACTCTGGGCCGAGGCGACCGTGAAACTCAAGGTCAACGGCGAATCCGTCCATACCGTCGCCGAGGAGAGCGGTCCCGTCGGCGCGCTCGACAAGGCGTTGCGCCTTGCGCTTGAGAAGACTTACCCGCAGCTCCGCGCGATGACGCTGCGCGACTACAAAGTTCGCATCCTCGAAGGCAACCAAAGCGCGAGCTCGCGGACGCGCGTGCTGATCGAGAGCGGCGATGGGGAACGCATCTGGGGCACGGTCGGCGTGAGCGAGAACATCATTGATGCGAGTTGGGAGGCATTACGCGAATCGGTGGAGTTCAAGCTGTCGCTGGGTTGAGGGCGGACCAGCGATGCCGGCAACGATTCACGTCGACGTGATCTCCAACGCGGAGTGAACGTCGCGGGTGGGGCCTGAGATTCGGCCGACCCGTCAAAAGTGCATCGGTCGCCGTCGACGTGGACGCCCGCGGCGCGTCGGCCTCCAGGGCACGTTCACGCACTTCATGAAGGGCGAACGAATCCGAAGCGACGGCTGGCACGATTTTCGCATTGCCTGCGTCAAAGCCGCAGCTGCCCGGCGAAACCAACATTCAGTGATCTCCCATGAAACATCCGCGCACACTTGCCCTTGCGGGTTGTTGCGGCGTGCTAGCGCTCGCCATGCGCGCCGCCGATCCGGTTCCCTCAAAGCCGGCAGCACCCGCGGCTGCTCCGGCTCCCAAAACTGTTCCGGCAACGGCAACAGCCCCAATAGCTCCGCCAGCGGCAGCGGCTAAGCCGGCCGCGATATCCACTGCGGCGGCCGCGCCTGCACCCACGGCCACCCCCGGCACCTCGCCTGCGGCATCGGGCTTACCCAAGATTCGTCTTTTCGCGACCGGCGGTACGATCCAAGGCTCCGGCGAAAATCGCGATAACATCGCGAACTATCGCGCCGGCCAAATCAAGGCGCCGCAAATCATCGCGGACCTCCCCGAGTTAAAGAAAATCGCTGATCTAAGTTTCTCCGAGGTCTCCTCCGTGGCGAGTGGAGCCATCGATGCCAAGGTTCTCCTGAAGCTCGCCAACGAGATTAACGCCTGGCTCGCGTTGCCCGATTCCGCCGGCGCGGTCATCACGCACGGCACAGATACCATGGAGGAGAGCGCTTACTTCCTCCAACTCGTCATCAAATCCGACAAGCCGGTGGTGGTCGTCGGCTCAATGCGGCCGTTCACCGGCCTTAGCCGCGACGGTCCGCTCAATTTCTACAACGCGGTGCGCACCGCCGCGAGCCCCGACGCCGTCGGGAAGGGCGTGCTCGTGCTGCTCAACGATACGATTCACTCGGCACGCTTCGTCACCAAGAACAATACCCACCGCGTCGACACCTTCGTCTCGCGCGAACTCGGCGCGATCGGCTACGCCGATTCTGATCGCGTGGTGTTTTACCGCATGCCGCTGACGCGCTTCGGATCGAAGACAGAGTTCGACGTGGAAAAAATTGAGACGCTGCCCATCGTCGACATCGTCTACGGCTATCAGGAGGCCTCAGGAGCCGCGATTGAGGCGCTTATTGCCGCCGGCGTGAAAGGCATCGTGCTCGACGGAAGCGCGCCGCCCTATAACCGCGCCACGCTCCTCGCGATGTCGAAGGGCATGGTGATTGTGCAGTGCGATCGCAAGGGCTCCGGCCGGATACTGACGAGCGAGCGCTCCGCAGGCCGCGGGACGGTCAGCGCTGACAATCTCAACGCCCAGAAGGCCCGCATCCTCCTGCGGCTTGCGCTCTCGAAGACAAGCAACGCGAGCGAAATCCAACGCATGTTCAACGAATACTGAGTTATGAAATCGCTTTCTCTGTTGCTGTTGAGTGTCGCGGCGAGTTTCGGACTCAGCGCCCAGGAGATTCCCAATCTTCCGCCGCCCGGTCTCACCATGCCCCACGTCGTGCTCATCTCGATGGGCGGGGCAATCGCCTCGCAGGCGAAGGATCGGATGAACATCACCGACTTCGGCGGCCAAGCCGCGTCGCGCGTCGATCCTGAAAAGTGGCTGAAGGATTTGCCGGATCTCAGGCTGTTTGCACACATCACGATGGAAGATTTTCGTCCACCCGCGCCGAAGCCCGAGGAGGAAGGCAAGCCCGAGGCGCCCGGCGCCGCCGGCACCACGACCGCTCAGCTCTACTCAGTTGCGAAGCGCCTGCAGGAACTCGCCAAGGACGAAACCGTCGACGGCATCGTCGTCACCCATGACACCAACACCATGGCCGAAACCGCGTGGTTCATGGATCTCGTCGTGGACGTCAAGAAGCCGGTAGTGTTTGTCGACTCGCAGCGTCCATGGAGCGGGATAGCCGGCGATGGTCCACTCAATCTCCTCAACGCGGTGCGCGTTGCTGCGACGAAAGCAGCGGGAGGGAAGGGCGTGCTACATTCCATGAATCAAGCCATCGACGCGGCGCGGGACGTGAATGAAACCTCGGCCTATCGCGTGCAGGCATTCCAGAGCACAGACCTCGGCGTGATTGGCGTCGCCGATCCTGATATCGTAAAATTCTACTCGGAGCCCACGCGCCGGCACACGTTCAAGAGCGAGTTCAACATCGCCAAGCTCCCTGCCGATCCGAAGAACTTGCCGGCCGTCGAGTGCGTCTACTCCTACACCGAGGCGCCCGGCTATCTGATCGATGCGCTCGTCGAGCACGGCGTGAAAGGACTCGTCGTTGACGGCACGGGCGGAGGAAGTGCGACCGGCGGCATCAACGGCCAGACGGAGGCGATAAAGCGTGCGCAAGCGAAGGGCGTTGTTGTCGTTGTCACCACGCGCACCCGCGGCGGTCGCGTGCAGGACACGCCACACCGGCGCGAGTCAAAGATCGTTCCGGCGGACAATCTCCCGCCGGAAAAAGCGCGTATCTTGCTCCAGCTCGCGCTCACCGAGACCACCGACCTCGCCGAGGTGAAACGCATTTTCGACGAATACTGAGGTTTCCGGTACGCCCATTTACCTCTGCGCCATCTGCGAGTCCAAACCTCCTCCGTGTCCGTGATGCGAAAGCCGCGTGCTGCGTGATTAGCCAAAAACGTGACGTGCCTGGCGCCGAACGAAAATAGTTTTTGCCCGGCGCTCGGCTTCGTCCTGAGTTGTGTCGTCGTCGATTTGCGCGGGATGCTCGGCGAGTCCGAACTCCCGTCCGATTACGATGCGCGACCGCTTGGGGGCTGCATCACTCCAGCGGATTGAGGTTGTCGGCGGCTTTCATCTCCGCGCGTAACTTTGCGAACGCCTCCGGCGACATGCCATGGCTCACTTTCAGGTGAAGGTGGTGGGCGAGAAATTCGTCGAGGTTCATCCATTTGCCTTCAATTTGGATTCGCTGGGTCCAGGCGCAGACGATCTGGAGATTGGTGGTCAGCTCGCGGGCTTCGCGGGTGGATGACTCGAGTTTTTGCAGTGCGGATTGCAGGGCATGGTTGACTGCTTCACGTTCGCGCAGAGTCAGACGGAGTTGATAGAGAGCAAACCCGAGGACCAAGGTGGAGGCTGAGCACATCGAGGCGTTCCAAAAAATATGCCAGGAGCTTTCGTAAATGTGTTGGCTCGTGTAGTCGGCCACGAACCAAATGATCCCGGCGGTGGCCGAGGCGACGGCGATGGCGGTGCGGCCAAAGTGCCACGCGCACAGCGCGACAGGGGGAAGGTAAAAGAACGACAACAGGACCTCGTAGCCGGTCGCGTAGTCACAGAAGCCGACAATGATCAACCCGGCGGGAACAGCGACGGCCAGCGCGGGGCGCGAGGTTAGAAGGTTTCGCCACATGCGAGAATTGCCCGCGAAGGCGGGCGAGGAGTTGACGGCGAAACGCGGGAGGTTGTTCCGCAGAGCTACTGCGCTTCGGGGAAGAGGGTGGCTTCGGATCGCGGTGTCCGGGCCTAGCTAATTCGTGCCGCCATGGTATCGATCAGGGATTCCAAGAATACCGTTTCGCCTTCCAGATTTTTCATGGCCGATTTGGCCTGCGCGGAATTTTCGTGGGCGATTGATCGCGCAGCGTCCACTCCGTGCAGTTTAACGAACGTTGTCTTGTCGGCTTTCGCGTCTTTGCCTGCGGTTTTACCGAGTGTCGCCGTGTCGGCGGTGGCGTCGAGGATGTCGTCGATGATTTGAAAGGCCAGACCGAGGTGGCGGCCGGCGCGGCGGAGCGTGGCGATGTCGCCTTCTTTCGCACCACCGATTAGGCCGCCCATCACTAGCGCGGCTTCGATCATCGCGGCGGTTTTGTTGAGGTGGATAAATTCGAGTTCGTCGGCGGTGGCGTCGGCTTTTTTCTCGGCGAGCAAGTCTTCCATTTGGCCGCCGATGAGGCGGCGGCTGCCGGCGGCATCGGCGAGTGCGCGGACAAGTGCGGTGGCGAGTTGCGGTTGCGCGGCGTAATTTTCGGCGAGGAGTGCGAAGGCGTGGGTGAGGAGCGCATCGCCGGCGAGAAGCGCGGTGGCTTCGTCGAACTGCTTGTGCGCGGTGGCGCGGCCGCGGCGCAGGTCGTCGTTGTCCATGCACGGGAGGTCGTCGTGGATGAGTGAGTAGGTATGGAGGCACTCGATGGCGACGGCGGCGGCAAGTGCGTCCGCCTTGCCCGCTGGCAATGCAGCGTCGTCGCTCCCGCTGAACAACTCGGTGGTCGCGAGGACGAGGACGGGGCGGAGGCGTTTGCCGCCGGCTTCGAGCGAGTAGCGCATCGCGGTGTGCAGGCGCGCGGGGCGGGTGTTGGCGCGCGGCACGAATTGATCGAGGCCGCGTTCGACGCGGGCAACGTGGCGTTTGAGTTCGCTGGCGAAATCCATCGCGTGGTGTCGTGCGCGAATTCCCGGCGTGGTGCAACGCCGGAGAAACGCTCTCGCCAACTCCCAGCGGCTGGCTCATAGATTCGCGCGTTCCCCAACCATGCCGACCTACGAATACGAATGCCCGAAGTGCGGCCACGCCTTCGAACAATTTCAGTCGATGCGCGACGAGCCGATCAAACGCTGCCCGAAATGCAAGAAGCTGGGCGTAAAACGCCTTGTCGGCGGCGGCGCGGGGCTGATTTTCAAAGGCACCGGCTTCTACATCACCGACTACAAAAACAAGGATTCGGCGGCGAAGGAAAAGCGGAAGGCGGGCGGCGAAGCGAAGCCCGCGGAGGCGAAACCGGCTGCCCCGACGACTCCGGCCAAACCGGCTCCAAGCCCCGCGGCGCCGGCAAAAAAGTAAGTTCAATTTTCACCTTCCCAATCCTCCCTCACCATGAGCGCGAAAACACGTGATATGTCGGCCCACGAGCCGAGCTGGGCTGAAGTCATCCTCGGTGCGGTGCTGAGCGTCGCACTTGGCGGCGTGATCGGCGTCGTGGTGCTTGCGATCCGGCCAAGCGCCGCGGTTAAGGAGATGCCGAAGGAACCCGTCGTGGGGACGGTGTATTACGTGCAGGGCTCGCGCGAAAGTGCGAAGGCGAAGTCGGCTGCGGCGAAGCGAAAGAATTTCGCGCAGGGCGGCTCGGTGTTGGTGACGGAGGACGAAATCAACTCGTTTCTGCCGCCGCCGCCGCCGCTCGCCGCCGCGAAAGGCAAACCCGGGGGCAAGCCCAAGGCCGATGCGGTCAATGCGAAGGCGCCGGAGAAAAAGGCCGACGGCAAGGCTCCCGCTGGCGGCGCGGCGCCCGCTTCGAGTGGCGATCTCGTTACGGTGGGCGGTCCGAATTTTCATCTGCACGATGGCAAGGTGCAAATCGCGGTGCCGGTCACGCTCAGCCTTCTGGGCCTTGAGCAGTCGCTCACCGTCGTGGCCGACGGCAGTTTTGTGAAAAAGGGCGCAGGCTTCGCGTTTCAGCCCGACACGCTTTGGCTCGGATCGCTTCCGGCGCAGCGCGTGCCGTTTGTCGGCGGCTTCGTCGCCCAAAAAACGATCGCGGTGCTGCCGGTGCCCGATGACATCGCGGCCGCATGGCCGAAGGTCGCCGATGTGTCCGTCGAGGGCAACGCGCTCAAGCTCACGATGCCGTGAGCCGGGCTCTGGCGCTGCTCGTGGGTCTGGCCGGGCTGGCTGGGGTGAGCGGGCGCGCCGCACCTGCGCCGACGATCGCGCAGAGCGCGCCCGGCCGCTTCGAAATCGCCGCGCTCAATGCGAAGGATGCGGAGAGCGTCGCCGCGCAGGCCGAGGAATGCTGGCAGTGGCTCACGCTGCCATTGGAGCTGCCGGAACGATTTTCGACGCCGGTTTTCGTGCGCCTCGTGCCTGCTGCGGAGTGGGGTGACGCCGCGCCGTTTCGCGTAATCGTCGAGCCCGGCGGTGTGGTTTCGGTGCGCCTGAACTGGAGCGCGCAAATGCCGGAGAGCTTTTTGCGGCGCGCCCTCGTGCAGAGTTTGCTGATACGGCTGGCCGTGGCCCAGCACGGGGTTAGCGAAAAACTCGCCGCACCGCTGTGGCTCGAACTCGGCTGCGTGGAGTGGTGGCGCACGCACGCAGCGCCAGCGCAACTCGACGCGCTCAAATTCATCAGCGCCCGCCTCGCGCCACCGCCGCTCGGCGAGATTTTGCGCTGGGCGCGGGGTGAACCCGAACCGGCTGCGCTCGTGGCCGGCGCCGCTTGGCTGCTCGCGTGGCTGCAGGCGGAGTCCGGTCGGGCCGACGAATGGACCGCGATGCTGCGTCAGCTGCTCGCGGGCGAGCAGGGCGACCGCGTGCTCGCGGCGAACTTTCCCGGCCGCTTCGCCAGCGATGCGGAGCGCGAGCTCTGGTGGCAAACCGGCTGGCACCACCTGCGTCGCGCGCGCGCGTTGCCCGCGCTGGAGGCGGCCGAGTCGCGCGAAGCACTCGCAGGACTGGCGCGCTTCACGTTTGCCGCGGGCGAGCAGGATGTCGTTACGCCGCTCGCCACGGTCCTCGCGCACACCCGCGAGCCGATCGTTGACGAGGAGCGGCGCCGCCGCGCGTCCGAACTCGCGCGCCTTCTGCCCGTGCTCCATCCGTTTTACCGCAATGCCGGCCTCTCACTCGCCGAGGTCTTCGCGGCGCGCCCCCCGACTGCACCCGCGCAGGCTGTGCTCGTCGCGGCGTTTGAGCGCGACTGGGCCGAAGCCCGCGAACTCGAGGTGGCCACCCGGGCGGCGCTCGATGCGCTGGAGAAGCCGTAGGACGGCTGGCTCGCAGCCGCCGGGTCTGCCCTGACGGGCGGGCGACGTCGTCTGCTATCGCGGCGTCCTACGTTGGCTTGCTAACCGCTCAAGCCTCCCGCGAAACTCGGCGCGTGTCGAAAAAGCTCAAGGACATCGGCGTCGTCTCGCTGCTCACGAGCGTGTCGCGCGTGCTCGGCCTCCTGCGCGATCAACTCGCGCTCGGCCTCCTCGGCGCGAGCCAGATTAACGATGCATTCGTCACGGCCTTCAACCTGCCGAATCTTTTCCGGCGGCTGCTCGGCGAAGGCGCGCTCACTGCGGCGTTCGTGCCGACACTACAGCACGAACTCAAGGATCGCGGACGCGAAGGCGCCTTCGCACTGCTGAACGAGGTTGCGAGCTGGCTGCTCGTTGTCACCGGCGGCCTCGTCGCGCTCGCGATGCTCGTGTTCAGCCAGTCCCGTGTGCTGACTGGCCACGATCCGAAGTATTATCTCGCGGCAGATCTCACCGCGGTGCTGTTTCCGTATCTCGCCTTTGTGTGTCTCGCGGCCGCGTTCGGCGCGGCGCTCAACGTCCTCGGCCGTTTCACCGAAGCCGCGCTTTCGCCCGTCTGGCTCAATCTCTGCATGATTGGATCGCTCGCGGGCGCGGGCTGGCTGTGGCAGGCGAACGAGCGGCAGATCGCGACGTGGCTCTGCGGCGGTGTGCTGCTCGGCGGGTTTCTCCAAATGCTCGTGCCCGCCACCGTGCTCATGCGCGAAGGCTGGCGCCCGAAATTCGATCTTGGACGATCGGAACGGGTGCGGGAAATCGCGCGACTGATGGCGCCGGGGCTGTTCGGCACGGCGATCTACCAAATCAACACCTACGTCTCGCGCCTCTTCGCCTTCTCGATTCACGAGGGCGAAGCGTCGCTGTTTTTTTATGCGAACCGCCTGATGGAACTGCCGATCGGCGTCTTTGCGATCGCGGTCGCGACGGTCGTCTACCCATTGCTCGCCCGACACGCTGCGGAAAAAAATCACGCGGCAATGGGCCACGACTACCGCCGCGGCGTGCGGCTGATTTTGCTGCTGAATGTCCCGGCTGCCGCCGGCCTGGCTCTGCTCAGCACGCCCATCGTGCGACTGCTCTACCAACGCGGCCATTTCACCGCCGGCGATACCGCGATCATGGCGCCGCTCGTTGCGTGGTTCGCGATCGGCATGCCGTTTTTCGCCGTGGCGAGCCTGATGACCCGCGCGTTTTACGCCGCCAAGGATACCACGACACCGGTAAAAGTCGCGACGCTCAGCTTCGTGATCAATGTGGGGCTTGGTTGGTGGCTCAAGGATTCGCTCGGCGCACGCGGCCTCGTGATCGCGAGCACCACGGCCGTGATGGTGCAGACGCTTTCATTGCAGCGACTGCTGAGCGTTGCGCTTCCGGGTATGGGATTTGACGAACTCTGGCCGACGCTCGGAAAGATCGTCCTCGCCACCCTTGGCATGGCCGCCGCAGTCGGCGGTGGGTGGTGGGCGATGCGCGCGATTCATGGTGCCGATGTGATTGCGGTCTTCGGACTGATTCCGACGGGGGTGGCGATCTACGCAGGGTTGCTGTGGTGGCTCAGGATCGAGGGACGTGATGAACTCGCGGCGTTGGTCGCGAAGGTGCGGGGCAAGATTTCATCGTCCGCATGAAACTCAAACCCGACTGGTTTCTCCTGAGCATGCTCGCTGTGACGGCGCTTGCGTGGGCCGTGCCGGCACCGGGCGCAGCGGGCGGCTGGATGCATCCGGAACTCGTGACGAAGTGTGGCGTAGCGCTGATCTTTTTTTTGCATGGGGTCCTGCTTTCGTTCGGCGCGATGCGGGCGGGAGCGTTGAACTGGCGGCTGCATGCGGTGGTGCAGACGTGCACGTTTGCTTTCTTTCCAGTGATCGGCCTCGGGCTCAACGCCGCGCTCGGTGAGCGCATGGCGCCGGAATTGAAACTCGGGTTGATGTTTCTCTGTGCGCTGCCCTCGACAGTTTCATCCTCGGTCGCGATGACGGCAACGGCGCGCGGAAATGTCGCCGGCGCCGTCTTCAACGCCACGCTCTCGAGTCTCATCGGTGTCTTCCTCACGCCGCTCTGGATCGCGTTCGTTCTGAAAACGAGCGGCCAGTCCCAGCCGATCGGGCCGGTGATTCTCGATTTGCTCCGCTGGCTCGTGCTGCCGCTCGCGGTCGGACAGCTGTTGCATCCGTGGCTCGGCCAAGTCGCGAAGCGCTACAAGTCGAAGATCAGCCTCGTCGATCGGGGCACGATTCTGCTGCTCGTCTACACGTCGTTCTGCGATTCGTTTCAACAGCACATTTGGTCTGGCCGTGGCGCCGGTCAGCTCTGGCTGATGCTGGCGATCGCGCTGACGCTGTTCGGGCTCGCGATGTGGGTCACCTCGGCGCTGTCGCGCGCACTCGGCTTCGACCGCGCGGATCGGATCACGGCGATGTTTTGCGGATCGAAGAAGACGCTGGCCTCGGGCGTGCCGATGGCGAAGTTGATTTTCGGGGCGCATCCCGGCCTCGGCCTGATTTTGCTGCCGATCATGATCTACCATCCGCTGCAGCTCGTGATTTGCGGCGTGCTCGCGGAGCGGTGGGGCCGCGAATAGTCAGACGGGGTGGGGCGTCGCGGCGGCGTGGCCGACGCGCTCGCGCAGCGCGGTGGCGACGAGGCGTGCGGCGGAGTTCGGGCTGAGATTCAGGGTGTTGATCACGAGGTCGTAGAGCAGCGGGTCGTCGAGATCGCGATCGAAGTGCGAGCGGACGAAACGTTGCCGCGCGAGATCGGTTTTTTCCACGAGAGCGCGCGCCTCATCGATCGGGCAGCCGAGGTGCGCGGCCATTCTGGCGACTCGCAGATCGAGCGGTGCGACGAGGCGCACGTGCAAACCGCTGGAAAGCGATCGGGTGATGAGGTTGGCGGCGCGGCCGGCGAAGATGACGTGACCAACGTGCGCGAGTTGGAGGATCGCGGCGGAGATTTGCTGTTCAAGCTGCCACAGGGACGGGTGCAGCCCCATGAGTTCACCGATCACGGCCTCCGTTTCAGAGATGCGATCCTCGGGAAGAAAATCGGCGAGCCGGGATGGCAACTGGTGATGGAGCAGCGCCTGGGTCAGTAGATCCTTGTCGAGGAAAACCCAGCCCTGGCGGTCGGAGTCGATCTCCTGGTTGAGCAACGGAACGAGGTGCTGGCCAAGGCTGGTGGCGCCGGCGCCGGTCTCGCGCGAGATCGTGATGAACGGGCGTTGCTCAGCCGGGATCAACGAGGACGAACGCGCGGGATTTGAGGCGAGCCGCGTGTGCAATACCGACAAACTGTGCTCGAGATAAGTGTGGGGAATCATGATGGCCTCCTCGGTGCGGCGCGGAGCGCCGGCGGGGTTTGGAGTTTGAATGAACGACTTGGCGAGGGAACTCCTAATGGTTTCGCACGGGGAAAGCGAGGGCGGCCGCGATGGTTTGTGGTTTGCTTCTATGGCCCATCACCTTTGCTTGCCAGCCGTGTCCCGCTCTGTCGCATGACTTCCTCTGATCCAGCCGAGCTTCCCCGCGTGCGGCACGACGCCGCGGCGCAGCGTTTTGAAATCACGCTCGCGGGTGCACTCGCGCACCTCGACTACACGGTCGCGGGCGGCGTGATCGAGATGACGCACACGTTTGTGCCGCCAGAACTGCGTGGGCGCGGACTGGCGGAATTACTGGTGCGAGCGGCCCTGGCTTGGGCCCGGGCGGGGAAGCAGCGTGTCGTGCCCTCATGCGCGTATGTCGCCGCGGTCATCGAGCGGCACGCCGAGTTTAAGGATTTGGTTGCGCAGTGAAGCGTGGGAGTTGCGAAACGACGGGAAACGTTTTCCTTCGCGGGTCCATGGTGCATCTCTTCGCTCCGCTCACGATTAAGTCGATCACGCTCCGCAATCGCATCGGGGTTTCGCCGATGTGCATGTATTCCTCGGAGGATGGCGTGGCAAACGACTGGCACCTGGTGCATCTCGGTGTGCGGGCGGCGGGAGGAGCGGGCCTGATCATTGCGGAGGCAACCGCGGTTGCTCCCGAGGGCCGAATCACGCCGGGCGACGCGGGGATCTGGGCGGACAAGCACGTCGAACCGCTCGCGCGCATTAATCGCTTCGTGAAAGCGCAGGGCGCGGTGCCGGGCATCCAACTTGCGCACGCCGGCCGAAAGGCCAGCGCGGCGCGTCCGTGGGATGGCAGCGCGCATCTGGCAAACATTGCGGGCGGCTGGGACACGATCGCGCCGAGCGCGATCGCTTTCGGTGGCGGGCTCGACAAAGTGCCGCGGGCGATGACGCGCGAGGACATCGCACGCGTGCAACGCGATTTCGTGGCTGCGGCGCAACGCTCGCTCACGGCGGGTTACGCGTGGCTGGAACTGCACGCGGCGCACGGCTACTTGCTCCAGGAATTTCTGTCGCCGCTCGCGAATCAACGCACCGACGATTACGGCGGTAGTTTCGAAAACCGGACCCGCTTCCTGCGAGAAACAACGGAGGCGGTTCGTGCCGTATGGCCGGAGTCGTTGCCCTTGACCGTGCGCCTGTCCACGACGGAATGGGTGGAGGGCGGCTGGACGATCGAGGAGAGCGTGGTGCTTGCGCGGCAGTTGAAAGTGCTCGGCGTGGACTTGATCGACGTAAGTTCGGGAGGCGGCGTGCATGCGGCCCGCGCACCGTCCACACCGGGATTTCACGTGCCGCTGTCCGAGCGCGTTCGCCGCGAAGCGGGTATCGCGACTGCGGTGGTCGGCTTAATCACCAAGCCCGCGCACGCGGATCAAATCGTGCGCGATGGTCAGGCCGATGTGGTGCTGATTGCTCGTGAATCGCTGCGCGATCCGAACTGGCCGCTGCGCGCCGCGCGCGAGCTCAAGGTTGATCCGCTGCCCGCGGCACCGGTTCAATACGCCCGCGGTTGGTGAGCGCGCCGCTGAATTTGTCCATGCCTACACCCATCTCCAGCGACCAACTGCTCGACGCGCTCCTCTGGCGCTATGCCACGAAGAAATTTGATCCGACAAAAACGATTCCGAGGGAAACGTGGGAGGCGCTGGAGCAATCGCTCGTGCTGACGCCGTCGTCGATGGGCATGCAGCCGTGGAAATTTTTCGTGGTGACCGATGCGGCGACGAAGCGGCGGCTGTTGCCTGCGGCGAAAGGACAGCAGCAGACCGTCGATTGTTCGCACTATGTAGTGTTCACCGTGCACCGCGACTTGAGCGACACCCACGTGAGCCGGCATCTCGACCGCATGGCGGAAGTGCGCGGACTTCCGCGGGAGTCGCTCGACAAGTTTCTCAAGATGGCGATGGGCAACCTCGACAAGGCCCGCGCCGACGGATCACTCGACACGTGGCAGACGCACCAAGTCTACATTGCGTTGGGTAATTTCATGACGGCTGCGGCACTGCTCGGGGTCGACACGTGTCCGATGGAAGGCATCGTGCCCACCGCGATGGATGAAGTTCTCGGGCTGACCCGCACGACGTTTGCGACGGTGGTGGCGTGTGCGGCGGGCTACCGTGCGGCCGATGATAAATACGCGACGACGCCCAAGGTGCGCTTCAAGACGGACGACGTGATTGTGCGGATTTGAGGTCAGGCGAACACCTGCGAGCGTTCGGGGGCGGCGAGTTCGCGCCAGCGGCCCGGTAGCAGATCGCCGAGCAAAAAATCGCCAATTCGCACCCGCAGCAGGCGCAGCGTCGGATGACCAATCGCTGCGGTCATGCGGCGGACTTGGCGATTTTTCCCTTCGATAAGTTCGAGTGCGAGCCAGCAGTCGGGAATATTTTTGCGAAAGCGAATGGGCGGATCGCGCGGTGGAATCTTGGGCGCGGGCTCTAGTAGACGGACGCGGCACGGGAGTGTGCGATGACCGTCGAGCGCCAGACCGCCGCGCGTGAGACGCGTCAGCGCGTCAGGCAACGGAACGCGTTCGACTTGCACCCAATATTCTCGGCGATGGGCATTGGCCGGATCGAGGAGATGGGAGTTGAGGCCGGGCTCGTCGCTGAGCAGGAGCAGGCCCTCGGAGTCGGCGTCCAGTCGGCCGAGGGGATAGATCTTTTTTGGGAAGCCGAAGTTGGCGAGCGTGCGCCAGCGCGAGCCGGGTTCAGGCGTGAACTGCGAGAGCACGCCGTAGGGCTTGTGGAAAGCGAGGAGCACGGGTGGAAGTTAATCTTGGAATCTCGGATGAGCGGAAGCTCGGAATCGGTGGCGGGCATTCATTCGGGCTTGGCGTCCGTGGCGACGACTGGGAGAAATGCTGTCCATCCCAATGACCGATACCTCCCGATTTTATGCGTGCATCATGGCTGGTGGCAGCGGCGAGCGCTTCTGGCCGATGAGCCGGGCGCACGCCCCGAAGCAGCTGATCAAACTTTTGGGCGACACGACGCTGCTCGAGCAGACCGTCCGTCGCCTCGATGGCGTCGTGCCGCAGAAGAATATTTTCGTGCTGACGAATCAGGTGCAGTTAAAAGCCGCTCGCGCTGCGCTGCCCATGCTCGCGCGCAATCAGGTGGTGGCTGAGCCAGCGAAGCGCGACACCGGTCCGGCCGCCGCCCTCGCCACGGCGCTCGTGCGTGCGCGCGATCCGCATGGAGTGATGGCGCTCCTGTCGTCCGACGCGATGATTCACGATGGCAAGCGTTGCGGCGAACAGATCGGAGCCGCCCTTGCGCGCGCGGCGCAGACCGACGCGCTGCTGACGATTGGGATTCCGCCCAGCTATGCGGCCACGGGTTTCGGCTACCTTGAGCTGGGCAAGAAGGTCGAGGGCGGCCAAGAAGGATCGACGATTCGGCGCGTGACGCGCTTCGTCGAAAAGCCGGACGCGGCGACGGCGAAACGCTACGTGAAGAGCGGAAAGTATCTTTGGAACGCGGGCATGTTTGCCTGGAGCGTAAGCGCGTTTCTCGCCGAGGCGGAGCGCAACGCGCCGACGCTGGCCGAATTCATCGTGGGATTTCCAAAAAGAAACGCTGCGGCTGGCTATATCGCCAAAAAATTCCCGACGCTAGAGCCGAAGATCTCGCTCGATTTTGCGATCATGGAGAAGGCGCGCGCGGTAGAGACGGTGGTGGCGGAATTCGACTGGGACGACGTGGGTTTGTGGACAGCGTTGCCGAAGCACGTCGCGACCGACGCGGCCGGCAACACCGCGAAAGGGCCCGTGATGGTCTCAGGCTCGACCAACAACATCGTTGTGAGCAATGGCCGGATGATCGCCCTCTGCGGCGTGAAGGATCTTGTCGTGGTCGAGACGCACGATGCGGTGCTGGTGTGCCACCGCGACGCCGTGCACGACATTAAGAAGCTGACGGGCCAGTTGCCAAAGGAGTTGCTTTAGACCGTTTCTCCTGCGGCTTTCACCAAGCCGAAACGGCCGAAGCGGAGGGCAAGCGTCGGCAGCACGAGGAGATTGAGCGCGGTCGACGTCGCGAGGCCTCCGAGAATCACGAGGGCCATCGGGCCTTCGATCTCGCACCCGGCCTCGTTGCTCTTAAGAGCGAGCGGCAGCAGACCGAGGGCGGTGACGGTCGCAGTCATCAGGATGGGCACGAGCCGCTCGGACGCGGCGCGCGTGGCGGTGGCGAGATTCCACGGCAGGCCGTCCTGCGAGACGAGGTGCTCACAATGAGAGAGCAGCATGATCGCGTTGCGCGTGGTCACGCCGAAAAGCGTGACGAACCCAACGAGCGATCCCATCGTGAGCGAGCCGAGCGTGTCGGAGCCAAGCATTTTCGCGGCGTAAACGACCAGCACGCCACCTGCGAGCGCGAAGGGCAAATTTACGAGGATCACCGCGAGATTGCGCCAGTGGCCCACAACGATGCCGAGCAGGAGCAGAATTCCGACGGCCGAAATCGCCGAGTGCAGCAGCAGTTCGCGCGTGGCAGCCTTCTGCGCCTCGGCCGCGCCGGCGAACTCAAGGTAAACGCCTTTTTGCAGCGGCACCTTGGCGGCGATAATTTTTCGCGCGTCGGCTACAAAGGACTGCACGTCGCGCGTGGGATGGCAGGTGATCGTCTGCCGGCGGCGCGCACCGTCGTGCAGGATCGAATCGCGGCCGTCGGTTTTGAAGATATCCGCGATCGTACGCAGGGCCACGCGCTGGCCGCCGGGCGCGCTGAGGAGCAGCGCTCCGATATCCTCAGGATTGTCGCGGCTGGCAGCATCGAGTTTCACGGCGAGATCGTTGACCTCGTTGTCGCGGTAAATCTGCGCGACAACTACGCCTTGATAGGCGGCGTCGATCGCCTCGAGCACTTCGTCGGGGCGGAAGCCGAATGACGTCAGCGCCGCCGGGCGCAAGCGGATCGCCATGCGCGGCGCGCCGGCGGAGGCCTTCAATTCCACCTCGGCGGCGCCGGGCACAGACTCAAGCGCCTTGGCGACGTCGGCGGCCTTGCTGTCGAGATCGTCGAGATTGTCGCCGTAGAGATTGACGACGACGGGCGCGGTTTCGCCGCTGATACTTTCGCCGATGCGGTCGCCGAGAAAGGTGAGAATTTCAAACTGGATGCCGGGCACGGCCTTGAGCATGTCGCGAATTTCGCCCGAAACGCGTTCCTCCTCGTCGCCGGTTAGAGGCTTGAGCTCGACGTGAAACTCGCTCTTGTTCGGCCCCCAGGTGTCTTCGCCGAGTTCGGCGCGGCCGATTTGCTGCTCGACGGTGGCGACGTGGGGATTTTGCAGAAGCGCCGTGGAGATTTGTTTTCCGATCTCCATCGTTTGCGAGAGCGAGGTGCCGGGGGCAGCGGAAACGCCGAGCACGAAATGCCCTTCGCGAAACTCCGGTAGAAATGCGCCGCCCAGCGACCACAATCGCGAAAGAGCCAGAACAACAAACAACGCCACCGTGATCATGACCGGCAATGGGCGCCGTGCGATCGCGCCGAGGATTTTTTCATAGAGGCTGCGCAGGAAGGTTTGGATGCGCGGCGCGGAGGCGTCCTCCAGGTGCCGGGCGAAAAACACGAGCGTCAGCGCCGGAGTAACCGTGAGCGCCGTGGCGAGCGAGGCGAGGATCGCGAGGATATACGTTTTCGCGAGCGGCGCGAAGAAGGAGCCCTGCAGGCCGGTGAGCGTGAGTACGGGCAGGAACACGAGCGTCACGATAAACGTCGCATACACCACGGCACTGCGCACCTCAAGCGATGCCGAGAGAATCACTGCGATCGCGGAGCGCGGCCGGGCGAGCGTGGCGTTTTCCCGGAGCCGGCGGACGATGTTCTCCACGTCGATAATCGCATCGTCGACGACTTCACCGATCGCGATGGCGAGGCCGCCGAGGGTGATCGTGTTGAGGGTCACACCAAAATAATCCATTACGATGATGGCGGACAGGAGCGAAAGTGGGATCGCGGCGAGCGAGATCAGCGCGGTGCGGATATGGCCGAGGAAAACGAAGAGCACGACCGCCACGAGTGCGGCGCCGAGCAGCAGCGAGGCGCGGATGTGCGCGAGCGAGTTTTCAATGAACGAGGCCGGCCGGTGAAGCTTGGCGTAGCTGACAATGCCTTCGCGCTCGAAGACGGGCTGCATATCCTCAAGGGCTGCCTCCAAGCCCTTGGTGACGTCCATCGTGTTGGCCCCGTATTGTGTCTTGAGCGTGAGGAGCACGCCGGGTTTGCCCATGATGAGCGCGTCACCAAATTTGGGCGCGGCGCCGTAGGTGACTTCCGCCACGTCCTTCAGGCGCACGGGCGCCCCGCCGGCGCTGAGGGTGATTGCTACGTTGCCGATTTCCTCGGACGAGAAGAGCTGGCCGTCGGGCTGCAGCACGATGCGCTGATTGGCGGTCTCGACGTAGCCGCCGCCGCGCACGCCAGTGGCGACGCGGGCGGTGTTGAGCACGTCGGCAAGCGTCAGGCCACGCGCGACGAGTTGTTCAGGGTGGACCAAGATCTGCAACTGCCGGACTTCGCCGCCGAAGTTTGTGAGTCCCGCGACACCGGAGACGGAGAGCAGGCGAGGCTTGAGCGTCCAGTCGGCAAAAGTGCGGAGCTCCATTGGAGTCAGCTTGTCGCTGAGCAGGCCAATCTTCAGCACGTCCATCGTCGACGAATAGAGTGGTGACATCTTCGGCGTCTTGACGCCGGCCGGCAGGGAGCCGGCGATCTCACTCAGCTTTTCGCCGAGCGTCTGCCGGGCGAGGTGAATATCCGTGCCTTCTGTGAAAACGACAGTGATGACCGAGAGCCCTTGGATCGTTTCGGAGCGGAGCGACTGCTGTGCACCGAGCCCGTTGATTGCGCTTTCAATTGGGCGGGTGACGAGTGTCTCAACTTGTTCAGGGGCGAGACCGGGCGCCTCGGTCTGCACGGTGACCTGGGGCGGGACGAACTCAGGAAACACATCGAGCTTCGCGTGGGCGGCGACCCAGACACCATAAGCGACGACGAGGCAGGCGAGCGTGAGCACGACGCCGCGAAATCGCAGCGAGAACTGGACGATGGCTTGTAGCATGGCTCAGCCTTCGTCGGGCCCGCCGCCAGCCTGGAGTTCGGCGGACAGTAACTGCCCCGCGCCGGTCGCGGCGACCTGCTCGTCGGCTTCGAGGCCGCTTGCGATGACGACCTTTTCGCCGACGGTGCGGCCGAGCGTGACGATCTTTCGCTCGAAGGTGTCCTCTTCGCCCAGCACGTAAATCCAAGTGCTGCCCTGATGGTAGACGACGGCGGTGCGCGGGACGGCGAGCTTGGTTTCGGGTTCGCCGGGCGCGGCGAGCGTGGCGCGGAGCGCGGCACCGGCCGGCAGCGTGTGACCATCGATAAACGCGAGGAAGCTCAACCCCTGTAATTGGGGATCGGCTGCGGGCGCGGCTCCGACGACGCTCGCCTCAAATTTTTCCACGCCGCCCAGCAGGCTCACGGACGCCTTCTTCAAGTCCGCGACTGGCACGTCGCCTGGCAACAGATCGAGACGGACGAGCGCGGCGCCCTTTTCAAGTTCGCTGACAATCGTGGCGAGCGCGATGCCGTCCGCGAGTGCGCGGCCCCAACCCGCGAGCAGGCGCGCGCGAGCGGAAGCGACGGCAGCACGATCGCGGGTGGCAGTGGCGTGGGCCGCTTCGGCAACTTGCGCAGAGGCGTTGGCGCCGGACTCAAACAGTTTCTTTGCGCGAACTTCGTCCGCTTCAGATGCAGCCAGGGCGGCACGCGCGGTTTCAAATTCGGCAACGAGGGAAATCAGGGGCGTGGGATCGAGCACGCGGCCGAACGCGGCGACCTCAGGCGTGAGGGTAATCGAGGAAGGATGCGCGAGGGTGACGCCGGTCTTTGCGCGTTTCGCGGCGTTGAGGTGCAGTGGGTTTTCCTTCGGCTTTTCCGCTGACTTGTCGGCAGGTTTGTCGGCGGGCGCGTCAGCCTTAGCGGGCTCGGCACAGAGCGCGCGGGGCGCAGCAAACCACGCTGCGGAGGCTGCGAAAGTCAGGCCGGCTGCGAGGACTGGCAGATGTTTTTTCATGGCGTGCGGGTGGGAGTGGGCTGGGAGGCGTCAGCGAGCGCGGCAAGATGGGGGAATGGGAGCTGCAAGGCGTCTTCGAGCTGGCCGGCGGCAAGCCACACGGCGGTCGAGGCTTCCTGCTCGGCGACCTCGGCGGCGGCGAGATCCAGCGCGGAGGTCATGCGCTCAACCTGATCGGCGGCGCCTTGCGCGAGACGCTCCTCGACGCGCGCGGCCTGTGCGGTCACCTCGGCACGGAGTTGATGCGCGTGAGTGGTCTGGGCATCGGCGGCATTCTTCGCGATTACCGCCGCATCAATCGCCGCGAGTGTGGCGGCTTGGGTGGCGGTGAATTGCGCGACAGCCTCGGCATGGCGCGACAGCGCTTCGGCGATCGGGCCTTCGTTGCGGTGAAAGATCGGCAGCTCAAACGTGAAGGCGACGCTCCACTTGTCCAAACCTTGGTCCCATTGGTAGCCGGGGCCGACGTGGAGATCGGGCTTTTGCTTGGCGACTTCGAGTTCGATCGCCGCGCGGACGGACTGAATCTTCGCGAGCGCGGTGAGAACGTCGGCGCGGCTGTGCAGGGATTCGCGGCGGGCTGTGGCGATCGCTTCGGGGGTAAGGGCGACGATAGCCGGGGCGGAAAGCTTTTTTCCGTCGAGTGAGCTGGCGGGCACACCGAGCGCAGCAGCGAGCCGCGCGCGGGCGGCGGCGGATTGCGCGGCGGCATCCGCGGCGGCGGCCAGCGCCTTGTGCGCGGCGATGCGGGCCGCGGACACTTCGAAGGCGGCGGCGCGACCGAGTGTGAGACGCTGTTGAAATAACCCTTCGAGCTGCTGTTGCGCCGAAGCCTGGGCACGGAGCGATTCGGCCCGCGCCGCGGCGGTTTGCGTTTCGATTAGCGCCCGGCGCACGTCGCTGCGCACCTGCCACGCCGCCGCGAGCACGCCGAGCCGCGCGACTTCCATGTCGGCCTGGGCGATGTCCTGCTGGCGGGCGCGCTTGTCGCCTTGGATCAGAAAATCGAAATTGATCGCGGGGAACCACGGTGAGACGCCGACGTCATGGTTCGAGTTATAGCCTGGGGTGATCGAGACGGTGGGATTCGGGCGCGCGGCGACGGTTTGGCGCGTTGCGCGCGTGGTCGCCCACTGCGCGCGGGCGACCTCGAGTGACGGTTGATAATAAAATGCGACCCACGACAACGCCTCAAAATCCCACGTCTCGCCCGGATCGCGACCGATGTTCTCCGCGAGAAAATGCCGCAACGCGGGATCGTCGAGGGAGCGCGCGGTGAAACTGGCCGCGGCTGACTCGGCGGAGATTGCGGGCGGAGTGGGCGGGTTCGTCGCGCAGCCGGCTCCGGCAAGCGCGACGAGCGAGACAGACAGCAGGCGGGATTTCACGCGGCGCGAAAAATTATTTCGTGCCGACAACGATCGCCTCGAATGTGCCTTCGAGGATCGGCGCCTTCGGCTTTGGGCCGCCTTTGACGGGCGCGGGCTTCGGGCCGAACTTCGGCGCGCACGTGTAAAGGCGGCCGCTGGTCGGATCGAGCGTGATAGTCTTGGCCCCAATCGCGGTCGCGACGGAGGGGAGCGCTGTATAGCTGTCGGCGCTGTTCTGTTTGATCACGGTCAGCGTGCCGTCCGGGTTCGACGTAAAGATGAAGCCCGCCTTCGGATCGAAAGCGAGGCCGTCGGGATCTTCGC
Source organism: uncultured Opitutia bacterium (assembly GCA_903896015.1). GTDB lineage: Bacteria > Verrucomicrobiota > Verrucomicrobiia > Opitutales > Opitutaceae > CAITWF01. The sequence continues at coordinate 53,744 of CAITWF010000082.1, read as the reverse complement.
CACTCGCGACGGTGGTGACCACTTTGCCCGAGTCGCTGTCGAGGACGACGACCTTGTTGTTGGCGCAGGCCGAGAAAATCCGGTGGTGCGCGGAGTCGCACGCGAGGCCCGTGCCACCTTCGCCCGGGGCGGAGGACCACGTGGCCTTGTATTTCAAGGTGTGCGTGTCGAAGACCTGCACGGAGCTCTTGTCCTCATCATTGACGAAGCCTTGGCCGCGGCCATCGAACGCCAGGCCTTCGAGTTTGCCGCCCTTGAGCGCGACGGTCGCGACAATGTCGCCGCTGACCGGAACGATCACAGTGACATCACCAGTTTCGCCGTGGTTCGCGGCGTAGACGCGCTTCGTCTCGGAATCGTATTCGATCGAATCGGGGTTGGAGCCGGAGGACTTGAACTCCTTGAGCTTCGCGAGAGTTTTCAGATCAAACATGATGATGAGATCATCGATGCCGCTGGCGGCGAAGCCGTGGCCTGACTCAGGAGCGATCGCGATGCCGTGGGCGCGCTTCACGGGGCCGAGTTCGCCGACCTTTTTGCCGGAGTCGAGGTCGAGCACCTCAAATTTTTTCTCGTGCGCGACGTAGAGCCGGCGATTGACGGGATCGGCACGCAAGTAGTCGTAGCTGGACGTGTCGCCACCGATCGGGAAGTGAGCGACGACTTTGTATTGGGCGCGCGCGGAGACCGCGAGCGTGGCGAGCAGGAGGAGGGAGCGGATGAGGTGACGCATTGGAGGAAGGGTAGACGTGCGGGTGGCACGTGAGGTTGGTCGAAGATTAGAAAAGAAAGCTGAACGCGAAATGAATCCTACCTGAAAAACATGTCATGTAGCGGCGTTCGGGCGCCGGGCGATCAGCGGAGAGGTTTCCCAGTGATCCCAGAGTAGGATGCGAACACGCCCGGGCGTGACGATGCGAGCGCGAAGCGGCCTTGTCATGGAACTGTAATGCGCTGGTCCGCGAGCGCGGAAAACAAAAAGGGCCGGTCAATCGACCGGCCCGAAAGGAGGCAGACGTGAAAGCTGATCAATCGCCCTGATTCTTCTGCGACTTCGCGGTCTTCTGGCGAAGGCCGTTGTTCAGAATGCGCTTCCGCAGGCGCAGATTCTTTGGCGTGACCTCGACGAACTCGTCAGCGGCGATGTATTCGATCGCGCGCTCGAGTGAGAGCTTGGTCGCGGGCGTAAGGCCGGCGGCGACGCCTTCGCCCTGTGAACGGAAGTTGGTGAGCTTCTTTTCGCGGACGGCGTTGCAGGCGATGTCTTCGTTGCGGGGATTCTCGCCGACGATCATGCCCTCGTAAACCTGCTCGCCGGGGCTGACGAAGAGTTTGCCGCGTTCCTGGACCATGACGAGAGCATAGGACGTGGTTTCGCCGGCCTCGGTCGCGATGAGCGTGCCGGTGATGCGCGTGAGCACTTCACCCGCGTAGGGGCCGTATTCCTTGAAAAGATGGCTGAGCACGCCGCGGCCGCTGGTGGCGTTGACGACGTCAATTTCCATGCCGATGAGGCCGCGTGTGGTGATGGTCGCCTCGATCATCGTGGAGTGCGGGTGCTTCTCCATGTTCGTAAGCAGGCCCTTGCGGTTGGCGAGATTCTGCATGATCGCGCCGACGCACTCGTCCGGCACTTCGATCCAGACGGTCTCGTAAGGCTCGAGGCGTTTGCCGTCCTCGGATTTCTTTTCGATTACGGTCGGGCGGGAGACGAGGAGTTCGAAGCCTTCGCGGCGCATCGTCTCGACGAGCACGGCGACTTGCATCGCGCCGCGGGCTTTGACGTTAAAAATACCGGCCTTGTCGGAGTCTTCGATGTAGATCGAGACGTTGGTCTTGAGTTCGCGCATCAGGCGCTCGCGGAGTTGGCGCGAGGTGACGAGTTTGCCTTCCTGGCCGACGAGCGGTCCGTCGTTGACGCAGAACTGCATCTCGAGCGTCGGCGGATCGATTTGGGTGAAGGGGAGTGGATGACCGGCTTCGTCAGCGGTCAACGTGTCGCCGATGTCGACGTCATCGAACCCCGAGATGCCGACGATGTTGCCGGCGACGGCGGAGTCGGTCTCGCGCGTGCCGAGACCGGTAAATTCGAACACTTTGGTGATCTTGGCGCGTACGCGCTTGCCGTCCGAGTGGCGGAGAACGAAAACGGTTTCGCCGACCTTGGCGGAGCCGCCGAGGATTTTGCCGACGGCGATACGGCCGACGTAGTCGCTCCAATCGATGTTGGAGACCAGCATGTGGAACGGCTCGGTTGGCTTCGCAAATGGCGGTGGCACGTGATCGAGGATCGTCTGGAAGAGGGGCGACATGTCCTTCTTTTCCTCGCCGAGGTGATACATCATATAACCGTCTCGGCCAGAGCCGTAGACGACGGGAGCGTCGAACTGCTCTTCGGTTGCATTGAGCTCCATGAGGAGTTCTAGCACCTTGTCATACATTTTGGCGGGCTCGGCGTTGTCGCGGTCGATCTTGTTGATGACGATGACGACCTTGAGGCCGTGCGCGAGGGCTTTGCGGAGCACGAAACGAGTCTGCGCCTGCGGACCGTCGTAGGCGTCGATGACTAGGAGCACGCCGTCAACCATGCGGAGGGCGCGCTCGACCTCGCCGCCGAAGTCGGCGTGGCCAGGAGTGTCGACGATGTTGATGATCTTGTCCTTCCAGTGGACGGACGTGTTCTTCGCCTTGATCGTGATGCCCTTCTCCTTTTCGAGGTCCATGGAGTCCATGGCGCGCTCTTCGACGTGCTGGTTGGCGCGGAAGACGCCGCCCTCCTTGAGAAGCTTGTCGACAAGGGTAGTTTTGCCGTGATCGACGTGTGCGATGATGGCGATATTGCGGATGCTCTGGTTCATTGGCGGACGCGTGCTTATGTTGGAAAAAGAGGCCCAACGTGCAGACGCGACCGATTGAAAGCAAGGCCGAAGGCGGCGCGTAATCAAGCTGTCACCGGCACGGGCGACAGCGGCAGGTAACAGTGGAAGCACGAGCCCTGGCCGACCTCGGTTTCCAAATGGACGAAACCGTGGTGGCGGCGGACGAGGCGGAGCACAGTTGCGAGGCCGAGGCCGGTCCCTTTGCCGGCCGCCTTGGTCGTGAAAAACGGATCGAAGAGTTTTTTGCGCACTTCGGGCGGGATGCCCGTGCCCGTGTCGCGGACGGAGAGCACGATGAAGTTGCCCGCGGTGGCATCGGGTGCGAGGTGCCTGGCCTCATCCTCGGAGACGACGTGATGAGCGGCGGAAAGCGTGAGCGTGCCGCCCTGAGGCATGGCATCGCGGGCGTTGACGCAGAGGTTCATGACGATCTGATGCAGCTGGTTTGGGTCGGCGGTGAGGTGCGGGAGATCGTCGGGTGCCTCAAACGCGATCGTGAAGGCGTGCCCAAAGGTTTCGCGAATCACCGAGGCAACTTCGGCGAGCGCGCCGCCGGGGGCGACATCTTCGAGTTCACCATCGGAGCCGCGGGCGAAATTCAAGAGCTGACGCAGCACGGAGGAGCCGCGGGCGCGCTGGTCTGGATGTTGGCGAGGAGCGTGGGTGCGCGATCGGCTGGCGCCATCTCGATCAGTTGCGCGCTGCCGAGGATGGCGGCGAAGATGTTGTTGACGTCATGGACGATGCCACTGGAGAGCTGGCCGAGCAGCTCGAGCCGCTGCGAGCGCATGAGCTGCGATTCGAGGCGCTTCTTTTCGGTGATGTTGCGCAGGTTGAACTGCATCGCGGGCCGGCCGTCCCACGGCAGGGGCCCGGCGGTGATTTCGACAATCGTGTCGGGGGCCGAGGGATGGATGAGGGCGGATTCGAACGCCGACTTCCGCGCGGGATTGCCGCCCGTGCGCGCGATGAAATCGCGGAGGCCATCGGCCTGCTCGCGCGGAAACAGATCGCAGAACTGGTGTGATTTGGCTTCGGCCCAGTGCGCCAAATCCAAGAGTTGTGCGAAGGCTTGGTTGGCGAAGTGAATCTCGCCCTCCGGGCTGGCGATGACGATTGCATCGGGCGAGTGGGTGAGGGCGGTGACGAAGCGTTCGCGTTCCTCGGAGAGCGTGCGAAAGCGGTTGAGCTGGGCGACGGTGCGGAGGCGGGTGCGGAGTTCGACCGCGTCAATCGGTTTGGAAATGAAGTCGTCGGCACCGGCTTCGAGGCCGCGCAGGCGCGAGCGTCGATCGTCGAGCGCGGTGAGCATGATGATGGTCACGTGGCGAGTCGCCTCGTGGGCGCGCAGGCGGCGGCAGACTTCGAAGCCGTCGAGCTTGGGCATCATCACGTCGAGAAGGACGACATCGGGCAGTTCGAGGAGGACGGTGGCGAGGGCATCAGCGCCGTCGACGGCTTCGATCAGGGTATAGCCGTCGTGCGCGAGGAGGTCGCGCAGGAGTTGGCGGCCGCGCGGTTCGTCATCGACGAGGCAGACTTTGGTAGCAGGCGGGTTCATGATGAAAAGGTCACGGGCGGGCGAGCGATGGCGTGGCGAAACGGTTGATGGTCTGCGTGAGCGTGCGGAAATTGATCGGTTTGCAGAGGTAGTCGTTGGCGCCCGCCTTGAGGCAGCGTTCGCGATCGTCGGCCATGGCGAGGGCGGTCACGCAGATGATCGGGACGTGGGCGGTGCGCGGATCGGCGCGGAGGCGCTTGATCGCTTCGAGTCCGTCCATGCGCGGCATCTGGACGTCCATGAGAATCAGGTTGGGGACCTCGGCGAAGGCGTGCTCGATGGCGTCGAGGCCATCGTGGGCATAGATGACGTGGCAGTCGTGCGAGTTGAAGTAGGCCTTGAGGACGGCGACGTTGGTGGCGTGGTCTTCGGCGACGAGGAGACGGGGCTGGTGAAGAATTTTTTCCGCCGGCGCGGCGCCGGCGGAAAATGGAAACGGGGCGCGCGAGGTGGTCGGGCGCCGCAACGGCAGCGAGACCATGAACGTGCTGCCTTCACCGGCCGAACTGAGCAGGCTGACGCTGCCACCGTGCAAATCGGCGAGCTGTTTGACGAGGGCGAGACCCAGACCGGTGCCAGCGTAGTCGCGGGAGAGCCGGCTGTCGATTTGCACGAATGGGCGGAAGAGCCGCCGCTGGCGCTCGAGCGGGATGCCGATGCCGGTGTCGGTCACAATGAAGTGGATGGCGTTGTTTGCCGGGTCGGTGCTGACGCCGAGGGAAATGCTGCCGTCCTCGGGGGTGAACTTGACGGCGTTGCTGAGGAGGTTGACGAGGATTTGCTTGGCGCGCCGGCCGTCGGCGACGAAGCACGTGTCGGGCAGGCAGTCGTAGTTGCGATCGACCGTGAGGTGTTTCTTTTCGGCCGCGGCTTGGACGAAGCGCAAGCTGGCATCGCAGAGTTCGACGACGCTCACGTCGCTGTAGTCGAGTTCGAGCATGCCGGCCTCGACCTTGGAGAGGTCGAGGATGTCGTTGATCACGGCCAGGAGGTGACGGCCGCTTTCATCGATGCCGCGGAGGGAGTCAAGTTGGCGGTCCGTGACGGAACCGAGCGCCCCATCTTCGAGCAAGTTGGCGTTGCCGAGGATGACGTTGAGCGGGGTGCGCAGCTCGTGGCTCATGCTGGCAAGAAATTCACTTTTGGCGCGGTTGGCGGATTCAGCGAGGGTGCGCGCCTCGGCGAGTTCGGCGGTGCGGTCGCGGATCTTCTGGTCGAGGCTGGAGAGGAGATCGCGAAGTTCGGTGTTGCGGCGGGCGAGTTCATCCCGGTTCTGGCGTAGCAACAGGGTCGCGGTGTGGACATCGCGGCTGAGTTCGGCGAGTTCGGCGGGAGCCGAGGTGAGTTCTAGGACAGGTGGCGCGAGCGACTCGCTAGTGAGGGCACGGGTGGCGCGCAAGAGTTGCCGCAGCGGTCGCGTGACGGAAGCGGCCGTCACCCGCGCAAGGGCGAGGGCGCACGCGATGGCGAACAGCGACCCGCACAGGATCGAGAAATAATAGGCGGCGACGGGCTGCTGCGTGATCCAGATGGGCTCCTGCAGGTAGAGCCTCCAGCCGTAGTCGGCGACCTTGGCAGTGGCAGCGAGTTGGCGCTCTGCATGGCGTTCGCCGGGGCGGCGCTGATCGTGCAGAAAGGAGGGCGAAGGCGAATTAACGGCCGCCTGAAAGAGGCTTTCGCCAGCGAACGAAGCAAGGGGGGCGAGGGCGAGCCGGCCGGAGCTGCAGACGATCTGCGCGCGTCGATCGACGACCACCAGATCGCGTGCTGTGGTCTTGGACGAGCGGGTGAGATCCTGGGAGAGTTGCTCAAGATTGAGCGAACCTTCGACGACAAACCGCACCTGACCGTGTGCGTCCAGCACGGGCGCGCTGATGGCGACGATCAGATCGTGGCCGAGCCCGCGGCCGAGAAAGACATCGCTGACGAACGTCCGCCGTCGGCTTACCGCTTGGAGAAAGTATTCGCGATCGGCGACGCTGGTGAATTCACCGCGGGCGGCGGTGGTGCGGTTGGGGGCGGTCGCGATGATCTGTCCGTGTTCGTCTGCAAGGAGCAGCGTGAGAAATCCGGGAAACTCACGGCGAACCGCTTCGAGTTGACTGGCCTGGAAGTCGTGGCCGGACGGCGAATCGGTGGCGAGTTGCCGGGCGAGGGTGGCGATGACCTGCCGGTGCGTGTCGAGATATTTGCCGACCGCTCCAGCGAGATCGTCAGCGGCGTCGGCGACTTCAACGGCGCTGTTGACGCGCTGCCGAAGATCGAAGGTTCGTCCGGCGTAAAACCCGAGCGCGACAATCGGCAGGGTGGCGAGCAGGCCGAAGCGGTGGAAGAGGATTTGGAGGAGGGGCGCCTTGGCTGCGACCGAGCCGGAGCGATGGGCCAGAGCGTCCAGCAGTATTTCGAGCGCCGTGTAAGCGGTGAGCGTGGAAACGAGGCCGTTGACCGGCATTTTTACGGCAATCGCCCAGTAACCAGGAAACGGAATCGTCCCGTCGAATTGAGTGTAAAATAGCGCAATCGGAAACCCGAGAAATGACCAAAACAGGATGTCCGCGAGCAGCGGGTGCCAGCGGCGCTGCGAAGCAAGCCACCCCACCAGCGCAGCCTCGGCGGGATAACAGATCGCACCCAGCGGATGGCCCCAGTTGAACAGCGTGCTGAGGGAGGCGATGACGGCGGCGACTACGCCATAGCCCGGCCCGAAGCGAATCGCGGCCATCATCGGCAGGATGCTGCCGAACGTGAGTTCGGTGCCGCCAAAAACCGCTACGCCGAATTGGTTCACGGCAAAGCCCATCGCACCGCACAGAATGGTCAGTGTGAGAGGAGTGAAAAATCGGGAAGGGACTCGATCGGAGCTCAACCGACTCTCTTAATCGTCAATATCTCGCTGAGATTCAATCGGCTGCCGCGGGTAGTTTCCGCCAGTAGGCCGCGTGTTTTCCCCTACACGTCGCCGGGCTCGATCAGCGATGACCGGCGAGCGGTGAAGTATAAAAACAGTTTGGCCCCGGGACCTTGCGGTCCCGGGGCCAAAAAGTGGGGGTGGGCGTTCGTCACGCGCTCTTTCCCGGCGGCACACGCTTGGACGCGCTCGCTTTCGCGGGCGGTGTGCTTCCCGACGCCACTCTCCGCGGCATGCGGATGTCTCGGTCTCATGGCGGGACCGTCCGGACCGTTTCCGGTCCGAATCTTTCGAGTGAGGCCTCTGCGCCCGGTTCGGACACTCCCTGCCGGGAGCGGCGCGCCGGACGTGGTGCGGACACGTCTGCAATACCAATCTTCGCGTCGAGCACCTTTGCCACGGGGACGGCGCCAGCTTTTGGCCGGCCGTTGGCCCCGCGTTACGGGTCTGACCTCTTACCTCTCAGGTTGCTTTCGCTCTTGCAGCGAGGTGACGTGTTTTTGCACGCCGCCTCATGGAGGAGGTTTGACGAACTTTGCCAGGTTCGCTCGCTCCCCGCCGCCGCGCTGCCTTTTCGCGCCCCGCCCGTTTAACCGGGCTGGGCCTTTTGGCGGGGTGGGCCCGCCGGACAACGCGACTGCGTTCTGGTCTGCGCAGTAGCAACCGAAACCCTCTGGGTAACTGCGTCGGCGCACGGGTCGAAACGCCCCGTGGGCCTGACTCGGTTCGCGCGCGGTTTCTAATCGCCGCTCACCGCTCAGTTCACTTCTTCGTGATCTTGCCTGACCGAACACGACTTCGGCCAGAGGAACTGGTGAGATATGCCTGCCAAGTCCGCTAACGCGGTTTGGAGGGGGAGCCGGCACCAGCTGCCGTCGCCCTTTCCCCGGTCGCCCGGGATTATCCCAGCCGTGCTCTTGGCGATTTATTTCAGACCGCCACGCTGCGACTGTTCTATCAAGGAACGTTGTAGACGGTGCGCGCAGGATGAGAAAAATGAAGTCTTTGTTCTTCACAATCGCTGCACCATGCGAACCGGTGAATATCTTGGGAGCAAACTCGTTCACCGGTTATTCACGGGCTTGCCACGGCAAGAAATGAACAGACGCTCGATCGCTCCTGAAAAATGTCACCGCGCGATTTGCCCATCTACGAACTCGAATCCGCCGTCGTCGCCGCCGTGCGCGGCGCCGGTCGTTTGATCGTGCAGGCGCCGACCGGCTCGGGCAAGTCCACGCAGATTCCGCAAATGCTGTGGCGGCACGGCTTGCTCGGTGAAAAGGGCGAAGTCGTCGTGCTCCAACCACGCCGGCTTGCCGCGCGCATGCTTGCGAAGCGCGTCGCCGAAGAAGCCGGCACTTCGCTCGGCGAAGGGGTTGGCTACCAAATCCGCCTTGAGTCGCGAGTGAGCGAGCGCACGCGCATCCGGTTCGTCACCGAGGGCATTCTCCTCCGGCAGATGTCGTTCGACGCCACGCTGAAGGGAATCAGCGCGATCGTCTTCGACGAGTTTCACGAGCGTCATCTCTATGGTGACATCTCGCTGGCGCGTGCGTTGCAGATTCAGCGGACGGTTCGCCCCGATCTGAAAATCATCGTGATGTCGGCGACGCTCGACGCCGGTCTGCTGAAAAACTACCTCGCGCCGTGCGACGTGCTCGTCTCGCAAGGTCGCAGTTTTCCCGTGAGCGTGGAGTATCTCACGAAGCGGGTCGACTTCGAGACCGAGCCTGTCTGGGACGTCACTGCGCGCGAGTGTGAACGCGTCGCTGGCGCGACGCGCGGGGACTTTTTGGTGTTCATGCCGGGCGCCTACGAGATCAACCGCACCGTTCAGGCGATTCAGGCATCGCGCGAACTGCGCGACTTTGTGACTTTTCCGCTCCACGGCGAGTTGCCGCCCGAGCAGCAGGACCGCGCCGTGGCGCGTTACGACGCGCGCAAGATCATTGTCTCCACCAACGTCGCCGAGACCTCGCTCACCATCGACGGTGTGACCGCCGTGATCGATTGCGGGCTCGCGCGCATTGCCCGTTTCGACCCGCACCGCGGGATCAACACGCTGCTCGTCGAAAAAATTTCCGCCGCCAGCGCCGATCAGAGGGCCGGTCGCGCGGGCCGCACCGCGCCCGGTGTGTGTGTGCGACTCTGGACCGAACGCGAACACGAGCAGCGTGCGCCGCAGGAACTGCCTGAGGTGAAGCGGCTCGATCTTTCGGAGGTGGTGCTGACGCTGAAGGCCAGCGGCATCGACGACGTGCAGAATTTCCCGTGGCTCGAAAAGCCCGACGCGGTCGGCCTCGCCCGGGCGGAGAATCTACTCGTCGACTTGGGCGCCCTCGGCGGCGAAAAAAAATCGATCACCGAAGTCGGTCGGAAGATGCTGCGCTTTCCGGTGCACCCGCGCTACGCGCGGATGTTCCTCGCCGCCGCCGATCGCGGTTGCGTGCGTCCGGTCGCGCTGATGGCGGCGCTCACGCAAGGGCGAAATTTTCTCCTGCGCGGTGTGCCGAAGGACGTCGAGCGAATGCGCGAGGACACGTTGGGCGAGGAGCATGAGAGTGATTTTTTTCTGCTCATGCGCGCGTGGCGCTACGCCGACAAGGCGAATTACTCGCTCGATGCCTGCCGCCGGCTCGGCATCCACGCGCAAGGCGCGCGGCGGGTCGGTCCGCTCTTCGAGCAGTTCCTAGAAATCGCATCCAAGGAGGGCCTCGACGCAAGCGAGAAGCGCACGGACGGCGCCGAGGTCCGCAAATGCGTGCTCGCCGGCTTTTCCGACCAACTGGCGCGGCGCCTCGATGCCGGCACGCTGCGCTGCGAACTCGTCCACAACCGCCGCGGCTTGCTCGCGCGCGAAAGTGGCATCCAGCAGGCGAAGTTGTTCGTCGCGGGCGAAATCAGCGAAATCGGCCGCGGCGACGGCGAGGTAAACACGCTCCTGTCGATCGCGACTGCGATCGAGGAGGCCTGGCTGAAGGAGATTTTCCCGGATGATTATCGCGAGACGAGGGGCGTGTCTTACGACGAATCGATCAAACGCGTCGTGTCGCGTCGCGAGCGCCGCTTCCGCGATCTCGTGCTCGACGCCAAGGTCAGCAGCGACGAAGCGCCGCTCGACGCGGCGGCCGCGTTGCTCACCAAGGAAGTGATCGCCGGCCGGCTGAAACTCGAAGCGTGGGACGAGTCCGTCGAGCAATGGATCACGCGCGTGAATCGCATGGCCGAGTGGTTTCCCGAACTCGAAGTGAACCTGATCACTGACGCCGATCGCGCGACGCTGGTGGAGCAGATTTGCTACGGCGAACTCAGCTACCGGGACATCAAGGACAAGCCGGTGATGCCAACCCTGAAGGACTGGCTCACCGCCGAGCAACTCGCCGTGATCGACGACTATCTCCCGGAGCGCCTTGTGATGGGCAACGGCCGGAAATCTCGCCTCACTTACAACAAGGAAGGTCCGCCCGTGCTGAGCGCGCGCATCCAGGAACTCTACGGCATCGAGGGAAAATTTACGATCGGGCACGGACGCGTGCCCGTGAAGTTCGAAATCCTCGCGCCCAACCAGCGCCCGATTCAGGTCACGGACGACCTGACCAATTTTTGGCGCGAGCAATATCCGAAGGTGAAGGCTGAACTTTCCCGCCGCTACCCGCGCCACGAGTGGCGGTAGCGGGGCGAGAGCGGCGTCCTGAACGCCGCGTTACGGCTTGGCGGCCTCCGCCGTCTTGCGGTCGTAAAATTCCCTGAGGACACCGAAGGCCATTTTCTTCGTGCCGTTTTCGCCGATGAGGCCCTTGCGGTTCCAGCCGTCCTGCACATTGGGCAGCGGCCGGCGGGGCGAGCGGAAATCGCACAAGATCCACGGGGTCGCTCCGCGCCACTGCGGAATCTTTTGCAGCATGGTTAGGGTCTGACGGTAGAGGTCGGCCTGATATTCTTCGCTGAAACGGGTGAGTGCATCGGCGTGCCAGCCTTGGAGCGCGTCGGCCCCAAATTCGCTGATCATGACGGGCTTCTCCGACTTGATCGTCCAGCGGATTTGCGCGGTCTTGGCAGGCAGCCCGTCATACCAGCCGACGTATTGATTAAAACTGGTGAGATCGGTGAATTCCCCGAGTGGGTCGTCGATGATTTTGTGCGTCGAGTCGGCGGGATCGGTCCGCACCTCCATGGCGGAGGAAACGAGGCGTGTGCCGTCCAGCGAGCGCGCCGTCTCGATCAGCGTCCGCAGGAAACGGGTGCGAGGCTCGCTCACGGGCGTTTCATTGGCGACCGACCAGACGATGACGCTGGCGCGGTTTCGATCACGTTCGATCAGGTCGGAAAGCTGCGTGCGGGCGTTGCGGAGGGTCTCGGCGTTTTCCCACGCGATGGTCCAATAAACGGGCACTTCCTCCCACAGCATCAGACCGATCTCGTCGGCGACGCGGGCCATGTTTTCGTTGTGGGGGTAATGCGCGAGCCGGACGAAGTTGCAGCCGAGTTCCTTGGCCCAGCCAAGCAACAGGCGGGCGTCTTCGACCGAATAGGCGCGGCCGCCTCGCTGGGGATTCTCCTCGTGGAGGCAGATGCCGCGCAGAAAAACGGAGCGACCATTGAGCAGGATGTCTGAACCGCGCACGGCGATCGTGCGGAAACCGATGCGATCGGTGGTGCGATCGGATTCTGCGGTGATTACCACGGAGTAGAGCTTCGGCTTCTCGGGAGACCAAAGGGCGAGATTGGCCGCGGGAATTTCGGCGCGGCCGGCACCGTCGGCATCCGTGGAAAACTCTGCCGTAATCGCCGTGTCGGGGAGCGTCAGCCGAATCTTCTGCTGCTTTTGCGGACCGTCGAGTTGAACGGTGGCGAGGATGTGATCGGTCGTGCCGGGTGCGAGCTGTACGCTTTGGGCGGCGATGAAGGTGGCGGGCGTCTGCACTAGCAGCACATCGCGCGTGAGCCCGCCGTAGTTCCACCAATCCGTATTCACAGTCGGCACTGCCTCGGCGTAGCGCTTGTTGTCGACGCGCACGACGAGGGAATTGCCGGTGTCCGTTACCAGAGCCGTAATTTCGTAGGAGAACGGCGTAAATCCGCCGATGTGCGTACCGAGTTTCTTGCCGTTGAGGTAGACATCGGCGCGGTAGTTCGCGGCGCCAAAATAGACGAACACGCGGTCGGTCGCGTTCGCTTTCGGGCAGTCGAACCGGCGGCGATACCAGACCGTGCCCTCGTAATACTGGAGGCGATCGTCCTGAGAATTCCAGTCGCCGGGGACGGTGAGCGACGGGCTCGTATCAAAATTATATTCGATCAGCTCGGTCTTGTCGGCCGGTTGACGATCGAGAAAGTAGCCGCCGGTCGGCTTGGCGGCGGCATCGAAGGGCTGGTGGCGGTAGTCGTAGAAACCGTTTTCGTAGGGATCGATGATGTAATGCCACTTGCCGTTGAGGCTGACGGAAGAGCGGGCATAGACATTGGCGAGCGCCGGATCGGCGCGGAGGGCGGTCGAGAGAGTCAGGAGAGCGAGTGCGGCGAGAGGGGAGAAGCGCATGGGAGCAGCATGAAAGCGCTCCGGGCGAGCGGAAGCGAAAAAATGCGATCTGATTTTTGGACGGCGTGCTCAGTGGAAATCGTGCGACGCCTGCGCGGGGAGATCGGATTCGCGCAAGGGCTCGATGCGCTCGGCACGGACGTGGATCACGTTTGCGACGTTCTGGAGGCGGCCGGTGATTTTCAGCGCGGGTTCCTGCGTGATGATGAGGCGATCGCGTTCGAAGAGCTGCGGGAGCACGACGGCGTTGGCGATGCCGGTTTCGTCCTCGAGGCTGATGAAAACGAAACCATTCGCCGTGCCAGGGCGCTGCCGGCAGATCACGGCGCCGGCGATCGTGACGCGGCTGCCGTTGGGGGTGTGTTTCAGCGCGGTGGCGCTCCAAATGTTTTTCAATCTTGGGCGCAGCAGGGCCATCGGGTGCGCGCCGGCGGTCAGTTCCATGCCGAGAAAATCGGCGCGGAGACGCTCAGTGAGCGTCATCGCCGCGAGGGGCGAGGTCTCCCGCTTCATATCGGTGAAATGGTGGAGCAGGCTTTCGGACTCGGACCACGCGGCCTCGACTTCCCAGAGCGCGGCGCGGCGATGCTGGGAAAAAATATTTAGCGCGCCGATGGCCGCGAGCGCGCGGCGATCGGTGGCGGTGAACTGCGTACGCCGCAGGAAATCGTCGAGCGAGGCGAACGGCGCCTCGTTTCGCGCGGCGAGCATTTCTCGCACGGTGGCCTCGTGCAGACCTTTCACCAAGCGCAGGCCTAGGCGGATCGTTTTTTCACCCTCGACGGTGCAGGACCACTGGGAGCTTTGCACGCAGACCGGATTCGATTTCAAGCCGTGGCGGCGGCCGTCCTGCAACAGCGAGGCCGGCGAATAAAACCCCATCGGCTGGTTGTTCAGCAGACTCGCGAAAAATTCCGCCGGCCGGTGAATCTTCAACCACGTGCTCGCATAGGCGAGCATCGCGAACCCGATTGCGTGGGACTCGGGAAAGCCATACGCCGCAAACGTGCGCGCGGAATCGCAGACGCGGCTGACAACCGCTTCATTGTGACCTTCGCGGCGCAGCGCGAGCATGAGCTTGGCGAGCGCGGCGTGCAGTTTTTCGGGATGCTTCGTGAAACCCATCGCGCGACGCAGTTCCTCGGCCTGCGCGCCGGTGAATTTCGCGAGCGTCATCGACAGTTCGAGCATCTGCTCCTGAAAGAGGATTACTCCGCGCGTGCGCTCGAGGATCGGTTTCATCAGGTGCTCCACGCTTGGATCGATGTAGTCGTCCTTTTCCAGGCCGTCGCGGCGGCGGATGAGCGGGTGGACGAGGTGGCCGGTGATGGGACCAGGACGGATAATCGCGACCTGCATCGCGAGGTCGTAGAGATTCTTCGGCTTGAAGCGGGGGAGCGTGGACATCTGAGCGCGGCTTTCGATTTGAAACACACCCACGGTGTCGGCCGCGCGGATCTTTTCGTAAGTCTCGGGATCGTCAGGCGGGATGTCGTTGAAAGTATGCGGGCCGCCGCGCGTGGAGCAGAGTTCGAACGAATCCTGCAGCACCGCCATCATGCCGAGGCCAAGAAAATCGATCTTCACGATGCCGAGGTTTTCGCAATCGTCCTTGTCCCACTGGCAGACACTGCGGCCGGGCATCGTGGCGGGCTCGAGCGGGACGACTTTGTCGAGTTCGTTACGCGAGATGACCATGCCGCCGGAGTGCTGGCCGAGGTGACGCGGCAGGCCGCGCACGAGAGCATGAAGCCGCACCATCGCCTCGGCGCGCGGATGCTGCGCGGCGATGCCAGACATCTTGAGCTGCTGCTGCAGATCGAGCGTGTGCGGAAAATCGCCGTTGGCGTAGAGACTGGAGAAACGATCCATCGCGTCGACGCCGAAGCCGAGGACCTTGCCGATTTCGCGGGTCGTGCTGCGGCCGCGATAGGTGATCACGTTGGCGGTCATTGCGGCGCCGCGCTGACCGTAGCGCCGGTAGATTTCCTGAATGACGCTCTCGCGCCGCTCGCCGCTCGGTAGATCGAGATCGATGTCGGGCCACGACGGGTTGCCATCGGCGCCCACACGACCGTCACTGAGAAAGCGCTCGAAGAGGAGGCGGTGCTTGAGCGGATTGACGGCGGTGATGCCGAGCACGTAACAGACGGCGCTGTTGGCGGCGCTGCCGCGGCCCTGGACGAGGATTTTCTGTTGGCGCGCCCACGCGCAAATATCCCAGACAATCAGAAAATAACCGGAGAACTTCAGGCGGGCGATGAGTTCGAGTTCCTTATTGAGCTGCTGCTGGAGATTTTCGGGGAGCGGGCCGAAGCGCTCGTGCGCGGCGGCGAACGTGCGCTCGCGGAGATAAGCATCCATCGTCTCGCCGGTCGGTGTGGGGAAACCGGGAAATTGGTAGCCGAGTTTCTCGAGGGTGAACTCGAGCCGTTCGTCGAGGCGGACGGAGTGGGCGACGGCCTCGGGAAGATCGGCGAAGCGCTCGGCCATTTCGCGGGGGGATTTCAGGCGGCGCTCGGCGTTGAGTTCGAGCCGGCGGCCCACGGTGTCGAGCGTGGTGTGCCAGCGTAGGCAGGTAAACACGTCGGCGACGATACGATCGGCGGCGGTGGCGTAGGCGACTCCACCAGTCGCGAGCAGCGGGAGCCGCTGCGCGGCGGCGAGGTCACGGAGAAAGGTGATTTCGCGTTCTTCGCCGCGACGGCGATGGCGTTGCAGTTCGACGTAGACTCGATCGCGGCCGAAGATCGCGAGGAGTTTTCCGAGCGCGGCGTTCGCGGCGGCGCCGCCGGAGGTGCGCCACGCGCGACGCACCGGGCCGTCGTCATCACCGGTGAGGGCGATGAGCCCGGTGGAATAATTTTCGAGTTCGGCCCACGTCGCGTAGCACGGGCGCTTGCGATCGGTTGGCTTAGGCTCGTAGGGCGTCTGGTTTGCAGCTGTCGCTTCGGGCGATTCGGACAACAGCGTCTGCGAGACAGATGCGCTACAGCTCGGAGGACGCTCGGTCAGTTTAGTCTCGGTGATGAGCTGGCAGAGATTTTGGTAGCCGGCGCGCGTGGCGACGAGCAGCGGGACGACACTGCCGTCCTCCATGGTGATCTCGGCGCCGACGCGGGCGCGGAGATGGTGTTCGCGCGCGGCGGCGTAAAAACGCGGCGCGCCGTAGAAGCCATCGCGATCGAGGAGCGCGACGGCGGGCAACTCCAGCCGCGCGGCCTCGCCCGCGAGGTCTTCGGGCGACGAGGCGCCGCGCAGGAAGCTGAAGGCGCTGCGCGCATGGAGTTCGACGTAGCTCAAAGCAAAGAAGAAAGTGGGAAATGGCAGAAAGAAGAAACAGATGCACCAGGCTGGGACCGAGTTTCTCCGGTTTCTTTTTTCGAAGTTTCTGAAGGTTGTTCGCTAGTCATACTCGCCGTCGATGAACCACGCGCCGCCGACACGCAGCAGGCGATAGAGTCCGCCGCCGGCGAGCGCGATGTCCCATTCAAGCCGCGACCACGCGCGATCGTTTTGCCACCATTCGCCGCTGCTCGGCCACGCGACGCTGCGGAAGGAGATTTCACCCGACATGCGCTCGGTCCAGAGATAAGTCGGGCGATCGGCGGTGAATTCGAGTCGTACGGGCAGCGGTGGGCGGAAACGGCGCAGCGGCACGCTGAGAGCGGGATGCACCGGCGGCATCGCGAGCGGAGGAATCACGTCGGCGGGCGGCGTGAGTTTCACCGCGTCGGCGCGGTGGGTGTCTTCGAGGTGGGGCGTGCCGACGCGATCGGAGCCGACGAGGGCGACGACGCGCGCGAGGGTTTCGGCGAAGCCGTGGGGATCGCGGAGACCGGTTTCGAAGAGCCCCTGCTGACGGACCAGTGGCCGCGTAGGCGTGAGCCGAAGATCGATTGCGATGATCGAGGCGGCGGTGTGCAGCGATTCGAGATGCGTGTGGAGCGCGCGGAAAAGGATCTCAGCGTCGGCGGTGGGCTCGGGGAGGCGGAAGCTGCGGGCGTGGCGTGTGTCGTCCTCAAGGCGAAGCGCGAGCTCGACTTCGGCGGCGACGTGCTGCGACGTGATCAACTCCAGTGAGAGGCGATCGAGAAAACGGCGGAGCAGGAAGAGGAGCGGCTCTAGGGTCTCGATCGGATCCTCGAATTCCATCGCGGCGGAAAACGTTTGCGCCGGGATGACGGGACGCAGCGGGCGCGTGTCGCCGCCCGCGGCACGCTGCCACAGGGCGAGACCCGCAGCACCGAAGCGGCGGACGATCTCGTCACGCGGCAGCGCTGTGAGATCACCGAGCGTGCGCAAGCCCCAGTGGGCGAAGACCGCGGCGAGTTCGGCCGAAGGATCGGCGACGGCGAGCGGGAGCGGACCGAGGAACTGTTTCTCGTCGGCGACGTAGAGCACCGGATGCGCTGCGCGCGTCGCGTAGAGCGCGAGCAGCGGGGTGCGCGCAAGGCCGGCGGTGGCGGGGAGTGCGAGTCGCGCGAGTTCGGCGACGGCGGCGAGCGCGGCGGGTTCGAACTTCTCCCGGGTTGATCCGCGCAGATCGATCGTGCAGACGCCGGGCGCGGTGTCCTCGATCGCCGGGGAAAGGGTGAACGCGACGGCGTGGAGTGCGGCGCGGGCCTCGGCCTCGGCGTCGGCGCCGGGCGCGCGGATGAGGAGCGCGGGGCAGAGGGCAACGGCCTGCGGAGCGGTCATGCCCAGCTCGACACCGGCGGCGCGCGCGGCGGGCGTGGTGGCGAGGACGGTGGATTTTTTTCCCGTGCCGGCGAAGAGCGCGGCGGGCTGGTTATGATTCGCGCGTTCCGTGCGGAGCACGGCATGCAGGGCGAAGTCGGCGAGATGAAGGACGGCGAACACGGAGACGGAGGCGGACGGACAAGAGAGTGGAAAAACGGAAGCGCGGAAAAATTTTCATCAGGCGGTGGCGGCGATCTGCCGTCGCTGGCGCTGAAGGGCGGGGGTGAGGGCGGTGGAGAGCGCGGGGCGTTCGCAGGCGAGGGCAGTGGTGGCGTGCGAGGTGTTGAGGGTGAAGCGGAGTTGCGCGCTCGGCACAGTGGCGTGCGGCGTGATCACGACGAGGGCGAGATCGGTGGGCTCGACGGCGCGTTGGAGGCGATACCACGAGCGGGAGGGCGTGAGGCGGAGTTCGCGGTCGGAGGCATGGCGCAGATCGAGGACAACGAGCCCGAGATTGGCATCGCGCGTGAGCAGATCGGTGGCGGTGAGCGCGGTGGCGGGTGTGCAGCGGACCCATACGAGATGCGCAAGCAGATCGACGGGAAACGAAGACGGATCGAAGGAGTCGGCGGCGTCGACGAGGGCGACGCGGGTGCGCGTGGCGCGGGTGGCGGCGAGCAGTTGTTCGAGGAGCAGATGGCTGCCGCAGCTTGGCGCGGTGCAGACGATCTCGGTCACGGCGCCGAGCGGGAGGCCGCCCGCAGTGTCGTCAATGGCGGCGAGGCCAGTGCGCAGCGCGCGCGCGGCGGCGCGCGGCGCGGTGGGAAATTTTTCGGCGAGCTTGCGCCGAAGCTCCGCCAGTTTTTCGGGCGCCGTGGCCATGGACGAGAAGAACGGAGGCCAGCGAACAGAGGACGGCGGACACGGAGCTGGAGCTGGAGTGCACGCGGTCGCCCCCAGGCAGACTCAGTTCGCGAAATCCTGATCGGCGTCGATGGTTTCGCGGAGCGGAGTCCAGAGTCGGAAGAATGAGTGCGTGCGGAAAACCTGTATCACGCCCGTGGTGTGAAGATCGAGCAGGGTAAAGCGGAGCGGACGGCGCGGGGCGGGCTTGGTGAAGAGTTTGAGTTTCATGGTTTGAAAAGGGGACGGAGTTTTTTGACCGCGGATGGAGCGGATGATCGCGGAAGAGCCCGGCGGCTCGGGATTGATATCTGCGTGATCCGCGCAATCTGCGGTTAACCGATCGAAGTTGATTCAGGACGTGCCGGTGCGGAGGAGGCCGACCATCACACCTTGGATAATCAGCTCGGTGCTCGGGATGAGATCGGGGTAGCGCGAGTTTTCGGCGCGGAGGAAGGCGCGGCCGCGTTGCAGGAGAAAACGTTTCAAGGTCGATTCGCCGTCGATCAGCGCGGCGACGATGTCGAGCGGGCGCGGCTCGCGCGGGGTGAGGAAGACGACGTCGCCCTCGACGATGTTGGCGCCGATCATGGAGTCGCCGCGCACGCGGAGGGCGAAGAGCTTGGCGTTGGCGCGGACGCCGAGCGACGCGGCGTCGACGGAGATGTGGGTGTCGGCTTCCTGCACGGCATCGGTCGGCAGGCCGGCGGGGATGACGCCGAACACGGGGATGTTGACGAGCGCGCTGCCGGGATGGTGCGCGGGGTGGAGGAGGCCGCGGGCCTTGCCGGCGAGGCGCTGAAGCGCGCCTTTTTCGATGAGCGCATCCACATGGCGCTGGACGCCGAACGGGCTGGCCAAGCCGAAGTGCGCCTGGATTTCGCGGAGCGAGGGGGACACGCCGGTTTCGCGTTGATGGGCGTGGATGAAATCGAGAACCTGCTGCTGACGGGCTGTGAGAGAAGGATTGTCGGTCATAGTGTTCAAGTGAACACAGACGCGCGGAAATGCAACCCTTTGTTTGCGGTCGGTGAGTCTTCACAGAATAGTTGTCGCATTTGAAGAATCGCGCGACGAAGCCGAATTAGCTCGAAGAAAAGCTAAGACCAAAGACTTATGAAATCACCGCCGCGCGTGTGCCAAGGGTGATCTTGTCGCGCAAAAAAATCATGTCGCATTTGCGATGTCGCGCGGTGTCCCACCCTATCTCGAAAAATTACGAGGGAAAAAATCAGAGCACGGACATTTCGAGCGGTAAAATGCGACAGATATTCCGTGAAGACGAGGGGTGGGACGGCGGTCACCTTCTCAGGTGGCGGCAACGTCACGAACTTCTGGGCCTATTACCAGGCGAGCGTCGACCGCTACGTCGGCCTCAACGCCGAGGAGTTGCGCGACGAGGCGATACGGGTCATTTACCGCTTGATGAGCGAGAACGGCCACCCTGTGCGAAACGGCCCGTAAATTGCCAAGGAAACGGGGTTTCATGCTTCACCTTCCGGATTCGTGCCTTCGAAGATTTTCGCGGGCGGCGTATGATTGGATGAGGCTGCCAGTCAAATCCGCCACCCCTTCCAGGGTCTCCAAAGTCGATTTGATCAGAAAGCGGCCGGATTCGTTTAGCCCTTCGGCCGGGAAGTTTTTCAGCTTCTCGATTAGCACGGGCAACGGCTCCTCGATGCGAACTCGCTCAAATTCCGCTGCCTCTTCACCCAAAAAAAGCTTGGTCATGCGGGGAAGCATTTCTTGGAGTTCGCTCAGCGACCGAGCGAACTCATCATGGGAAAACTCGATTCGTTCATCGGCCGACAGCGCAGCCAAATGTTTGAGTGCTTGCGCGAATTCCCGCAGTGGCAGATCGAAGACCGACTGGAGCACCCTATCGAATTCTTCGTCTCTCGGCCGGTCAAATTGATTGGCTTCGTTGTTCATCGAGTAAGCGAATTTTCACGGGGTGCGCATGGCTCGAATGAAGAGCGACGGCGTCGTCTTCGCGCGCGCTTGGCATCGGGCGGTTTCCCTGCGTGGCTGCGCGGCGTGTCACGCGCCCTGGCCGATTTCAGTTTGCCCGAACTCCAGCAGCAATTCGCTGCGTGGGGCGCGAAGCCGTCGCATGCGGCGCGGGTGCTGCGGGCGTATTACGAGAGCGGCGGCGAGATCGATCGGGCAGGCGAATCGGGGCGGCCGGGGTTCGCGCTGCCCGTTGACTTGCTGGCGCGGTTGCGCGTCGAACTCGCGCCCGGCGCGGCGTCGCTCGCGGTGCGGCAGGTGGCGGCGGATGGCACCACTAAACTTCTGCTGAAGCTCGGCGATGGGCGCACGGTCGAGTCGGTGCTGATGCCGGATTTTCGCGCGGACCGAGCGGCGGGGTGCATTTCCTCGCAGGTCGGCTGCGCGATGGGCTGCGATTTTTGCGCTACGACGAAGACCGGCTTCGAGCGTAACCTCACCGCCGGCGAAATCGTGGAGCAGTTTCTCGCGCTACGACACGAAGCGCGCGTGGCGGGCCGGCGGTTGCAGACGGTCGTGTTCATGGGCATGGGCGAGCCGCTGCTGAATCTCGATCACGTGCTCGAAGCCGTGCGCCGCATCGCCGACAACCCGCTCGGCGCGCTCGGCTGGAGGCAGGTCACCGTCTCGACCGTCGGCATTGTGCCGGGCATCGACGCGCTCGCCGCAACCGGCCTCAACGTAAACCTCGCCGTCTCGCTCCACGCGCCCGACGACGCCACACGCGCGTCGCTCCTCCCGATGGGAAAACGCTTCGCCATCGCGGAAATTCTCACCGCCGCCGATCGGTTTCAGGCGAAGCGCGGCCGGCCCGTGACGATCCAATACTGCCTGCTCAAGGGTGTGAACGATTCGGTCGAACACGCGCGCACGCTGGCATCCGTCGTCGGCGCGCGTCGCATGCACGTCAATTTGCTGCGCTACAACCCGACCGGCCTCAGTCTGCGCGGCGTCAGCTACGAGCCGACGACGGACGAGACAGCGGAGGCCTTCGTCGCCGAGCTGCGCACGCGCGGAATCGTCGCGCACTTTCGCCGATCGCGTGGCCCGGACATCGACGCGGCGTGCGGGCAACTGAGGCGGCGGTCCACGACATCGGTTTGATCAAACGGACATCAGCCTAATTCCTGACGATCCGGTGAAGAACGGCGGCCTACGGTTTCGCCGTGGGTGCAAACGTCGTCGTAAACGTGGCGCTCGCTGCCGGGGCGGCGAGTTCGAGATAAAAGCTGTCGCGGCGCTTCGGCGGGACGTCGGGGGACGAGCCGTGCCAGAGTTTGAAGTCACCCGGGGCGGTGAGCGTGACGTGCACGATGACGCCTTTGCCGTAATCGACATCGAACTCCGCGCGATCGTGGAAATTCGCGCCACTGACGTTGCGCCAATACTTGAACGGTTCGGGGCGTCCGGCGGCAAAGGCTTTGTCGGCGCCGAAGGTGTCAGCGAGCTTCACTTTGCCCTGCACGTGTAGCGCGAGGCCGAGTTTCAGCGGCTGACCATCGCGGCTTTCGATCGTGGCGGTGTCGACGAAGTTGTTGCCGTCGATCGCGAGTGAGCGGCGGGCGCGGGAGTCCTTGCGATAGTCGGGCTGCGCGGCGGCAACGCTCGCGGGCGACTCGGAGTAGGCGAGAAGCTCGCCGGACTTGGGCGGCTCCTGGCCCTCGCCGCTGACGAGTGGGACGTTGTGGTTGAGGCCACGCTGATAGTAGCCCTTATAGAGCGGCGAACCGTAGCCGACGACGCCAGGATCGTGCGTGATGTCGGTGTCGCCGTAGAACGCGGAGTAGTTGAGCGCCTCGGCCTCGACGTGCGAGCGCGTGAGCTGTCCGTAGTGGAAAAAGACCTGCCAGCCGCCGGACTTGAGCAGGGCCATGCGCGTGGATTCGAAGTTGCGGCTCGTGATCGCGGGCAGTGAGGAGGCGTGCGGCGGCGCGGGTGGCGGATCGAGGAGTGTTTCCCAGTCGCGGCGTCCGGCGATCGCTTCGAGGCCGATCACGGTGGGGAAGACGCGGTAGACCGACGCGTAGACGTCGCGGTTCGGCGCGGTGGGGATGCCTTTGTTGTCGGCGGGATTGGGTAGCTGGCCATTGGGGAAACGCAGGTAGAGGGGGCTCAGCATCAGGTTTTCCGCGGTCATCATCTCGGGCGCGAGCTCCGCGGCGCGACCGGCGACGCCCGCGGCCTTGAAAAGCGTGCAGACGGCCTGCACGACAAAATTGTTGTAGCCGAGCGACTGCTCATACCAGAGGTAGTCGCTCGTGATGCCCTGATCCATCTGCGCGCGGAGACCGAACTTGCTGTCGAGCGCGTCGCGCCACATCGCCTCATCGTGGAAGAGCAACGCCACCTGTGCGACCGCGCAACGCTGCCAGGTGGCGATGTTGTGGATGTTCTGAAACGTCGCGTTGAGGTGCTTCACCTCCGGCGCGAAAAATTTCTCCCGCCACTGCGCGAGCCGGTCCTTCGCGACGTAGTCACCGAGCAGGCGAACGGCGTTGGTGAACTTCACGAGGTTCGAGGCCTCGGTCAGCGTCTGCCAGAAGAGCGGGGAGTTCTTCGCGGTCGGGAGCGTCTTCCACGTGGCGAGGTTGTTCGCGTAAAAATCCATCTGGCCGGCAACCCACGCGGCATAACGCTCGTCGCCGGTGAGCCGGTAAAGCGAGGCGGCGCGGCTCATCGTATCGACATGCCGACCGCGAAACTCGACGACCCACCAGGCAAAGATTAGATCGGTGATTTGGACGTCGTCGCCGGCGCGGCTCTTGATCGTTTGCGCTTCCTCGCGCGGGATCTTCTCGGTCCAGATCAACTCGGAGCCGTCGACGGGGCTCACGCCGTCGTGCGACCAGCCGCCGGCCCACTCGACGTGATCATGGTGCTTCGCGATCCAGGCATCGACGCTCGCGCGTTCGCGCGTGAGCCACGCAGTCCATGCCGGATCGGTGGCGACGCGTTGCTTGGCGCCTGCCCAGTCTTCCTGCGCTGCGCGCCAAGGGCGGCCCGCGGCATCGAAGACCTTTTGATCAGCGAAAGTTTTGTCCGGATTCGGCTTCGGAAAGGTTGCCGCGAAGGTGGCGGAACTGAGTGCGAGAAAAACCAGGCAAGGGGTGAGGCGAGGCATGACACCCGCAGAGACGCGTCGCCGGAGTTCGCGTTGCATCCAAAAAAGAAAAAAGCCGACGGCGCGCGGGGCGCCGTCGGCTGAAGCAGTTTCGTCAGAAGGAGCGTGGGGCTCAGATTGCGGCGTCGCCGCGCTCGTCTGTGCGGATGCGGACGACTTGATCGATCGGTACGACGAAGATTTTGCCGTCGCCGATTTTGCCTGTCTTGGCCGAGGCGCTGATGGCGCCGATCGCCTTGGCGGCTGCATCATCCGTGACGGCGATTTCGATTTTTACCTTGGGGAGGAAATCCACCGTGTATTCGCTGCCGCGGTAGATTTCAGTGTGGCCCTTCTGGCGGCCGAAGCCTTTGACCTCGGTGACTGTCATGCCTTCCACGCCGATTTCGGCGAGGGCGGCTTTCACTTCCTCCAACTTGAAGGGTTTGATGATGGCGATGATGAGTTTCATAAAAATCAGCCTTTCGATTCGAGGATGTAGCCTTCTTCACCGTGGTCGGCGAGATCGAGGCCTTCTTGTTCGGCTTCCACCGTCGGGCGCAGGCCGATGACGGCTTTGACGATGTAGGCGATGACAACCGTGCCGACGATCGCGAGGGCGATGGTAACCGCCATGGCCTTGAGTTGTTCGACCACGAGTTTTTGCGTCGTGGAGTCGGTGACGTAGTCCTTGAGGTTGGTGGCGAGGTTGCCGTTGGCGCTGTTGCGGGCGAGCACGCCGGTGAGGAACGCGCCCATCGTGCCGCCGACGGCGTGGACGCCGAAGGTGTCGAGGGCGTCATCGTAGCCGAACCAGCCTTTGACCTTGTAGCAGAAGAACCACGGCACGATTCCGGCGAAGACGCCGATGATCACGGCGCCGTTGGCGGTCACAAAGCCGCACGCGGGCGTGATGACGACGAGACCGGCGACCGCGCCGGAGCAGAAGCCGAGGATACTCGGGTGGCCGCGCGTGAACCACTCCATCATCGGCCAGACGAAGCAGGCGACGGCGGTGGCGAGCGTGGTGGTCGTGAAGGCGTTGGCGGCGATGCCGTCGGCGGCGACAGCGGAGCCGGCGTTGAAGCCGTAC
This sequence comes from uncultured Opitutia bacterium, assembly GCA_903896015.1. Classification (GTDB taxonomy): domain Bacteria; phylum Verrucomicrobiota; class Verrucomicrobiia; order Opitutales; family Opitutaceae; genus CAITWF01. Next base: position 29,068 of record CAITWF010000082.1, on the reverse strand, counting down.
CAGCCGACCCAAAGCATGCCGGTGCCCACCATGCAGAGCACCATCGAGTGCGGAGGCATCGGCGTCTTGCCGAAGCCGAGGCGCGGCCCGAGAATAATGCATAGGATGAGCGCCGACCAGCCCGAGCTCATATGCACCACGGTGCCGCCCGCGAAATCGATCGCCTTGATGGCGGCCTTGGCGTTCCACACGCCGTTCATCCAACCGTCAATGCCCCACACCATGTGCGCGAGCGGGAAGTAGACGACGAACATCCAGAGGAACATGAACGCGAACACCGCCGCGAATTTCATGCGCTCCGCGATCGCGCCGAGGATCAGGGCCGGCGTAATGATCGCGAACATCAGTTGATACATCGAGAAGACGTTCTGCGAAACCCACGCAGCATAGTCGGTATTGGGCGAGGAATCGACGCCCTTCAGCAGCGCGAAATCGAGCGATCCGAGAAACGGTCCGCCCGAGTGAAACACGAGGCTGTAGCCCACCGCCCACCAGAGAATCGTCACGAGGCCGGAGAGCAGCAGGCACTGCGCCATGACCGACAGGACATTTTTGCGCCGCATCAGACCGCCGTAAAACAGCGTGAGGCCGGGCAGCGTCATGAAGAGAACGAGCGCCGCGCTCGTCATTTGCCACGCGTTGTGGCCGGGGCCCGACGTGCCGACTGCGGCCGTCGTGAGGCCTGCGGGAATCGTCGCGTTGCCATCCTTGTCCTTCGGGCCAACTTTTAAGGAAGCCGTTGGATCGCCGTTGGTGAGGTAGGCTTCGAGGCCAGCTACACGTTGCTCCAAGGTCGGAGCCGGCGGAGGCGGGGTGGCGGGAGCGGCTGTCTGAGCGACGGCGGCGAACCTGAACAGAAGGCTGAATGCGACGCAGACAGCCAGTTTCACTGACACACGTGGAAGGATGTGCATAGACGTTTGATTGCGGTGGAACGCGCGGGTGGAAGCCCGCGACGGTGGAACGCTCCCCAATTAGCAAACGCAATGCCAACTTGAGAATCGCTCATGCTTATGACGAATCGCATGAATTCGCCGCGATTTAGCATGTGCGCGACGGTGCCGCCGAGCCCTACCGGGTAGGGCGGGTTTTCGTTAATCCGCCGCGCCCTCGGTGGGCGAATGCCCTGAGCGGCGCGTCAGGGATAATGCGCCCTACCGTTGGGCGCGCCCTACTTTTTCTTCGGCGACGTGAGGTCGCGATGCAGGGCCGCGAGCTTCTCGGCTGGAATTTTCACGACCTGCCGATCGTAGGTCACGAGGCCGTTCACCTCGATCTCCACGTCGGTGATCTGTGTATAGATCGCGGCGGAGAGCCCGCGATCGATCAGTGCGGGCAGATTCGCGATGAGGGCGCCGTAGCGCTGCGCGAGATCGTCGCGATCCTTCATCGAGCGGTAGCCCCAGTTCTTGTCCTGTTGCCAAAGATGATTTTCGATCGGCAGGCCCAGGCCGCCGAACTCGCCGAGTACGCTCGCACGCCCGCCTTGTGCCGGAAACATCCCCGGCCCGGGATACTCGTGCTTGTCGAGCAGATCGCCGAAACCGAGATCACTCCAGCCACTCGGGCCGTCGACGAGCCGCGTGGGATCGAGGCGCTTGGTCCACGCGAGAATGTCGTTGGTGTTGTGCTGACCCCAGCCCTCGTTGAAAGGTATCCACGCGATGATGCAAGGGAAGCAGCGGAAATTTTCCACGAGCCCGCGCAACTCGCGGCGGAACTGCGCGTCGTCCTCCGGAGAAAACACGCCATCGATTGCCTGACCGCTTGCGACGCGATGGGCGGGCACACCCATGCGCATCGCCGAAGGCAAGTCCTGCCACACCATCAGGCCAAGTTCGTCGCAGTGCCGATACCAGCGCGCGGGCTCGACCTTCACGTGCTTGCGCGCGACGTTGAAGCCCATTGAGCGCATCGTCGCGACGTCCCAGCGTAGCGCCTCGTCCGTCGGCGCCGTGTAGAGTCCGTCCGGCCACCAGCCTTGATCAAGCGGCCCGATCAAGAACTGCGGCGCGTTGTTGAGAAAAATCCGATCGAATCCGTCGTGCGCGCGGCGCACCTCGACCTTGCGCAACGCGAAATAACTTTTCACGCGATCGACGCTCTCGCCGACGCGATAAGTGACCTCCACGTCGTAAAGAAACGGATCGTCGGGCGACCATGCGTGCGGCTGTGGCACCACGATCGTGATGGCGGCGGCAAGATCCTCGGCGGTCGCCGAGGTGATGCGCTGGCCGTTCGCTGACACGACAATTTCCGCGTGCGCGCCGTCGCGCGGGCCGGCGGTGTCGAGTTTGACCGCGACCGAGCCGCGATCGAAGTCGGGGGTGAGCATGACGCCGCTGATGCGCGCGTTGGCGACGGGTTCGAGCCAAACGGTCTGCCAAATGCCGGTGACGGGTGTGTACCAGATGCCGCCCGGCTTCTGCTGCTGCTTACCGCGCGGCTGCGCACCGGAGTCGATCGGGTTCCACACGGCGATGACCAACTCTTGCGCCTCGCCGCCCTTTTTCAGCACGCCGGTGAGGTCGAAGGAGAAGGGATCGTAACCGCCCTCATGACGGCCCAGCGCCTGGCCGTTGACGAAGACATCCGCCTGCCAATCGACCGCGCCGAAGTGGAGCATCAGCCGCTTGCCACCCGCAAGATCGGGAGCGGTGAAAGTGCGGTGATACCACAGTCGTTCGCCGGGCGCGACACGTCGCTTTACGCCGGACAAGTCCGACTCAATCGCGAAGGGCACAAGGATTTTTCCGTCGAACGTCGCCGGCGCCGCGGCGACATCGCGCGCGCGGACGGCGTAATCCCACGCGCCGTTGAGATTGATCCATGCGTCGCGCTGCAACTGTGGCTGCGGATATTCCGGCCACGGCGCCACCGGATCGACTTTCGCGGTCCACGGCGTCGGCAGCGCGGTGAGGGCGTTTGGCTGGCCGAGCGCGCACAGCAAACCAAGGAGCGAAACACGGAGCAGGGGCGAAGCATTCATGGGGTACGGTGCGCCATGAAATGCGCTGGCCTGCAGCGAGCGCAAGCGCCGGTTTTATTTTGTCAGGCGCCGCGTAAAAATCGCCAGACCGACGCCGCCGAGCACCAGCAGAGAGGCGAGCAGCAGCCGCGCTGAAATTGTCTCTCCGAGAAACCCCACGCCGCCGAACGCCGCGACAATCGGCACTGTTAGTTGCACGGTCGCGGCGCGCGTGGCGGTGATGGTCGGCAGCGCGGTATACCACACGGCGTAGCCGACACCGGACGCGAGTGCGCCCGACAGCACGGCCCACATCACTCCGGCGGGCGCGGCGGGAATCGCGCCGTGCACGCTGATCCAAAACATCAGCGCCAGCGGCAGCGCCCACAGGAAATTTGCCGCCGTGCTGACCAGCGGATCGCCGAGTCTCCGACCGCGTAGAGAATATATTCCCCACGCTGCGCCAGCGAGAACCATGAGCGCCGAACCGGTCGCCGGCGGCGCGCCGAGCCCGGGCGAAACCAGATAGGCGAGGCCGCCGAGCGCAATGGCGAGCCCAAGCCATTCGCCTCGTCGCGGGCGTTCGCCCCGCGAAAGCGCCCCGCCGAGCATCGTCGCCTGCACGGCGCCAAAAAGCAGCAGTGCACCGGTGCCCGCCGTCAATTGCCGGTAGGCGAGCGAGAATGCCGCTGCGTAAACGAACAGCGCCAGCGAGGAGAGCGCGTTGCACGCGAACAGCCCCGCCGGCCTGGGCCGGCGCGCGAGGTTAATCGCGACCAGCACGATCGCGCCCGCGCCGAGGCGCACGAGCGTGAAGGTCCCCACATCGATTTTCTCGCCACCCAGCGCGAGCCTGCAGCACAGAGAATTGGCCGCGAACGCGACGATCGCGAAGCCCACCCACGCAACCGTGCGTTGGTGTGCCTTCGCCATGCGCTATCAAACCAGCAACAGCGCGGGCGACTCGAGCAGCGTCTTCAACGCCTTGAGATACTGCGCGCCGACGGCGCCGTCGAACACGCGGTGATCGCACGAGAGTGTGACGGTAAGCGTTTGCCCGACGACGATCTGGCCGTTTTTCACCACCGGCTTGGTGACGGTCGTGCCCACCGCGAGGATCGCGGCGTTGGGTGGGTTAATGATCGCAGTGAACTTCGGGATGCCCATCATGCCCAGATTCGAGACGCAGAACGTGCCGCCGGTGAATTCGGCCGGCGTGAGTTTCTTCTCCTTCGCTTTTTTGCCGAGCGCCTTCGCCTCGGTGCTGATTTGGAAAATGTTTTTCAGGTGCGCGTCGCGCACGACCGGCGTGATGAGTCCGTCTTCCATCGCCACCGCGAACGCCACATGCGCGGCTCCATGATAGCGGATTTGCGTGCCTTCCCAGGACGAGTTTACCGCGGGCACGCGACGCAACGCCTCGGCGCTGGCCTTCAGAATGAAGTCGTTGACCGAAAGTTTGACGCCTTCTTTTTCGAGCCCGGTGTTGAGCTGCTCGCGGATCCCGAGGAGCGGCTCGGCATCGATTTCGATGTCGAGATAGACATAGGGAATCTGCGTGGTGCTCTCAAGCATGCGCTTGGCAATCACGCCACGCATCGTGGAAACGGGAACCACGCGCTCCTCTTGCACCGGACCTTTGTTGGAAACGGATCCGCCGACGAATGAGCCTGCGGGTTTTGCGCCGCCGGATTTCGGGCCGGCGAGCACGTCGGCCCGCACGATGCGGCCGCCAGGGCCGGAGCCGGTGAGCTGCGACGGATCGATGCCTTTTTCGGCGGCGAGTTTCTTTGCGAGCGGAGAAATCTTCACGCGTTCGCCGGCGGCGCGCGCCGGTGCGGCGGGAGCGGGAGTCACGACGGGCGCAGGCGCGGGAGTCGGAGCAACGGCAGCCGGCACGGCCGTCGTTGAGGGCGGCATGGCCGGGGTGGGAGCGGCGGCGGGCGTGGGCTTCGCGGCGGGGGCTTCGACCGTTTCACCGGGTTTGCCGATGGCACAGAGGCCGGCACCGATCGCGACCTGCGAGCCGGCGGGCGAAAAGATTTTCAGCAGCGTGCCGTCGAAGAAGCTCTCAAGCTCCATCGTGGCCTTGTCGGTTTCGACTTCGGCGAGCATGTCGCCGGATTTCACGGCGTCGCCTTCCTTCTTCAGCCACTTGACCAGCGTGCCCACCGTCATGGTGTCGCTGAGTTTCGGCATTTCGATGATGTTGGCCATGGCGGTGAATTATTTGACGGCTTCGAGGGCGGCCTTGAGCACGCGCTGCGGATTCGGGAGCTGTTCGACCTCGACCGGCGGTGAGTAAATCGCCGGCGCATCGATCGTCGCCAGGCGGTGGATCGGGCCGTCGAGATCGTCGAAGGCTTCGCGCTGGATCATGAACGCGAGCTGCGAGCCGACGCTCGCGAATGGCTTCTGCTCCTCGACGATCAGCACGCGATTCGTCTTCTTGACGGATGCGAGCACGGTGTCGATGTCGAGCGGACGAATCGTGCGGAGGTCGACGACCTCCACCGAGATGTCGTGTTCCTTTTCGAGAATTGCGGCGGCGGCAAGCGAGTGGAGCACGCAGCGTCCGTAGGTGACGATCGTGAGATCGGTGCCGACGCGCTTCACGTCGGCCTTGCCGAGCGGGATGAGGTGCTCGCCCTCGGGGACTTCGCCCTTTTCGCCGTAGAGAATCGTATTCTCCAGGAAGAAGACGGGATCGTTGTCGCGGATGGCGGACTTGAGCAGGCCCTTCGCGTCGGCGGCGGTGGCGGGCACGACGACCTTCACGCCCGGGTGATTCGCCAAAACATTTTCGGGCGTGTGCGAGTGGGTCGCGCCGACGTTGGTACCGCCGTTCGCGGGGCCGCGGATAACGATCGGGCAGCAAATCTGTCCGCCGGACATATAGCGGACGTTGGCCGCGTTGTTGAGGATTTGGTCGAAAGCCACCGAGTAGAACGACCAGAACATCAGCTCCATCACGGGACGCACGCCGAGCATCGACGCGCCGATGCCCATGCCGATGAAGCCGGCCTCGCTGATCGGTGTATCGACGATCCGGTTGGGGCCGAACTTGGCGAGCAGGCCTTCGGTGACTTTGTAGGCGCCGTGGAACTGGCCCACTTCTTCGCCCAGGACGACGACGTTGGCGTCGCGCTCAAGTTCTTCGGCGAGGGCGTGGCGGATGGCTTCGCGGTAAGTGATCAGAGACATCGGCGGAAAAATCGGAAAACTGGGAAAGAGAAAAATTGAAAAACTTATTCGAAGAAGAGGCGGCCTTGCGATTTGCGCTCGGCGGGATGGTCGGCCTCCCAGTAGACGTCGGTCTGGATGTCGGCCGCGGTCGGGAAAGGACTGGCTTCGGCGAAATCGGCGGCGTGGTCGGACTCGGCGCGGGCTTCCTCGTCGATCTTGGCGGCGGTCGCTTCGGTCAGCACGCCCTCGGCGAGGAGCGTCTTCTGGAAAAGCTGAATCGGATCCTTGTTGTTCCGGTATTCCTCGATCTCGGCTTTCGTGCGGTAGGTGTTGTCGGGATCGGCGACGGAGTGGCCGCGGTAGCGGTAAGTGTCGATCTCGACGATCGCGGGCTCGTGCTTCTCGTGGGCGAGTTTGAGGAACCGATCCATCGTCGCGCGCACTTCGTAAACGTCGGCACCGTTGCACTGGCCCCATGCCATGTCGTAGCCCTCGGCCCGCTTGGCAAGCGTGCCGGCCGAGGAGCGCGCCTGACTTGTGCCCATCGAGTAACCGTTGTTTTCGATCACGAAAATGACCGGGAGTTTCCAAAGCGCCGCGAGATTGTAGGCCTCGTGCACCGCGCCTTGGTTCACTGCGCCGTCGCCCATGAACGCCATCGCGGCACCCTTCTTGCCCTGGTATTTCACGGCGTAGGCGAGACCGGCGCCGAGCGGAATCTGGCCGCCGACGATGCCGTGGCCGCCCCAGTAATTTTTGTCGGGTGCGAAATAGTGCATCGAGCCGCCCTTGCCCTTGGAGCAACCGGTGGCCTTGCCGTAGAGTTCGGCCATGAGCGGATTCAGCTCCATGCCGACGGCGATCGCGTGACCGTGGTCGCGGTAGGCAGTGATGACGTGGTCATCCTTGCCCATGAGCGAGCAACAGCCGACGGCGACGGCTTCCTGGCCGATGTAGAGATGGAGGAAGCCACCGATCTTTTTACCCTGGTAGGCGCGGAGGCTGCGCTCCTCAAAGCGACGGATGCGCACCATCGTGCGGAAGAGGTCGACCTTCTGCGCGGCCGTGAGGGCCGCGTTGATCGGCGCTTGCGCGAAGTTGACGGGTTTCTCGGCAGTGGTGCTGGTCTTCTTGGTCACAGTGAGTCGTTTGAACGTGGGAAGCGGAAAAGTTTTCGTCGGAAGTGCGCGAAAGCAAGCGCGATTCATGCCGGACGCTGCGGACTTTTCCGTCGCACACGAACCGGGCAGGCGCCACGGACGCCCGTTTCACTCCCTCCGGGCAGGATCGCTTACTTCACCTCGTAGATTTCGATCAAGGCGAGGCCGGTCGAGCCGCCGAGACCGGAGACTTGGGCGGAATAGTTTCCCGGATCGAGCGTGACGAGCAGAACAGCGTCTTTTGTCGAGGGATTGGCGAGGGCGAACGCGCCGACAGCGGAAAACGTGGCACTCTGGGCCGCGTCACCGCCCCAGTTGTCGTTGGTGGCGATGAGGGCGTTGCCCGCGCCGAAGAGATCGAGCTTGGGATCGGCGAGCACGCCGCCGACGCCGAAGGTGCCGAGCGTCGGGCCGATCGCGCGGATGAGGAGGGTTTTCGCTCCGGTTGATCATGTGCCTTAGACGACAAAGTCTCCCCGTGACGCGGCCGATTTGGTCACCACATTATCGAGCGGGTTGGATCAAATCAGTGCTGTTTACCGGGTGCTTCCTCCTTGGTTGAAATCGGACCGGCCGGCCGCATTAGCCTGGGTCGCATCACTCCCAGCCGGTCCAGCGCATGATCGCGCTGAGACATTGCTGAAACAGCAAAATGCTTCACCTGGAATTAAACGATGACGGAGCCGTTTTGTTTAACACGGTGTTCCGAGCGCAGTTAGAAACAGCCTGCTAAACAACTCGGCCAACGGATCGCTAAACATCGCGGAATACCGAACTGGCCAGACGTCTGCGTCATGCAAGTGTGCGCACCATTGGCGGTTCGCGTCTCAAGTGGTGGAGCGGATTGGCTACAAACGGCATGGAACGCTGGAAGGAACCGTCAGGCTGCGGGTCGCACGGCGAGTGGCAATGGCGTTCTCCGTCATGTCCTGCGCGCACTCGACAATCGGATGCGGACTTGGCTTGGTTTGGATTCACGCATGGACGAAAGCGAACTCGCGCAGTGTTACGCGTGGCTGGGCCTGCCGCCCGGCGCCGATCGGGAGGCGCTCAACAAGGCGCTCGTGCAGAAAAACTTTTCGCTCATCCGCGCAGGCGCGCCGAAGGAAGAGCGCGCGCAGTTCAGAGCCGTCCGCGATGCGGTCATCGGTCACCTCGACGAACTTGAGCGCCAAAAACTTGCCGGCGCCCGGACGCAGGCGCGCGAAGAAATCGAGGAGCGCAACCTCGAGAAGCTTGTCGCCGAGTTTGAGGCGGAAACGAAAGAGCCCGAACTGAGCCGCTGGGATCCGCGATCGTTCGACAGCGTGATTATCAATGCGCTCGCGCCGCCGCTCGTCGCGCTTCTGGCGGTCGGGACGCAGCGCACGCCGCTCGCATTTTTTCTGATGGGGTTTCACGTGTGGATTCACGAGTTCGGTCATGCAACGATCGGGTGGCTGACCGGTCACCGTGCACTGCCGCTGCCGATCGGGTGGACGCCAATCGCGTCGGAGAAATCGCTCTTCGTTTATTTTGGTGTGCTGTTTCTGCTTGGCGTGATGTTCGTCGCCGCCCTGCGGGAGAGAAAGAAGTGGCCGATGATATTGGCGGTCGGGCTCGCGTTGTTGCAGGCGTTCATGACGTGGCGGCTGCCGCAAACTACGGCGGAAAAGTGGATCGCGTTCGGCGGAGTGGGCGGAGAATTCTATCTTTCGGCGGCGATGGTCGGGCTGTTCTATTTTCAGTTTCCCGAGAAATTCCGCTGGGGCGGATGCCGCTACGTTTTTCTCTTCATCGGCGCGGGCAGCTTTTTTGCGACCTTTACGCGGTGGTGGGGAATCTACCGGGGCGACGAAGGCATTCCGTATGGCTCGATGATCAACGGCGAGGAGGATGCGGGCGGCGACATGAACGGCCTGCACGACGAGTTCGGCTGGAGTCAGCACGACATCATTTACACCTACCATCACCTGGGCAACGCGTGCCTCGCGGTGATGATCGGGCTGTGGATTTTCTTTTCGCTGCGGCTGGATCGATTCGTGGCGCGGGCAATCGAGAGGTAGGCGCGGCTTTCCGAGCTGACCGTGGACGCGCGGAGAGGCGTCCTTTCCGAAAGAGATGGATCTCTCGCGACTGCGCGAAAGGACGGCCGGGCCCTACAGCTTGCGGTATTTTTCCGGCGGAATCTTGAAGCGGTGGCCCGAGTCGAGGTCGGTAAAGATGTGCCACTTCGGGTCGTGCGTCTCGTGGACGGCGACTTCGATTTTATGGCCGGCCTCGTAGCTGTATTCTTCCATGGCGAAGCCGTGATCCTCGTGGAGGATTGCTTCGCCGAGTTCGCCGCTGTGCGGCTCCGTGATTTCGATTTTCCAGGTGGTGCTCATGGTGGGAGGAGGGAAAATGTCAGGCGGCGGTTTTGCCATTGCCGTTTTCGCGGCGGGCTTTCGCGTCGGCGACGAGTCGGAGGGCGAACTCCGGCGGCACTTCGGCGTAATGGCTAAACGCTTCGGCGTGCCGGCCGCGTCCGCTGGTGAGTGAGCGCACGATCGTGCTGTAATGGTAGAGCTCCTTTTGCGGCAGCTGCGCACGGACGACTTCGAAGTGGCCGTCGATATCCACGCCGAGAATGTGGCCGCGCCGCGCCGAGAGGTCGCCCATGATTGCGCCGACAAATTCGGCGGGCACGGTCACGGTCACGTTGAAGATGGGTTCGAGCAGGCAGGGCTGGGCGGCCTGAAAAGATTCCTTGAACGCGTGGTAGCCGGCGACTTGAAACGCGATGTCCTTCGAATCGACCGGGTGCATTTTGCCGTCGAAGAAATCCGCTTTCACGTCGGTCACGCGGTAGCCGGCGAGGATGCCCTCGCGGCAGGCACTCTGCACGCCCTTCTCGACGGATGGCACGAAGACGCGATCGACGTTGTTGCCGACGAGCGATTGGGTGAAGACGACGCCGCTGTCGCGCGGGGTAGGTTCGATTCGCAGCCACACTTCGGCGAACTGGCCGGCGCCGCCGGTTTGTTTTTTGTGACGGTAACGCGACTCGCCCTGAGCGCGGATCGTTTCGCGGTAGGGGATGCGCGGCTCCTCAAGCGTGACTGAAACGCCGAAGCGCCGCAGCAATCGCTCGACGATCACTTGGAGCTGAATTTCGCCCTGACCGGAAACGATCGTCTGGTGAATTTCATCGTCGACGCGGTAGTGGAAGGTTGGGTCTTCCTGGTGCAGCGTGGCGAGGCCGACGGCGAGTTTGTCCTCGTCGCCCTTCGAGCGAAGCTTGAGCGCGCCGTGAATGTTGGCGGCGGGATACTCGACGCGCGGCAGCGTGACCGATTGCTTGGGACTACACAGCGTATCGCCGGTGTGGGTGTCGCGCAGCTTCACGACGGCGCCGAGATCGCCGGCATGGAGCTGCGTCACCGCCGCGCGGTCGTGACCGTTGAGGAGGTAGAGTTGACCGAGGCGCTCGGTGACGCCGCGCGCGCTGTTGAGCAGTTCGTCACCGGCTTTGATGTTGCCCGCGAAGAGGCGGAAGAGCGAAAGCTCGCCGACGCCGGGCTCGTTCATGGTCTTGAACACATAAGCAACTGGCTCGGGCTGCGCGAGCGGCACCGAGCCAGTGACTCCAGCGGCATCCCGCGCGGGGACTTCCGCGCGGTCCATCGGTGAGGAGCCGTATTTCGCAATGAAATCCATCAGCCGCGCGACGCCGACATTCGTCTCCGCCGAGACGGCAAAGAGCGGCACGAACACCTGATTCTGGATCGCCTTGTGCAGGCCGGCGCGGAACTCCTCCTCGGCGAGGATACCCTTCTCGAAGAATTTTTCCATCAGCGTGTCGTCCGACTCCGCGACATATTCAATCAACTCCTTGTGGAGTTGCTGCACTTTTTCCGCGAGCGCGCCGGCCGGCGTCTCTTTGTAGGTGCCGCTGCCGCCGGGCGCATAGGTGACGATTTCGTTGCGCATCACGTCGAGTACGTGGCTGAAGCCCGGTCCGGCATTGAGCGGGATCGTGACGGGAAAAACGTTTTTGCCGAAATGCTCGCGGGCGTTGGCGACGATGTCGTCGAACTTCACGTTGGCTTTGTCGAGCGCGTTGACCGCGATCATTTTCGGCAGGCCGTAGTGCGCGGCATAGTCCCACACGGCGTCGGTGCCGACGCCGAGCCCATGCGCGGCGTTGATCACGACGAGTGCGAAGTCGCCGACGCGCAGCGCGCCGAGGCCCTCGCTGATGAAGTCGGCGTAGCCGGGGCAGTCGAGGAGGTTGAACTTTCGGTTCATCCACTCAAGATGGAGCAGCGAGGCGTGCACCGAGATTTGGTGCTGCTTTTCGCTGGCGTGATAGTCGGAGACGGTCGTGCCGGCGGCGATGCTGCCCATCCGGCCAATGCGGCCGGCGCAGGCGAGCATCGCCTCACACAACATTGTTTTTCCAGCGGATGCATGACCGAGCACCGCGAAGTTTCTGAGATCGGGAGCGGAATAGTCTTTCATGGCCGAGGGACTTGAGGGGTTGGGCCGGTGAACGTGAGGGCGGCTCGGGGTCCATCGTAACGAAGGGCGGCGGGTCTGCCTGCGCGTGAGTTGCGAGTTGCGGCTCAGATTTTGCACAAAAAACGTCCGGACGCCAAGCGCGCCGGGAGAAAGTTATTCACCGCCTCGCTTTCGCGTCGCCATTCGCGCCGCTCCCGCGCGAGATCGCCGTATGGGGATTTCTTCGTGGACGAAACGTGGTGTGACCACGGTGGCGATTGCGGTGAACTTTCTCGGCCCGTGGGCCGCGCATGCCGCCGATTTTACCAACCCGATAATGCGCGGCGACTGGAGCGACCCGGGCGTGATTCAGGTTGGCGACACGTTTTATTCCGTGCGCTCTTCGTTCGGCTGGCAGCCCGGCCTGCCGATCGTCGCGAGCAAGGATCTCGTTCACTGGCGCTACATCGGGCACGGATTCCAGACGCACTCGAAACTCGCCCCCGGCGACACGCGCTTCGGCATCTGGGGCGTGGAGATGGGATTCAATCCCAACACGAAACAATTTCTAATCTACGCGCCGACGCGCGACGGCGAACTCTTCTGCTATCACGCCGACAAGCCCGAAGGCCCCTACGCCGTGAAAAGCCTCGGCGTGCTCGGCATCGATCCGGGATTTTTCGCGGATGACGATGGCCGGCTTTATCTGATCACGAACAAATTTGTCATCAACGAACTCACGCCCGACGGCCTTAGCGTGAAAGGCGAGGTCGTGAAACTCAGCCGCGCGGGCCATCGCTTTTTCGAAGGGCCGGACATTTTCAAACACGGCGGCTGGTATTACGTGCTGTTCTCCGACGGCGGCACGCTCCCGCACGAGCCAAGCACGATCACCACACTGCGCGCCCGCGCGCTCGCGGGTCCGTGGGAAGAAGACCCGAATAATCCAAATCTTTTTTCGACCGACAGCGGTGCGGCGTTCGAGGCGCCGGCGCACGGCACGCTGCTCGAGATGCCGAATGGCGAATGGTTCGTCATATTTCACGCGCACGAGACGGCATTTTACTCGCTCGGCCGACAGATGCTGATGGAGCCGATCGAGTGGATGTCTGACGGGTGGTGGCGTCCGGTCGGTGGAAAAATTCCGGCGGTCACCGCACGCGCGCCGGTGTTGCCGGCGTGCAATTACACGCTCGCGCAGTCGGACGATTTCGCCCCGCCGGCGCTCGGCTTGCAGTGGTTCTTCACCTGCGCGCCCGACTTCAGCGGCGCGACGTGGTCGCTCACCGAAAGTCCGCGCCACCTTCGCATTCACTCCGCACCCGGCGATCTCGGATCGATCGGGGCACTGCCAGCGATTTTCCAACAGCGTGTGATCGACAAGCAGTTCAGTTTTGAAACGTCGCTCACGTTCGACGCGCGCGACGGTCACGAAGCCGCCGGTCTGCATCTCTACCACGATCCGCTGATGAATCTCTGGCTCGCGTCGACTGTGCGCGACGGCCAGCCGATAATTGCCGTCGGAAAATACAACCTCGGCCAGCGCACCGATCTCTGGTCGGCGCCGAATCCGCACGGCGCTAACGTGCATCTGAAGATCGTTGTCGATGGCGCGGAGCACGCGACGTTCTTCTTTGGGCGCGACGGCAAAACCTGGACCCAGGTTGGCGGCACGCTCTACTTCGGCGCGAGCGGCCACCACCTGCGTAACGGCGAGCGCGGCGATCCGGATCTCGGCTGGGTGGGGCGCTACAAGGAGCCGGGCGCGCCGCGTTTGCCGATCGATTCACGGTTACCAAATCGTTCGGGCAACGTCTGGACAGCGACGACGTTTGGAGTGTTTGCGGTGCGCGACGGCGCCGCGAACGCTCGCGCCGCCGACTTTTCTCATTTCATCGTTTCTCAGCCGAACCCCTCCTCACCATGAAAAAGCTGGGCCTCGCCGCCGTATCGTTCGTGATTTCATCTGTGTGCGTTTCCGCGCAGCCGCCCGCGCCTGTCGCGCTCACGATCGACGCGGCAAGAATTACCGCGCGCGTCAGCCCGACGCTCTACGGACTGATGACGGAGGAGATTAATTATTCCTACGACGGCGGGCTTTACGGCGAACTCGTCCGCAACCGCACGTTTCAGGACAACGCCGACGCTCCCGAGCACTGGTCGCTCGTGCAGGAGGGCGGCGGCACAGGGGCGATCGCGCTTGATCGGTCGCAGCCGCTGAACGCGGAGCTCCCTGTGAGCTTGAAGCTCGAAGTCACGACCGCCGCCTCGGGTGCACGTGTCGGGGTGGCAAACGACGGCTTCTGGGGCATCCCGGTGAAGTCGCGCACGGCCTACCGCGCTTCGTTCTACGCGAAGGCGTCCGCGGGTTTCTCCGGCCCGCTCATGATCGCGATCGAACGCACTGACGGCTCGGCGGCGTTTGCTTCCGCCACCGTCACGAAGATTTCTGGCGTTTGGAAAAAATATTCCGTCACGCTTAAGACCGGAGAGGTCGGGGCACCGCTGATCGGACGCCTCGTCATTTCCGCGAAATCGCCCGGCACCGTCTGGCTGGATCTCGTCTCGTTGTTTCCGCCGACGTGGCGCAACCGCAGCAACGGCAATCGCCCTGATCTCATGCAGCTGCTCGCGGACATGAAGCCGGCGTTTCTCCGATTCCCAGGTGGCAACTATGTGCAGGGGCGCACGCTCGCGACGCGCTTCCCTTGGCAAAAATCCCTAGGCGATCTCGCGGAGCGGTCGGGGCACCTCAACGACTCGTGGAAATACCGTTCTTCCGACGGAATGGGCCTGCTGGAATTTCTTGAGTGGTGCGAAGACTTAAAGATGGAGCCGGTGCTCGCCGTCTTCGCCGGCCTTACGCTCGACCGGCAGAACCAAAAGCCAGTCCCGGCGGGCCCCGAGTTGCAGCCCTATGTGCAGGAAGCGCTCGACGAGATCGAATATGTGATCGGCGACACGAAGACCCCGTGGGGCGCCCGCCGCGCGAAAGACGGGCACCGCGATCCGTTTCCGCTCAACTACGTCGAAATCGGCAACGAGGATTTTTTCGATCGCACACCGGGTAGCTACGACGCGCGATTCGCCCAGTTTTTCGACGCCATCCGCGGCAAATATCCGCCACTCAAAATCGTCGCGACGACGAAGGTCACGAGCCGCGTGCCCGATGTGATCGATGATCATTACTACAAGTCGGCGAAACAATTTCAGGCCGACGTGCACCACTACGACGCCTCTGATCGCAACGGCCCCAAAATCATGGTCGGCGAATGGGCGACGCGCGAAGGTGAGCCGACGCCGAATCTGGGCGCGGCGCTCGGTGACGCGGCGTGGATGACTGGCATGGAGCGCAATTCAGATCTCATCGTGATGTCGTGTTACGCGCCGTTGTTCGTGAACGTGAATCCTGGCGGCATGCAGTGGCGCACCGATCTCATTGGCTACGATGCGCTCACGAGCTACGGTTCACCGGCATATTACGCGCAGAAGATTTTCAGCCTGAACCACGGCGATGCCGTGCTCGCGGCGGCCATCGAAAATATTCCAGCCGAGACCTGGCAGCCGCCGAAGCCGCGAAACAGCGAAGTTGTGCCGCCGACGCAGCAGGTCCCGACGTTCTTCACGAACGTCACGCGTGACACGAAATCAGGGACAGTTTTCGTGAAGCTCGTGAACACCTCGGCGCTGGTGCAGCCCGTGCGGATCGAAGTGAAGGGGGCGAAGTCTGTTGCACCCGACGGCGAAGCGATCACGTTGAGCGGCAGCGCGCCGACCGAGACGAATTCGATCACGGAGCCGACAAAGATTTTGCCGGTGGAATCGAAGGTGGGCGGGCTGGCGCCGATTTTTACTCGGGAACTCGCACCGTATTCGATCACGGTCCTGAAGTTGCGCGTGAAGTAGTGGCGGCAGGAAATTCTGATCGCCAGTGTGCGTTTCTTTCCGGACGCTCGCTCGTCCTGCCCCTCCATGCTTCCCTACGCCCTGACGATTTTCACCGGCGCCTTTCTTCTGTTCCAAGTCCAACCGCTCATTGGAAAATTCATTTTGCCGTGGTTCGGCGGCGGACCGGGTGTGTGGACGACGTGCCTGCTGTTTTTCCAAACGCTGCTCCTCGGCGGTTACGCCTACGCGCATTTTTCGACGACGCGGCTGAAGCCGAAGGCGCAGGCCGTTCTGCACGGCGTGCTGCTGCTCGCCTCGCTCGCCCTGCTGCCCGTAGTGCCGGGCGATAGCTGGAAGGCGCATGTCGGCGGCAACCCTGTCGGGCACATCCTTGTACTGCTGCTCGGGTGCGTGGGGCTGCCCTATTTCGTGCTGTCGTCGACTGGGCCCCTGTTGCAGCAGTGGTTCAGCCGCGCGCAGCCGGGCGTGTCGCCCTACCGGCTCTACGCGCTGTCGAACGTCGGCTCGCTGCTCGCGCTGCTCAGCTATCCGTTTTTCTTTGAGGTGAAATTCTCCCGCCACGCGCAGGCGACGCTGTGGGGCTCGGGTCTCGTGGTCTTTGTGGTCGCCTGCGGCTACTGCGCGTTCCGCCTCTGGCGCTCGGGCAACGCGCTGCCGAAAGCGGAAAAAAATCCCGGGATGCCCGAAGCACCGCCGACGGTGTGGAGTGACAAAGTGCTGTGGATCGCGTTGCCGGCACTCGCGTCCGTGCTGTTGCTCGCGACGACCAACAAACTATGCCAGGAGGTTGCGGTCGTGCCGTTTCTCTGGGTGCTGCCGCTCGCGCTTTATCTTCTGAGCTTCATCATCTGCTTCGATCACGCGCGCTGGTATCGGCGCGGGCTGTTCATCGGCCTCCTCGCGGTGGCGTCCGCCGTCATCTGCGAGTTGCTCGGCTCCGGCCGAGATGCATCAATGCTGCTTCAGGTCGCGGGCTACACGATCGCGCTGTTCGTCGCGTGCATGGTGGCGCACGGCGAACTCTACCGGCTCAAGCCGCCGCCGCTCGATCTCACGGCTTATTTCCTTTTCATTTCGGCGGGCGGCGCGCTCGGCGGCTTCCTCGTCGCGATCGCGGCGCCGGCGATCTTCACGGAGTTTCGCGAACTGCAAATCGGCTGGTGGCTCATGTGGGTCGCGGTCGCGGTAATTTCGATCCGGCAACAGAGCTGGACGCTCGTGCAGGGCGCGGGCGTCGGCGCGCTTGCCACTACGATTGCGGTGCCTGCGTTGCGGTCGCTGATGAGCGGCGGCGCGAGATTTGACGCTGAACTCGTCGCGTTTTACCGCGATCATCTCTGGTTCATTGCGGTGGCGGTGATCGCGTTCATCGCGACGGTGTTTGATCTGCGTCGGCGAAAAAAAGAGACGGCGTGGCAGCCGCGGATGGGCGGTTTCGTGACGCTGCTCGCGGCCGGGCTCGGGGCAATTTTCATCATACAGGCTCTGAACGACCGCGACGGGAAGGTCATCCGCGCGTCGCGCAATTTTTACGGCACGCTGAAAGTTTTCGACTACACGTCGGAGTCGGCAGACGAGCGCTACTTCCTGCTGATGCACGGCGCGACCACGCACGGCCTCCAGTTCGCCGATCCGAAAAAGGCGTTGATGGCGACGAGCTATTACGGCGACCACAGCGGCATCGGGCTGGCGTTTCAGCATCTGCCGCGGAAGAGCGAACGCAATTTCGGCCTCGTCGGCCTCGGCACGGGCACGGTGGCCGTTTACGGCAAGGCCGGGGATTCGCTGCGCATCTACGAAATTAATCCCGCCGTCGAAAAACTCGCGCACGATCCGTTCACGCATATCGACAAGACTCCGGCCAAGGTCGACGTGGTGATGGGCGACGCGCGGCTCTCGCTCGAACAGGAACTCGCCGCTGGCCACTCCCACCAGTTTGATCTGCTCGCGCTCGATGCGTTCAGCAGCGATGCGATTCCGGCGCACCTGCTGACGCGGGAGGCGTTCGAGGTTTATTTGAAACACCTGCGGCCGGACGGAGTGATCGCCGTGCACATCTCGAACCGCTACCTCGATCTTGAGCCGGTAGTGCGGGCGCTCGCGCACCACTTCGACCTAGGCATGGCGACCATCTCGGACGACTACGAGTCGGACTGGTGGTTCTACGACACGACGTGGATTTTGGTCACGAAAAACAGGGCGCTTCTCGCCGTGCCCGAGATCGACGAGGCGACAGATGTGCCGGCGAAAAATCCGAAGCCGCCGGTGCTTTGGACCGACGACCAGACCAGTCTCTACGAAATCCTCCGCTGAGCCGGAAGCGGGTTACGGAATGAACGGCTGCGTCGGCACGTAGTCTTCCCGATAGGGAATGGGGCCCTTCGTGTGCGATTCCGAGTAGCTGAAATCGACTGCGAAATGGTGCACCGGGTCTTCGTAGTTGAGATTGATGCCGCCGAATTTTTCGCTGTAGCCGCCCTTGCCAAACGCGTAGCCGAGCGTGAAGGAGCCGTGGATTTCCGGGACGGTTTTTTTCTCGGTCGGCAGCGGACGCAGGCCGACGGGGAAGTAGACCGGCGGCGCGAGCAATTCGCGGGCCAGCACCGACGAGTCGTGTTGCTCGACGAGTTCGTCGAGGCGGGCGAGTTCCTTCTCGCTGAAGATCGCGAGGCCGGCCGGCGCGCGCTCATTGGCGGTGATGCGTTGGGAGAAACGCGCCGCCGGCACCGGATCCTTGGGCCGCGAGGATGACTTCGCGGCGAGATCCCGACGGACGAGCGCATCGAGCACTGCGACTTGATCAGAGGAGAGGCGGTTGAAACCGATCTCGGCGCGTTCGCTGATTGCGAGCGCCTGGGAAAACCGCGTCAGGTCGGCCGCGTGCGCACCGGCCACCGCGACCAGCGCGATAGCGAACGCGAGGAGCAGCGGGCGGGGATTCATCATGCGAAGAACATGGCGCACTCCTGCGCAGACTCACGCTGAAAGTGGGGGTTCCCGATTTTGACAAAACCGCCGGTTGCACCGCGGCTTGAGCTGCGCGTAGACTCGGTCGCATGAGTGAATCGCCGCGAAAAATCCGCTGGGGCGTGCTGGGCTATGCGCGCATCGCGCGGCTCGAAGTGATTCCCGCGATCATACGGTCCGCCAACGCGGAGTTTTTCGCGCTGGCCTCGCGCACGGAGGTGAAGTTGGCCGAGGCGCGCGCGGCGTTTACGGGACTCGTCCGCACGTATGGTGGCTACGACGAGCTGCTGCGCGACCCGGAGGTCGACGCGGTGTATGTTCCGCTGCCGAATTCCGAGCATCGCGAGTGGACGCTCCGAGCCGCTGCGCACGGGAAGCACGTGCTGTGCGAAAAGCCGCTTGCGCTCACCGCCCCCGACGTCCGCGCAATGATTGGCGCGTGCGCCGAGCATCGCGTGCTTTTCATGGAGGCGTTCATGTATCGCTACACGGAGCGAATGAAGCAGGTGGAGGAAGTGCTGCGGTCGGGCGCGCTCGGCGAAATCAAGTTTGTCCACACGAGCCATCGCTTCCTGCTCAACCGCCCCGACTCGATCAAACTCAAGCTGGAACTCGGCGGCGGCGCGCTTTACGATGTCGGCTGCTATCCGGTGAACTTCGCGGGGTGGATCGCGGACCTCGCGGCGGGCGGCGCGGGCAGGGCGGAGCCGGAGTCGGTCGCCGTCGAATGCTTGCGGAAAAATGGCATCGATGAGATATTTTCCGCGCTGCTGAAATATCCGTCGGGCCTCATCGCGTCGCTGCACTGCGGCTTCAACGCTCAAAAGCGCATAGCGTCCGAAATTATCGGCACGGACGGGATGCTGGAGGTGACCGACACGTTTCTCGGTGATGCCGGCGCGCTCACGCTGACGCGCGGTGACGAACGCCGCGAGATTCCCGTGCCCGCCAGCGATCGCTACCGGCTGGAGATCGAGGATTTCTCGGACGCGATTATCCAGCGGCATGCACCGCAGCTGGGGCTCGCGGAATCGTTGCGCAACGCCCAGGTCATCGATCGGTTGCTCGCGGCGAGCCGGTGACACGATTGCGCGGAACACTTGACTCGCCGAGAAAGTCGACGGCCTTTTCCTTTATGAAGAATTGCGTGCTGCTCTTGATCGGACTCGCCGCGGTGGGGCGCATCGTCGCAGGTGAGGTCGATCCGGCCTACAAGACCGAAATTGAAACGTGGCGTGCGCAGCGCGTCGCCCGGCTCACTACGCCCGATGGCTGGCTCACGTTGATCGGGCTGCATTTCCTCAAGGACGGCGAGAACACCGTCGGCAGCGCGTCAGACAACGACCTCGTACTCGCGGGCGGGCCGGCGCATTTTGGCAAGGTGCTCGCGGGGGCGGACGGGCGGGTGAATGTCGAGTTGTCTGCCGCGGCCGAGCCGCGAATCGATGGGAAGCCGGCGCTCGCGGGCGAATTGCAGTGGCGGGCGGGCCGGCCGACGGTCGTAGCGAGCGGCACGGTGAGTTTTTTCGTGGTCGAGCGCGGC
Organism: uncultured Opitutia bacterium; assembly: GCA_903896015.1. Lineage (GTDB taxonomy): Bacteria > Verrucomicrobiota > Verrucomicrobiia > Opitutales > Opitutaceae > CAITWF01. Next base: position 8,874 of record CAITWF010000082.1, on the reverse strand, counting down.
GGGAAGAAGGCGTTGCGCGTGAAGGACAGCGCTGCTGACAGCCGGGCGCATTTTCTCGGTCTCGATTATTTTCCGACCGATCCGACCTGGCGGATCGAGGCGACGTGGGTGGAGTTTGACGAGCCGCGCACGGTTTCGATCACGAACATCCTCGGCGTCACCGGCCCGGCAATCGTGCATGGCAAGGCGGTGTTTGAGCGCGACGGCCAGAAGATCGAGCTGCTGCCGATCGACGAAGGTCCCGGCGAGCCGCTGTTCTTCGTCATTTCCGACGCGACGAGCGGCAAGGAAACCTACGGCGCGGCGCGCTTCGTCTACGCGGATGCGCCGGTTGACGGCAAAGTCGTGATCGATTTCAACCGCGCGCAGAACCCGCCGTGTGCGTTCACGGCGTTTGCGACGTGTCCGCTGCCGCCGAAGGATAATCGGCTGCCGTTTGCGGTCGAGGCGGGCGAGAAAAATTATCGCGGCGCGCATCACTGAGGGTCAGGCCGCGGAACGAAACGCGATGCGCGGCGGGGCGACGGGCGGAGTGTCGCCGGGCCGGCAGCACAGCGAAAGAAAATCGTGCGTGGGGGCGGCGAGCTCGGGCGGTTCGGGCGCGAGCGCGCCGTCGAACATGTCGAACAAGCGCGCGTGTTGGGCGGCGAGCAGGCGTTCGGGCGGATGGGTGCGGTTGGTTTTCATGGCGGGTGTGGAGAGCCCGCTCCTGCGCCGGAACCGTGGGGGCGAAAAAAAGCCCCTCCGGTTTGGCACCGGAGGGGCAAAGTCGTTTGAACGATCAGAGCCCTCGCGGCGCGCCGGTAACGGCGGAGACGGAGACGACGACTGAAATGGCGGCCACGGAAGCGTGGACGCTGCGGAGGGCGGAAATCGTCGTGCCGGGAAGGTTCATCTGAGCTCGCAGAAAAAGGCGGAGGGGTGAAGACGTGTCAAGGGTGGAGGCGGGGAAACATTTGGGGTGAGGTGAGGTGTCGCCGCCTTTGCAAGCGGCCTCGTGAGGCCGCGCTGGAAATAAGGAATTCGACTCGCCCGCACGGGACACAGCGCCACACTCCGCACCCATGCCCCACACCCCGCGGTCTGCGTCCACAGAGTTGATGAATCGTCGGAGTTTTCTCGCGAGTGCCGCGACTGGCGCCGCCGCCCTCGGCGTTGCGGGGGGGGGCGGACGTGCGAGCGCCGCGACCGCGGCGGCGGGTGCGGCAAGGCGCCCCGTGCTGATGAAGCCGGGGCATCAGCACGATCACTCGGAGCCGACGCTGCGCGCACTGGCAGCGTTTGGCGTCACGCATATTTGTAGTGGTCATCTTTCGGCCAACATGGACGAGTGGTCCGTTGATGCGCTCACGCGGCTGCGCAAGCACGTCGAGTCGTTCGGCGTGCAGCTCGACGCCGTGCCGCTGCCGATGAGCTCGAGCGAAATTTCGAAGGCCGAGCTGCCCGAAATTCTCCTCGCCAAAGATCCCGCACGCGATCGGGCGATCGAAAATATCTGCCAGATGATTCGCAACGCGGGCGCGGCCGGCATTCCGCTGGTGAAATACAATCTCACGTTCATCGGCGTCGTGAGGAATTCGACGCGCACGATCGGGCGCGGCGGCGCGAGCCTTAGCGCGTTCGACTATGCGGCCGCGAAGCAGGAGCCGCCGCTGACGGAGGCGGGCCGCGTGACGGAGGACATTTACTGGGATCGCATCACGTATTTTCTGAAGCGCGTGGTGCCGGTCGCGGAGGAGGCGAAGGTGCGGATCGCGCTGCACCCGCAAGATCCGTCGATGCCGCCGGGGAAGGGTTGGCGGGGCGTCGAGACCGTGCTCGGGCGCGTGGACGGGCTGAAGCGTTTCGTCGACACGGTGCCGAGCCCGTATCACGGGCTGAATTTCTGTCAGGGCACCGTGACTGAGATGCTCGAAAATCCGGACGAGCAAATTCACGACGTGATTCGTTATTTTGGATCGCGCGGGAAGATCTTCAATGTTCACTTCCGCAACATCCGCGGTGGCTACCTCAAGTTTTCCGAGACGTTGCCCGACGATGGCGACGTCGATATGCCGCGGGCGCTGCGGACGTATCGCGAGGTCGGCTTTGATGGCATGGTCATGCCTGATCATGTGCCGCAGATTGTGGGCGACACGGGCGGACAGAAGGCGTTCGCGTTTTGCTTCGGCTACATTCAGGCCCTCTTGCAGCAACTGCGCGCGGAGGCCTGACGCCTTACCGTCTGGCAAGGGCTGCAGTTGCGTCGGGCGGGGCAACTGGCGGGAATTGCGACTTGCCCGCTGCAACGGACTCGTGTCCGGTTGCAGGCTTTACCCCGGAATTCTTGCCGCATGTCCGTCTCCCTGTCCTCTTCCTCCGCGCCAGTCGCGTCGCGCCGCCGCTACGCGATCGTCGGGCTGGGCTCGCGACACGAACTCTATCAAGATGGCATTGAGAAAACGCACGCGGCGCATGCGCAGCTGGTCGGCGTGTGCGATTCGAACGCGGGCCGGATCGAAGTCGCGCGCAAACGCTCGGCGCAAAACGACGCGCCCGTGCCGCCCGGTTATCTCGCGGCGGATTTCTCGCGGATGATCGCGGAGACGAAGCCCGAGGTCGTCATCGTTGTGACGGCGGACGCGGCGCACCATGAGTATCTGGTCCGCGCGATGGAGGCGGGCTGCGACGTCATCACGGAAAAGCCGATGACGACCGACGCAGAGAAGTGTCAGCAGATTCTCGACGCGTGCCGGCGCACCGGCCGGCACTGTCGCGTGACCTTCAACTACCGTTATTCGCCGCCGCGTTCGCAGGTGAAGGACATCCTGATGAGCGGTGAAATCGGCGAGGTGCTGTCGGTGGATTTTCACTGGCTGCTCAACACGCACCACGGCGCCGACTATTTCCGTCGCTGGCACAGCCGCAAAAAAAATTCCGGCGGCCTGCTCGTCCACAAGTCCACCCATCATTTCGATCTTGTGAACTGGTGGCTTGGTGCCGTGCCCGTTTCGGTGCTGGCGAACGGCCGCCGCCAGTTCTATACGCCCGCAATAGCGCGGCGGCTCGGGCTTTCCGGCCCGCATGAGCGTTGCACGACGTGCCCCGAGAAACAAAAGTGTGGCTTCGCCCTCGATCTTTCGGCGAACGCGCACCTGAAATCGCTCTACGCCGATTGCGAGAGTTACGACGGATATTTTCGGGACCGTTGCGTTTTTCGCGCGGACATCGATATCGAGGACACGATGAACGTCATCGTCGGCTACGACACCGGCGCAACCCTGAGTTATTCGCTGAATGCGTTCAACGCATGGGAGGGTTACACGGTGGCGTTCAACGGCACCAAAGGCCGGCTTGAGCACAAGATCGTGGAGTCGGTTTACGTCAACGGCACCGAGACCGTGCAGGGCGGCATCGCCGACGGCGGGGTGACGACGCGCGTGATTCCGCTGCGGGGCGAGGCGCGTGAGCTCACGCCGTGGACGGCCGAGGGCGACCACGGCGGCGGCGATCGGTTGATGCTGGAGGATATTTTTCTGCCGTCTCCACCCGCCGACAAATACCTCCGCGCCGCCGACGAACGCGCGGGAGCGTGCTCGATTCTCGTTGGCATTGCCGCGAACCGCGGCCTCGAAACCGGTGCTGCCGTGCGCGTGGCCGATTTGGTTTCCGGTGTGCCGCGTCCCGACTTTGCGCCGATGCCCTCGCGCGACGGCCCACTGCCCATGCCTGGGCGCAGCGGCGCGCATTGAGCGCTGGAAATGAGGCAACGAGTCGCGCGCTGGCGCGTCAGTCTTTTGCTCACCCCAAAATAAAACCATGAAATCCCTCCGCCATACCCTCGCGGCCTTCGCCGCTTTTTGCCTAATCACAGTTGCCGCATTTGCGGCCGACGCCTCGCCCGCCGGCACTTGGAAATACACGCAGGCCGGTCGCGGCGGCGGCCCCGGCATCGAGCGCACGCTCACCCTCGATTTCAAGGACGGAAAACTCACCGGCACGCTAAAGGGAGCGTCGATGGGACAGTTCGAGATTCCCGATACTGCGATCTCCGAGGCCTCCTTTAAGGATGGCACGGTGGCGTTCGCGGTCACGATGGATTTCAACGGCAACACCCGCACCACGAAATACACGGCCAAGCTCGACGGCGACACACTCACCGGCAGCACCGAGGCCCCGGGCCGTGACGGCAACGCGATGAAGCGCGACTGGAAAGCCACGCGATCGAAGTAAGCGCGCGAAATTTCTTTTCACCACGGAGCCGGAGAAAAATTCTCCGGCTCTTTTTTCTAACTTAGGGCGTCTGTCTTGCAGACGCCGTTACGGAAGGGCGGACAGGGCGGCGCCTGCAAGAAGGCCGCCGCTCAACGTTTACTTCAACAGCTCCGTGAAAGTTGGTCCCATCGCCGCGGCCCAAATTTCGTAGCCGTGCGAATTCGGATGCAGGAAATCCGGCATAATTTCCTTCGTTAGCGTGCCGTCGGCCGTCAGAAACTTCGGGCCGATGTCGAGGTAGCGGACGAATTGTCCATCGTCGAGTGACGCGATACCGCGGTTGATTTCGTTGACCTGCACCCGCAGGGGATTGTCGGCCTTCTCGCCGCGCGGGAAAACTGCCAGCAGGAGAACCTTTGCGCCGGGCAGCTTCGCGCGCAGTCCGCGGACGATCGCCTTCACGCCCTCGATCGTTTCCAGGACGGAGTTGCGCTGCGTCACCTTGTCGGTTTCGAAGCCGGTGTTGTTTGTGCCGATCATCAGGACGACGAGCTTGGGCGCGAGGCCATCGAGTTCGCCGTTCTGCATGCGCCAGAGCACGTGCTGCGTGCGATCGCCGCTGATGCCGAGGTTGATCGTACGGAGCGAACCGTAGTTCGCCTCAAAGACTTTTTTTCCGCCCACCTGCCGCTCGGTTTGATCGCGACGCCAGAAGTCCGTGATCGAATCGCCAAGGAACAGCACGTCGATACCCTGCTTCGGCAGCGCGACGAAACTCTCGTGGCGCTTCACCCAGTTCGCATCGCGCGGCTCCGGACGGATCGCGGAGTTGGTCGCGGGGTTGAGCAGTTTCGGATCGACCGGCGGGGTGGTCGTGCACGATGCGGTGAAAAACGCGACCAGCAGCCAGCCGGCGGCGAGGGCGGGGGAGAGGCGGGGGAATTTCATGGGGGCACCGAATCAACCGCGCCACCGGCGTCGCGCAAAGCGAAATCGCGCGCGATCGTCGGACGGTCTGACGCGTCGTTGCTTTCCGGTGGCCCACCCGTGAGCCTTGCTGCGCCTAACCCTTCCCCCCGCATGAAACCGTTTTTTCCCGTCGCCCTCGCGTTGATCGCCGCCCCGCTCTTCGCGCAGGAACTGCCGAAGCCCTACGCCGTGCTCGCGTCGATGCGCACAGCCAACGCGTGGTTTGCCAACGTGTGGCCCGACCCCGGCAAATCGATCGTCACCAACAAGGAGCGGCCGTCGAACATCTGGACACGCGCGGTCTACTACGAGGGCCTGATGGCGCTCAACTCGATCGATCACGATTCGCGTTACACCGCCTACGCGCTGAAATGGGCGGAGTTTCACAAATGGGGGATGCGCTCCGGTGACCACACGCGCAACGCTGACGACCAGTGCTGCGCGCAGACCTACATCGATCTCTACAAACTTGACCCGAAGCCGGAGCGGATTCGCGCGATCACGACGAGCCTCGATGCGATGGTCGCGAGCGACAAGGCCGACGACTGGTCGTGGGTCGACGCGATACAGATGGCGATGCCGGTCTTCGCTAAGCTCGGCGCGCTCACGCACGACGCGAAGTATTTCGAGAAAGCCCACGCGATCTACCTCACCACGAAAACGAAAACCGGCGGCGCGGGCCTCTACAATCCCGCCGACAAACTCTGGTGGCGCGACAAGGATTTCGTGCCGCCCTACCAGACGCCGAACGGCAAGCAGTGCTACTGGTCACGCGGCAACGGCTGGGTGTTTGCCGCGCTCGTGCGCGTGCTGGATGAATTGCCCGCCGACGCACCGCATCGCGCCGACTACGAGCGGACGCTGCGCGAGATGGCGGGCGCGCTTTCCTCGCGTCAGCGCAGCGACGGCTTTTGGAATTGCAGCCTCGATGATCCGAATGATTTCGGCGGCAAGGAAACGAGCGGCACCGCGCTCTTCACCTACGGGATGGCGTGGGGCATACGTCACCGCCTGCTCGACGGGAAAATCTACGGCCCGATCGTGGCCCGCGCGTGGCACGCGCTGGCGACCGAGGCACTGCACTCCGACGGCTACCTCGGCTACGTGCAGGGCACGGGCAAGCAACCTAGCGAAGGCCAGCCCGTGACCCACGACAGCAAACCCGATTTCACCGACTACGGTCTAGGCTGTTTCCTGCTCGCCGGCACGGAGGTCTTTCGGCTCGCTGGCGGCTGATGGCCGCGAAAAAACTTCTCCCGATTGTTTTCCTTCTTGGCGCGGTGAGCTTCGCCGCGTCGACGCAGCCCGCAACGAGCGCGTGGGCGCACGCCGGTGCCGACGGCAAGCTCGCCTACCAAACGCTTCCGACCGGCGATCGGATCATGGATTTTTCCTCGGCAGGCTACATGGGCGGAGGCGTGGCGCTGCCGGATGTGCCGGAGAAAGCGCGTGTGCGACCCTCGGGCCTAGATGATACCACGGCGATCCAGGCCGCGCTTGATGAGGTGGCGGCACTGCCGCTCGCGAACGGGTTTCGCGGCGCGGTCGTGCTTGAGAGCGGCGAATATCGCTGCGAAGCGACGTTGAATCTCCGCGCGAGCGGCGTCGTGTTGCGCGGCAGCGGCTCGGGCGCAGACGGCACGAGCATCGTGATGCTCGGGAAGAAGCATGTCGCATTTGCGCTCGGCGCGAGCGGCCGCGAGGTGGCTGCCAAACCGTTCGGCTCACCGAGTCTTGTGGCTGACGCGTATGTTCCCTCCGGTACGCGTTCGATCGCTGTGCGCGACCGCTCCGCGTTTAAGGCCGGTGACACCGTGCTCGTGCGCCATCCCGTGACCGAGGCTTGGGTAAAGTTCATGGGCATGGACGCGCTTTTTCGTGACGGAAAAAAGGAAACGTGGCTCGCCGTCGGCCGCTCGATCGACTCTGAAAGGACGATCACCGCGATCGCCGGCAACACGCTTACGCTCGATGTGCCGCTCGCCGACGATCTCGAATCCAAATATCTTTCGTCGCCTGGCGCAACGGTCGTAAAGTGCACGCCGCCGGCACGTCTCACGCAGATCGGCGTTGAGAATCTTCGCGTGATCGCGCCCCCGCAGCCCGTGACGATCAACGACCCGCATCACACGGCGGTGCGCGTTGGCGCGGTCGAGGACGCGTGGATGCGGGATGTGGCGATTGTGGACACGGTGAACAGCATTACGCTGGGCGGCTCGTCGCGCCGCGTGACGCTCGAGCGCGTCGCGATCACGCACACGGTGGCGACCAAAGGCGCGGCGAAGCCGGCCGATTTTTCCGTGAACGGTTCGCAGATTTTTCTCCACGCGTGCACCGATCAGGGCGACAGCGTGTTTTATCTCGCGACGGGTGCGGGCGTGACCGGGCCGATTGTGCTGCTCGACTGCGAATTTCGCGGCGGTGGCTGGATTCAGCCGCACCAGCGCTGGGCGACGGGGCTGCTCGTGGACAACTGTCGTGTGCCTGGGGGCGGGATCGATTTCATGAATCGCGGGCAGATGGGCTCCGGCCACGGCTGGGCGATCGGCTGGGCCGTGGCGTGGAACTGCACGGCGAAAAGTTTTCTCGCGCAGCGCCCGCCCGGCTCCGCGAACTGGCTGATCGGGTGCAGCGGCGAACTGGAGCGCAAGCCGATGCCGTTTGATGGCAAACAAGACCTGCCAGCGGGGATCGTCGATTCACCCGACGCGCCGGTGTCGCCCGCCAGCCTCTACCTCGCGCAACTCACCGAGCGGCTCGGTGCGACGGCGGTGAAAGCCGCAGGTTTGTGATCGACCGATTTTGAGCCGCACATTCACGACGGCGGGCTCGATTGGCTCCACTGCTAAGCTTTCCGTCGGTGGGCCTCGAAAAGATCGGAGACGAGCACGCCGCGAAACTTCATGCCGGTCGTTTCACAGGCTTCGATTTCAACATTCGTCAGGTTGAGATTGCTGAATTTCGCGCCACTGAAATTGATGTCGGTGAACGTTGCATTCGACAGATTTACGTTGATAAACTGAGCGTCCTGAAGGTTTACGTCATTGAATTCCGCGCCTGCGAGATTGGCGTGGGTGGCTTGCAGGGTCTCTTTTGTATTTTGAATTATCATCGGAGTGCGGGAATTTGCCGGGGCGTTTTAGCCGACCGCGCCGGGCGGCGTCGGCGTAAAGTGTGCGGTATCCTTTTCACTTGGGATCGCCCCAACGCCAGCGTGGCGGCTCGCCTTTCCAGCGGCAGGTTGCGAACAAGCCCACGGACAACGCACCGACGCAGGAGGCAAAATGGACGGGATGCGTCTGAGCGAATGATACCCCGCCAATCAGCGCGCCAAAATAGATCATCAGTACCAACCACCCTTGCCACCGCCTGGGAATTCCCCAGCCGTAGCCAAACCGCTTTGCGGGAAACCAAGCTTCGTCGTGCGGAAGGGACATGGTTTTGTTTGGGGAATGTTTTAATGAATCGCGCCCAGCGGCGGTTGGTATAGTGGTTCGGCGCTTCAGTCTCTATCTTTTCGTCAATGGCTAGTTTCCCACATCCCGATAAGAAATAGTCCGCAACCGGTAACACCGTTCGTAAAACCATAGGCTTTTATTGCACGTGCCCGTTTGGGAGCAGAGGCAACGAAAGCCTAACGACACCGTCCGAACAGCGGAAACGGCGATTGGCCTCCGGGATTGCACCGGATACAACGAGCGCCACGTTGAT
>CAITWF010000081.1 GCA_903896015.1 uncultured Opitutia bacterium | reverse complement strand
TCTCGCCGACCTCGCCATCAACCTCATCGCTTCTCCGTCCGGCAGACGTGAGTCCTGAGGTGGAGGACGGGGCCCAACCGGCACCTCTCTTTTAGGGAGGCGCCTGCCCCTTCCTCCACACCACCTTCCCCGCGCCGCGTTGCGGCGCCTTCCGATCCTTCAAACCTTCCTCGCCTAGTCATTACCGCAGGCGCGAACTGGTAATTCTAATTGGCGCTGGACATACGACCCTTACAAGGTGCGCATTGCGGGCCTCACGCTCTACGGTGGTCCGGATGGCTCGGGCGGTTCGAGCAGCGGCCAGGAGTTTACTTTTTCGCTCGACCAATGGGACCAACCTAATGGGGTCTGGGTACAGGGCTTGGGCGATAACCAACCGGGAGATTCGGGGAATCTTGATGCGGCCTTTGCCAGTAACGATGTGTTTTTGCGGATGGAGGTGACCGAACTGCCGGGCGCCGAACATTTCCAGTTTATGTATAAGGCGAACCCCGGAGACTCATGGTCACTATTGGGCTCGTTGAACGCGAATTTTAACGACGCGCGCGTGGCGCTTTTCCTCAAGGGCTATAGCGACGCGAGCTACCAGGATGTGACGTTCAAGTATTTCGATGTGGGGGGCTCGAATGTGCCCGACACCGGGAGCACGCTCGCGCTCGCTGGACTGGGCCTGCTGAGTGTCGCCGCGTTTCGCCGTCGGAAAAGCTGAGTCCGGTCGCGCCGCCCTGAGAGGCAGTCGGAGCTCTGCTGTTTGCGCGTGAGCGGCGACGTCCGAGATCGCTCTGTCCCCGGCTTCGTAGACGGGCAGGGAGGGATCGTGTTGCTTGGCTGGATTTGCCACGGACGCGAGCACTGCGCAGCCCTAAATCATATTGGGGTATGCAGTTAAGTGACATGGGTTAAAAGTGACTCTGTGACACTTGACGGGCTGACAGAAGTGTGACTCTGTTACACTTATGCCCAGAACTGCTATTCTGACCGTGAAGCAATTGCACGACGACACCGGTCCCTCGGTGCGCCGAGCGGGTGCGTCGAGGCACCCGATTCCGATCACGGACCGAGGCGAGCTCGTGGCCGTCTTGGCAAACCCGTCTCTGATGCGTCCCATCTGCCGCAAACGAATTCTCCTGCCGGAATATGAAGCGATGATGGCGCTAGCGCCTGTGGAAGACATCCAGGCCGCGTTGGACGAGGTTCGTGGCGACCGTTGAGCGATGATCTTCTGCGATACATCTGCGGTCGCCAAACTCTACGTTCCTGAAAAGGATTCGCTCGCGGTGCGGGCGAAACTCGAGTCAGAGGATCAGGTGTTTGTTTCGGAACTGGCCCGCGTCGAACTCATGGGGGTGTTTCACCGTCAGCTGCGCGAGAAGAAGTGGACGCCGGCGCAGTTTCAGACGGCGATTCGGCAGTTCGGCAACGACGACGTCAGTGGATTTTGGACGTGGCTTGCACTCGATACTGCCACCGTGGAGTCCGCCGCTAAAACCTACACGACTTTGCCGGATGCGGTATTTTTGCGATCGGCGGACTGCCTACACCTTGTGACCGCGCTCCACTTTGGTTTCAGGGAAATCTTCACCTACGACAGGCATCAGACTTTGGCTGCGGCGGCTCTTGGGCTGACTTCACGCACGGCGTAGTCCCGTCATACCTTTCGAAATAGAAAGGCATAGTGTCTCGGGGTGCGGAAGTTACCTGAATACCTTCGACGCGGTTGGTGCCCTCATGAATGTGACTTCGGCGAATCCCTCTGGGCTCGGCGATGCTCTCGGTCAGTATGTCGATGCCGGTGGAAACGTTGTGCTTGGAACCTATGGCACAAGCAGCCCTTGGGCAATCACCGGTCAAATTCAAATGACCGGCTATGATCCGCTCGTTAATCTGGGCACCAACGGAGCGGTGAGCGGCGCCCTTGTTGCGATCAACCCGAGCGACCCGATCTTCAACAGTGTTATTCCCAGTTCGATTTCCTACTTTCACAACACCAACTTCGCCCATGCCGGTTTGGACGCTGGAGCGACGCTGCTGGCGACCGACGGGTCTGGCCACGACATGATTGCTATCAATGCGGCCGGCAACGTCTTTTCGAACGACCTCTATTTCGCAACCGGCGCCGGAAATAGCGCGGGCGTCTATCAGATTCTCGCCAACGAACTCAATAGTTTCGGTCCCGGATAATGGTGCCACGGTGGCCATGCTGGGTGGCGCGATTGCCGGGCTCGTGGCGCTCCGCCGCCGGCTTGCCGGCCGTTGAGCCTTTTCGTTAGCTTGCCTTCGCTCCAAACCCGCACATTTGCGGGTTTTTTGCTATAATCCGGGCGAGAGTCTGTGCGTTTCCGTCTGGGTGGAACACGGGTGAAGTTTGATTATGTCCAAAATGGTTTCATGCCGGTCAGGATAGGGGGCCCTAATCGCGGGAGTGCGAAAAATCTACGGCTCGACAAGCGAGATTTTTTTGGTACGATGGTGCGCATGACTAATAAAGAAATAGCAGAGGCTGTCATCAAGGGCACCAAGAAGTCACATCGGGTCACCGATTATAAGCGTGCAACCGCGATTCGCGTGGCTGGCCACCGATTGGGTTTCGTCTTGACGGCGAAGAGCGAGAAAGGTGGTTGGCGTCTGGTAAAGTCGGCCGACCGCAAGCGGAAGAAGAACAAATCTGCGGGATCGAAAAAGAAGGGACGCTAAGTTTCTCCTTGGGCGGGCCGATGCAGGACGCTTTTCGCCCCCTCCGCAGTCAATTTAGCGGCAAGCACGTGGCGCCGGGTGTTCAGGGTTGCGGCGTAGAATCCAGCGACCTTTGCCTGCTGCGCCGGTCGATGTAACCTGCAACGACGAGACCCAGGCCGGCGCCGGACGCGTCGATCAGCACGTCGCTCAGCTTGGATTCGCGACCGGGCACGAAGCGTTGATGAAGTTCATCGGTGGCTGCATACGCGCTGGCGACGCACAGGCTCGCCGCCGCCGCAGCCAATAAATTTCCAGAGCGAACCGGATCGTTGCGCCACGACTGGATTGTGGCGCGCAATATGAGATAGGAAAGAATCGCGTACTCCGCCACATGACTTGCCTTTCGCGCCAACCGATGGATGAGAAACAGCTTGGATGGAGGGAGCGCGGGGAAAAGGTGATGCAGAAAGGGGATGATGATCCGCGAGGTTGTGCTGCCAACCTAACTACAGGCGTATTTTCGCGGTAAATTGGGTAACACGTTTTGGTTGATTGAGACGGTAATCAGGCCCTGGCAGCGGAGCCAGGTTTCCGCGGCGAGCCGCCAAGCGGCGGCGACGCTGCGGTGAT
>CAITWF010000080.1 GCA_903896015.1 uncultured Opitutia bacterium | reverse complement strand
GCTGATGCAGTCGAGCGTGCCGTCGCGCAGGCCGCGGATGATTTCCCTGCGATCCGCATCGGTGCGGAGCGGGGGATTCATTTTGAAATTGGTGTCGTAGCCCGCGAGGGAGTCGTCGGTGAGCGCGATGTGGTGCGGCGTGGCCTCGGCCGTGATGCGGATGCCACGGCGTTTGGCGCGGCGAATGATCTGCACGGAGTAAGCCGACGAGATGTGCTGTAGGTGGATGTGCGCGCCGGTGTAAGAGGAGAGGATGACGTTGCGCGACACGATCAAGTCTTCGGCGGCGTGCGGCCAGCCGCGCAGGCCGAGGCGCGTGGACATCTTGCCTTCATTCATCACGGCGCCGACCGTCATCGACGCGTCCTGGCAGTGATCCATGATCGGGAGGTCGAACATTTTGGCGTATTCGAGCGCACGGCGCATGAGCTCGTTTGACTGCACGCAGTCGCCATCGTCAGTGATCGCGACGACGCCCGCGCGCTTGAGCGAGCCGATCGGAGCGAGGGCCTGACCTTTCATGCCGGCCGTGATGCAACCGGTGGGGAGGACTTTCACGACCGCATCGCGCTTGATGGCGTCCTTGATGAATTGGATCGTGCCGGCGTTGTCGGCGACGGGCGAGGTGTTGGGCATGCACACCACCGTCGTGAATCCGCCGGCGGCCGCACAGTGGGAGCCGGTGGCGATCGTTTCCTTGTGGGTCTGGCCGGGCTCGCGGAAGTGGACGTGGATGTCGACAAGCCCGGGGCAGGCGACGAGGCCGGTGGCGTCGATTTTCTTGGCGCGTTTTTTCGCGGCAACGGAGAGAGATGCGACGAACTTTCCGTCGACGATGAACAGATCGCCGATACGATCGCGCTTGGCAGCGGGGTCGATGACGCGGGCGTTTTTGATCCAGAGCGTGGGCATTGGAGAATCAGGCGTTGTCGCCGGACCAGACGGATTCGGGGGCGCCGCCGGCGCAGAGGTAGAGGACGGCCATGCGAACGGCGATGCCGTTGGTAACTTGTTCGAGAATCACGCTGTGCTCACCGTCGGCGAGGTCGCTGTCGATTTCGACGCCGCGATTGATCGGGCCGGGGTGCATGATGATCGCTTTCGGGTTGAGCCACGAGGCGCGCGTTTTGTTGAGACCGAACATACTGGTATATTCGCCGAGCGAAGGGAAATGGCTGCTGCCCTGGCGCTCGTGCTGGATGCGGAGAAGCATCACGACTTCGGCATCAGCGAGTGCGCCGCGCAGATCGTGCGAGACTTTCGCACCGAGGTCGGTGAGCCACTCGGGGACAAGCGTGCTCGGGCCGACGAGGGTGACCGCGGCGCCCATCTTCACCAGGGCGTGGACGTTGGAGCGAGCGACGCGGCTGAACAGAATATCACCGAGAATGACGACCTTGCGGCCCTTCAACGATCCGAGGTGCTCGACCATCGTGAACGTGTCGAGCAGGCCCTGCGTGGGATGCTCGTGCGCGCCATCGCCCGCATTGATGACGGGAATGTCGAGCACCCGGCTGAGGTAGAGCGGCGAGCCGGAGCACGCGTGGCGCAGCACGATCATATCGGCCTTCAGGGCCTGGATGTTCTGCGCGGTGTCGCGGAGCGTTTCACCCTTCGTGGTGGAGGAACTTGCGGCGTCGAACGAAATCACTTCGGCGCTGAGAAACTTGGCCGCCATGTCGAACGAGAGGCGCGTGCGCGTGCTCGGCTCAAGGAAGAGATTAACGATCGTCTTGCCGCGGAGAGCCGGGACTTTCTTGACGGTGCGGCCGAGCACTTTTTTGAACGCGGCGGCGGTCCGATGGATCTGCTGAATCTCGGCGAGTGAGAGTTCCTCGAGGGTGAGAAGGTGTTTGCGAGTCCAGGGCACGGTGGATTTTCGATTTTGGATTGCGGATTTGGGACTTTAGACCGCCGTTTTCATCTTCGCGGCGGCGGGTGCGATCCGGATCGTGTCGCGGCGCGGGTCGGTGGGGTCGAGGGAAACAAAGACTTTCTCCGTCGATTTCACGGCGACAGCGAAGCCGCAGTAGTCGGGCGCGAACGGCAGGAGACGGCCGCCGCGATCGATGAGGATGGCGAGCTCAACCTTGGCGGGGCGGCCCTGATCGAAGAGTTCGTCGAGGCCGGCCTTCACGGTGCGACCGGAGAAGAGCACATCATCAACGAGGATGATGTGCGCGCCATGGACATCGGCGGGGATGAAGGTGGGTGCGAATTCCTTCGGGATCGGATGGCGGCCGACGTCGTCGCGGTGAAACGAGATGTCGAGCGTGCCGGCGCGAGGCTTGAGGGTGGGGGCGAGCTGACCGACGCGCGTGGCAAGTCGCCGGGCGAGCTCGACGCCTCCGTTGGCAATGCCGAGGAAGAGGAGCGTCTTGATGCCGGCGTGCCGGGCGGAAACGGCCGCAGCCAGCCGCTCGATCGCGGCGTGAATTTCCTCCGAGCCGATGGTCTTCGGTGTGGCCACGAGAGTCGATTGAGCCGGTTCGCGCGCGCGGAGGGAAGGATTTTCTTTGCGGGCGACGCCGGGCGTGACGTGGCCGGTTTAATCTGAGACGAATCAGACATGAACAAACTGTGGTTCGGGCTCTTGGGCTTCGGAGTGATGCTGGGGGCGGGAGTGTTTTTCATTCAGGAACGAAATCTGGCGGAGTTGCGCGAGGAAGTTGGCGCGTTGCGCGGCGACCTTGCACGGATCGAAAAGCTGCGGCAGACGGCGGCCGCTGCCGCGAACGCGCCGGGTGGAAACGTTGCGGCCGAAAGCGCGCGCGCGGATGAGGAGCGCGCGGAGCTGGAGAAATTGCGCAATGAAGTGAAGGCGCTCGTTGTGCTTGCGCATGCCGCGGTGCAACAGACGCAGAACGCCACGCGGCTGGCGCAGGCCGCGACACAGGCCGCGCGCGGGGAGAGTCCGATCCCGGTGAAATTGACGCCGGCGGGCGATTTAAAAAATGCCGGGCGTGCGACGCTGTCGGCGGCGGTCGAGACCGTTCTGTCGGCGGCGATTGGCGGCGATGTCGACACGTTGGCGAGTTCGATTCTCCTCGATCCGGCGGCGCAGGCGAGGGCGGAGGAATTATTCGCGCGGCTGCCCGAGGCGACGCGGGCGCAATACGGTTCACCCGACAAGCTGATCGCGCTGATGATCGCGAAGGATGCGGCGTCGGTCACGGGCATGCAGATCCTCGGCCAGCGCGACATCAGCCCGGATGTGATCGGCGTGCGGCTGCGGCTGGCGAGCGAAGACGGAAAAACCAAGGAGCAGGGGCTCGCGTTTCAGAAAACTTCGGACGGGTTGCGCGCCATCATTCCCGCCGACGCGGTGGACAAATTCGCGAAGCAACTGAGCGGGAAGTAAGGCGGGCGCAAGCGATCGCCCGCGCGCGTAAACGTCACGGCACCTCGTAGACTTCCACAAGCACGAGGCCGGTTTGGTTGGTGGTGACGGTCGTCGTTTGCTGGCCACCCGCGGCAGGAGTGGCATCGGCTTGGAGCGTGAAGTTGCCAGCGGCGAGCGCGCTGATCAGGGCGGCGTCGTTGCTGCCGGTGGTCAGCGGGAATGCACCGACCGCGGGGAATGCAGCGGTGAGCGAGGCGGCTTGGCCGGTCGCGCCGCCTTGGGACCAGTTGTTGTTGGCCGCGACGGTCGTGCTGCCGCTCAGCACGGTGACGCGCGGATCACCGAGCACGGAGCTCGCCGGAATTCCGAGGGTGGTGAGTCCGGGGCCGACAGCGCGGATGAGAAGCGTGCGCGGATTCGCGCCTTGGACCACGATGCCGGGAACGAGTTGATCGCCGGGGTTGTTGATGCTGGCGAGGGTCGAGAGGTTGGTGAGACGCGTGGAATTTTTCGTGACGTCGTAGACTTCCGCGAGCACATCGCCGACGGAGCCGTTGACGCCTTTCACGGTGACGGTGTAGGCGCCGGGTGCGAGGTTCGCGAGGACAACGGCGGAATCACCGCCGTTTGCCGGCAGCGCAAACGCGCCGACGGCGCTCGAGGCAGTGGTGACTTGGGCGGTCGTCGCTGCGCTGGCCTGATCCCAGCCTTGGTTGGAGGCGAGGAGCGTGTTGGCGCTGTTATACACTTCGAGGCGCGGGGCGGGGAGCGCGGTCGCGATCTTGAAGAGGCTGCCGAGCGCAGGGCCGACACCGCGGATGAGCAGGGTCGCCTTTTCCGGGCCGGCGATGTTGAAGCCGAGCGTAAAGCTGTCGGTGGCGGTGTAGATTTTTCCGAGCGTAGAAAGATTGGCGAGCCGGCCGGGCGTCGGGCTGGCGGCGCCGGCGACGCGGGTGTTGAGGAACGCGATCACGCGTGCGTCAGCTTCGCTGTAGAGCTCGGAGGCGGCATAGGCGACGTTGAGTTCGGTGGCGATATCGGCGGCACGAGCTTGGTAGTTGGCGGGCAGCGCGGCCTTGAGCGCGTCGCTGGTCGGGATCGCTTTGAGGTAGCTGTTGGCGTCGATTAGCGCGGCCGTTTTCAACGCGGTGAACACGCTGGCCGCATCGGTGGCGGTAAAGGCGTTAGCGCCGTTGCCGATCGCGCGGAAGCGGTTCGGGTAAATCGGGACGACCGTGCTGGTTGTCGTCGCTGAGGTGACACCGCGGCCGACGAGGAGCTGCGAGTTGTTGCGCGCGGTGGTGTTGCCGGCGGTGCCGATCACGTTGTCGTTGGAAGAGAGCGCGAATAATTGCGGGATGTGCGAGGTGACGGCGAGCGTTTCGCTGCCAGCGGTGTCGAAGAGCACGACACCCTTGATCGGTTTGGAGGCGGCGAGGAGTTCGGCGTAGCTCGCGGCGGCGTCAGCGCCGTTGGCGTCGCCAAGGAGAAACGCGGGCGTCGTTGCGGTGGTGGCTCCGGCCGTGACGAGCTGGGCGAGGGCGGCGGCGACGTTGAGGGCGTCGGGATTGTTCGCGAGCGTTGTCTGCTGGTTCCACGCGCCGGTGTTGCGATTGATGTTGTTCAGCGCCGCGACCCCATAACCCGCCGCGACGAGATCGCGTGCGAGCTGGGCTTTCTCGGGGGTGTTGAACCATTCGTTCACGTTGCCGCCGGTATCATGCAGCAGGACTACGATGCCGCTGGCGTTGGTGGGGACGAAATACGCGAGCGTGGTACCGACGCTCGTGGTGTTGTTGGTCGTGGCGTTGGTGATCGACTGGGGATTGAACGACGTGATTACGGTCGGCGTCCAGGTGGCGGCGGGTTTGTAATTCGCCGTGAGCGTAATCGGCGTCGTGGGGACGGTGATGATCGCGTGCGGCAGCGTTGCGGCGAGCGCGCCGGTGCCGAGGGCGGAGACATCGCCGGTCCATTTGTCGAACACCTGGCCGGCGGCGGGCGGATCGGCAAGGACGTCGATGCGCGAGCCGCCGGGATAGGTGCCGCTGCCGGCGCCGTTGACGACAGTGACGGCGGTCGCCGGGCCAGAGCCGGTGACGACGAGGAAGGAGTGCAAATTGACCGTGACGAGATTTTGGAGCCGCACCGCGCAGCTGATATCCTTCACGCCGGGTGTGCCGGGTTTGAAGGTGAGCGTGGCGGTCGTGGCACTGCCGACGATCGAAGCATCGCCGCTCACGGTCCAGCGAAACGTGCGGTCGCCGCTCACCGCGGCGGGCACGGTGGCGGTGGAGCTCGCAGCGTTGGTGGCGATGGTCACGGGCGCGGTAATCGTGCCCGCGGTATCGGGCGAGACGACGGTGACGTTGGCCGAGGCGGTGACGGGCGAGGAGCCGACAACTGTCACCGCGACTGACAGAGTCGCCGTGCCGGTGGCCGTCGCAGTATAGGTGACGGAGGGTTTTGTCGGATCGGAGGTGAGGGTGCCGCCGGTGATCGACCACAGATAGGAGTTCGTGTTGGCCGTGACGATCGCATTGGGATCGGTGGTGCCGCTGGCGATGGCGGCGGCGGCTTGCGCGGGGATGACAACGTTGGCGGTGCCAGAGTCGCCGGCGAGCAGGCCGGTCGTGGTGACGATTGTCGGCGTGGTGCTGAGCGTGCCGTTGCCGCCGATCGCGCCGGCGAAATTGCCGAGATTCGTGCCGGCGGGAAGATTGCCGATGATGCCCGCGACCGTTCCGGCATTGATGCCAGCGGGGAGATTGCCCACGATGGTGCCGATGTTAATGCCGGCCGCGCCGCCACCACCCCCGCCGGCACCACCCCCGCCGCCTTGGGCAAAAACATGCGGGGAGGCGAGCACGACCAACGAGAGCAGCGAGATGAGCGCGGGAATTTTCCGGGCAAGGCGAAGTGGGTTACAACCGAGTAAGCGAGCAGCAAGCATGGGATGGGTTGTCGAGATGGGACGCGATTTTTCGCAAGTTGTTTCGCGGATATGTGAGCGGACATCAACCGCGCAGTTGCCGAGCGGTCACACCGGCGGGCGTTCGAGCCAGGCGGCGAGGTCGGCGTCGGTAAGGACGTTAACGCCGAACTGGTAGTCGGGGGCGAGCAGCGAGGCGTAACTCGGCTCAAGAAAACGGCGGCAATGCAGGATCACGCGGGCGTGCTGGCCGGGGGCGCGCACGAGGCGGCCCAGGGCCTGGTTCACTTTCGTCATGCCGGGGATTTGGTAGACCCGGCGGAAGGCGGCCTCGCGACCGAGGGGCGCAAACTCGGCGAGCCGCGCGCGCTGCACGGCGTTAACCTCCGGGAGCGCCGGACCGACGACCATCGCATGCGTGATGCGGCCGCCGAGCGCATCGATGCTTTCGGCGAAACTCGAGCCAAGGACGAGAAAGAGCACGTCGGCAAACGCGAGCGATTCGTCAACCCACGCGGTTTGCGCAGTGAGATCGCGCAGCCTGGGCTGGAGGGCAACGCGCAGCGGCGTGGCGCGATCGAGTTCGCGCGCGATCAATTCGGCATAGGCGTAGCTCGGAAAAAAAACGGCGACCGCGCCGCGCGCGGCGCCGTGCAATTCCGCGATCGTGCGCGCGGTGAGGGCGAAATAGCGCGAGCGATGCTGGAAGGTCGTGTCGACGCGCGCATCGACTGCGATGTCGTAGGTGCCGTCGCGCCACGGAGTGTGCGCGCGAAGGTGGGTGGGCGACGTGGGGGCGCGCGTGATTCCGCACGACTCGGCAAAATTTTCCACCGGGGTGAGCGTGGCGCTCGCGAAGACGGCGCCGCCGAAGGTGCGGAGCGTTTCGCCGATCGCGTCGGCGGCGTCGAGGCACGTGAAGGACAGTTCGCCGGCGCGCGGGCACCAGAGGAGTTTTTTGAGCGCGGGGTTTCCGAGCCACGCGGCAAGTTCGGGCGCTTGCCAGAGAATTTCCGCGAATCGCGGGCCGAGCGCGGCGCTGTCGGGCGGCGCTTCGACGAGGTGCGCGGAGATTTTTTCAAGCGTGTCGGCAGCGTCGGCCTCAAGGGCGTGATCGAGTTGATCGATGGATGCGAGGGCGGCGAGCAGTCGCGTCCAGCTTTCCCATGCCCGGATGAGGGGCTTCGCCGCGCTCACGTGATCGAGTTCGGCGAGGAGGGCGCGCGCGTCGTCGGCGGTGGCGAGAAACGAGTGCGCATCAGCGACGCGTGCGGGCAGGTTGTGCGCCTCATCGAGGAGCAGCAGCGTGCGCGCGGGATCGAAGCCGGGCTGATCGAAGAAGAGGGTGCGGTTGCGCGGGGCGAAGACGTAGTTGTAGTCGCCGAGCCAGACGTCGTTGAAGGCGAGCGCGGCGCGCGTGATTTCGTAGGGGCAGGTGCGGGCGGCTTTGCCGGCGGCGCGCAACGTATCGAGATCGCGCGCGTGCTTTTCGTCGAGGTAGAAGCGCGCAAGGCCGCTCGCGGGCCAGCGTGCCGCCACGTCGTCGAGAAACGTGCAGCTCTCGCGCACGCAGTGAAACGTATGGTTGATGCAGTGTTCGGATTTGTTGCGCACGTGCCAGACCGTGACCGGCGTGCCGCCGTCGCCCGCCGACATCATGGCGAGGGTGCGGACGACCTGGAGCTGGCCCGTGGATTTGCTGGTAAGATAAAGCGCGCGATCGAAGTGGCCGGCGCGAAGCTGGCCGAGGGCAAACTCAAGCAGCACGCCGGTCTTGCCGAAGCCGGTTGGCGCTTCGAACAGCACCAGCGGATTTCTTTCGAAAATCGCCGTCAGCTCCGCCTGTGTGGTTTCCTGTCCCGGACGTGGTGTGGCAAACGGCGAGTGGAAGCGCAGCCCGCGCAGCCGCTCCCGGGCGCGGTGCCGCAAACTAAGAAAATCGACCACGCGATCGAGCTGCGCACGGAAAAGCGCTTCGTCGGCGGGGGTGAGGGCGATTGATTGGGAGAGACCGCTGCCCGTTTCGACGAAGACGAGTTGTGAACTGAGCGCCGAGATCACGGGCTCAATCTGACCGATTCTCGTGAGCGCGGCATAGGTCGCGAGCTGGACAAAATATTCTGGATAATCGCGGCGCAACTCGGACTCGTCGACGGGCAGCGCGCGCGTGACGGTCTTGATTTCGCGCAGTGTGACGCGACCTTCGCGGCGCAACCGTTGATCGATGCGGCCCGTGAGCGTCAGCGTCCAACCGCGGTGAAAGACCCGGCCCTCGATCGGGATTTCGAATTCGGCGGCGGGCCCGTGCTCGACGGTGGCCTGCGCGCGGAGTTCGTTGTGCCAGTGGGTGCCAAGCTGCGCGCGCCAGAGTCCGGTCGCGCCGGACCCGGCGTCGTGCGGGCCGACCGAGAAATTGGCGAACTCACCCACGCTGAAACTGGCGGCATGGGCGTCGAGGGAGAATTCCATGCGGGCGCGCAAAAATTAGACCTGGGCCACGCGGGTGGACATCGAGCGGAGCGCGCGGTTGGCGAGCACGCCGAGGACGATGCAGACGATTACCGTGGCAACGATTCCGGCGACGGCGGTGCGTTGATCGGTGACGTCCTTGAAGCGCAGTTGTTCGAGGCCGGCGGCGGCGAAGGTGGCTGCGAGCGTGCGAGGCACAATGCCGAGGAACGTGCCGAGCGTGTAGGTCCCGAGTGACACGCGCGCGGCGGCGAGCACAAAGTTCACAATCGCAAAAGGGGACGCGGGCGGAATGCGGAGTAGGGTAACGACCAGCAGCGTGCGTCCCGAAGCGGAGGCGAGCAATGCGCGGTGGACGGCACTCCAGCGCGGCTTTTCGTCGATCACGGCAAGCACGCGGTCGCGGGCGATCCAGCGTCCGAGTGCATAGGCAACCAGTGAAGCGAGCGTGAGCGCGGCGAGGGCGACGGCGCTGCCGACGGCAAAGCCAAAGGTCCAGCCGGCGTAGATCGCGCACGCAAACGTCGGCAGAAACGAGAGGCCGACGAGGGTCACCGTGAGGAGGAAATAAATCGCGAGGCCGAGCGCGGCATGCTCGCGGAGCCACGGCGCGAACGTCGTGAGCGTGGCCAGCAGCATCAGGCCGCCGAGCGGCGGCCAGAACGACAGGATGATCGCGACCGGCCCGGCGGCGCCCAAGCGACGGAAAGTGCCGGGAGAGGAGGCGAGGGAAGCAGACGACATGGGCAAGGGGAAGGCGCGGAGAACGGGAGACGGGAGAACTGGTTTTGTCACCACGACATACCCGAAACGCCCGAAAGGAAAGACGTGGTCATGGAATTTTCGGGTGTTGGGCTTGTTTCGCGTTTAGTCGAACAAGATTTCCGTATGTGCCCGCAGATAGTCGGTGAGCCGGCGCCGGAGGATTTCAGATTCGGGACGGTTCGGCTCGACGGGCTCAAGGCCGGCGAGCGGCGTGCGGAGCAGGTGAGCGGCCTCGGAGCGGAGTTCGCTCGGCAGCGTCGCGAGCCATTGTTGTTTTACGGGGTAACCTTCGTCGCGGGCGAAGCAGTAGAGACTTTTGAAAAATACGGCGTCGGGTCGCACGCCGTGGGCGAAAGCGGAGAGTGCGGTGCGTAAGAGTGTCGCGACGGCGGCGCGGCCGTCCTCGTGCACCGGGTTGCGCGCGATGAGGGCGGTGAGCTGGGAGGCGAGTTGGAGCGACTCGTAGTGGCGCGCGATGCCGCTGGGCCGCGCGAGCACGCGCGCTTCTTTCACGAACCAAGTGCGGGCCTGGTTGGACGATTCGAGGAGGAGCGACGCTTCATCGAAGAGATCGAGCGGGGCGGCCGCGTTCGCAGATTTTTTGGCAACGCGCTGCAGCACGGTGAGCGCGCCGTGCTCGGCGGAAAACACGGTGAGCGTTTGAAACGCCTCCTTGGGCGGACGTTTCAGCAGGACGAAGGCGTCGGTGTTGAGGCTTTGGGCCGGCACGCGCGGATCAGTTCGCGGCGGATTTGCGATCGGGATGCGGCCACGGGGGCATCACGGCACCTCCGGAGAGGATCATTTTCATTGCGTCGCCGACGTTCATATCGAGTTCGACGATCTCGTGACGTGGCAGGAGGAGCAGGAAACCGCTCGTGGGATTTGGCGTGGTCGGCACAAACACGGTCCACGTTTCAGAGCCGGTGCGCGCTTGCGGTTCGCCCTGGGTGCGGTTGGTCAGGAAGCCGATTGTCCAGCAGCCGGGGCGGGGAAATTGCACGAGGACGACCTTGTTGAAGAGATTTTTCCGCTCGGAGCCGAAGGTGGCGACGATCTGTTTGACGGAGTCGTAAATCGCACCGATGCCGGGGATGTTTTGGATGAGGCGCTCGATCAGCCCGTAGAAAAATTTACCGAAGACGTAGTGCGAGAGGTAGCCGAGCGCGGTGATGAACATCAGCACCGTGATCGTGGCGAGCAGATCGAGCACGAAGGAGTAAAGCTGGAGCGACTGCGGCAGGTAGTGCTCGTAGAGCGGGCGGAACGTACCGCCGAAGACATCGACGATTTTCGTGAACGCCCAGATCGTCACCCACAGCGGGGCGAGCAGCAGCAAGCCCGAAAGGAGGGCGTTGCGCAGCGAGATGAGCGGAGACTTGCCGGGCTGGTCGGGCATGGCGTGGCGTCGAGGCTCACGCAAAGCGGCCGAGACGCAAAGTTTTTTGCGCAGTTGGCCGAAGCGAACTCAACGACGGAGCGTGAAGCGAGGCAGCGCGCCGGCGCGGCGGAGGAGAGCCATCGCGTGCGCTTCGGCGCGGCGCATCACGCGTTTTTTGGCCGGCACGAGATCGTCGTAGCCGGCGAGGTGCAGCCAGCCGTGGACGAGGTAGAGCGTGAGCTCGGAGGAAAAATCCGCTCCTGATTTTTTTGCGAAAGCGGCGGCAGTGTCGGCCGAAACGCACACTTCGCCGGCCGTCCCGAGAGCGGAATTGCCCTCAAAGGTGATCACGTCGGTGGTAGACGGATCGGCGAGGAAGTCGCCGTGGAGCTGCGCGAGGGCGGGGTCGGTGAGAAACACCAGCGAAAGTTCGCCGGGCGGGCAGCCCGGGAAGATTTTCGCTTTTGGATTTTCGATTTCGGATTTTCGGGCTGCGGGGACAAAGAGAGGGGCATGCGCGTCGAGCGTGGCGATCGCGCGTGCGATCGCACGGCGATCGAGGCGCAGGCGCGGGTGGCGGTTGGCGATGGCAAGCGGGCGGACGTTCACGGTCGTCGTCTCGTGTGGATACCGGCACTCGCGACGCAAGCGGAAACCGTGCGAGGGGCGGCGCATCTCTTGGCGAAGGATGGCGGAATGAGATTCAGCAGTTAAATTACTTGGGGCGCCGCCGGGGAAAAATAAGCGCCGTCGCTCTGCCGGGCCGCCTTGTTTGTCGGCGTCGCCAAGCCAACACTCGCGTCAATCGGGCGCGCATGAAATCCAACCCCCACGATGCCACCGGGCCGCATGCAGTGTCGCGGCGCACGTTTCTCAAGACATTTGGCACGAGTGCGGTCACGGCCGCGACCCTCGGCGCCAACAATGTCGCGCGGGGTCTCGCCCAGGCCAATGCCGAGCGGTCGCAGGGCCCCGGCGCCGTGGGCGTAACGCTCCGCGTCAATGGCGAGTCGCGGACGTTTTCGATCGAGCCGCGCGTGACTTTGCTTGAAGTACTGCGGGCAAATGCCGGCCTCACGGGCGCGAAGGAGGCGTGCGATCGCGGGACGTGCGGCGCCTGCACCGTGCTTGTGAACGACACGCCGGTTTACGCGTGCTCGCTGCTCGCGATCGAGGCGCAGGGCGCGGACATTACGACGATCGAGGGCGTGGCGCGCGACGGGAAGCTGACCGCGCTCCAGCAGGCGATGGTGGACCGGGACGGACTGCAGTGCGGCTACTGCTCGCCCGGCATGGTGATGGTGTTAACCGCACTGCTTCGTAAAAATCCACATCCGTCCGAAGCGCAGGTGCGCCGGGCGATCGCGGGCAACCTCTGCCGCTGCGGATCCTATCCGCGCATCTTTGCCGCAACGCTCGCGGCCAGCGGCCAAAAGCCGGTGACAAAGCTCAACGTCATCTCCCTGCACGACCATGCCGTGGCCTAAAGCAACCAGGTATCTCGGAAAGGAAACGCCGCGCGTCGACGGGCCCGCGAAGGTGACCGGTCGCGCGAAGTTCACGAGCGACGTCGCGCCGGCGGGCGTGCTCCACGGGGCGATCTTCCGGTCGAAGTGGGCGGCGGCGCGTGTAAAGTCGGTCAATTTGGAAAAGGCGAAAGCGGCGCCCGGCATCAAGGCCGCAATCCTCGCGCATGAGGGCGAGTTCGATGTGCGCTACTACGGTGACGAAATTGCCGCGATCGCCGGCACGAGTAAGCAGGCGGTGCTCGACGCGCTCGCGTTGATCGAAGTGAGTGCAGAGCCCAAGGATTTTGTCGTCAAAGAACTCGACGCGGTGAAAACGGACTCGCCGCGAGTCGCCGCCGGCAACGCGAATCTAACGGAAGGCGCGGCGAAGGCGACGGGCGATGTTGAGGCGGCGTTCGCGGCGGCGACCGCGATTGCGGAGACGACGGTGAGCACGCCGACTCAAGTTCACCATCCGATGGAGTCGCACGGGCACACGGTGCAGTGGGACGGCGACGAGATGACCGCATGGTCTTCGACGCAGGGCGTGTTTGCGTGCCGCGACATTTTTGCGAAGAGCATGAACGTCGCGCAAAACAAGGTCCACGTGATCTGCGAGCACATGGGCGGCGGCTTTGGATCGAAATTTAGTCCGGGCGTCGAGGGCGCGTTGTGCGCACGGCTCGCGCAAGCGGCGGGTGTGCCGGTGAAGCTCATGCTCACGCGCTTCGAGCAGGGGCTCGCGGTGGGCAACCGGCCGTCGTCGTTTCAGAAATTGAAACTCGGCGCAGCGTCGGACGGGACGCTGACGGCGTTTGAAATCTATTCGATCGGCACGCCGGGCTACAGCTCAGGCGCGAACCAGGGCGGTGGCAGCGGCGGAGCGAGTTTTCCCGCACCCTACATTTATAAGCCCGCGGCGACGCGCGTGAAACAAGGCAGCGTGGCGGTGAACGCGGGCCAGTCATGCGCGTTTCGCGCGCCGGGACACCCAACGGCCTCGGCGGGTATGGAGGCGGTGCTCGACGATCTTGCGGCGAAGCTCGGCATGGATCCGGTGGAGATCCGGTTGAAAAACGATCCGAACGAAATCCGCCGGCGCGAGTATGTGATCGGGGCGGAGAAATTTGGCTGGAAGGAAAAATTCAAAAAGCCCGGAGCCTCGACCGGTCCGGTGAAAATGGGCGTCGGTTGCGCGGGGGCGGCGTGGATGAGCGGCGGACGCGGCACGCAGGCGGAAATTCAAGTCAACGCCGATGGAACCGTCGAGGTGCGGGTCGGCACGCAAGACCTCGGCACGGGTTCGCGCACGGTGGTGCAGGTGGTTGCGGCCGAACTGCTGGGCCTCGATCGCGACCGCATCACTGCGCACATTGGCGACTCGCGGTTGCCGCCGAGCGGATCGAGCGGCGGCAGCGCGACGACGGCATCGGTCTCGCCGGCGATCTTCGATGCGTGCGAGAACGTGATCGCGGAACTGAAGAAACTGAGCGGACTCGACGATCCGCGCGGGGCCAATTGGAAGGTGGCGTGCGCGATGATCGGAGCCGCGCCGCTCCAAGTGCGCGGGAAGTGGCGCGAGGGACTCTCCACGGGTGGCGCGGGTGGCGTGCAGTTTGCCGAGGTGGCGGTCGACACGGAGACGGGTTTCGTGGCGGTAAAAAAAATCCTCGTGGTGCAGGACTGCGGTCTCGTCGTGAACCGGCTCACGTGCGAAAGCCAGATCAACGGCGGTGTCATCGGCGGGCTTGGCTACGCGCTCTACGAGCAGCGGGTGATGGATGCGCGGACGGGATTTGTGCTCAACCCGACACTGGAGAATTACAAAATGCCCGGCGCGGCGGACATGCCGGATATCGAGATTTTGCTCATCGACATGCCGGAGCGCGGCGTCATCGGCGTCGGTGAGCCGTGCACGGTTCCGACGGCGTCGGCCATTGCGAATGCGGTGGCCAACGCCCTCGGCGTGCGAGTGCCGGACCTGCCGATCACGCCCGATCGCGTGCTGGCGGCGCTCGGCAAAGTGCCGAAGGAAACCGCGACGACGATGGCCGAGCGGTCGCGTGAAGTTGAGAGCGCGTTCGCGAGTGTCGCCGCGGCGCCGGGTGCGCCGTGGGTTGACGGCAATAGCGGCTGCCACCCTTACACATGAAAGCCTTTTCCTACGTGACGGTGCAGACGGCGGCCTCGGCCGTGGAACTGGTCCGCGAGCAGGGCCGCTTCCTCGCGGGCGGCATGGACCTGCTTGGCGAGATGAAGGAAGGTCTCGTCGAGCCGGCGCTGCTCGTGAACGTGAAGGCGTTGCCCGGAACGCGTGAAGTCGTTGCGAGCCCGAAGAATGTTTCCATCGGGGCCAACGTGACACTAACCACGCTCGCAGATCACCCGGAAATCCGGCGCCTGTTACCAGGGCTCGCGCAAGCGGCGGAGGAAGCGGGATCGCCGCAGATGCGAAACGTCGCGACGGTCGGCGGCAACCTCGCGCAGCATTCGCGGTGCTGGTATTACCGGCAGCGCGATGTGCGCTGCATGAAGAAGGGTGGCCCGCGCTGTTTCGCGCGCGGCGGCGAAAACAAATACCACAGCCTGTTCACGAAGACCATGTGTCTGAGCCCGTGCGTCTCGAATCTCGCCGTGGCGCTCGCGGCGCTCGATGCTTCGGTCGTCGTGCAGCGCGGCGCTAATACGGTGACGCTCACCCTCGCGCAACTTTACGAAAAAGCGTGGACGGAAGCGAAGTCGCACCACTCGCTCGCACCTGACGACCTGATCGTGCGGGTTGAGGTCCCGGTCGTGGCGGGTGCGCTGAGTGTTTATGTGAAAATCGCCGAGAAAAACGATTTCGACTGGGCGCTGGTGAGCTGCGCAGCGGCGGGACGCATCGAAGGCGGCACCTTTCGCGACGTGCGGCTTGCGCTCGGGAGTGTGGCCGCGATTCCCTGGCAGATGAAGGAGGTCAGCGCGTTTCTCGAGGGTAAATCGGCAACCGCCGAGACGGCGGCGGGTGCGGCCGACATCCTGCTGCGCGACGCCGAGCCGCGTGAGCACAACGGCTTCAAGGTCCCGCTGGCGAAGGCTCTCGTGAAACGCGCGCTATTGGCGCTGGCGACCTGAGGAAAGCGGCCGCGCGCGGGTGTCAGGCCTTGGCGGCGGCGGGCGGCGTTTCGCGATCGGGGTAGGCGACGCGCGCGTGGAGCATGTTGAGCAGCGTGAACTGAAAGCTGTTCTTAATCTTCGTGATTTCCTCGAAGGTGAGCGGGGCCTCGTCGAGTTGTTTCTCGTCGATGCGGTCGCGGACGATGCGATCGATCAAATCGCGGAGCGCCTCGGGGGTGGCGGTGCGGAGCGAGCGGGAGGCAGCCTCGACGCCGTCGGCGAGCGAGATGACGGCGCTCTCTTTGAACAGCGGGCGCGGGCCATCGTAGCGGAACTCCTGATCGGGGATCGGGGGGGGCTCGATTTTTTTGTGAGCGAAGGGCGCGCGCGATTCGGCGACGGCGCGGTCATAGAAAAAGCGGACGAGCGTCGTGCCGTGGTGTTGCTGGATGACGTCGGCGACGGCACGAGGCAGATTTTGCTTGAGGGCGATGTCGACGCCGTCAGCGACGTGCTGCTTGATGATGCGTGCGCTCTCAAACGGCGACTGCGAGGTGTGCGGGCTGGTGCGCTCGCGGGTGTTTTCACCGAAATAGGAGGCGTTATTGACCTTGCCGATGTCGTGGAAGAGCGCGCAGACGCGGGCGAGGAGCGGATTTGCTCCGATGGCATTGCAGGCGTTTTCCGAAAGCTGCGCGACGACAAGCGAGTGGTGATACGTGCCGGGTGCCTCAAGCTGCATGCGGCGGAGCAGCGGGTGATTGTAGTCGGTGAGTTCGAGGAGCGTGATGTCGGTCGTGCGCTTGAAGAGCGACTCAAGGATGGGCAGCAACCCGACGACGGCGATGCCGGTGAGCAGGCCGGTGCCGAGACCAGCAGTCATTTGGCGGACAAGTGTGTCGAAGGGCGTCTGATCGGCGATGCCGATGAGCGCGGCGAACGCCGCGACCGTCAGCCCGCCCGCGCCCGCAGCCCGCACGACGCGCCCGCGCCGCCGCGCGTCGCGCCCGATGAAGATCGCGACGAGCGACGCGAGAAACGTGAGCACGAGCAGATCGAGGCGGTTGCCGTAGATGACGCCGGTGAAAATCGAGATGAACAGCGCCATGAAAATGCCCGAGCCCGCGTCGATCAGGATCGCAACAATGAGCGGGGCGAAGGCCGTTGGCGCGACGTAAGGTAGCGTCGAGGCCCACGCGTTGTCGCGCAGGAAAAACTCCGCGCCGCCGAGTGAGTAGTTGGCGCGAATGAGCGTGAGGTTGCCGATGACGACGAGCGCGAGGAGGCCGCAGCGGACGTTGCTGCGGAGCGTCTCGGCGTCCTCGATCCGAATATAGATGAGCGACGCGAGCACCATCGCCAGCACGAGCAGCACGCGGCCGAAGAGTGTGAGTCCCTCGTTGAGTTCGACGTCGCCGTGCTCGAGGAGGAATTGGCGGTGCGCCTGAAACATCTCGTATTGCTCGGGCGTCACGCGCTCGCCCGGCTCTATAATCGACTGGCCGCGAGCGACGGTGATCGTGACGGGTTTCAGTTTTTTCGTGGCTGCGTCCTGGCGGGCGACGGTGGCCGCGCGATCGAAGACGAGGTTGGGCGTGAGCCCGAAGCGGAAAACCCGGAACATCGCCTGTGTGGCGGCACGGGGCACGCCGTCGGCGGCGAGACTCACGCGGAGCAGCGTGAGCGCGTCTTCCATCGACTGAACGGAGCGCGGCGTGACGTCGCCGTTGGGCCGCTCGATCTGAAATACGACGGCGTTGCCGGCGCCGGCGTTGGCGAGTGCTCCGTCGGTCACGCCCTGCGCGTAGAGATCACGCAGCGAGGCGAGGCCGTTCTCGAAGAGCGCGGCGCGCGCCTTGGCGTCGCCCGCCGTGAGCAGCGCCGCAAGATCGTCGGCGGTGACTTGGTAGGGACCACGAGCGTTGAACCGATCGGCGAGGGCGGCGAGCCCGCTGGGGGCGGACGCGGCGCGGAAGTTGACTGCGGGCTGGGCCGGCGGGTGCGCGGCCTCGTAGGCGTCGAGCTGTGTTACCAAGTCGCGGGAGGCGGCTTCGAACCGACGATACGGCTCGGTATCGAGCCGGTAGACGGGCGGCACACGGCCGACGAACTGCTCGCGGGCGGCGCGCGTCTTCTCGGCGCTTTCGTAGCGGAATGGCGCGCTGGCGAGCACGCGCACGGTGGCGAGTTGGCCGGTTTGGACGGGGACGTTGAGCGTCGTGACGCCGGCGGAGCTGATCAGGAGAATCGCGAAGACTGTGATGACGAAAATGAGCGCCGCGACGAGCCGTGATCGATCCAGAAACTCCCGCATCGCCGAGTGATGCGCGACGGGCGGCGTGCCGCCGCTGCGGCGGGCTGCGAGGCCGCCGACGAGGAGTTTGAGCTGGTTGCGGACGGACATCTGGGATTTTCGATTTTGGATTGGCTCAGGCGGCGCGGCGCGGGCGCTGCTTGGCGGAGACGGAGCGAATTATGAGACGCGAGCGCTGCGCCGGTTCAAACGGCACGGGAGCGCGCTGGATCGCAGCTGCAATCAGAGATTGGACGGCCGGCTCGTCCAACGTGGCGATGGTCGGAAGCTTTATGCTGCGGACTTGCACGCCGGAGCCGCGAAGAATTTTTTGCGGGTCAGGCAAACTGGCGCCGTGGAGAAAACAAAGCGCGACACCGCTGGCCTGCGCTGCGATCGAGAAGACGGCGTCGGACGGGCGCTCGTTCGGGCTGTAGCCGATCACGAAGAAATTATAGTTGTCGTAAACCAGCTCGATCGCGGGCGGCAGCAAACGGCGCAGTTTCGTGCGCACGGCTTTGATCAGCCGCGCGTTTTCCGGCGCGAACTTGGCGATGAACCCGGCGAGCCGCGTTTCGGGCGACGCGGATTTCATCGCAGCTGGCTTGGTCGCGCTCACCGCTTTTCCTCCGAGCCATTCTCTCCCGCGATCGGGTTCCGGTAGCGGTCGTAGGCTTCGATCATTTGGGCGACGAGCGGGTGGCGGACGACGTCGGCGCCGCTGAACGTATGGAAATCGATGCCGGGAATGTCGGCGAGGATATGGCGGACTTCAAGAAGGCCGCTCGTCTTTGAGCGCGGCAGATCGATTTGGGTGATGTCGCCGGTCACGACCATGCGCGAGTCTTCGCCGAGGCGCGTGAGGAACATCATCATCTGCTCCGGCGTGGTATTTTGCGCCTCGTCGAGGACGATGAATGCCTTCGAGAGCGTGCGGCCGCGCATGTAGGCGAGCGGCGCGATTTCGATTACGCCTTTTTCGGTGAGTCGCGCGACGTCCTCGGTGTCGAGCATGTCGTGCAGCGCATCGTAGAGCGGGCGGAGGTAAGGGAGAATTTTTTCGCGGAGATCGCCGGGGAGGAAGCCGAGTGTCTCGCCGGCCTCGACGGCGGGGCGCGTGAGGATGATGCGCTCGATTTCGTTGTTGAGGAGCGCGGAGACGGCGGCGGCCATCGCGAGGTAGGTTTTGCCGGTGCCGGCGGGGCCGATGCCAAACACGACCGGATGCGCGAGCATCGACTGGAGGTAGAGCTTTTGCCCCAGCGTCTTCGGGACGATTTTTTTACGGTTGGTTGCGATGACGAGCGGTTCATCGAGGAGCGCGCGGAGCTG
Organism: uncultured Opitutia bacterium; assembly: GCA_903896015.1. Taxonomy (GTDB): domain Bacteria; phylum Verrucomicrobiota; class Verrucomicrobiia; order Opitutales; family Opitutaceae; genus CAITWF01. The sequence goes on along the minus strand of CAITWF010000080.1, from coordinate 37,857 downwards.
GCTGCCTTCGCCGCGGGCAAACGTGTCGGTTATGCGGTGAAAATCCGGCGTGCGGATCGCCATGCCTTGGCTGCGGGCAGCGTTGAGGAAGTCGAAGAGCGATTCTGTGAGCTCGAGCGGCGCGGCGGGGGCCTCGATCTTCAGCCAGTCTTCGCGCGTGACGAGTTTCACGCCGAGCATGCGCTCAGCATGCAGGAGGTTTTCCTCGTGTCCGCCGTAGAGCGAATGGAGGTGGCGCGGGCTGGGAAAGTGGAGGGTCTTCGAGGGCACGGGCGAATCTCGTTACTTCGTCTTGCGTCGCTTCCGCTTTTCCAGGCTGGCGACCGTCACGCTCAGCCGTTCCCACGTGGCGTCGAGGGCCTGCGGGAGCGTGCGGGTTTCAGCGAGGACGGGCATGAAGTTGTTGTCGCCGTTCCAGCGCGGGACGATGTGGCCGTGGAGGTGCTTGATGCTGCCGCCGGCGGCGGAGCCGAGGTTGAAGCCGACGTTGAAGCCGTCGGGCTTGAGCGCTGCGGTCAGAAGGCGCTGGCCGAAAACGATCGTCTCGAAAAGATCGGCGCGTTCGGCCTCCGTCAGTTCAGGGAGATCGGAGACCTCGCGAAACGGGACGGCGAGGAGGTGGCCGGGGTTGTAGGGATAGCGGTTGAGAATCAGGTAGGAGCGCTTCGACCGGTAGACGATCAGCGCGGCCCGGTCGTCTCCGAGGGCGGGCAACTCCGTGAACGGTCGCTTCGACTTCGCCGGGTAACGCGGGGCCTCGATGTAAGCCATGCGCCAATAAGGGTGGAGCTGCTGCATGTTGCGGGGGGCGGAGAAAAGCGGTCGGTCGGGGCAAAGTCAAAGCCCCGCTGAGAGTCCTGCGCCGGGCTCGGAGTAGCCGGAGCGGACAACAGTCGCACGGAAAACGGAGCTTGCGCCTTAATATGACGGCCGTCATCTAACGCATTTCCATGCGTTATCCGCCTGCCCACAAGCTCGCCACGCGCCGTCGCATCCTTGAAGCGGCAGGTCAGGCGTTTCGCGAGCGCGGGGTGGCGGAGACGGGTGTCGACGAAGTCATGCGGCGCGCCGGTCTCACGCACGGCGGCTTCTACGCGCACTTTCAGGATAAAACCGAACTTGTCGCTGAAGCGTGCGCAGCGGCGTTTGAGGCGGCTGTGCCCAACCTTGATCGCATCGCCGCACAGCCGACGCGTTCGGCGCGGGCGCGGGTGCTGATCGACAGTTATCTCGCCTCGCGGCATCGCGACAATCGCGGTTCCGGTTGCGTGATCGTGGCGGTCGCGGCCGACGCGGCGCGGTTGCGTGGGAAAGTGCGCGAGGGTTACTCGCGAGGCTTCACGCAGCATCTCGATCGGCTCGCCGCGGCGCTGCGGCTCAGCCGCGATCCGGCGCGCAACCGTGACCGCGTGACGCTGCTGATGAGTTCGCTCGTCGGCGCACTGCTGTTCGCCCGTGCGATCTACGACCCCGCTCGGAGCGACGAAATTCTGCGCTCGATGAGGCGGCAGCTCCGCGCACAGTTCTGCGCCGATTCGGATCAAACTGAACACTCCGCCGCGCCGCACGACTTCATCCGCGCGTTTTGATTTTTCCCATGAGCTCAAATCCCTCGACCCAACCCCGCCGTCGCGTCGCCATCACCGGCCTCGGCGCCGTCACTCCCTGCGGCAACTCCGCCGCCGAAACGTGGGCCGCGCTGATCGCCGGCCGCAGCGGCATCGGCCGGATCACGCGCTTCGATCCGACGGGCTGCACCGCGCAGATCGCCGCCGAGGTGAAAAATTTCGATCCCACCAAACCACTCGCGACGCCGCTGCATCCGCGCGGGCCGGGTGGCGAGCCGCTCACGCAGGCGCTCACGCCGAAGGACCTGAAGAAATTCGGCCGCTTCACGCACCTCGGCGCCGCGGCGGCGGTCGAGGCCTACGCCGACTCCGGACTCGACGCACACCGCGCGGCCCTCAACGCCGAGCGCATGGGCGTGAATCTCGGCGTCGGACTCGGCGGCCTGCCCGAAATGGAGGCGATGCACGACACGTGGAAGGCCGGCGGCTACCGGAAGATCTCGCCGTTCTTCATCATTCAAATCGCGCCCAACCTCCTCGCGGGCCAGGTCTCGCTGCTACTCGATTGTCGCGGGCCTAACATGTCCGTCGCCTCCGCGTGCGCCACGAGCGGCCATGCGCTCGGCGAAGCTGCCGCCGCGATCGCGCGCGGAGATGTCGACGTGATGATCGCCGGCGGATCGGAGTCGACGGTCACGCCGCTCGCGGTCGGCGCCTTTGCGCAGATGCGCGCGCTCTCGACCCGCAACGACGCGCCCGAAAAAGCCTCGCGCCCCTACGACAAGGATCGCGACGGCTTCGTGCTTGGGGAGGGCTCGGTGGTGTTCGTGCTCGAGGAAATGGAGTTCGCGCAAAAGCGCGGCGCGCGAATCTACGCCGAACTGCGCGGCTACGGCGCGACGGCCGATGCCTATCATCTCTCCTCCCTTGCGCCCGGCGCAGAAGGCTCGGCGCGCTCGATGCGCGCCGCGGTCGATCGCTCGGGCCTGAAGCCCTCCGCGATCGATTACGTGTCCGCGCACGCGACGTCTACGCCCGGCGGCGACGGCGAGGAAGCCGCCGCGATCGCGCACGTGTTTGCCGAAAACAAATCGACGCTCCACGTCAGCGGCGTGAAGTCGATGACCGGTCACTTGCTCGGAGGCGCGGGCGCGATGGGCGCGCTCGCGGCGACACTGGCGGTGCACCACGGCGTCATCCCGCCGACAATCAACTTGGATAACATCGATCCGGCGTGCGCGGAACTCGGGTTGAATTTCACGCCCAACTTCGCCGTGAAAAAAGAGGTGCGCGCCGCGCTCGCAAACAGCTTCGGCTTCGGCGGCACTAACGCCTCCATCGTCGTCGCGCGGGCGTGAGCCGTAGGGGCGCGGCTCGTCCGCGCTCGCGGGCGTCGCCGAGCGACGCCGCCGCAGAATTTTTCCGGTGCGCTCGGCGACGACGTGCGATTTTGACATCGCCGCGAGCCGCACTATGCTCGCGCGCGTGTTCAAGGAAATGCGCCAAGTCCGTCAGGAGCCGGTCGCGGGTCGCCGCCGCTGGTTCGACGACGATATGCTCCCGCTCGAATTGATCGTATGGTATGACGGCGCGGGCGAGGTCGAAGGCTTTCAACTGTGCTACAGCTTCGGCGGCGGCGAGCACGCGCTCACGTGGCGTCTTCGTGCCGGCTTCGCGCACAATGCCGTCGACACCGGTTCGACGGGCCCGTTCGGCAACCTCACCCCGATCCTCATTCCCGACGGCGCCGTGCCGTGGGCGGAACTCACGCAGCGTTTCGCGGCCAGCGCCCCGACGCTCGAGCCGGCGCTCCGCGAACTCGTGGGCGCGCGGCTCGTGGAAAAGAAGTGGCGCGGATTTCAACCGCCCTCGGCGCGCGGCAAATTTTCTTTGATCGCGGACCACGCGGAACGCACGGATGGAGTTTCGCTAGCGGGCGCTTTCATCCGCTTCATCCGTGAAATCCGCGGTCGATAATCCGCGGTGTCCGGCGGAGGATGGCTAGCGCGCCCTGCCTTCAAACGGGCTCGCGTTTGCCGCTGCCGATTCCTTCGCTGAGGGACGATGATTTCCGCCTGGAAAACCTTTTCCGCTGGTGTGCCTGCGACCTTCCGCTGGGCGCTCCTGCTCGCGGCCGGCTTTCTTGCGTTCGTCGCCTGGGATCAGTCGCACTGGTGGCGCGTGAAGGAGGACTACAGCTTCGGCTGGCTCGTGCCGCTCTTCGTCGCGTTTGTCGTGCACGATCGCTGGCCGAAAATTACCGCGGCTCTGGCGGCGTGTGCCGCCGACGGCAGCCCGCGTGCGACGGGTTGGCAAAAATGGCTGCTGCGGATTCTCGCGGGCGCGGCGCTGCTGTGCGGCGCGCTGATGTTCCTGCTCGGATCGTTTTATCGCGCGGGCGCGGGCACCTCGCAACCCGGCACGCTGGCGATCACGCTGGGTGCGTGCGCGATTTTGCTGCCGCTGCTGTTCGTGAATGCGCCCGACGCCGCCCAGGCTGCGTCGGGCAAGGCCGGGCCTTCGCCGGTCGGCATGTTCGCCGATGAACGCGTGCGGCTGACCGCGCTGTTTCTGTTTCCAGTGCTGGTGTGGCTCGTGTCCGCCCCGATGGTCTCCGCGATCGAAACGCAGCTCAACCTCGCGCTGCTGCGCTACATCGTGACGACGGTGGCGTTTGTGTTCGATCTGCTCGGCCTGCCGCTCGAGCAGCAGGGCAACGTGCTCGCGCTGCCGACGGGCCACGTGGGCGTCGAGGATGCGTGCTCGGGCATCCGGTCGCTCACGGGCTGCCTGTTTGCGGGCTCGTTTCTGGCCGCGGTTTTTCTCGAAAAACTCTGGAAAAAAATCGCCCTGGTGTTCGCTGCGCTCGGGCTCGCACTGCTGACGAATCTGGCCCGCAGCCTGTTTCTCACCGGCTGGGCCTACCGCTACGGCCCAGCGGCGATCGAGGGAACCGTGCACGACGCCGCCGGCTACGCCGTGCTCGGCCTAACCGTTGTGGGCCTGCTGTGCCTGCTGCCGATCTTTAATTTGAGATTAGCGGTGGGCGACTCGCCGGCGGACGCGCGTCCCCGACCCTGAAAATTGGCCAGCCGGCTACTTAACCAGCGCGAGCAAGGCGTCGAAAATGGGCGAGCAACTGGCCGATCGTGAGCGCGTAGCACAGCACCACGGACATCGAGACCGCAAAGATCGCCTGCTCCTTGAAGACCGCGTAGGCGGCGGTGCAGAGCACTGTCCGGCTGATCGCGTGAACCAGTCCGAGCGACGATTGGATGATCCAGCCGAACACAATCCAATGAATCCCGAGGGCGATCGCGATTGAAACGGGAGCGAGTGCCGGCAGGCGGGCCAAAAGCAGAAAATGGAGCGCCCACAGGAGGTTTACCATTAGCACTGAGGAGCCCATCAGGGTGGCGAACTGATTTCCCTTCTGAAAAACCTGCTGACCGGTGAGCGATGCGATCCTAAGCGCCAGGGGAAAGATCGCTCCGCTGCCCAGCAGGAGGGCATAGAGCGCGCCCTTCGGCGGAAGCACCAAGCTCGCAATTCCGATCGCGAACCAAACGACGGCGCCGGCGATCGGAAAGGCGAGAAAGCGTCCGCTTTGACGAATGAACTCGGTGCGCTGTTCTTCGAGCGTGGGCACGAGATCGTCAGTTATTTGGCGGTGGCAGTAGCCGGCACCACCGCCACGCGCGAGGCGCGGGCGGCGCCGAGGTATTGTTTCGCGAGGGCATCGAGATCTGCCTTCGTGATCGATTCGATGTCGGCGGTGCGGGTGCGGGACCAGTCGAGCGCTTCGGGGCGCTCCTGCGCTTTCGCGAGCACGCTGCCCAGCCAGTATTGATTGGTGCGCACGGATTCGCGCAGCGAGGTCAGCACGGGTTTTTTCGCGCGCTCGAGTTCGTCCTCGGTGATGCCGTTCTTCGCCAGTTCGTCGGCGAGGGTGACGATCACGTCGGTGATAAATTTGGCTTTCGCGGGCTCGACCGTCGTGCCCGCGGAGATGAAGCCGTAGTCGCGGTAGGTGTCGCTCGGGCTGCTGCCGGCACCGGGGCTGTAGGCGTCGCCGAGTTCGTCGCGCACTTTGATGCGGAGGCGATCCGAGAGGACGCTGGCGAGCAGGGAAAGGCGGCGCGTGCGCTTAATATCGCGGTCGTCGGTGGTTGGCCAGTAGACGCGGACTTGCGCTTTCGGAATTTCGGTCGGGATCGCATATTCCTTCGCGAACGGTGTGGCGGGGAAGGAAACCTTGCGCAGTTCTTCGAGCGCGGGCTTCGGATCGCGCGGCGGCAGCGCGCCGAACGTCTGCGCGACCGCCGTTATCGTGGCTTCAGGATCGATGTCGCCGACGATCGCAATTTCGATCGCGCCACGGGCGAATTGCGGAGCAAGCCACGCCTTCACTTCGTCGGTGCTGCGCTGGAGCATCTCGGCTTTTGGCGGAAGGCCGAAGCGGTGATCGCCGCTCGCGAGCAGGCGCGCGACCTCGAGGTTGAACGGGCCATTGGCGGTGTGCTCGAAGTTCAGGTAGGTTTGCTCGAGACTCTTTTGTGCCTGGCGCGCGGCCTCGGCGCGGTAGCCGGGATCGACCAGATGTGCGGCGATGAGCTGGAGTTCGAGTAGCAGATCTTCGCGATTGGTCGTGCCGCCAGATGACAGCGCGTCGGCGCCGACGCCGAGCCCGGCGCCGACCGTGCGGCCCGCAAGGATGCGGCGCAGATCGTCGGCGCTGTGCTTGCCTAAGCCGCCGGCGGAAAACGTCATTCCGGCGTAGGCGGCGAGGCCAGGCTGCGATTTCGGCTCGGTGAGTTCGCCGGTGCCGACGCGCACATTGACGCGGACGCGATTGGCCTCGAAGTCGGTCTTTTTGAGGTTGAGCCGCACACCATTTTCAAAGGCGATCAACGTGACGTCGAGGTCGGCGACGTGCTCGCGCTTCGCGATTTTTCCAGGCGCGCCGAAATCGGTGTAGGCCCACTTCAACTCGGCCTCGGCCGGGGGGGGCTCCACGGGCGCGGCATGCGCCTTTTCGTACACAGCGGCGATCGCTGACTTGGTGTCGCCGTCGATCTTTGCGTTGCCGGTCACGAGCACGGTGCGGTGCGGCGCGCTCCACACCTCGCGCAGCGCGGCAAGGCAGTCGGCGGGCGTGAGTTTTTCGAGCGCGGGCTTGAGCAGCGCGAGATCGTCTTCGGCGCTCGTGTAGACCTCGCGGTCGAGGAGGCTCTGGGCGATTTCCTCGGCGATGGAATTGGAGTGGCGCGTGGGCGCGGTCTTCACGGCCTGCTCGAGGGAATTGATCTGGCGGGCGACGACTTCCCTCAACTCGGCGCTTTGAAAGCCGTGCTCGAGGGCGCGGCGCAATTCCTGATCGGCGACCCCAAGCGCGGCGGCCCACTGGTCGGCCTTGCAGGAGAGGCCGATGCTGGTCTCGCGGAGGAGATTATAGGCATCGCTCGTGCCGGTGCCGCCGCCGAGGAAGGGCGCGTTTTCCTTTTTCGCGAGGACAGAGAGCCGGCGGTTGATCATCGCGGCGGCGAGCTCGCGCGAAAGGGTGCGGAGCTGGCGGGCCTTGGTGTCGGGTTCGCGCGAGTGCGAAACGACGGTGGCGATCATCACGGTGGTGGACGGCGCTTCGTCCTCGTGGTAATAGAATTCACGCACGCCTTGGGCGGCCGGGATGGCGCCGAGATCCGGCGCTGGGCGAGCGGCGGCGCGCGGGGCGAGCGGCGCGAAGGCGGCGACGATTTGTTTTTCCACGCCGGCGGGATCGATGTCGCCGACGATGATTACGGCCATTGCCTCGGGGCGATACCAGGTGTTGTAGAGGTCGAGGAAGCGATCGCGCTGGGCCTCTTCGAGCACGTCGGTCTTGCCGAGCACATCGCGCTTTTCGAGGAGCGTGCCGGCGAAGAGAAAATCGCGCGTGGCGTGGCCGATGCGATAGCCGACGGAATCGGCCGTGCGTTTCTCACTGAGGATGACGCCGCGCTCCGAGTCGATCTCCTCGGGTTTCAGTAGGAGACCGCCGGCAAAATCGGAAAATACGCGCAGTCCCTCGGCGAGCGTCGCTTCGTTCGTGTCGGGCAGCTCGATTTGGTAGAGCGTGCGATCAACCGTGGTGTTGGCGTTGGTGTCGCCGCCGAAGTTCATGCCCATGCGTTGGAAAAATTTGATGAGCGTGCCGGGCGCGTAGTGGGTGCTGCCCTTGAAGGCCATGTGCTCAAGGAAGTGGGCCAGACCATCCTGATCGTCGCGTTCGTCGAACGCGCCCGCCTCGACGAGCAGGCGGAGCGAGGCGCGGTTTTTCGGCTCGGCGTTGGGGCGAATGACGTAGCGGAGTCCGTTGGGCAGCACGCCGAAATGCACCGCCGGATCGGGTTTCAGATCGCTGCCCTCCTGGGGAAACGGGAGCGCGGCGCGGGCGGCAGCGAGCACGATCACGAAAACGGCGAGCAGGGCGGGGCGCGATCGGCGGAGGTGCAACATGGCTGGGAGACTGCGATGAACGTGTTCCGGGCAAAAGCACAAAAGGCTGGGAAACGCGTGGCGGTCGTGGTGCATTGCCGGCCCGTTGCTAAGGGTTGCCGCATGCTTTGGCTCTACCGACTTCTTTTTCTTCCCGCACTGCTCGTGGCGTCGCCGGTTTATCTCCGGCGGATGTGGCGGCGTGGCGGCTATCGCGGTGGTTTCCGGCAGCGGTTTGGCGGGCACCCGACGCTGCCGTCCAAGCACACGGGCTCCCGCCGCATCTGGCTGCAGGCGGTGAGTGTCGGCGAGATGCTTGCGATCGCACCGATTCTCGAGGCGCTGCGCCGCGACGGACACGAGGTTTATCTCACGACGACGACGAGCACCGGCTTTCGCATCGGCAACGATCGCTACCTCGGACTGACGCTTGGCATCGGCTATTTTCCAATCGACTGGTGGTGGTTTTCGGCGAGGGCGTGGAGCGCAATTAATCCCGATCTCGTCGTGTTGACCGAGGGAGAGCGGTGGCCGGAACACATGCGGCAGGCGAAGAACCGTGGCGTGCCCGTGATCGCGATCAATGCGCGGCTGTCCGATCGGAGTTTCGGGCGGATGAAAACGTTTTCGGCGTTTGCGCACCTGATGCTCGACGGCATCACGCGGCTGCTGCCGTGCTCGGCACACGACGAGGAGCGCTTTCGCGAACTCGGCGTGCCGGCGGAAAAAATCTTCACGACGGGCAACATCAAGCTCGACGTGAACATCCCGCTGCTCGGGGAGGCAGAGCGCGCGCAACTCCGCCGTGAGCTTGGCCTCCCCGCCGGCCTCGTGTTGCTCGGCTCGTCAACGTGGCCGGGGGAATGCGAGGCCCTGCTCGCCGCACTCAGGCTCACGCGTGAGCGCGGGGTGCGGTGCTCGCTCCTCGTGGTGCCGCGTCATGCCGAGCGCCGCGTGGAGATCGAGCGGCTGCTGCAAAAGGCCGGCCTGAAATATCACTTCCGTTCGCGCGGGCTCGCGGCCGGCGAAGTCGACGTCGTGGTGGGCGATACGACCGGCGAACTCCGCAAGCTCGCGCAGCTCGCGGATTTGGTCTTTGTGGGCAAGAGCCTGCCGCCGCACACCGAGGGCCAGACGCCGGTCGAGGCCGCCGCGCTCGAAAAGCCGATCGTGTTCGGGCCGGGCATGGGCAACTTTCAAATGATCGCGCGCGATCTCGTCGCGCGCGGCGCGGCGCGTCAGGTGGCCGGTGCAAACGAACTGGCGGATGAGGTGCAGGGTTTGATGCGCGATGCGGCGCGCCGCGAAGCACTCGCGGCGGCGGCGGCGCAGTGGCATCGCGACAACGCCGGTGCGGTCGCACGCACGCTCGATGTGATTCGCGCGGAATTGCGGCGGCGGGACTGAGTTGCGCGACGGGTGCGGCGCGGGTTTCCCGCGGAAAAATGGCGTAACTTCGGGATTGCACCACGCCGGGCGGTTTCTACGGTCGCTTTTTTTAGGCGAATGCAGTCCCACGGCCCCAAGCGCGTCTACACTCCAAATTCCCTCGAATTTTGGTTCAGCAAGCTTGAAACCGACTGGGCGTCGTCGTTCACGGACACGCAGTTGGAGCAGGGCCGCCAAATCTATCGCGACGGCCAGGTGCGCGAACTCGAGCTGACCGATCGCGATGCGATCGTGCATCGCCGCATCGAAAAAAAAGACGAGTATGCGGTGATCGAATGGACCTCCGAGGGACTCTCCGTGCGCTCCTCTTCGACCGATCTCGAGATCGCGCGCGCGCTGGCCGTCGCCGGCCTCCACGAAATCGAGGAGCTGGTGGCCGACGAAATTTCTCCGTTGCCCGGCGACCGGCCGCTCACCGCCGACGCATCCGGTGCGGATCATGACGTCGCGCGGGGCAACGGCCATGGTTCAGCGTCGAGTCAGGGCAACGGCCACAGCCCGGCGACGCCGAAAATGCCGGGCTTGGTTTCAACGTTCGCCCGCAACGGTTCCGGGTTGGCGCACGGCGCGGGCAACGGCCATGGCGCCGCACCGGCCGCGCGCGTCGGCCCGTCGCGCACGCTCGTGCTCGTGTTTAAAACGCGCACCATCGGCCTCTCGTTTCAGGCCGAGTGGCTTTCAGTCAACAAGAAGAGCCGCATCCCCGCGCTCGGGCCCGACGCGCATGCCGATGGTAACGGCCACGTCTCCTCCGCCGAGCGCGCCAAACTGATCGGCCTCGCCGCCTACGCGCGCAAGGCGCACTTCCACTACGATCAGGAAACGGGCGTCTACCTGATGGAGTCGCTCGTCGAAATCCCCAAATTTTTAAAAATGGTGCTGCCCGCGTGGAAGCGCCTCTTCGCCGTCGAACTCGATGACAAAGCCGACAACCTCCTGAAGGGCACGCGCGCGATCGAGATCGAGGCGGTCGCGGAGCGCGGCCCAGCCGCGAACGGCCGTGGCGGCACCGACGGCACCGCGCTGAACCTCCGGTGGATATTCCGCGCGGGCGAGCGCATGCTCACTGACGGTGAAGTGAAGTCGCTGCTCAAACGCGGCGGCCAGCCGGTGATCCTGCCGAGCATCGGCATCGTCACGCTACCCGCGGAAAAGTGGGATTCGTTCAACGCCTGGCAGAAGAACGTCGAGGAAACCCAAGGCGCCGAAGCGACCTCGCTCTCGCCGTATCTGATTTTTTCGCTCTTCAGCGATGCGCGCCTGAAGCTCACGCTCTCGCCTGAGATCGAGGCGTGGCGGCAGTCGGTGCTGGCGCCGCCGCCCGCGCCGCCGGCATTGCCAGAGTTGCTGCGGCCCTACCAGCGCCGCGGCGTCGAGTGGATGCACCACCTCGGCGACGTCGGTTGCCACGGACTGCTCGCCGATGAAATGGGCCTCGGGAAAACCATGCAGGTCCTCGCGCTGCTGGCCGCGCGTCGCGTCACCGAAAAGCCGACCCTGATTGTATGCCCGGCGAGCGTCGTGCCCGTGTGGCGTGAGGAAATCGCGAAATTTTTTCCGTCGCTGCTCGTTGATGTGCTCAAGACCGGGCACGACTTCACGCACCGGACCGATGCCGTCATCTGGCTCGCGAGCTACACGCAGCTCCGCAAGCACCGGGCGCTGCTCGGTAACGTGGAGTTCGGTTACGCCGTGCTCGATGAGGGCCAGTTTATCAAGAATCCCGACGCGAAGATCACCCAGACGTGCTTCGCGGTCCGCGCGCAGCATCGCGTGGTGCTGACCGGCACGCCGCTCGAAAACCGCCAGCTCGATCTCTGGAGCATCTTTCGCTTCCTGCTGCCGGGTCTCCTCGGTTCGCGCGCGGCGTTCGAGTCCGGGCTGGTCGCCGATCGCGAGGGCACGCTCACGCGGCTCCGAGCGCAGCTCGCGCCGTTCATTCTCCGTCGCACGAAGAACGAAGTCGCGACCGAGCTTCCGCAAAAAGTTGAAATGGATCTCATCTGCCCGCTCACCGACGTGCAGCGCGCGGAATACGCGCGTATCTGCAGCGAGGGCCTCGATCGGCTGGGCGACGACGTCGGCGCGGCGATGCGCGAAAAGAGTTTCGGGTTTCTCGCGTTGCTAACGCGCCTCCGCCAGACCTGCTGCGATCCGGACATGCTGCCGTGGCTCAAGTCTCCGCTGTCCGACTCGGGGAAGATCAACCTGCTCGTCGAAAAGCTCACCGAGATCATCAGCAGCGGCCACAAGGTCGTCATCTTCTCGCAATTCGTGATGCTGCTCGATCGCGTGCGCACGGCGCTGACGGAAAAGTTTCCCGAGCTCCCGCGCTTCGAACTCACCGGCATGACGCTCGATCGGCAGAAGCCCGTGCAGGGTTTCCAGACCGCGACCGGCGCGGCCGTGATGCTCGTCTCGCTCAAAGCCGCCGGCACCGGCATCACGCTGCACGCGGCCGATTACGTTTTCCTCCTCGACCCATGGTGGAACCCTGCCGTCGAGGCGCAGGCCGTCGATCGCGTGCACCGCATCGGCCAGAAGAGCACGGTGTTCGTCTACCGCATGGTCACCGCCGGTACGATCGAGGAACGCATCCAAGCGCTCAAGGCCTCAAAGAAAGACCTCTTTGACAAACTGATCGGCGGGCTCGGCGGCGACTTCGATCTGAGCCAGCACTTCACGAGCCTGCGCAGCCTCGTTGCGTTGACGACGACGACCGAGTCGGAGGACGGGCAGGAGCCCTACACGCTCGACTGAGCGAGGTGGCTAGCGCATTTCGCGCAAGGCGGCTTGCGCGGCGGCGCGCTGGCAGAGACACGTCCACGGCAACGCCCGCAGTCGCTCCGGTTCGATCGGCTGGCCGGTCGCCTCGCAAATACCGTAGGCACCCCGTTGCAGTCGTTCGAGTGCGGCTTCCACCTCCACCATCTCGGCTTCCTCAAACCTGATTTCTGCAATCAACGTGCTGTAGTCGGTATTGAGATTGGCGGTGTCCGCCGCGTCATGCACGTCGGCTTCGGTGATGCGACGGGCGGCATCGCTGTGCTCTTCGCACTCGCGCCGCAGGGCATCGCGGATTTTGAGGAGGGCGTGGTGGTGCCACGTCCACTGCTGCGCAAGGACGGACGCAGTGTGTTTCATGGGGCGATCGGGGTTGGCCGAACATACTCCCGCTGTCGCCTGTCGGATGCGCATCTTTTGGCGAAAGGGGCTCATCGATTGCCCGTTTCCCCGGGGCGGCGCCGACAAGCGGTTCGCTCACCGCGTCATCCGGTAAATCAAAATCGCCGTGCGCTTGGCGAGCTCGGGCAGGGACTTCGTGTCGGCGAAATCGCCGGGAGTGTGCGCGCCGCCGCCGCGGGCGCCGAGACCGTCGAGGCTTGGAATAATCGGCGCGACAAACGACACGTCGCCCGCGCCGCGCTCCTTCGGATCGCATGCGGCGACTTTGCCGAAACCGAGATCGACGCTGACCTGGCTGAGTTGATCGAGGAGCGCGAGGTTGGCGGGCGTTGCTTCCATGGCGGGATAACTGTCCTCGAACGTGAGCTTCGCCGACGTGCGGCGCAGGTTGTGCGAAGCGATCTCGGTCATCGTCGCGCGGGCGCGGGCAAGTTGCTCGGGCGAGGAGAAACGCAGATCTCCTTTCACGATCGCCGTGCGCGCGATCACGTTGCCTTTGCCGGACGCGGTGCCGCCGTTGCCCGAGGCTTCGACGTCGGTGCCGCCGAGAATCATGGCGGGGCTGAACGTCAGGCCGTCCTCCTTGCGCAGCTGCTCGCGAAACGAATTGAGGATGCGCGCGGCCTCGTAGATCGCGCCGTCCCCGAACGCTGCCGAGAAAATCGCGCTGGAGTGGCCTTGAATGCCGGAGACTTCGAGCCGCCAATTGCTCGAGCCGCGGCGCGCGACGGTCGCGGTGTCGCGCACAGCGTTTTCAAACGCCAGCGCGTAGTCGCTGTTCTTCGCCGCTTCGATCAGGTCGCGGCGCGAGATGTCGATCGGGTGGCCCGCGGATTCCTCGTCGCCGGTAAACGCCACGGTGATCTGAGTGCCGTCGAGCGCGCCGATGCTGGCGAGGGCCTTGAGCGCGACGAGGAGCACGGTGTCGCCGCCCTTCATGTCCCCCGCGCCAGCGCCGTAGGCTCGGTTGCCCTCGACGCGCCAGGTGCCGCCGGGCAGCACGGTGTCGAGGTGCCCGATGAGGAGCAGGCGTTTGCCGTGCGTGCCCGTGCGCGAAGCGAAGAGGTGGCCGGCGCGTTTCAGCTCTACGGGCATGTCGATCCAGCGCGTGGCAAAGCCGATTTGATCGAGCTCGCCACGGTAGAGTGCGCCGACTTTTTTCACGCCCTCGAGATTTTCCGTAGCGCTGTCGATGCGCACGGCCTGCTCGAGCAGCGCGTTGATTTCACCGTGGTGCTCGTCGATGTAGCCGGTGAGGCGGCGTTCGTCGGCGGACAGGTCCGCAGCGAAGATGAGTCTGGCAGCGCCCAACATCAGGTAGGCGAGAAAAAAACGGTGAAGGCGGGTGCTCATGGCATCGGCGGCACTTTGGGCCCGAAGATTCCCCAGTGAAACGTCTGATCGAGCGCGAGGAGCCAGAGCATCGCAACGTAAACGCAGAGCGCGGCGAAGATCGCGTTGGCGATCTTTGGGTGGCGCTTGTAGAACGGCTCAGCGGTGACGGCTGTGGTGGTGTCCGTCGGAAGTGAAATGGCCGAAGGAGGGGTTGGAGGGGATTTTTGCGCGGCGGCTCGCTTGTTTTTGGCGCTCATACCCACGCAGCGTGGGAAAATCGCGTGCCGGTGCAAGCGCGGTGCAAAGCCGATCCATGAATTCGCAAACGCGGCCTTGTTTCGCCGGGCCGGGCGCTTACGTTTACGCCACGTGAATTCTCCGCTCGATCTCATTGCCCAACCGGATGCGCTTGCGCTCGATTTGCGCGCAACGACTGGCGCCGAGGCAGTACGCGCGCTCCACGCGCGGCTCGGAACGGCGGGAGGAGCGGTGACGGATCCGGCGCGGTTGCTCGTGGATTTGACCGAGCGCATGACGCTCTCGACCGTGTGCATCGCCGACGACATCGCGCTGCCGCACGCGCGCACAGCGGCCGTGTCGCGCCTCGTGCTGGCGATTGGACGGACGACGAGCGAGGTCGCGTTCGATGCCGAGCATTCGCGCGTGCGCCTCGTGTTTCTGGTCGGCACGCCGAAGGCCGCCGTGGCCGACTACCTGCAGCTGGTCGCGGGGCTGTCGCGATTTTTGAACCACACGGCTACGCGTGCGGCTTTGCTCGCGGCGGCGGACGAGGTGGAGTTTCGCGCCGTCCTGGCGCGACGTTCGAAAAAATGAAAGCCGTCACTGATCCGGCCGCGCTCTTGATGAAGCGCGTGCTGCGGCTGCTGCGCTGGCGGCTGTGGATTCAGGAAAAACTCCAGCCCACCGAGTGGCAGGCGACGCTGCTGTGGGCCGCGCTGGCGGGGTTTCTCGGCGCGCTCGCCTCGCTGGTCTTTTCCGGTCTCGCCGAGGGGGTGCACGGATTTTTCGGCCGCGCCAACGTCGATGTCGTCGACTCGATGCGCCAGCTCCCGTGGTGGGGACGCCTGATCGTGCCGACGGCGGGTGGTGCGTGCGCGGGCTTGGTGCTGCTGTTCGGCCAGCGCCTGACGCGTGCGCAGAGTTCGACCGATTACATGGAGGCGATCGTGATCGGCAACGGCCATGTGCCCATTCGTGCGAGCCTCGTCAAAAGCACGGCGGCGCTTTTTTCCATCGGTTCCGGCGGATCGATCGGCCGCGAAGGTCCGATGGTGCAACTCGCGGCGATGCTCGCATCGCTCGTCGGCCGCTGGCGGCTGTTCACGCCGCCGCAACTGCGGCTGATCGTCGCGTGCGGTGCCTCGGCCGGCATCGCCTCCGCCTATAACGCCCCGATCGCCGGATCGTTTTTTGTGGCGGAGATCATCCTCGGCACGATCGCGATGGAAAGCCTCGGACCGCTCGCGGTGTCGGCCGTCGTCGCGACGCTCACCGTTCGCGTGCTCACGGCGGCGCACGTGCTGTATCGCGTGCCGGCGTTTCAACTCAACTCGCCCTGGGAGATGGGGCCGTATGTCGTGCTCGGGCTGATCGCGGGTTCGATGGCGCCTTGGTTTTTGTCGTCATTGAAGCAGGCGGAAAAATTCTTCGTGTCGCTGCGGCTGCCCATCGTCGCGCGCCTCGCACTCGGCGGGCTCGCGGTCGGCGTGATGGCGATCAATGTCCCGCAGGTCGCGGGCAACGGCTACTCGGTGGTCGTCGACATTCTCAATGGCCGGCTGTTCTGGGTCGCGCTGATCGGCATTTTCGCGTGCAAATGGCTCGCGACCATGGCGTCGTTTGGCTCGGGTGCGCCAGGCGGTGTGTTTACGCCGTCACTGTTCGTGGGCGCGAGCACGGGCTTTCTTTTCGGGACGCTGGTGCACGCGGTGTGGCCGGTGGCGGCCCTCGATCCGCGGGCGTTCGCGCTGGTGGGGATGGGCGCGTTTCTCTCGGCCGCGAGTCACGCGCCGGTGATGGCGGTAATTCTGCTCTTCGAGATGACGCTGAGCTACGACATCATCCTGCCGTTGATGCTGTGCAGCGTGGTCGCGTATTACACCTCGCGCGGCATCGCGAGCACGTCGCTCTACAGCGAGTCGTTGAAAAAGAAGGCGCAATCGGCGGATTCATCGCCGCCGTTTGCCGAGACGCGCGTGGCCGATCTGACGCGAGCGAAGCCGCCGGTTGTGCTCGAAAACGCGCGCTTCGCCGACATCGCAAAGACGTTTTTCGGCGTGCGCGTGACCAACCTCTACGTGGTCGACCGCGAGGGAAAATTCCTCGGCGCGGTCTCGTTGCACGACATCAAGCCCTACCTCGGCGAGCCCGATCTCGCGGAGTTGGTGATCGCGCGCGACATCCTGCACGAGGACTTTCCGCGCGTCGCGCCCGAGCAGTCGCTCGCGGAGGCGCTCGGGAAATTCCTAGGCGTCGTCGCCGAGCGTTTGCCGGTGGTGGAGGCCGACGGCACGTTGCGCGGCAGTTTGGCCAAAGGGGACTTGCTGCTGGCACTCGTCGAGCGGCGCAAGGCGCTCTCGCCTTAAGTTGCCCAGTCGACCACTTATTTTTCGAGCGCAAATAAAATGTCGAACCTTGGCGACGTTCGGCCGTCTTGCGCTCACCCTCTGATCTTCGCCGCATGAATCTCACCCAGCTTTCGCTCCGCCGCCCGCTCACGGTCATCGTCGCGATCGTCGCAGTGATTTTCGCGGCCGGCGTGGCGATCAAGCGGATGACCCGCGACATCTTCCCGCCACTCGGCGTTCCGACAATCTACGTGGCGCAGCCCTATGGCGGCATGGACCCGGCGCAGATGGAGGGCTACCTGACCTACTATTACGAGTATCACTTCCTCTACATCACGGGCATCGAGCACGTGGAGTCGAAGTCGATTCAGGGCGCCGCGATCATGAAGCTCCAGTTTTATCCAGGCACCGACATGTCGGCGGCGCTTTCGGAGACCGTCGCTTACGTGAACCGCGCGCGCTCGTTCATGCCGCCGGGTGCGCCGGGGGCGTTCGTCACGCGGTTCGACGCGGGCAGCGTGCCGGTCGGCTACCTCGTCTTCTCGACGGAAAATCCCAATCGCACCGTCGGCCAGATGCAGGATGCCGCGCTCAACATGGTGCGTCCGCTGTTCGCCACGTTGCCCGGTGTGTCGGCCCCGCCGCCATTCGGCGGCAGCGCTCGCACGATCGTCGTCAACGTGAAACCCGATCGCCTGCGCGCCTACGGCCTCGCACCCGACGACATCGTACAAGCGATGACCCAGTCCAACGCCGTCAGCCCCTCGGGTAATATGAATCTCGGGGACAAGTATCCCATCGTCCCGGTCAACGCGATTCCCAAGAACATCAAGGACCTCGAGGGCACGGTCCTGCGTGGTGGCGCGAATGGCGCGGTATTTTTGCGGGACGTCGCAACGGTCGAGGATAGTTCCGATCTCGTCACCTCCTACGCGCTCGTGAACGGCCGGCGCACCGTCTACATGCCGGTCACAAAACGCGCCGACGCCTCCACGCTTTCCGTCGTCGAACTCGTCAAGGCGAGCCTGCCGAAATTCAAGGCCGCCGTGCCCGACGACATCAATGTTACCTACGAGTTCGACCAGTCGCCCGTCGTAGTCCAGGCGATTTCCAACCTCACGAAGGAGAGTATTATCGGCGCCGTGCTCACCGGTTTGATGGTGTTGATTTTTCTGCGCGACTGGCGCAGTGCCCTCGTGGTC
Organism: uncultured Opitutia bacterium; assembly: GCA_903896015.1. Lineage (GTDB taxonomy): Bacteria > Verrucomicrobiota > Verrucomicrobiia > Opitutales > Opitutaceae > CAITWF01. Next base: position 20,055 of record CAITWF010000080.1, on the reverse strand, counting down.
GTGGTCAATATTCCGCTTGCGCTCTTTGCCGCGACGACTGCGCTTTGGCTCACCGGCCAAAGTATCAATCTGATGACGCTCGGCGGCCTAGCGCTCGCCGTCGGCATTCTCGTCGACGAGGCGACCGTTACCATGGAGAGCATCCACACGCATCTCGCCAGTGGTGGCAGCCCGTCCCGCGCCGCGCGGGACGCGACCCGCGAGACGGCGCTGCCCCGGCTGCTCGCGATGCTCTGCATCGTGGCGGTGTTTCTGCCGTCGTTTTTCATGACGGGTCCGGCCCGCGCGCTGTTCGTGCCGCTCTCGCTGGCCGTCGGCTTTGCGATGATCGCATCGTATATTTTCTCCAGCTCGCTTGTGCCTGTACTCACGGTCTGGCTCGTGCGGGCCCATGAGAAGGACGAGATCGCCCGCGCGCAGGGCGCGCGCGGTGCCTTTGCGGCGTTGCAAGGAGGTTACGCCACCCTGCTCACACGCCTCGCCGGCGCCCGCCTCGCGCTCGTCCTGCTCTACCTCGTCGCCTCGGCGGCGATAATTTGGTTCGTCGGTGGACGGCTCGGATTGGAAATCTTCCCGCGCGTGGATGCCGGGCAGTTCGCGTTTCGCGTGCGCGCTCCCGCGGGCACCAAGATCGAAAACACCGAAGCGCTTGCGCTCAAGGCGCTCGACCTCATCAAGCGCGAAGCAGGTACCGATCGGGTGGCGCTCACGATCGGCCTCGTGGGGGTGCACGCGCCGAACTATCCCATCAACCTGATTTACCTCTGGAACGGCGGCCCCGAGGAGGCGTGGTTTGCGGTGCAGCTCAGGCCTGATGCTCAGCTCGATGGGCCCGCGCTACAGGAGCGGCTGCGGACGGTGTTCGCGGCCGAGTTGCCGGGCGCGCGCGTGTCGTTCGAGCCGGCGGACATTGTCTCGCGGGTGATGAGCTTTGGTTCGCCGACTCCCATCGAGATCGCCGTCAGCGGGCCGACCCTCGCCGTCAGCCGGGACCACGCGGAAAATCTCCTCGCGAAACTCAAGGAACTCCCTGCGCTGCGCGACGTGCAGATCGCGCAGAACCTCGATTTCCCTACAATCGACGTGACCGTCGATCGCGAACGCGCCGGCCTGCTCGGCGTGAAGACCACTGACGTCACGCGCTCGCTCGTCGCCGCGACGACCTCGAGTCGTTTCACCGTCGCCAATTTCTGGGCCGACCCAGGCTCAGGAGTTTCCTACAATCTCCAGGTACAGATTCCGCAGGCGCTGACCAGCTCGCTCGACGATCTTAAAAACGTTCCCGTGGTGCGCGGGGCTTCCGGCGAGCCGGTTTACCTGCGCAGTGTCGCGACGATCGCGCCGGGCTCGGCGGTCGGCCAATACGCGCGCTACAACATGGCCCGCATCGTCTCGATTACCGCTAACATATATGGTTCCGATCTCGGCCATGTCGCGAACGACATCGCGCGCGTGCTCGCGGCCAACGCCCCGCCGGCAAAGACGAATGTCGCGGTTCGCGGCCAGGTGCCGCCGCTGCAGGAGCTCCTGGGCGGTTTTCGCTCGGGCCTGCTCGTGGCGGTGGCGGTGATTTTTCTCCTGCTCGCGGCCAATTTTCAATCGCTGCGGCTGTCGCTGGCGGTCGTTGCGAGCGTGCCCGCCGCGCTCGCCGGCGTCGCGCTCGCCCTCTGGCTCACGCGCACAACGATCAACATTCAGTCGGCGATGGGAGCGATCATGGCGATCGGTGTTGCCGTGGCCAACGCGATCCTGCTGGTGACGTTTGCGGAGCGCTCGCGGGTCGCGGGCGCGGATGCGCTTGCCGCGGCAGTCGAGGGCGCGCGCAGCCGCGTGCGTCCGATCCTGATGACGAGCTGCGCCATGATCGCCGGCATGATACCGATGGCGCTAGGGCTGGGGGAGGGTGGTGGTCAAACGGCTCCCCTCGGTCGCGCCGTGATCGGCGGGCTCGTTTGCGCGACGCTCGCCACACTCTTCGTGTTGCCAGCGGTTTTCGCGCTGTTGCGGCGCGGAGCGAGCACGCGATCGCGTTCGCTCGATCCCGACGATCCGCTCGGTGACCACTATGTTGCTCCTCCGGGCTCTCGCTGAACTGACCTTCGCCAACATGAACTCCCCCATTTTTTTCCGTGCCGGTATCTTCGCGCTCTGCGTATTTCCGCTCGGCGCCCAACCTGCCGCGCCCGTCGAGGTGAAGACCGTGCATCCCCAGCGCGGCGAGATTGTCCGCTATGTTGGCCTGCCCGGCACGCTCCACGCCGATCAGCAGGTCACGCTTTATCCGAAAGTCGCCGGCTATCTTAAAACGATCGCGGTCGACAAGGGCGATCAGGTCCGCGCCGGCCAGGTGCTCGCTGAACTTGAGGTGCCGGAGCTTGCCGCCGATGTCGCGCGCTACCGCGCCGATGTCGCGGTGGCGAAAGTGGCGTTGGAACGCGTGACTGCCGCGCAGGCGAAAGCGCCTGACCTCATCACGCCCGCAGCCGCCGACGAGGCGAAAGCGCGTCTGCAAATTGCCCAAGCCAGCCTCGATCGCACGGAAACGCTGCTCGGCTACGCGCGGATCGTCGCGCCGTTCGCCGGCACGATCACGATGCGGTTCGCGGATGTCGGTGCGTTTCTCGCCGCGCCGAGCGCCGGCGGTGCGGCGCAAAATGCGGCGCTGTTCACGCTCGCCAATTTTCGCACGGTGCGCGTGCAGATTCCCGTGCCCGAGATCGAGGCATCGCGGGTGCGTCCCGGCCAGCCGGTGAAGCTCGGTGTCGACGGCCTCGCGGGGAAAGTTTTCTCCGGTCAGGTCTCGCGCATGGGCTACGCGCTCGACGAGTCCACGCGCACGATGCTCGTCGAAGCCGATCTGCCGAATTCTGACGGTGAGCTGCGCCCCGGCATGTATGCCCGGGCGCGTCTCGGCGTGGAGAAGCACACCGACGCGCTATTGATCCCCGCCGATGCGCTCGTGATGGAAAAGACGGCGGCGTTCGCGTTTGTCGCCAACGGTGGCAAAGCGCAGAAAATTCCGCTCACGATCGGTTTCAACGACGGCGCGCAAGTGGAGGTGCTGAAAGGTCTCGACGCCGCGCAGGCCGTGATTCTCGTCGGCAGGCTCACACTCGCGCCTGAACAGCCCGTCAACGCCACGGAAGCCAAATGAGCCGCGTGCGCCACTTCGCCCTTTTGTTTACGTTTGCCGCGGCCGTCCTCGCGGCGAATTCGCCCGCGCCTTCCGGCAACGTGATCGACCTGCCGACGGCGCTGCGACTGGCCGGAGCCAACAACCTTGACGTGCAGATCGCGCGTGAGAAGCTTACCGAGGCCCGGGCGGCGAACGATTCGGCGCGCGCCCGATATTTTCCGTGGATCGCTCCTTCGGTCGTGGTGCGGCGACATGAGAACAATATTCAGGCCGTCAACGGGCCGATCCTCGACGCCGATAAAAACTCGCTCGCCGCCGGCCTCGCGCTCAACGCGCAATTCGATCTGGGCGAAGTCTATTATCAAAACCTCGTCGCGCACCAGGTGGTCCGCGCCAACGAGGCCGCGTTCGCCGCGCGCCAGCGGGAGACGATTTATCGCGCGGCGGTCGCTTACTTTCAGCTCGCGGGTGCCCGCGCCGCGGTTGGGGCGGCCGAGGAATCGGCGCGTATCGCGCGCCGGCATGCGGAACAGATCGCGGCCAACGTCGACGCCGGCCTGGTGTTTCGCGGCGACTCCGCGCGTGTGCGCGCGGCCAGCGAGCGCAGCGAACTCGCGCTCAGCCGCCTGCGCGCCGAGCAGCGGATCGCGGCGGCCCGCCTCGCGGAGGTGCTCCACCTCGATCCGGCCGTCGAGTTGACGCCCGCTGAGGCCGATCTCGCGCCACTCACACTGGCCGGCGCCACGGAAGATGTGGCGGCGCTCATTTCGCACGCATTGGCTGCACGACCCGAGCTCGATGAAGCGACGGCGCGCACCGCTGGCGCGCGCGCCGCACAACAAGGCGCGACGCGCGGCCCGCTCATCCCCAGCATCGGCGCGCAAGCCAGTATCGGCGGCCTAGGCGGCGGCCCGGGCTCGACCTCGCCCGTGCATGATTTCGACACCAGCAACGACTACGCGCTCGGCGTGAGCTGGCGCATCGGTCCGGGCGGCCTGTTTGATCACAACCGCGAGCGAGAGACCGCCGCGCGCACCCGCCAGAGCGAACTGGATTTGGAGAAGACCCGTGATGCCGTGCGCCGGCAAGTGGTTGAGCAATGGGCGCGCCTGCGCTCGCTCGCCGAGCAAATCGATCTCGCGCGCAAGGCACTCGAGGCCGCCGATGAAACCGCGCGGCTCTCGCGTGCACGCCGCGATACCGGCGTCAGCGCTGTGCTGGAGGATTTGCAGGCTGAGGACGAATTGGCCAAAGCGCGCCGCGACTACCTCGCGACGGTCGCCGACTTCAACCAAGCCCAATACGCTTTGCGGTTCGCCGTGGGCAACTAGCGGACGGGACTGATCCGAGCGTGGCCAAAGCGGCCGGAGGCGGGCGTGTTTTGCGGCTTTGTCACACAGACGCCACGCGTTTGTAACATTTGACCGCCACTGTGGAGGCGATCCAGTTCGAGTGCTCCAACCTCGTTTCACATCCACATGTTCAATCTGAAATTCTCCCGCATTGCGCTGCTTGGCGGCACAATGCTTCTGGCGTCTCCGCTCGTCGCACAGGACAGCGGCGCGCTTATAGATCTGCTCGTGAAAAAGGGCATCGTCACTGATCAGGAGGCGGAAAATCTCCGCGCCGATTTGTCGCGAGACTTTGCCAATAATACCTCCGCCGGCAAACTCGACCTGAGCTCGACGGATGTGAGCTTCAAACTTTCCGGCGATCTGCGGATGCGCTACGAGTATAATGATCAGGTGCCCGAGCTCGCTACTGGCGCAGCGGCATTGAACAACGAGACCTCGCGCCAGCGTTTTCGTTTTCGCCTCAATGGCGACGTCCTGCTCCAGAAGGGCTGGAGCGCAGGCTTTGCGCTCGAAACCGCCCAGACTTCCGATTCGGCGAACCAGACCTTCACCGGTGCCGCCGATGATTACGGAATTTTCCTCGCACGCGCCTACATTGGTTGGCAGCCGAACCTCAACTGGAACTTTGTGCTCGGGAAGCAGAAAAACCCGATGTATGCGACCGATATGCGCTGGGATCCTGACATCAGCCCTCAGGGTGCTTCCGAAATCTACAAATACTTCACGGGCGCGAAGGACACTTTCGAAATCCGCGCCATGCAGCATATCATGCAGGACAACAATGAGCAGGTCGCCGGACCCCTTGGCCGCGATACTTGGCTGTTCGAGCAGCAGGCCGTTTATACGCACTGGTTTTCCCCGGAAAATCTGAGCAACGCGATCTTCGCGCTCGGCTACTCGGCTTACAACCAGTCGAACATCCCCTCGACCGCGACCGTCACGCCCACCAATTCGCCGATCAACTCGGCAGCGTACGTCGGCTCGGTCCGTGCCCAGGACTATCTCACCTTCGCTGGCGAAGTGAACTGGGCCAACGTCCGCGGCGAAGGCACCGGCTTTAAAGTCTACTGGGACTCGTCATATAACACCACGGGCGCGACGCGCGCCTATCGCGTCTACGGCCTCAATCCCGCGCTTTTCAGCAAAGGTTCCACTGCCTGGCTCGCCGGAATCGGCTACAGCTACGGCACTGGCAAGGTGCAGGGTGACTACAGCGCCAAGCTCGACTACCGCAGTGTGGGTGTCACCGCGACCGATCCGAATACCAACGATTCCGACTGGGCCCTCAGCAAGTTGAATGAAAAGGGCTGGAAGCTCGCGCTCTCCTACAACGTTAACGATTTCACCAACTTCAACGTCACCTACTTCGACACTCAAATCCTCCAGAAGGGCATGACCTTCTCGCTCGGGAATCTCGACAAATCTCAGGAACTACTCGTCGACCTCGTCGTGAAATTCTGATCGCCCTGGACAAACCTCGCACAACTCACCTATGAAAAAATCCACTCTCCTTTTTCTTGCCACGCTTGTTGCCGCGGTTGTCGCGCGCGCCGACGGCAAGCTGGTCATCAAGGGCTCCGACACGCTCGGCGCCAAACTCGTCCCGCAGCTCGCCGAAGCCTACAAGGCCAAGAACCCAGGAGTTTCATTCGAGATCGCAGCCGAAGGTTCGACGACCGGCATCGCCGCGATCATCGATGGAACGGCCCAGATCGGAATGAGCTCGCGCCGCGCGAAGCCCACGGAAATGTCCGCCGGCACCGCAAAGGGCGTCACGCTGAAGCCCACGATTGTCGCGTTCGACGGCATCGGCATCATCGTCAGCGCCGCCAACCCGCTCGCGAAACTCACGCAGCGCCAAGTCGAGCAGATCTTTGCGGGCGATATCGCCGACTGGTCCGCGGTCGGCGGTACGCCTGGCAAGATCTCGATCTACACGCGCAACACCTCCTCCGGCACGTATTCCGACTTCAAGGCGCTCGCGATGAAGAATCGCGACTACGCCTCGTCGTCGCAGAAGATGGCTGGTAACGAGCAAATCGCCGCGGAAGTTGCGAAGAATCCCTCCGGCATCGGTTACGTCGGCCTCGCCTACATCAACGATCCCGGGGTGAAGGTCGTCGCCGTCGACGGCAAGACGCCGACGCCCGCGACCGTGCTCGATCACAGCTATCCCTACGCGCGTCCGACGTTCTACTATACGAACGGAGAGCCCACGGGCGAGGCCGCAAAGTTCCTCGAGTTCACATTGAGCGACGAAGGCCAGAAGATCGTCCGTGACGTGGGTTTTGTCAGCCCGCCGAAGAGCTGAGTCTGAATTAATCGATTCTCAACGCGCCGGATTTGCCGGCGCGTTTTTTTCGCGCACCTTACCATTGCTGCGCGCGACGAGTCGGCTGGTATTCGCCGCGCAGCAGCGGCAGATCGAGTTTCGCAATCGCGCCGCCGAAGAGCAACCGGCGTTGCTCGGGCGAGAGGCCGGGCTCGAAGACGGCGAAACGGTATTCGTTAAAGGCGTCTTCGGATTCCTTCAGGGCGGAATTCTCGCGAGCGCCCGCGAGCGCCGCGTCGATGACGCGACGGTTCGTTTGCCCGAGTGCCACGGCGGCGTCGGCCCGGATCGACTCGGACTCGTTCACCAGATCGGCGAGACGGTGGCCAAACTCACTGGCGATTTCCGCCATCGTGTTTTCAACCTGACGCATGCGCGCGGCGATGCCATCGGCGATGGGTCTGTTCGGGTCGGAGCGGACAAAGCGTCCGAGGCGAGGGGTGACGGTGAACTTCAAGCCACTCCCCTCGAAACTATAGGAGAGCGCGACCGGTTCGTCGACGATTTCGGCGCGCACGGCCTCGATCTTTTGCATCGTTTCCTTTTGCAGGGCGCCGCCGGCGCGGACGACTGCATCGAGGCGTGCGGAGAGGATGGGCGGGAGCGGGGAAGTGGAGGTGCGGCGTCTGGTCGGCGAGGGCAGTGCGGCGAGTCCGCTGCGAATTTCCTCGGCGAGTGGCTCGAGCTCCGCGAGCTGCGGCGCCTGCTTTTTGGCGAGTGATTTCAGCGCGATTTGGCGCAGGAGCGATAACATGGCGCTGTCGGATTTGTAGACGGCGTCATAGAGTTCCTTTTTCAACGCGGATTTTTTGGTCTGATAAGCCGCGACTTTCCCTGCGAGGTCCGCCGGCAGATCGTCGGGGAGCAGGACACGCGCGGGCTCCGGCGAAAAAAACATAAACGGCTGCGCGGCCTGCGCCGCCACGGCGTCTTCGCCCGCCATCGCGAGTTCGAGCGAGATTTCGCGGAGCAGCCGGCGCTGGCCCGGCACGAGCCCGCTTTGGTAGAACGCGTAGGCGCGCATCGTGGCGGCGATCTCCATCGGCGAATCGCCGCGACGGCTCGATTCGCCGAGAGCCCATTCGCGCAGCGCGCTCCAGTCATAACGGGCGGCTGCGAGTTCGGTCCGGATTTGTTCGGATTCTTGCTCGAGTGCCGCGAGTGACTGGGTTTGATGGCGCGCGAGCGCTTCCAAGGCGTGGCGGCGCGTCGGGGCGTCGGCCCCGCGCACTTGCTCGATCTCGGCGCGCAGCTCGGCCAGCGCGTCCGCCTGCGCGTTATGAAATGCAGCGATGCGCGTGCGCATTTGATCGTTGAGGTCTTTCTCAAGCAGGCGGGTGCTGAGCGGCGCGTAAAATAACTCGTTCGTGTAGTTGGCCAGTTCGGGCGGCGGGGTTAAAGGCCGCGGCATCGGGGGCGTGACATGCGCGACGGCCCGGTCGAGCGGCGGCGGAGTGGGCGGGAAACAGATCACCACCGGACGTACGGGCACGGAGGCATAGGGATCGCCCCCAAGGGGCAAGAGACCGTCGTTCGACGTCTGGCCGAAGGCGCTCGCCACCAAGGTCAGCCCGAACACACTACCCAGCCAAAGCCGGAACGTGCTCCGGGCGACTGCGAACGACGGGCGGTCTGGGCTCATGCGCGTAAAGCAAGACGGGGAAAAAGGCGGAGGGTTGCGGCGCCCGAGAGCGGCTACTATCGCAGGGAGTGCAGCCCAGCTTCGTAACGCAAGTCCCATTGCGAACGCAGCCTGGGGGCGTCACTTGATTGTAACAGCGCGCCGCTTGACGGTTGTGGGCTGGCCGGGCGTGTTGCTAGCGACGCATGAGCGATTCCACCGCCACGGTTGCCGCACCCGCTGCCTTCGCCGTCTCAAAAAAACGGCTCCGGCTCCTTGGGTTGACGCTGGACGACGCGATCAAGGCGTTCTTTGGCGGCAACGCCCTCGTCTCAGTCGTCGTGCTTGCGCTCATCACGATTTTTCTCTTTCGCGAAGGCTTCGGCTTCTTCGCGCAGAACCGCCAGAATCTCCGCATTTACCGTCAGGCCGGGCTCGAATACGTCGACTTCATCCGCGCCCAAACTGACGATCACACTGCGCTCACGCGCTATCTTTCCGATTTGAGGGTGCGCCAGATCGCGTTTCTCCAGCAGGAGAAAAAACTCTCCCTCGCCGACGCCAACGCCGCGCTCGCTGCGTTTGATGCCTTTGCCGATCAGTTTGGCTCCGCGATCGATCCCCTCCGCGCGATCGTATCTGATCTCACGGAGCAGGCGACCGCGATCAAAACGAAGTTCATCGTCGCGGGAGACAAGGAGGAGGAGCGCCGTCAGTTGCTCGCGGTGGGTAAGACGGCCGAGGCAGCCGCCGTCAAAATCGACGCGGTGAATTTTTCCGCCGAGTTGAAGCCGCTGCTCGAAACAAGGACCGCCTACCTGGCCGCTAACCGCGAACTCGCCCAAAAACTCGCGGCCGCCCTCGACGCCGCGCCCAAAATGCCGGCGCCTGAAATCGAGGCTCGCCTCGATCGATTCAAGGATCTTTCGCGCACTTACATTGCAGGCTTTCCCGCCATCGAAAAAAATCTCATGACGTGGGACTACACGAAGCCGGTGCCGGCTGCGCAGTCGTTCACGGCGTTTGTGTTCGGACGCGAGTGGCTCACGGCGAGTTTCTGGCAGGACTGGTATGGCGTGATCCCGTTGCTCGTCGGCTCGGTGCTCGTCTCGTTCGTCGCGCTGCTCATTGCGGTGCCCTTCGGCGTGGGTGCGGCCGTCTACGTGAATCAAATCGCTTCCGCGACCGAGCAAAAATTCATCAAACCGTGCATCGAGTTCATTTCGGCGATTCCGTCGGTGGTGCTCGGATTTTTCGGGATCGCGATCCTCGGCCAGACGCTGCGGGCCGTGTCGCAGCAATCGTGGCTGTCGTGGGTACCCGGGTTTCCGTACAGCGAGCGGCTCAACGTGCTCACCGCCGGCTGCCTGCTTGCGCTGCTCGCGGTGCCGACGATTTTCACGCTCGCGGAAGACGCGCTCAACAACGTCCCGCGTGCGTTCAAGGAGGCCTCGTTCGCCCTCGGCGCCTCGCGTCTGCAGACGATCGTCAAGATCATCGTGCCAGCGTCCCTTTCGGGAATTATTTCCGCCGTTTTGCTCGGCCTCGGTCGCGTGATTGGAGAAACGATGGTTGTGCTCCTCTGTGCGGGCAACCGCATCGCGATCCCGGACTTTTCGGCGGGGCTCGGGGTGATCACGCAGCCGGTGCATACGATGACGGGCATCATTGCGCAGGAGATGGGCGAAGTCGTGCGCGGGAGCATCCATTACCGCGCGCTCTTTGTCGTTGGGCTACTACTGTTTTTCCTTTCGCTGCTCATCAACTACGCCGCGCAGGGCATCGTGCGCCGCTACCGGATTTCCATCGGTTGAGCGATGAGCGCCACCGCCCATATTTTCCAGAGCCAGCCCAACGCCGCGCGGCGCTTCGAGCGCGCGACGTTTTGGCTGTTCCGTGGCGCGACGTATCTCGTGCTGCTCTGTGGGCTGGCGGTTTTCGGGACGATCGTGGTCAAGGGCGCGGGTGCACTCGTGCAGCCGAAGGCGCCCTTCATCAACACCGCCTTCTTCACCGATGCACCTGAGTCCCTCTACGTTTTCGAATTCGAGGGAAAGAAATTCGCCCAGGGCGATCGCGAGCACCGGGCGTTCGTCGCGGAGCATCCCGCCGCGGCGAAGGCAAAAACCGAGAGCTACGTTTACTCGGCGGGCGGGATCTTCCCGTGCATTGTTGGCACGGTCCTGCTGGTCGTCGGTTCGATGACGATCGCGCTCACGCTCGGCGTTTGCGCCGCAATTTACCTCAACGAGTATGCGCGGGACGGCGCGTTCATCCGCTTTGTGCGGCTCGCGATCCTCAATCTCGCGGGCGTGCCATCGATTGTCTTCGGGTTGTTCGGCTTTGGTATGTTTGTAATCTTCTTTGGGTGGAACGTCTCGCTGATCGCGGGGTGGTTTACGCTCGCGTTCATGGTCCTCCCCGTGGTGATCACCGCGAGTGAGGAGTCGCTCAAGGCTGTGCCGATGGGCTTCCGCGCGGGCTCGCTCGCACTCGGCGCGACGAAGTGGCAGACGATCCGCACCAACGTCCTGCCTTACGCTTTGCCCGGTATTCTCACGTCATCTATTCTCGGCATCGCGCGTGTCGCGGGCGAGACCGCGCCGATCATGTTTACGGCGGCCTACGTCGTGCGCGACAAGCTGCCGTGGGACGTCACGAAAATCTCCGACTTCTTTTTTCAAGGCGTGATGGCGCTGCCCTACCATATCTACGTCGTCAGCTCAAAAATCCCGCAGAACGAATACACGGAGCGCGTGCAATACGGTACGGCGTTCGTGTTCCTGCTCGTTGTCGCGCTGATCGCCACGAGCTCGATTTTACTCCGCAACAAACTTCGCAGCCGCTACAAATGGTAACCAGCGCCCCCATTCTCATGGACACTCTGCCCAAGCCTGCCGTCCGCCCGCCGACGGCCGTCGCGCCCGCCGCCGCCACCTTTAGCGTGCCGAATGTGCCCGCCGACACGACGCTGATCGACATCGAGCAGGTGGATTTTTTCTACGGCGCCACGCAGGCGCTCGCCGACATCAACCTCAAGATCGACGACAAGAAGGTCACCGCGTTTATCGGTCCGTCGGGTTGCGGCAAGTCCACGCTTCTCCGCTGCCTCAACCGCATGAACGATCTGATCGACGGCACGCGCGTCGCGAAGGGCACGATCAAAATTCGCGGCGTCAACATCTACCAGCCCGACGTCGACGTGATCGAACTGCGCAAACGCGTCGGCATGGTCTTTCAGAAGTCCAACCCATTCCCGAAATCGATCTACGAGAACATCACCTACGGTCTGCGGCTTCAGGGGCGCACGAATAAGGCTGACCTGGATGCGATTGTGGAAAAATCCCTCCGCGGTGCCGCGCTGTGGGACGAAGTTAAGGATCGGCTCAACACCAGCGGACTCGGACTCTCCGGTGGTCAGCAGCAGCGGCTTTGCATCGCGCGCGCGATCGCGGTTGAGCCCGAGGTGATTCTCATGGACGAGCCGTGCTCTGCACTCGATCCGGTCGCCACAGCGAAGGTCGAGGAGTTGATCCAATCACTTCGCGAGAAGTTCACGATCGTGATTGTGACGCACAACATGCAGCAGGCCGCACGCTGTTCGGATCGGACCGCCTTTTTCTACATGGGCCGGCTTATCGAATACGCCGACACGCGCAATATCTTCACAAACCCCGCCAACCCCCAAACCGAAGCCTACGTTTCCGGCCGCTTCGGCTGATTTTATGGCCATGACGCACTACACAGAAGAAATGACGCGGCTCAAGGAGAGCCTGCTCGCGATGGCCAGCCACGCCGAATCGGCGGTCTCGCGCGCGATGCGCGCGCTGGTCGAGCGCAACGACGATCTCGCCCGGGACGTGCAACGCGACGACACGATCCTGGATCAATTCGAGGTCGAGATCGACGACACGGCGTTGCATCTCCTCACCAAAGCACCGCTTGCAACGGATCTCCGGCTCATAACGGTGGCGATGAAGATTTCTCAGAACCTCGAGCGTGTGGGCGATGAGGCGGTCACGATTGCCCGCCGGGCGATCGATCTCGGCACCGAGCCGCAGCTTAAACCGTATGTCGACTTGCCGCGGATGGCGACGATGTCGCTCGAAATGCTGCGTGAGGCGATCTCGGCGTTTATCAATCGCGAGCCCGAAAAGGCGCGCGCGGTGGTTCCGCGTGATCACGATGTGGACGACTTGAATCGCCAACTCCACCGCGAACTGTCGAGCTACATGGTTGAGCGTCCCACGACGATCACGCGGTGCCTGCATCTCATGGTGATCTCAAAGAGCCTCGAGCGCATTGCCGACCACGCGCAAAACATCGCGGAAGAGGTCGTTTATCTCTACGAAGCGAAAGACATCCGGCACACTAACCTTAAGGCTGATGAAACCGAAAATCCTGGTCGTTGACGACGAACCCGACGCGCTTGAAGTGCTCGGGTTCAAACTGAAGGAGGCCGGCTACGCGCCGATCTTCGCAAAGGACGGCTCACGCGCCATCACCGCCGCGCGCGATGAGCGCCCGGCGTTGATCGTGCTCGATCTCATGCTTCCGGAAATCGACGGGCTGGAGGTCTGCAAAATCCTTCGCCGGGATCCAGCGACCGCGATGATTCCGATCCTCATGCTCACCGCGCGCGCCGCCGAAATGGATCGCGTGCTGGGGCTCGAGTTGGGCGCGGACGACTACGTGACCAAGCCTTTTAGCCCGCGCGAACTGGTGCTGCGCATCAAGAAGCTCCTCGCCCGGGCGAAGGCCGCCGACGAACCGGTCGCGCAGCTCCGATTCGGCGAGCTGGAGATCGATGTGCCGCGTCATGAGGTGAAGATTGGGGGCGAGCCAGTGGTTCTCACGGCGACCGAATTTAAACTCTTGGAAATCCTTGCCCGCCGCCGCGGCCGAGTGCAGACGCGCGAGCGGTTGCTGCAGGACGTGTGGGGCTATGAAAACCCGATCGACAGCCGCACCGTCGACACGCACATGCGGCGGCTCCGTGAAAAGGTCGGCGAGGCCGCTCGGTTTTTGGAAACGATTCGCGGCGTGGGCTACCGCTTTACCGCCGACGCGCCGTGAGGTGAGGGCGTCGGTCTTGCAGGCGCGGCGAAGACCCGTGATGTTCGGGTAGCGGCGTCGCTAGACTGAAGCGCTGCATCAATCCGCATGACCGCGATCGAATTTCTTCTTATTGGGTTGCTTGGCGCTGCACTTTACGCGGCGTGGTGGCAGCGTGATCGTCGGCTCGCGGAAAAGATGAGACAGGAAGCGGCGTTGGATGAGGTGAAGCGCACGCATGCAGAGGCGCAGCACGCGTTGGCCGCTCGCATGGGCGCCATGCTCGACAGCATGATCGAGGGGTTGATCGTGATTGATGCGCGCGGACGAATCACGCTGGCAAACCGTGCGGCCGAGCGACTGTTCAGTTTTTCCCGAATGATGATTGGTGGGACCTTGCTGGAGATCATCCGACATCACGAAGTCGCGGCGATCGCGAATCGCGTCAACGCCGGCGAGGCGGTGGTGGAGCATGAGGTGAGGCTGGAGAGTCCGGTGGTGCGGGTGCTGCAAATCAGTGCGGTGGCGCTGCACGACGCCGCGAATGCGCCGGCGGGTGCCGTGCTGGTGTTTCACGACGTCTCGCGGCTGCGCGAGCTGGAGGGATTGCGGCAGGATTTTGTGGCGAACGTGAGTCATGAACTGCGAACGCCGCTCTCGCTAATCAAGAGCGCAGCGGAGACGTTGATCGACGGTGGCAAGAATGACGCAACGGCGCTCACGCGTTTCTTGGAAATCATCGACAAGAACGCCAACCGGCTTACGTTGCTGATCGATGATTTGCTGCTGCTGGCGCGGCTGGACTCGGGGCGGGTGGAGTTGCGGCTGGAGCCGTTGTCGCTTGGGTTGGCGGTGCAGGAAGTCGTGGACGATCTCGGGCCGAAGTCAGCGGTGCGCGGCGTGACGCTGGCGCACGAGCTGCCGGGCGGATTGATTGTGCAGGCGGATGCGGAGCGACTGCGGCAAGTGCTGGCCAATCTGATCGACAACGCGATCAAATATGGCGCGGCGAACGGGCGGGTGATTGTGGGCGGACGGTCGCTAGACGACGGGCGCGTGGAAGTGAGCGTGCGCGACGACGGGCCCGGGATTCCGCCGGACGCGGTCGCGCGAATTTTCGAGCGGTTCTACCGCGTGGACAAGGCGCGCTCGCGCGAGCAGGGCGGCACGGGCCTGGGCCTCGCGATCGTGAAGAACGTCGTCACGGCGCACGGCGGCGAAGTGCGCGTGGAGAGCACGCTGGGCTTGGGCACCGAATTTTTCTTCACGCTGCCGGCAGCGAAGGTGAAGTGAGGGCGGAGTTCAGCGGGTGTTATCTGTGTCTCGAGGGACCGGCGTGCTGGCAGATCACGCGCGGGGGAGAGTGGCGGGCTCGCTGAGCGAAGGCAGGGGCACCGTGGGCAAAGGCTTTGTCTCCGTCCCGATGGGTTCGGGGGCGGAAGGGCCGCGAGATTTTTTCGGCGCACTGCGCGAAGTTTTTTTCACGGCAGGCCGTGCGGCGGTCTTCTTTTTCGGCCGGGCGGGGGCACGGGGTTGGGTGAGGCGATCGAGTTCGGCCTCGAAGACTTTCAGGGCTTTGCGGGCTGTGGCCCGGCTCGTCCCGGACCTCCCGCGTGTCGCTGTCGCGACCCATAACCCATAGGTCTTCCCCGTCGCGGCTTAACCGCGGTGGGCATCATCCTGGATTATGCAACAAAGCCGTAAGTCAGATACTAGATGTTGGCCTGTGCGCTCGTGCTGTCGGGCGGGCCGAGCTGGGCGATGACTTCTGCCTTGGTCATGCCGATGCGGATGGTGTTAAGCTTGTCGGCGCCAGTTGTGCAGCCAGCGACCAGTGCGAGGACGAGAACGCTGAGGCAGGCGATTTTCATTTTCATCGGGAGGCGGGGTGATTGCGGAGAGGGCACGAAGACTTGCGCCTACTGCGTAGGACGCGGCGGACAGCCGGGCGTTGCCGAGGCTGCGGGCTTAGAAGCCGCGATAATCGGCTCCCGAATTCCTCGGACTAGGCGCCGACCGCGCGCAACAGCCTCACCAGGCCGTAGCCGAGCAGGCCTGTGATTGGAAGTGTGAGCACCCAGGCCCAGAGGATGCGTTCGACGACGCCCCATTTGACGGCGCTGATGCGCTTGGCGGCGCCGACGCCCATGATCGACGTTGAGATGACGTGTGTGGTTGAGACCGGCACACCGATTGTCGAAGCGCCGTGGATGATGAGCGCAGCGGTCGTCTCGGCGGCGAAGCCATGGACTGGTTGGAGCTTCACCATCTTGTGGCCCATCGTGCGGATGATGCGCCAGCCGCCGCCGGCGGTGCCGGCGGCCATCGTCAGCGCACAGGTGAGCACGACCCAAAACGGAATCTCCTTAAACTCGTTCACACGCAGAAACGAGGCCCACGCGGGCAAGTCTTTAAACGCGCCCGAGGTCGTCCCGGTGAAGAGCGCGAGCGTGATAATGCCCATCGTCTTTTGCGCATCGTTCGAGCCGTGGCCGAAACCCATGAAACCGGCGCTGAGCAGCTGCGCCTTGCCAAAGATGACGTTGACGAGCCGAGGGGTGGCCTTTTGCAGCACGAACATAAGAAACCACATCAGCAGCGCGCCGCCGACGAAGCCGAGGAACGGGGATGAAAACATCGGCAGCACGACCTTGGGCCACAGGCCGACGGCGGCGCCTTTTTTGTCGACGTCGGACCAGATCAGCACGCGCCAGTTGCCCTGCGCGGTGGCGAGCGCGGCACCGCAGAGACCGCCAATAAGCGCGTGGCTGGAACTGGAGGGCAGCCCGAGCCACCAGGTCAGCAGGCCCCACGCGATCGCGGCGAGCAGCGCACAGAGTACAGTGAGCATGTTGACGGCACTGGCATCGACGAGGCCGCCGCTGATCGTTTTGGCTACGGCGGTGCCGGCGAGTGCGCCAATGAGATTCCACGCAGCAGCCCATACGATCGCGGCGCGAGGGGTGAGCACTTTCGTCGAGACGACGGTCGCGATCGCGTTGGCGGTGTCGTGAAAGCCGTTGATATATTCGAAGACGATCGCGGCCAGCAGAACGAGCAGGAACAGCGTCATGGCGACGGGGCAGGCGCTCCGTTAGGAATGCTTGAGGACGATCTGGACGACGATGTTGCCGGCGTTACGGCAGCGGTCGACGGCCTGCTCGACCATCTCGAAGAGTTCCTGAAGGATGACGAGTTCCTTGGCGTCGTAGGGGCCGTGGTAAAGTTCCTTGAGGAGGCCGAGCATGACCTTGTCGGCCTCGCCCTCGGCGAACTGGAGACGATCGTTCGCCTCGCGGATTTTTTCGATGTGGGTGCCGCCACGGAGCTGTTTCACCATGAACACGACGGCATCGGCGGCCTGGAGCATGAGCTCGGCCTGACGCTTGAACGCCTCATGCGGCACGCGGCCCGGGTAAATGGAAAGTCGCTCGACGATCTTTTCGATCTGCTTCGGGATACGGTAGAGCGCGAACGAGAGTGCCTCGATATCCTCGCGCTCGAGCGGCGTAACAAAGGTCTTGCTCAGCGCCTCCGTAGTCAGGTGCCGGATCCGCTTTTCTTTACGGCGGGTCTGGATGAACTCGTCGAGTTTCGCGGGGCTGCTGCCGCTGGCGATGGCCTCGAGGAAGCCGCTAAAGAGGGCGACGCTGGCTTTGGCCTCTTCGGCACCGGCTTCTAGCAGGTCGAAAAATTTGTCGTCTTGGCCCAGGAGTTTTTTCAGCGAAAGCATGGCAGGTGTGAGCTAGTGGCGAACGTCACGATTGCGAAACAAATTTCTGCGCTGACTCAGTTTCGCCCGCGGAGGGCGTTCCAGAGCAGGCCGAGATATTCATGCCAGGCCCAGTTGCTGCGGAAAAGCGACTCACTGTCCCACGTGAGGTCATCGAGGCGGAAGTCGCGGTTGCGGTTGCCGAGGAAGCCGGCGGGGCAGGGCAGGATGTTGACGCCGGCGTGACGAAAGAGGCCAGCCGCACGTGGCATGTGCCACGCGGAGGTGACGAGCGCGACGGGCGCATCGCCGACGAGCTTTTTCACGGCATTGGCCTCGTCTTCGGTGTCGCGCGCGGTGTCGACGAAGACGATTCGCTCCCGCACAATGCCGAGCGATTCTGCGGCGCGGGCAAGCACAGTCGCATGGCTGGGATTGGCGCCGACCGGCGGGCCGCTGACGACGAGCTTTGCGCTGGGCAGCGCGTGCAACAGTCGTGATCCCTCAGTGATACGAGAGAGTCCCGCTTCCGACAACTGGAGCGTGGCTGCGAGGCCCGGCGCATCGGTATGACCGGAACCGAGCACGACGACAAAGCGGCACGCTGCGAGCGCCGAAGGCGGCGGCTCACCGTCACGCAATTCCGGAATTGCGGCATAGCGCTGCTCAAGGGGCGCGATCATCGCCTTGCTGACGACCTTGTTGGTACTCAGCACCAGCAAGGTCGTCCCGAGCAGGAGCAGTGCGCGGCCCAACCGCGCTCGACGGACTGAGCGCGTCAGCCACAGTCCCGCGAGCAGGAGCGCGAGGCACACGGGCAGCGGCATCAGCCAGAACGAAATTAGTTTCTTGAGCCCAAAAAGCATTCGGCGAACAAAGCGGTGCGGCCCTTCGAGCGCCAGCCTCGCTTTTCATTTCCCGGCCGCTGCAATCACTCGGCCGATTCGATCCAGTGCCGGTTTCGGACGGCTGGGCGAAAATGCACATGGCTTCGCCAAAATTATCCATTTTAGTAGCGAGGGATTATCTGTAGGCTTGCCCCTTACCCATGAAAACCCCCGTCTCGGCTCCCCTCCGTTTTCTTCTCGTCGCGCTCAGCGCGTTCGCCTTTGCGTTGGTCGCCTTTTCCCAATCGCCCGCGGCTCCGTCCGATTCCGAATCACCGGCGGCGAAAGAGGCGCGCCTTGCGTGGTTCAAAGAGGCGAAGTTCGGTCTCTTTATCCACTGGGGCCTCTACTCGATTCCCGCTGGCTTCTGGAAAGGCGAGCGCTCGCCCGGTATCGGCGAGTGGATCATGAATCGGATGAAAATCCCGGTCACCGACTACGAGAAGCTCGCGAGTGGTTTCAATCCATGGAAGTTCGACGCCGACGCTTGGGCGCAGATGGCTGCCGATGCCGGTATGAAATACGTCGTCATTACCTCGAAGCACCACGACGGCTTTGCGCTATTCAAATCCGAGGTCAGCAAATATAATGTTTACGACGCTACGCCGTTTCACCGCGACGTCATCAAGGAGCTCTCCGCCGCCTGCGCGCGCCACGGCCTGCGCTTCGGTGTCTATTACTCACAGTCGCAGGACTGGCACGAACGTGGCGGCACCGGCAATAATTGGGATTTCCCGGAAAACGCCGTGAAGGACAAGGATGGCTCCTACGACAATTATCTGCGCACGAAAGCCGAGCCGCAGTTGAAGGAACTCCTCTCCAACTACGGCCCGATCTGCCTCGTGTGGTTTGACACGCCTCAGATGATGACCGGCGATCGCCCGAAGCGACTCACCGACATCGTGCGCACGCTCCAGCCCAATACGCTGATTGACGGGCGCCTTGGCGCCGTAGGCGATTACGAGTCCACCGGCGACAACGCCATCCCATCGACGAACAAGGAAGGCGCGTGGGAAACACCCGCCACCCTCAACCGCACCTGGGGTTTCCGCTCCGACGATCACGACTGGAAATCTCCCGGCGACGTCATTTTCAAGCTCGTCGACATCGTCAGCAAGGGCGGCAACTACCTCCTCAACGTCGGCCCCACCTCCGAGGGCATCGTCCCGCAGGCGAGTCAGGATAATCTCCGCGCCGTCGGCGAATGGCTTAAGCTCAACGGCGAGGCGATCTACGGTGCCGGCCGCTCGCCCTTCGGCGAGGAGTTTGGCGACTACGCCGCCACGCAAAAGGGCGCCGATGGCAAGCCGCTCTTCCTCGCGCGCACCGATTGGCGCTGCACGACCAAGCCCGGGAAACTCTACTTCGAAATTTTCAAGATTGGCCGCGAGGGATTCGTGCTCCCCGCCTTCAAGAACGCCATCAAGTCCGTCACGCAGATCGATGAGGTCGGCCATCGGAAGGAACTTAAAGTGAAAACCGCCAAGGATGGTTTGCGCACGATCGACGTACCGCGCGCGGCCGTGCTCGACACGATGGGCTCGGTCGTCGTCGTCGAAATCGAAGGCGACACCGTCCAGCGCTGAGCCGCGCCGCGCGCCCGTTTTCAACAAAAAGCCCGTCGTGAACGACGGGCTTTTTTGGACGTTTGGCAAGGCGCCTCGCGTCGCTTAATTCACCAGCGGACTTTCTCCGGGAAGAATTCCCGGATGAGTTCCAGGTAAAATGGCTTCACTTCCTCGACGACGGGCGGCACGTGGCTCTTCGTGTAGAGATCGTAGGTGTTGAATTTCAGCACCCACGCCATCATCGCGCGATCCTTCGCGTTGCAGAACTGATCATAAGCCCCTTCGCGGTGCCACGGATAGAAGCTGTGATAGCGCAGCATGTAGAGACCCTCCTCCGGTAGATAATCCTTCGCGACGTGGTAGATGTATTCGTCGTGACCCCAGGAGAG
>CAITWF010000079.1 GCA_903896015.1 uncultured Opitutia bacterium | reverse complement strand
TGAGTACGCAAGTTGCGCTGGCTAAGGCCCGGCTCGTCCCGGACCTCCAGCCGGTCGCCCGCGCGACCCATCATCCCCAGGTCTTCCCCGTCGCGGCCTAACCGCGGCGGGCTTCTCCCTGGCTTAATGCAACAAAGCCGATTTTGGCTGCATTGTTTGCGCGTGCCGGGCTTGTTGTGTCGCTTAGCCAGCCGCGTTTCCCCGCCACCCCACCCCATGCTCGGAGTTCACCCGATCGATTTGCTCGTTGTCCTCGCCTACCTTGTGGCGGTGGTGTTCATCGGTCATCGCGCCTCGAAGGCCGTCGCAACCGAGGAGGGGTTTTTTCTCGCCGGCCGGAAGCTAGGAAAGTTCTACCAGTTCTTCCTGATGTTCGGCAACGCGACCGAGCCGCAGGGCGCAGTGAGCACCGCGAGCCTCGTCTTTCAACGCGGCGTCACCGGGGTGTGGTTCGCATTTCAGACGGTCTTCATGAACCCGTATTTTTGGTTTATGAACACGTGGTTTCGGCGAGTGCGGCTCGTGACGGTCGCCGACCTGTTCGAGGATCGGCTCGGCAGCCGGGGACTCAGCCGGTTCTACGCGCTCTTCCAAGTCGGCGTCGCATGTGCGCTGCTCGGCTTTGGCAACTTTACCGCCTACACGATTGCGTCGTCCGTCGCCGTGAAGCCCGAGGCTAAGTGGACCGCCGCCGATCGCGCCGCGATCGGCGGTCATGCTGAACTTGCACGGCTTGAGACGCTGGCGCGAGCCGGCGAGTTGTCCCCGGAACTGAAGCCGAACCTCGCCACGCTCCGCGACCGGCGCGCACGCGGCGAACTGCACAGCTTCATCACGGTGCTGCCGCCGCTGCCGTTCTACCTCGTGTTCGCCGGCGTCATCGGCACCTACATCGTCCTCGGCGGCATGGCGGCGGCGGCGGTCAATGAAGCGCTGCAGGGTGTGCTGATTATCGTATTTTCCGTGCTGCTGATTCCCACCGGACTGCACGCCATCGGCGGCTGGAGCGAGCTCTCGCACAAGGTGCCGCGCGGCATGATGAACCTCTTTGCCGGCGAGGGGGGCTCGCCGCTTTTCATCTTCGCGGTGTTGGTTTCGGGCCTCGTGCAACTCCACGGGTTGCCGCACAACATGGGCATCTACGGTTCGGCCAAGAACGAATTTGCTGCGCGTTTCGGCGGTGTGGCCGGCGCCTACATGAAACGCTTCATGATCATTCTCTGGGCATTCGCCGGGCTGATCGCGATCGGGCTGTTTGGGATGGGTGGCCTCGCCGATCCCGACGCTGTGTGGGGCGTGATGTCCAACCAACTGCTCGGGCCGGGATTGATCGGCCTGATGCTCGCCGGCGTGATTGCGGGCACGATGTCCACGCTCGCCGCGAAGGCGCTGGCAATGTCGTCGCTCTTTGTGCGCAACGTCTATCGCCATGCGCGCCCCGAGGCGACACAGCAGCAAGGGATCGCGGTCGCCCGTTGGGTGGTCGTCGCCGTGCTCGGACTCGGTATCCTTTCAGCGCTGGCGGTGCGCGACATGGAGACGCTCATCAAAATCGTCCTGACCATCAATGTGCCGTTTGGTGCGGCGGTCATCCTGATGTTCTTCTGGCGCCGACTCACGGTTCCGGCGGTGTGGTGCTCGGTCGCATTGTCGGCTTTCGCGATCCTCATTGCACCGCTCGGGGCATCGAGTGTGCCCGCGATCGCGGGGCGGCCCGCCTTGGTGCAAACGGCGCCCGACCCTACCGGCCGCCCTGTGCCGATCTATTTTAAGGAAGTCGTGCGCCTCGAACCCAACAACCCATCCAGCACGCTTGAAGGCCGCGGGCGGTTCAATTTCGAGTGCTATGCCCTCTCGTGGTGCGGGCTCGATCTGATGAAACTCACGCCGTCGGGTCGAGAAACCGCGCAGTTCTTGTTCGACGGTTTTTTTCCGTTTTTGGTGCTGTTCATCGTGAGCTTACTGACGCGTCCGCCCGAGCGTGCGCGCATCGATCAGTTTTATGGACGTATGAAAACTCCCGTTGGCGCGACGCCCGAGCTCGAAGCGGCCGCGATCGCCGCGACCCTCGCCGAGCCGCAGCGATTTGATCATACGAAGCTGCTCGGCGCGGGGTCGGCTTGGGAATTCGCGAAATGGGATCGTGTTGACACGATCGGCTTCGCCGCGTGCTGCGCGACTTCGGGGGCGATCGTGGGCATTTTTGTCCTGGTACTCCGGCTTGCAGCCGGATGATTCTAACGCTTAGAAAGTCATACACCTGACGCGCCCCGACGCTTCGCCCAGTTTTCCGAGAGTTCCCATCCCCATGAAATCAAATCTACCTGATCCCGTGAACAAACCGCTCGGCGACCTCGACGAGTGGGAGGATTTCCTGAAAGACCGGTATCCCGAGCCCGCACCAGCACCGGCGCGCGGCGAGAAGAAGCCCGCCGTGGGCGTCTCCGCCGACAAGACGCAAGCGGAGTTTCGCGCTTACGAGGCCGAGGCCCGGCCGAGTGTGCGGGAATTTTACCGGCTCAACCACACGCATCAGACCTACGAGTTTGCGCAGGAAAAGAGAAAGCAATACCTCGGGCTCAACCGGATGACGATGGGCGTGTGGGAGGCGATGGAATATCTCAACCAACTCGTCGATGACTCGGATCCTGACACCGACTTGTCGCAACTTCAGCATTTGCTGCAAACGGCCGAAGCCATGCGCCGCGACGGACAGCCGCGATGGATGATTCTCACTGGGCTCATTCACGATCTCGGGAAGATTCTGTGCCTTTGGGGCGAACCGCAATGGGCGGTGGTCGGCGACACATTCGCCACGGGCTGCGCGTTCTCGCCGAAAAACGTGTTTCCCCAGTTCTTCGCCGCAAATCCCGACAGTGCCGTCGCCCGATTCCAGACGCCGAACGGCATTTACCAGCCCGGCTGTGGCCTCGACCAGTTGGCCCTCTCCTGGGGTCACGACGAATACAT
>CAITWF010000078.1 GCA_903896015.1 uncultured Opitutia bacterium | reverse complement strand
GCCTGCGGCAAGCTCTTTGGCTTCTGTCCTCGGCGCCGGCCAAGGCATCTCTTCCGCCTTTGTCTCTCGTTCTACCACCTCCAAAAACCGTGTCGAAATCTAGTTGGCGCCATGCCGGTTTCTAATTGGCGCTGGACAAGGCCCTTCACCCGGTGCTCCACCTCACCGCGCGCCGTGAGGATGAGGATGCGTGCGAGCGATTGGGCCTGGCGAAGCTTCGCGAGCACGCCCAAGCCGTCGAGCCCGGGCAATCCGAGATCGAGCACCACGAGATCGGGGGGATCGGTGAGCGCGGCCTGCAAGCCCAGAGCACCGTCATGCTGGGCGCTGGCGAGATGACCACGACGCACGAGCGCGCGCGTGATATGGCCGGCGAGCTGGAGTTCGTCTTCGATCACGAGGATGCGCATGGCCGGCAGAGGGCGCGGACGCTCTCAGCAGCGGCGAGGTGGGTCAAGCGCGCGGGCGCGCCCCGCTCCTATGGCACCTCGTAAACCTCAACGATCGCGGTGCCGGCGGCGCCGGTGGTATCGCTGATCCGCGCGCTGTAGGCGCCGGGCGGCAATGTGAGCAGCAGCACGGAGTCTTTTGTCGCGGCACCCGCAAGGGGAAACGCGCCGACTGCAGCCATGACGGTAGCGAGTTGCGCATCGCCACCCCAGTTGTCGTTTTCCGCGAGCTTTGCACCGGTGTCGTTGCTGTAAAATTCCAGTTTCGGATCGGGCATCGTGCCGCCGACGCCAAGCGCCGCGAGCGACGGGCCGACGCCGCGGATGAGCAGCGTGCGCGACGTGGAGCCGCGCAACACGAATCCGGCCGAGAGGCTCGAACCCGCGTCGATCGCGGTGAGCGTGGAGAGATTGATCAGGCGAGGCGTGGTGGTGGTGCGCGTGGCGTCGCCAGCATCATAGATCTCCGCGAGGACGGTGCCGCTCGATCCGTCTGTGCTCGTGACTTGGACGGTGTAGCCACCGGCGGCGAGGCCATTGAGAGCGACAAAGGCGCTATCGAGACTCGCGGCAGGCAGCGCAAACGCGCCGACCGTACTGAAGGCGTTGGCCATAGTCGGGCCGCCGCCCCAATTATCGTTGGTCGCGATCGTCGCACCGGTCGCGGACGAGGTGACGGAGAGCACAGGATCGGTGAGCGTGCCGCCGAGACCGAAGGCGCTCGCGAGCGTCGGACCAACGGCGCGCACGACGAGCGGGAGCGCGCCGGACGTGCCGCTGCCACCGATGGTCGCACCCACGGTAAGCACCTTGGCGCCCGCGCCGGCGGTTGTGAGAATGGAAACGTTGATGAGATGGCCGACGCTGGCCGCCGCGAACGAGCCGACGGTGAGCGTCGCGCTGTTGCTCGTCGCCGTGCCGCCTGTGCCGGTCGCGACGCAGGTATAGCTGCCAGCGTTGGCCGCGGAGAGGTTGGTAAGCACGAGCGTCGCACTCGTCGCGCCGGCAATGGCGACGTTATTGAATTTCCACTGGAAGGCCGTGGCGTTACTGGCGGCGGCGTTGAAGACGATGGTGCTGCCAATCGCCATCGTCTGCGATGCCGGTTGGGTCGTGAACGCAGGGACTGGCCCGACGGCGACGGTGTTGACCGTAAGGGTGACGACGTTGCTGAGTGCCGTGCCGGCAGAATTCGTCACGGAGACTGTGTAGCTGCCCGCGTTGGCGGACTGCGCGCTGCTAATCGAGTAGGAAGAGCTCGTTGCTCCCGAAATCGCCGCGCCGTTAAACTGCCACTGGTAGGTGGGCGCTGGTGAGCCGCTCGCTGCGGCGGTGAACGTGACCGTGGCGCCGGCGTTGACGGTCTGGCTCGCGGGCTGCGTCGTAAACAACGGTGCGGTCGCCGCCGCGCTGACCGTGAGCGTGGCCACACTGCTTGTCGCGGAGCCCGCCGAGTTCGTCGCGATCACCGTGTAGCTGCCGGCATTTGTCGCCTGCGCGCTGCTGATCGAGTAGGAAGAACCCGTTGCGCCGGTGATAGCGGCACCGTTGAAGTTCCACTGGTAAGTTGGCGTCGGCGAGCCCGAGGCGGCCGAACTGAATGTCACGAGCGCGCCCGCTGTCACGGTCTGGCTCAGAGGTTGCGTGGTGATCGCCGGCGGGACATTCGCCGCACTCCCGGTGACGTTGATCACATAGGTGTAAGTCGGTGAACCGTTGCCAGTGGCGTTGGTGTTCTCCCACGCCTGGAGCGTCATCGAATAATTACCGGCTGTCGTGGGCGTGCCGGTGAGCGTAAGGGCCGAGGTGTTGACAGTGCCCGCCGTCGTGCGACCGGAAAACGACAGACCCGCCGGGATCGATCCGCCGATTTTCCACGAGCCGGGCGGCCCTTGCGTGCCCTGCACGCCGAATACCACCGTCGGCACCGCGGTGCCGACCGTCGCGCTGAACGGACTGTTGTGGCTGTTCGTGACAAGCGTGGTCGCGCCCGCCATCGAGTGGATCGCGCCGAGCGACGCGGCTGTGACGGCGGCGTTGCGCAGCACCACGCCGATGGGCGAAGCGGCGATGTATTCGGCCGCCGTCGCGGCCAGGCGCACGGCTGGCGTGCGTTGGAGCAGCGCGAACAGGACCGCGCCAGGAAGATTCAGCCAGCGGAGTTGGCGGTGCAGCAGTTGGGTTGGATTCATCGGACGAAGGAAAAAATGATCCGCGTGACCTTCGCGCTGAGGCTCAGGCAAAACACACGGACCAAGGCGCGGGCATAGACCTCACGCAGGCGGTCCAGTGCCGAAAGGCACTGTAAAATTTCCGTCAGTTGCAGCCGCAACCGCTGCCACCGACTCCGCGCCCACCGCTCGCCGTCTCGCGCGAGAAATAAATGTGCTCGCTCATCGAGGTGGCCAGCGAATCGCGGCCGGGGTTCATCGTGTAATCGGCAAGCGTCGCCCGCTCCCATGGCTTCACGCGGACGAGATTGGCATTGGTGCAGCCGGTGCAAAGGAGCGAGCCCAGCGCGAGCGCGAGGAAAACGAAGGAGCGGAGTTTCATGGTGAACGAGAGTGGGCGGACGAAAAATGGGACGCGCGGAGTTCATTCCCTCGCACGTTGCCGGGCGTCAATGAAGAGCCGACCTCTCTGGGACGAAGAGGCGGAAAATAGCCGCAGACCGACTCCGCGGCTGAATGAAACAAACGAAAATGAATCTCATGCATGGCCGTTAGTCTTTTTCGGCGAGGAGGGTTTCAATCTCCTGCCGGATCTGCT
The DNA here is from genome assembly GCA_903896015.1 of uncultured Opitutia bacterium. Lineage (GTDB taxonomy): Bacteria > Verrucomicrobiota > Verrucomicrobiia > Opitutales > Opitutaceae > CAITWF01. The sequence continues at coordinate 89,306 of CAITWF010000078.1, read as the reverse complement.
TGTCGGTCGCCTCGCCATGGAAACCCTCATGCATGAACCGCACCTTGCCCGTGCGATCGAGCAGGTAACTCGTCGGCATCGTAGGCACGACAACCTGCTTTACCAGCTTCTGCTCGCGATCATGCAGCGTGGCAAACGGCGGGGATTGCTTCTTCCAAAAAGCGAGCGCCGCGGCCGGCTTTTCGTCGATGCTCACCGCCGTGATCAAAAATCCGCGCGAAGAGTAGTCGGAGAAGAGTTTCGCCATCGCGGGAAACGAGGCCTTGCACGGCGCGCACCACGACGCCCAGAAATCCACGAGCACCACCTGCCCCGCCGTCGCCGGCAGACCACCTCCAGCGAGCGAAACGACGCCCGCTGGCGCGAAGGAGGGGAATTGCTCGCCAATTTTTACCTCACCGCGGGCGACACCCGCGAGCGCGACAAGCGCGAGAAGAATTTTAATTCGTAGCGACATAATTGAAAAATCCGCGCGTCTGGGCGCGCGCCTTGTCGGTGAGCAGCAGGCCTTCGCAGCCCGGGCAGCTCTGGATGAACTCGATGCCCGCCGGCACGCCGAGCACAAACGCCGTCGTCGACAGCACGCCCGCCTGCAAACACGTGCCCGCGATCACAGTCGCCTGCGTGCATCCATTCGCGACCGGCCAGCCAGTCCGCGGATCGATGATGTGGCCGTAGCGTTTGCCCTCGATCGTGAAGGAGCGGAGGTAGTCGCCGGAAGAAGCGACGCCCTTGCCCGTCACGGCGATGCTGCCAGCGATCGCGCCGGGCTTTTTTGGATCCTCGAGGCCAATGTGCCACGCGGGCCGGCCCGGCGGCACGCCGATCGCGCGGAGGTCGTGGCCGAAATCCACCAGCGCACACGGTAAAGCGTGTTCGACCGCGAGCTGTGCCACCATGTCGACCGCGTATTCCTTGCCGAATCCGCCGAAGTCGAGCGCCATGCCCGGCTCGGGCAGAAAAACCTTCCCCGTCGCACGCTGCACTTTTTTAAAACCCACCAGCGCACGCGCCCGTGCGATTTCGAGGGGCGACGGAATGCGCGGCTTCTCCGCCTTGTAATTCCACAGCTGGATAAGCGGTAGCGTCGTCGGGTCGAGCACGCCCTGCGTCAGGAAGTGCAGGTTGTCGCAGAGCTTCAGCATCGCCTCCATCTCCGGATCAATTTCGATCCAAGCGCGGCCGGCAGCGGCGTTGATGCGGCCGATCAGGCTGTCGGGGCGGAAGCGCGTGTATTTCGCCTCAAATGCATTCACCCAGTTAATCGCCGCGCGCTCGAACGCCGCCGCCTGCGCCTCACCGCCGGAGTATTGGACTTCGCAGACCGTGCCGAGCGCCCGAAACGACAGTTTTCGCAAGGGCGCCACCGACCCCGCGGGAGTGGCGGGCGGCGGACGGTGCGACTGGGCGATGACGGCCATGGATAAAATTCAGCTTACCAATAAATTTTTCCGCCGAACGTGATGGTCCGCGCGCGCGGATAAGCGCTCTGCGGCGTGACTCCGTCGGTGCCGCGCATGTCATATTGCTCCAGCGCCGCATCGAGATCGAGGCGCTCGGTGGCTTTCCAAATCACCTTCAAGCCGTAGTTGAAGCTCTGGAGTTGGGAGAGCCGATAGTCCGCCGAGTAAAATGGCCCGCTCGCGCGCGGCGCGCCAGCCGTCGGCGTGATCGAAGTCTGATCGAGGTCGTAGTGATAGAAACTCGCGGCGCTCTGCGAATAGAAGCGCACGCCCGGCCGCAGGATCACTTTTTCGCCGACGTGCTGAAACCAGGCGAGGTCAACGGTGTGGGCACTGGTGCCAAACGTGTCGTGATAGTAGCGGTAGGTCGCATCAATCGCGCCGTGGAGTTCGTTGAAGGCGCGGTTCACGCCGACGAGCGCGATCGCTTTCTCCCGGGAGCCGGGGCGGTTTTCGCCGAAGGTGAGCGGCAGGGAAATTCCCGGCACGATCTCGGTCGTTTTTTGGACGAGGCGGTAAGGATCGGCAAGGTAGCCTTCGGCCCGGCCCCAGGTGACGTTGAAAGTAAGCGCGGTGTGCGGATCGAGGAGTTGTGTGACCCCGAGGATGAGATCGTGCGTGTGCTTGCGCGCACGCGGTCCCTGGTAGAAGACCTTGATCTTGTCGTCAGTGCCGGCGAGGCCGGCGAGGAGCGTGGTGTTCTTCTGGTTGAAATCGGTCAGTGTGTTGACCGACCAGCCGTTGGAAACGTAATCGCTTTCGCGGCTGTTGCCGAGGCCGATGCTCACGTTAATCCCAGGAAACTGACGCGAAAAGTCGGCATTCCACGCCTTGCGCCGCTCGGGATGCAGCTCGGAAAGATCGACCTGGTTGCTGCCGGCGGCGGCCGGGACACCGGTGGGCGTGGCACCCGTGATCGTGTCGATCACGCCGTCGAGCTTGAGATGCATATCGGTGCCGAGGTCCTGCTCGACAACGGCACCGCGTGTTTGGACAGCGATTCGGCCCCCCATCTCCTGGTAGCTTTCGTATTTGTAGCTGAGGGAGTTCTCCGCGCGGGTCGCGCGCGGCGCGAGCCAGACAAGAATTCCCGCAAGGAGCAGCGGGCGAAAGGACCGGTCGGACAGCGATGACATCGGGCTTTGGATAGGATACGGCGGAAAATGTTTCACAATCCTTCCTTCTACAACGCGAGAGTGGTAACAAACCATTAACAATCGCGTCCTTCCTCCGGCGATCGCTCCGATCTACCGCGTTTTAGTGATTTCGACCGAAGAGACGCGGAGTTGGAGACGAAGTTGCGCGGGATTGGCGGAGTTGGGCACGAGGGTGAATTGCTCAATGCCGATGTAGGGAGAGCGTTGCTCGAGCGCGCGGTAGAATTTTTCCAGACTGGCCCAGTTTTTCGTGCCGTCGGTGTCGGGCTCGTTCAACTGCGCGCTGAAGTCCAGCGGGTGGATCGCGAACTGGCCATTGCCGGCGGAGTTGCTCGGCGGAGTGATGCTCGTGTTGCGGAGTCCGGCATCGAGCGCGATCTTCTGCACGGCTTCGGAGAGGCGGAGGGCGTCGAGTGTCTTCGCGGCGTCGAGGCGGTTGGCCGCCTTCTGCGCCGCGAGGTCGATCGTGCCGCTGTTCGCGATCCACTGGGCCTGCTCGGCGAGATCGAGCGTGGTGCGCTGCTGCTCACGCCAGAAGGCGCCAGCGCGCTTGCTGAAGCCGGAAAGCCACATGAGCACGGCGATCGCAAGGAAGGCGACGACGAGCAGCTTCTCGCGAAACTGGCAGCCGAGGTAAAAGGCGCGCAGCGTGCGGCTCATGAGGCGGTGACGGGTTTGATCGCGTCACGCTTGAACGTGACGACGAGCCGGAAGGGCGCGAGATCGCCGCGGCCGGGCAGGGGCTGGATTTCGACTTTCTCGCAGGCGGGAAGCTTTTCGAGCGCGGCCTGGTAGAGGCTGATCTCGCCGGCGTTGTTGGTCTGGCCCTCGACGGTGAGCGTGTAAATGCCGCGCGTGGTGTCGGCCTGCACGCGCGTGAATTTCATGTTGGGCGGAATGATCTCGCGATTCTCACCCATGATAACGGTGAGCATCTCGAGCGGGAGGAGGCGCTTGGTAGCGAGGTCCTCGATGCGGATGGCGAGGGAATTGGCGGCGATGATCGACTCAACGCGCGGGCGTTGGGCGTTGAGCTTCGCGAGGCGCACCTTCTGCCACTGGAGTCCACCAAGACGGCCGATCTCGAGGGCGCCAAGCAACACGAGTGCGGCGGCGGAACCGAGGGCAACGCGCCAGAGGATCACGTCGCGCCGGCGCGCGGCGCGGAGTGTGGCGAGCTCGATTTTGTCACGGACGTCGAGCGCGGCGGCAGTGGCAGCCGGGAGGCGTGAGACAAGCTCGCCCGCGCGAAACACAATCTCGCGATCGTTGGCTGCGGGGGCGGCGGCAGGCGGCGCGACGAGATCGATTACAGTCTTGCTGCCGCCGATAGCGCGAAGGAGTTCATCGCGCGCCCGGGCGCGGTCTTCGTCGGTGGCATCGGGCGCGAGCGGGAGGCTCAGGACCTGTGCGGGCACGGAGCCGTTGTTCCAGTGGATCGTGGTCAGGTTTTCGGGCGAAGCGAGAATGACGGTGGTCGCAGGTTGGACGTTTGCGCCGAACACCGCGGCGAACGTCGGGAGTACGAACTCGGCGCTTTGCCACCCGGCTGTTTGCTCACTGGTGAAGCGTCGGCGATAAGCGGCGAAGACCAACGCGCGCTCGGCGCCAGGCGTCCAAAACCAGCCGTAAAAAAGTTGGGCGAGCGGAAACGGTGAAACGGACTCCAGTGCGAGCTCGATCTGCGCGGCCGCCTCGGCGGCGGTCGCACCCGCCGCGACGGGCACGGCGCGCGTGAAAAACAGCGCGTCCGGCAGCAGGGCGACTTGGGGCGGCGGCGGGCCGGAGCGGAGGGTTTCGACAAAGTTCATGCGGGAGCGGCGCGAGTTGGGACCGCGTCAGCGGGAGGAAGACGCAAGCGATTCAGCGGAAGATTGCAATTTATTGAGGTTCGGCCGGCGGCGCGGGCAGCGGCGGAATTTCATCATTCTCGCGAACCTCAAGGAGCGTAAAGGGGTATTTGAGACTCGTGGTGCCGGCGGTCTGGCGGGCATTGGCGGGAGTCGTGTTTTTCGGAGCCTGCGCGGCGTTGGGCTGATTTGGCTGCTGACCCGTGGCTTTGGCGGCGGCGCTGGCCGCCTGGATGCGCTCAGAGGTCGCAGTCTGCGTGACAGTGGTCGCGCCGCCGCCCTGCGGGGTGACGACGGCCGCGAGACGAAACTGCGAGCTGCCATCGTGCACGGTGATGAATACCCGCAGCGCGCTGATCGTGGTGCCGAAGGCGCCGAGGTTGCCGCCGGCGGCGCCGGAGATGCGCTGGGCATCGGTCACATCCTGAAAATAGCCCGAGCCCTGCGTCGTATAGTTGCCGGTGCCGGCGATATAGTCGTTCACGTTTTGCTGCTGCGACAGCTCGAACTGACCGACCGCGAGCAAAGCGTCGGGCTTCGCGCCGTTGATGTTGGGCTTGGAGAAATCCAGCAACGAGACCGCGGCCACGAAGCGGCGCCAGAGATCGTTGGGCTGGCCGTCGGCGTCGTAAAACACGTCGTGCGCCCGGTCGATCGCGACGAGTTCGCTGTAGGAGCGCAGTGGACGGTCCGGCACTTCATAGATCGGCGAGTATTGCTCGTAGTCGGGCGGCACCGCCGAGGTATAAACGTGGCCACGGTGCATCCAGCCCATGAGCGAATCTGCCAGCGAGTCGGCATCCGTCTTGGTGAGATTCCACGATTGGAACAGCCGCGAGAGCGTCGGTCCGTCGGTGCGCGGCAACGAGATTTTCCCACTCTCATCCTCGAAGCTCACGTCGACCGTCCGGCCCTCGGTGGGCGTGTAGCCGGCAAATGTCAGCGGATCGTTCCAGCCTTCCGCAGGACTGTGCAGCCCATTGCTCGCCTCGCGAAAATCCTCCAGCACCGCGAGCGTGACCTCGAGCGCGGAGTAGGCCTCCATGCGCAGCCGGCGCGACTCGGCCTCGTGCTGCTCGACGAGCAGATCGTTGCCCGCCTTCTCAATGAAGGCCACGAGCGCGAACACCGCGAACAGCAGCGTAATCATGACGATCACGAGGACCGATCCGCGCGAAGAGAAAAATTTCAGGCGGGCGATCATCGTCAGAACAGCGGCAGCCCCTCTGCCGCGATCGGGAGCGTGACGACGGTCTCGCTTGTGAGTTTGCCGTAGGTGAACTTCAGCCGCAGGCGCTGCGGCGTGAGCGGCGTGGTGCCGCCGGCCGGATCAGGCTTGAGCGCCGTCTCGGTCGACCAACGCTGGGCATCGCTGTCGTAATAATCGTAGGCGAGCGCTGTGCAGAGCGGCGTGATGAGGGTCTCGCGCGGCGGATCCGTGTCGAAATTCTTCTCCAGCCGCGAATGCCAGATCAGGAACAGCCCCTCGTTCTGCCGCGCCTGGAGCGAACAGACGACCTCCGGCAGCGGCCGCTTCGGATCCGGCCAAACGATGAGTCGGCTCCCGGCGGGCAAGTCAAAGGTGAGGAGTTTTTCCTGCATGCCGTTTTGCGGCGTGACATCCTGCAAGGCGATGGGCGTCGAGCGCGCGATCGCCGCCGGCGGGAGCACGGCGGTCCGTAACTCGTGATCGAGGAAACGTGTGACGGCGCGGACGTGCTGATCGAAGAGGCGCAAATCGGTGTTACGACCCCAGAGTTCGCCCATCGAAAACAAAAACGTGTTCAGCGCGACGAGGATCAACGCGACGAGCGCAAGCGAAAGGAGGATTTCCAGCAGCGTGAAGCCGCTGCGATCTGAATGGCGCGAATTCTTCATCGCGTCGGCCTCCGCGCCGCGCCGCTGCCCGCGGTGGGACCCGAGCCCACGGTCTTACCCTGGATTTCGGCGATGCGGTTCTTCGCGTCCTGCTTGAGTTGCGTGCGCGACGATCCCTCGACCGTCCAAGTCGGGCGCAGCAGCATGAACGTCTGCACGGTTTTTTCCGGGGCCGGCTGGGCGGAATCGGAGATCTCGCAATTGAACACGACCGTGAACAAATCGGCCGTCGTCGTCGGCGTGATCTCGGCCGTCCATTTCACGCGGCGACCGGAGGTCGCGCTCTCAAATTCGCCGCCGTCCACGAGCTTTTTGTTGTCGGGTTGCTGCGTGACGAGCGAGCGGGCAAACGCCACGTCCTCGCTGATCGCGGTGGTGCGGCTCGCAATGGCGTAGGAGTTGAGGACATTGACGTAGGTGGCGCCGAGCACGATCGCCGAGAGTGCGAAGATCGCGAGAGCGACCAGGACTTCGACCAGGGTGAAGCCGGCCCGACGACGACGGCGAACATTCGGAAACGCAGGTTGTGAAAGGAAGTTCACAGCGCAGGCGGGGCGTTGGGATCGGCGGGCAGGAGCACGGGCGCACAGGTCCACGGATCGATCGCGATGAGGTGGGTGTTGCCACCGCGTTGGAACTGCGCGCGGAACGCGGTGCAAGTGCCATCGCCGTAGAAGAGCACGGCAGGGAGCGTCTGCGTCTCGACCATCTGGCCGGCGACGAGGATGGCACTCGCACCTTTTTGCGTGGTGAGAAAGCTCACCGTGAAATCGGGTCCAACCCTGGCGGACAGCAGGAAATCGCGCGCCGTCGAGCCGTCGCTCACGCGGAACAGTTTCCCTTTGTCGCGATCGTCGATGAACGTGAGGCGAAATTCGTTGCCCGTCTTCAGCGCCTGCTTGCGCGCTTCCTGGACGGCTTTCCAGAAAACATCGTCAGCCGAGACCGGACGATCGCTGAGCATTTGCGCCGAGCCACCAATGAAAACCGCGCCGACGAGACCGATGATCGCAAGCGCGAGGAGCAACTCGAGCAGCGTGAAGGCCGCGCGACCAGCATGCGTTGAGACGTAGGACGAGGACGGAGGCACGGTCGGAGCGCAGACGCGGGCCGCTCGAAAAAGTTCAGCCATCCGTCACGCGAGCGCGTTACTTCGCGGTGCCGGCCGCCGGCGTATCGTCCCAGTTGCCGATCTCCGTCGGCTTTTCGGGGGGCCCCTTCGACCACAGATCGTAGCCATCCTTGTTGTGCGTGCCGGGACAGGCGTATTGGTAGGGCTGGTTCCAAGGATCGAGGGGAACTTTGCCGCCCTCAATATAGGGCGTGCTGCCCCAGCGATCTGCTTTGTCGGCCGGAGGGGTGACGAGCGCCTGCAAGCCTTCCGCCGTCGTGGGATAGCTACCCATGCGCATGCGGTAGGTAAAAAGCGCGGTCTTCATCGTTTCCTTCACGAAAAGTTTGGCAGTGGAAGCCTGCGCGTCGCCAAAGATGCCACTCACGTTGGAAATCGCGAGACCGGCGAGCAGACCGAGGATCGCGAGCACAACGAGGAGTTCCATCATCGTGAACGCACGGAGGGTGGAGCGGCCAACGCGTGCCGCGGACGGTGGGAGTTTCATGGCGACGAAAAGATGACGCACACGGCGCGGATGTCGAGACGTGTGCGCTGAAGCGAAGTTCCGCCGGTTGACCGCGCTCAGAGGCGGCCAGCCGGTTTTGGCCACGGCGCGAATTCGGCGTCGTCGGCGGTCCCAAATTTTTTATCAGGCCCGGCGGAGCGGATTTCCATCTGCGTGCCGCTGAGCTGGTGAAACTGAAAGGGCGTGCCCCAGCGATCGCAGAGTTCACCACGCGCGTTGATCGCGGGGTGATTTTTTGAGACGAAGGCGAAGTGCAGCGGGTTGGCGCCGGTGAACGCAGCGGTGATTTCAGCGTTTTCGCCGACGGGGTTGCCCGCGTGGAAGTTCGTCTGGAAATTTACAAAGAGGTCGTTCAGCACCTCGAGATCGCGGCGGATGGTGCTGTTGGACGCGTTAAGCTCGGCGGCCAAGGGGTTCGGCTCGCTGTCACCGGGGGCGTTTTCGACTTTGGATTTCGGGTTCTGGCTTGCCGGCGGCGGAACGGAGGCGCGCGACGCAGGCAGTGCGCCCGGGGCCACTCGCCCCACCCGGAGAAAATACAGCGCCGCGATCCCGAGAAGAATCGCCGCGACGAGGATGACGCGGCGCACCCTCATCAAGCACCCATAAAACCGAGATCGGGTTTCGCGAAGCGCCCGATGTTCGGCAGCACGGTTGGCAGATCAGTCGCACTGACGCCGAACCACTTCGCCATCGTCGCGGAATATTCGTCGACGCTCGTCGTGGGGATCCAGCGGCCGCGACCGGTGTCGTCCGGACCGTTAATTGCGAAGTTCGGCATCCGGCCGTAGATGTCGCCGCCGTTGACGGCACCGCCCATAACAAGGTGGTGACTGCCCCAGCCGTGGTCGGAGCCATCGCCGTTGGTGTTATAAGTGCGACCAAAGTCGGAGGCAGTGAAGGCCGTAACCTGGTTTTGGGCACCCATCGAAGAGACCGCGTTGTAGAAAGCGGTCATCGACTGGCTGAGATCGCGGAAGAGGCCAGCGTGCGCGCCATTGGTCGTGTTGCCCAGCGTGACTTCCGCCTGATGAAGATCGAAGCCGCCGGTGCTGGCAAAGAACACCTGGCGCTTGAGCCCGAGCTGCGACTGCGCGTTGACGAGCCGCGCGATCATGTGGAGTTGCTGGCTCAGCGAGGAATTGAGACCGTTGAAGTAAGTCTGGAACGGGCTGGCACCGGTGACGATGCTGGAAAGCAGCGCGCTGTTGTTGAGGGCATTGGTGGTGATGCCGCCAAAAGCCGCTTCGAAGAGATTGGGGTTCTGCTGCACAAGCAAATCGTTCATTGCGGACGTGCGCAGCCCGTTGGTGGAGGTGCCGGTGCCGCTGCCCGTGAGCGCGAGCGCGCCGGAGGTGCCGACGGCGTATTGCGAGACGCTCTTGCCGACTTGAAACGAGTTCTGCCCGCTCAGGCTGATCGACATCGAGACACGGTTGTTGGAATTAAACGCATTCGTCAGATCGGCCAGGCGACCACCCCAGCCGGTCGAGAAAGCCTTGTCGGAAACACTGCTCTGCCACTCCACCTGCTGATCGGCGTGGGAGAACAGCTGCAGCGGCACCGGCACACTGCCGGACTGAAACTGCGCCTGAGTAATTGGGTAGGCGAGCGAGCCGACATTGGCCATCACCGCGAGCTTACCTTGGTCAAAGAGCCCTTTGAGGCCGCCGTTGGCTGAGCCATCGGGATTGATGCCGAGCGAAGGATGCAATCCCCACGTGCCGCCGGTGCTGGTCTTCGGCGAAATGCCGAGCAACGAGGCCTGCGGGAGCGCGAGCGCACCGCGGCCGAGCGCGTAAGCGGCATACGTTGAGGCGTCGGTCGGGACGATGAGATTGTTCGCGTCGTTGCCACCAAACAGGAAAATGCAAACGAGGGCTTTGAAATCGGACTGCGGCGCGGCGGCCGCGGTCGGCTGCACGAGGGAGCCATTGCCGGGACTCGCGACGGCACCGATCATCCGGAGTTGCGCGAGGGCAGACAACATGCCCATGCCAGTGACGGAGGCGCAGCAGCCGGAGAGGAAATGCCGGCGGGAAAGATCAGGCGAAAACGTTTTGGGATTCATGGGGCGGCGGTTATTTTTGAATGGCGCCTTGCTGGGTGGAAATTGCGAGGTAGACTGCCGAGCGCACATGCTCGAGATCGTTGCCGTTAGTGATGGACGGCGTGCCGGTCGTCGTGGCGGGCAGCGCGGAGATGAGCGCCGACATCCGCGCGGTAGTGGCGGCCGAGAGCGAACCGGCGGCGAAAATGGTATTGACCTGATCGACGAGCGCAGCGGGCGTGCGCGCATAGGGAATGAGCGAACTCAAATCGAGTCCCACGGTGCCATCCTGCGCGTTCGTCGCGGAGCGGCTCGCGTAGATGAAATTCCACAACTGGTTCGGGATGGCGATGCCAGAGGTATCGGTGAGGATTTGAAACTCGGGTGCGTAGAGCCCCGCCGCGGCGATCGCGCCGGGCTCGATAAAGTTGGGCAAATAGAAATTGAAGACCGTGGGCGCGTGGAGCGGATACTCAACCAGCGTGTTGGTGGTCGCGTTGTCGTTGCTGAAAATCGCGAAGCGACCGTTGTTCGCCCCGCCGCCGAAGCCGCGCAGCAGTGCTGTCGCGCGGAGCACAGGTTCCTTCAATTTACCAAAGCTTGCCGTGGCCGCGACCGCCGCGGAACGCGCCTCATAGTCGAGCAGAATGGCGCGCACGACCGCGCCAAGATCGCCACGCACGCCGCTGCCGTTGTTGGCAAACACTTGCGCGACGCGGTAAACATAACCGGGGCTTGGATTGCTCGTGACGAGGCGCTGGATGAGCAGGCGCGAGATGAAAGGCGCGGTGTTCGAGTGATTAAATAGGGTGTCGAGCGTGAGCTTGAGATCGGCGACGCCGCCTTGGTTTGCCGGGACCACCACGCCGCCGACGATGGTCTTCGCCGTCGTGTCATGTTGGCCCGGATAGAGCATCATCGGATGCAGGTAGTCGGATGCGGAACTGCGAAAATTGTTCGTGGAGGTTGCGTCGGCCGAAAGAAACGCCCAACCCGTAAACACCTTGGAAACCTGCGTGATCGTGGTCTGGTTGTAGGTCGGAATCGGGAGGCCGGTGGGATCGAGTTTGAGCGTACCGTCGGGCTGGAGTTGATTGAGGCCGATCGTGAAAAGCTGCATGACTTCGCGCGCGTAATTTTCGTCGGCGGAGGTGACGACATTACCCGCCACGTCGAAGGTGCCCTTAGCGTTGCGCAGCGTGCTCAGGTAAATTCCCATCACGGGATTGAGCGTGACGTCTTCCAGCAGGGTGCGGAAATTGCCGAAAGCGTCGTTGACGAGAATATCGTAGTAATTGGCCGCGCCGCGCGGTGTGCCACTGACCGTCGAATTCACGTCCGAGACGACCAAGATTTGACTCAAGGCGAAGGCCACACGCTGGCGGAGCTGATCGGGGCCGCTCACGGCAATTTTCCACCATGCGGCCTGACGATTTTGTTGCGAGTATTGCGGATTATCGCCCACGGCGAACGCCTGAAAATCCGTGTCGGTCGCCGCGAGGTGGCCCGAGGGCGGCTGCGCCATCTGCGCGGTAATCCAGTTGGCGAGATCGATTTGGTGCTTACCCGTCAGGGCGTCGATTTCGGCGCGCATCGGACCGAACGTCGCCTGCGTGAGGAAGCGCGCAGCATCGGCGGCGGTAAGCGGGTTGTCGACGAGAGCCGGAGCGGCGGGCGGCGGCGTGAAGACGAGTGAGCCGCTCGACTGGATGAATGTGCCCTGAAGTTCGGACGTGGGATATTGCGCCGTCTCGATATCGAGGTAGATCTGCCCGCTTTGCAGCGCCGACACGAGCTGGGCGGCGGTGAACGTGGCGCCGTTTTGAAACACCCACGTCGAACCGCTCACCTGACCCGAAGCTAACCGCAGGACTTCCGTGCCAGTGGCGGCACCTGGATTCGCGAGCCGGAGATAAACAGCAGTCTCAGGCGAACTCAGGTTGGAGAACGCGACGTTCACCAACGCAAAGGTATTGTCCGAACTAAGCTGCACACTCGCCGTGCCATAAGCCGTCGAGGCCGTCGCGGTGCTGGGCGTGCGCAACGCCGCCAAGTAAAGTGTGCCGGGGTTGTAGAAAATTGTGACTGCCGCGGAGCTGTTGGCACCGATCGTATAGCCGGTGCCGGAGAGCAGCGTGATGGAAACGTCCTTGTTAATCGTGGCGCTCGCGCCGGTCGACAGCGCCGCGACATTGACGGTCGCGCTCGTCGCGCCGGCGGGAATCGTAACGGATCCGGGCAGGCTCGTGAAGTCGACCCCGGGCGTCGCCGCACCGCTAACGCTGTAGTAAACCGTAAGCGGCGAGCCGGTGGTTCCGCCCGAGCGCGAGAACGTGAAGGCGCCGGGCGCGGCGCCTTTCGTATCGGTGCTCGGCACGCTCGCGGCGACGGCGACGCTCGCGGTGTTGTCGGAGGTGACGTCGTAGACTTCAACCAGCGCGAGGCCGGTGGTGTCGCGGTTGTTGACGACATCGCGCACGCCGCTGACCTGCACGGTGTAATTCGCGCCGGGCTGAAGATCGATCAAGAGCGCGGAGTCTTTCGAGCCGGCGGTAAACGCAAACGCACCCGAAGCCGCAAATGCGGCTTTCAGTGCGGCGGCGTTGTCAGAGTCCCAGTTGTCGTTCGACGCAATCTGCGTGCCGGTGCTGTCAAACACTGCGATCGCCGGATCGGAGAGCGCACCGCTCACGCCGAAGGCGGAGAGGGCGGGACCCGCAGCACGCACCAAAATTTTTCGCGCGCCGCCGCCAGAAGCGATGCTCAGGCCAGAAATAATCACGCCCGCACCGGAGCCGACCTGCGCGCTCGTCGAGAGATTAAGCAGACGCGCCGAGCCGGTAACATCGTAGATTTCCACGAGCGCGACGCCGCTCGTCGTGCCTACGCCGCTGACTTGGGCGGTGTAATTGCCCGGCGCCAGATTGGTCGCAAGAATCGCGGCATCCTTCGAGGTGGTGGACGAGTAGGCAAATGCACCGACAGAACTAAAAGTGCTCGCGAGCGTCGCACTCGTCGCCGCACCCGTGTAGGCCACCGTGCCCCAGTTGTCGTTGCTAGCGATCTTCACGCCGGCGGCGTTGAAGATCGTGATTTGAGGATCGGAGTTAACCCCGGGTACATTAAACGGCGACGCGCCCAGCGTCGGGCCGACCGCCCGAATGAGGATGTTTTTCGACGAGCCAGCGCCGATTACGAAACCGACTGTGGCGACATTGCTGCCCACGCCAACTTGGGCGCGGGTGGAGAGGTTCGCGAGGCGCTGGTTGAACTCAGCGCCGAACGAAAGCGTAGCCACAAACAGAGCGCAGCTGGCGCTCGAAAACAGGGTGCGGAGCGGGGTCTTCATCGTGAGCAGCGGAACTGACAGGTGCATCGGGCGCCGGTGCGCGCAGGGAATTGGTTTAACGCTATTTTCGCCAAGTCCGCATGGAAGTCGAGGACCGTGATGCAAATTGACGGTAAATACTAACCGTGATGACGCGCGACGGTCACCCGGGTTACACGCCCACCGAGATACGCCGTCGACTACTCCACCGTGACCGACTTCGCAAGATTGCGCGGCTTGTCCACGTCACAGCCCCGCTCCACCGCGATGTAATAGCTCAACAGCTGCACCGGGATCGACGCGACGATCGGCAGGACGGCTTCATGGCAATCAGGGATCACAATGACCTCGTCAGCGAGGCCGGCCGGAAGCTCGACCCCCTCGGTGACCACGGCGATGACCGGACCCTTGCGCGCCTTGATCTCCTGCATGGAGGAAACGATCTTGTTTACGATTTCTCCCTTCGGCACGAGAAACACGCTCGGGCATTTCTCGCTGATCAGCGCGATCGGGCCGTGCTTCATTTCCGCCGCGGGATAGCCCTCGGCGTGGAGATAGGAAATCTCCTTCAGCTTCAATGCGCCTTCGAGCGCGATCGGGAAAAGCGACAGCCGCCCGAGGAACAGCATGTCGGTGTAGTGCGCGTAACGCTGCGCGATGGCCTTGATGTGCGGCGCCTGCTCCAGCACACGGCGCACGAGATCGGGCGCGCCCTTGAGCGCGTTCACGTAGGCCACTCCCGCGCCGAAACTCAGATCGCGCATCCGGCCAATGTAGAGCGCGAGCATCGCGCCAACGAGCAGCTGCGACGTGAACGCCTTCGTCGAGGCCACACCGACCTCGGGGCCGACGTGCTGGTAGATTCCCCCGTCTGCCTCGCGCGCGATCGAGGAACCAACGACGTTGCTCACCGCGAGCACCTTGTAGCCCTTGCGCTTCGCCTCGCGGAGCGCGGCGAGCGTGTCGATCGTTTCGCCGGACTGGCTCATCACGAAGAAGAGCGTGTTGCGGAAGAGCGGGGTATTGCGGTAGCGAAACTCCGAGGCGTAGTCGCACTCGACCGGAATGCGCGCGAAACTCTCGATCAGGTGCTCCGTCACCATGCAGGCGTGGAGCGCCGTGCCGCAGGCGCAAAACATGAAGCGCTCGATGCCGCGAAATTCATTCGCGGTGATGTTGAGGCCACCGAACTGGGCCGTGCTGCCGTCCTCGGAGAACCGGCCGCGCATCGTATTTTCGAGCGCGATGGGCTGCTCGAAAATTTCCTTTTCCATGAAATGCGCGTGCGCGCCGAGCTCGGCGTCGGCGATCGACCAATTGACCCGGTCGATGACGGCCTCGGCCGCTGCGCCCGAGGCGACCGTCGTGATTGAGAAATCTTTTTGGCGCAGGTGCGCGATTTCGCCATCCTTGAGGTAGACGACATTCTGCGTGCGGCTGACGATCGCAGCGACGTCAGATGCGACGAGGCTCTCGCCGTCGCCGATGCCGAGGATGAGCGGCGAACCTTTGCGCGCGGTCACGAGTTCGCCCGGGGCGTCGACCGCCATCACGACGATGCCGTAAGTGCCCTCGGTGTGGCGGAGCGCCTTGCGCACGCTCTCGACGAAGCGACTCTCGCCGTTTGTGCCGGCCGACTCCTTCGCGTAGTGGTAGGCGACGAGGTTGCAGAGCACCTCAGTGTCGGTCTCGGATTTAAACGTGAAATTCTTCCCCAACAAAAATTTCTTAATCGCCGCGTAATTCTCGATCACGCCGTTGTGGATGAGCGCGATTTTTCCGTCGCTGCTGACGTGCGGATGGGCGTTGGCGTCGGTCACGCCACCGTGCGTCGCCCAACGCGTGTGGCCCATCCCAAACGTGCCCTGCAAGCGGTGTGCAGCGGCTTCCTGTTCGAGGTTAGCCACGCGACCGATTTTCTTCGCGACGTTGAAGGCACCGTCCTGCAACACCACGACGCCTGCAGAGTCGTAGCCGCGATACTCCAGACGCTTCAGCCCCTCGATGATGAGAGGAGAAGCTTTTTGTTTACCGATGTAGCCGACGATACCGCACATAGTTTGAAGGGACGCGAATACCGAGAGGATGCGCGCAATGCGAAGCTCAGCAAGAGCAGACGCACGCGGTGACGCGATAAGCGCGCTCGCATCAGGGCAGTCGGATCAATTCGGCCAAGCCTGTCGCGATCGCAACCTCGGCGCGAAAGCGGAGCTCCGCGCGAGCGATCTCGGGCGCGCCGAGCGAGTGGATGATGTCACCGGATCGGCCCGCGGCATGCGCAACGGGCGCGGCCTTCGGATAGTGTTGGGCGAAAATCGTCGCGACCTCGAGCAGCGAAGTGGCGCAGCCGGTGCAGATGTTGGCGACGCCCGACGCCAGACTGCTCTGCGTGGCGGCGATCAGATTGGCCCGGGCAACATCATGCACGGAGACGAAGTCGCGCGTCTGCCGGCCATCGCCATAAATGGTGACCGGCTTTCCCTCGCGATAACGCCGATCAAAAATCGAGACGACTCCCGAGTAGGGCGACGCCGGATCCTGGCGGGGGCCGTAGACGTTGAAGTAGCGCTGGCAGCGCACCGCGAAGCCGAACGCCGCGCCGTGCCCGAGCAACAGCGCCTCGGAGGCGAGTTTCGCCGCTCCATACGGGCTGATTGGTTTTTTCTCGGCCGACTCGCGAATCGGGAGGTCGGTGGCATTGCCGTAAACCGCCGCAGAAGAAGCAAAGACCACGCGCGGGACGCGGTGGAGGCGCGCCGCCTCCGCGACGAGATGCGTGGCGCGGACGTTGAGCGCGTGGTTGAGTTCGGGATTGGCGATGCTCTCCTGCACGCTGACCAGCGCCGCGAGATGAATGATCGCGTCCGTCGGCTGCCGGCCGCAAATTTCGGCCACGGCGCCCGGCTCCGCCACATCCGCTTCGATCAGCGTGAATTGATCGCTGGCCAGCGCCGCCGAAAGATTCTCGTGCCGACCGCTGCGAAAGTTATCCACACCCGTCACCGAGTGGCCTGCCCGCAAAAGGCCGTCAACCGTGTGGCTGCCAATAAAACCGGCGGCGCCGGAAACGAAGATGTGGGCCATGGGTGCGAGGAGTGAAACGGAAGCATGCGAGGCGGAGTGGCGCCCCCGTCCGGACTTGAACCGGAATCTATCGTTTAGGAAACGACTGCTCTATCCAGTTGAGCTACGGGGACGAACGATAGCGGGAAAATCCGGGCAAATGGACGCGTTTTCCACTCCAAAATGCAGGTTGACTTGGCGCGCGGCGGCCACACCGTCTCCCCTCCCTTTCAAGCCATGAGCACCACCGAAACCAAGCAGCAGACTCCCACGCCGGCAGAAATCCCGTTCACGACGCCGGAGGTCATGCGCCACTACGTCACCGACACGGGCAAGATTCTGCCGCGCAAATATACGCACCTCAGCGCCAAGCACCAGCGAGCCGTCACCAAGACGATCAAGCACTCGCGCAACATGCTGCTCGCGCAATAAGCGCGAACGCTGGGAGCCTGTCCCGCCCCATTTCCAGCCGGAGTCTTCGCACTCCGGCTTTTTTGCGCCATGCCGAAATCCTCCGCCGCCCGCCTCTATCGTGGCACCCCCCTTGAACTCGTTCGGCTCGCGCGTCTGCTCCGGGCCGGCGAACTCGTCGCCGTGCCCACCGAGACGGTCTACGGCTTGGCCGCCAACGCGCTTGATGCCCGTGCCTGCCGAAAAATCTTCTCCGCCAAAGGCCGGCCCATCACCGATCCGCTGATCGTGCATTTTCACGCTCTTGCCCAGCTCGACGCGATCGCGGAGACCAATGGCGCCGCCCGGCGGCTGGCAAAAGCATTCTGGCCGGGGCCTCTTACCCTCGTGCTGCCCCGAAGGAAGAGTGTCCCCGCGATCGTGTCGGCCGGGTTGCCGAGCGTCGCGGTGCGGATGCCAGCGCACCCCCTGTTTCGCCGGCTGCTCAAGCTGGTCGGCGTGCCGCTGGCAGCTCCGAGCGCCAATCCCTTCGGCTACGTGAGCCCGACCACCGCACAACACGTGCAGGATGGACTCGGGAAAAAAATTGCGCACATCCTCGACGGAGGCCCCGCGAAGATCGGGCTTGAGTCAACAATCCTGGATGTCCGCGATCCGGCGCGGCCCCGGTTGCTCCGACCTGGAGCGATCACGCGCGCTGAGCTGGAAGCCGCGCTCGGTTGCCGGGTTAGCGCACCGCCGCGGCGGGCGGAGGAAAAGAACCGCGGCGCCCAACTCGCGCCCGGTTTGCTGAAGCGCCACTACAGCCCGCGAACGCCCGTCGTCTTGCACGACGTTCTTACCGCAGCCGCCGCGCGTGCCGGACTGCGAGACGAGGCCTGGGTTCTGGCAGCCAAGCCCGCCGGCCGAAACATGAAAAATATTTTCTGGCTGGATGCTCGCGGAGACCTTCGCGGAACGGCGCGGCAGTTGTTCTCCACTTTGCGTCAACTCGACGACGGGCGATTCAAGAAGATTCATGTCGCGCTCGCTGTCGGCGACGGACTGGCCGAGGCGATCAACGATCGGTTGCGACGCGCGGCGGCGCGCTGACGAGCACACCGCTCGGCTCAGCTTTCGGCGGACTTTTCGTTTTCGTCGTCCTTCGCCATCACGACGTAGTAATCTTTGTAGGATTTGTCGTAATATTGGGCGTAGTAGTAGCCGGAGACCGCGAGGTTGAGACCATTCAACACGGCGCCGAAATTCGGCACGTTGGAATCGAGCAGCTTCTTCGCGCTGAACTGCGCCGCCTTGCGCCGGACTTTGTTGAAATAGATCGTGAAGAGCGATCCATCCACCAGGGGCAGAATGATGAGCGCATCGCTCACCGCCGCGAGCGGCGGCGTGTCGATGAACACACGGTCGTAACGCTTGCGCAGCTCGGAGAGCATCAGCTCGAAGCCCTTGCTGTTCAGAACCTGCGTGGGATTCTTGGCGCGGCCACCGGCGGGCATCACATCAAGATTCGGCTGCACGCCGCGCACGACCACATCGTCGATCTTTGCGGTTCCCGCGCAAACGTCGATGAGGCCCTTGAGATTTTCGAGGCGAAACGACTTGTGGATATTCGGCTTCCGGAGATCGCAGTCGATGACGATGACTTTCTCGTCGTGCGCTGCGAACGTCAGAGCGAGATTGGTCGTGGTGAACGATTTTCCTTCGCCCGGAATCGTGCTCGTGGTGAGGATGCACTTCGCATTCTTGCTCTCATCCTTCAGGCGCAAGCTTGAGCGCAGCGTGAGAAACGCTTCCGCGACCTGCCGGTCGGCATTGTTGACGACGATCTGCGCCTTGTCGGCGGCATCCATGCGTTTGATTTGGGGAATGATGCCGATGAGCGGGACGCCGACGACTCCTTCGATGTCGAACGAGCTCTTCACGCGATCGTCGATGAAGGCGACGAAGAACGCGAATGCGAGGCCGAGACCGAGTCCGCCGGCGACGCCAAGGCCAAGGTTCAGCGGGACGTTGGGCGTGACCGGTTTGTTTTCAGGCGCGGGCGCAGCGCGATCGACGATGCGGGCGTTCTCCGTCTTGATGTTGCCGGTCATCGATGTCTCACGAGCGCGCGCGGCAATGCTCTGGAGGATTTGCTCGTTGGTTCTCAACTCGCGCTCAAGGCTGGTGTATTCAAGTCCATTACGATCGAGTTCAAGCGACGCGGTCTTTTGCTTCGTGAGCTCTTCCATCGCGCGCTGGCTGTTGCGCAGTGCGAGCTGGTAATCAGCGTCCACTTGATCGCACGAATCGCTGATCGCCTTGGTGAGTTCACGCTGGGTCTGCTCAAGCGTGCGCTGGGCCTCGGCCAGTTTGGGGTGCTTGTCCTTGTAGCGTTCGCGGAGCTGCGCGACGACGATTTTCTGGGCCGCGAGGTCGGAGGTGAGTTTGGTGATCAGTGGCTGGCTCGCGATGAAAGGCAGATCGGTGAGGTCTTCACCCTTGGTGCGGCGCTCGCGGACTTGATTGAGGCGCAGCTCAGCGTTGGTGAGGAGGATGGCGGTCGTGTTGACCTGCGCGTTGAGGCTCTTGAGCGTATCATTGACGATGTCCTTACGCTGATCGAGCGAGACCTGGTTGTTCTTCTCCTTATAGTCCTGAAGTTGACGCTGAAGCTGATCGACTTTCTTGCGCTGATCATCGGCCGTGTTTTTCAGATCGTCGAACGCGCGGGCGGCGTCGTCGGCGCGGAGGCGGGTGTTGTGCGCGAGGTATTCGTCAGCGAAGAGGTTGGCGACCTTGGCCGCGATAAACCGATCCGGATGCTCGTAGGAAACGGTGATGATGAGCGTGAGGCGCTGGAGCTGGACCTTGCGGTTTTTCGCAAGCGTTTCGATGACGAAAGCCGTGTCGGAGGACGTCTTTTCGTAGGGCGCGAGAAAGGCCGCGCGATCCTCGCCGACGATGCGTTCGGCAACTTTTTGGATAATGGTGGCGCTCTCCATCACCTTGAGCTGGGTATTGAGATCCTCGGCGCCGCGAATGTCATTATCAACGACCTGCTGGACCTGCATGACTTTCGGGTCGCTACGCAGCACCTGCACGGTCGCGGTCGACTGGTAAATCTTCGTCAGGCTGAGCGTATAGACCAGTGAACTGGAGAACACGACGAGGAAGACGACGATGATATACCAGATACGCTCGCGCAGGATCAGGAGGTAGTCCTGGAAGCTGCGCTGGACGGTGGCGCCGCTGCCCTCGCCGTAGCCATAACCGTAGCCATAGCCGTAGCCTCCGCCATAATTGTAGCTGGGGCCGGAAGCATCAGAGGATTGTTTCGAGGCAGGATCCATGGCGCGTTGCAAAATTAGAGGATGCGCTCCGGCACCGTGATGACATCGTTGGGTTGGAGCGGCCACGTCTCGGTGGTGTCACCCTTTGCCAAATCCTCGGCGTTGATCGTGAAGGTCTCGGTCCGGCCGTCCGGATAGGTGCGCTTGAGTGTGACGTGTTTTTTATCCGCCAGGCGATTGAAGCTTTCCGCGCGAGAAATCGCATCGAGCAGTGTCAGCCCCTGTTCGCGGGGGAAGAGCACGACGCCCGGCTTACTGACCGAGCCGAGAACAAAGACATTGCGCGGAACATACTCCACCACGATGAGGTTGACTTGGGGGTGCACGAGGTAATCGCGCTCATAGAGTGCGCGGATCATTTCCTCGGCTTGGCGCGCGGTCTTGCCAGAGAGATCGACGTTGCCAATCAGAGGGAGGTTGACGCTGTTCTCCTGCGAAATGCGAACCTCGCGGTTGAGGTCTTCCTCTTGGAAGACCTGCACGCGAATCAGATCGGAGGGCTGCAAGACGTAGTCCAGCTTGGTCGACAGATCGTTTTTAGAGGCGTCGTTGCGCGAAGCGTCAGACTTGGCAGGCGCGCCGAGCGAAATCGAGGCGAATGCGAAGAATGCGAAGAAATGGAGACGGCGAAACATACGTGAATCCAGCGGCGACAAAAAACGGAAGAAGATCGAAATGATCTTCTTCCGTCGAGAGAGGGTCAAGTCGCCTTGAACGCGTCCGTGGCTCAATAGCGTAGATTGCCAGAGAGGCTGAAGACGTTGTTCGTGAACTGGGAGCCCGAGAGAACCGAGCTATTGTGACGGGTGACAAAGGCACCGACAATCTTGACGTAGGCGTTCACGACGTAGGCGCCACCGATCGTGCCCTCGGTGTAGTCGTCCGTGCGTGTGCCATAGTCGATGGCGCGATAATTGAGCCCCGCATTGGCCGACCATTGATCGTCGATCGCGAAGTTGACCGAACCGCCGATCGCGAAATTCTTCTGCTGTTGGCCCTGCGGGCTGGTGTCGGGCCCGTTCGAAATCGTCAACTGAAGCGCCGTCTTCGGGGTGAGCTCATAGGAGAGGCTGCCATCCAAGCCGAGCATGTTAAAGTCGCTACCGGAGGAAATTTTGCGATTCAGGTAACCCACGCGGAACTGACCGGTGAGCAAGGGCGACAATTCGCCGCGAGCGCCCACGTTGAAAAAGTTGTCGGTCGAGTTCTTACCGACCGTCGTCTGGAAGTCGCGGTATTGGTAACCGCCGCTCACATCCAGCTTCGGCGTCATCTTGTAATAGAAATTGAGGGGCACCGTCGTGTCATCGAGGTTGCCGTATCCCGCGCGCTTGTAGCGAGTGTGGGTGAAAGTAACACCGCCGCCGATCGAGGTAATCTGGGAAATCTCGGTTTCTCCGTTCCCAGCGATGTTCGAGACGTCGCGCCGCGTCAGACCACGGTTATCAACCGTATTCTGATTGAGTTCGTGAAAGCCAGTGCTGAAACCCATTTTCAACTTGCCGTCGTCATAGTTCGAGCGGAAATCGCCCGAAAAAAGGTTCGTGTTAAGGCTACTGTGGCTTGCGTAGGAATTGAACTGATCCATCAGGGAAAGATCGCCTTTGAGCTGAGAGTCCTTGCCGAAGGTCATGTCCAAACCGGGGGTGATTTCGAAAATCGTGTCACTCGTTTTGGCACTCGCGAGGAAGATGTTGTCATCCGCGCGAACTCCGACAGTGCCCGTGGCGAAAAGCTCTGCGCCATCACCAATCGCGAGAAATGGTGCCGCCGAGGCAGCAGCAGAACTCAAGGTAATCAGACTAAGGGTTCGGAGGACGTTATGTAGCTTCATCGAGATGACAGGTTAGGAGATTTTGACTTGATATGAGGACTAGCAACCTGGTGCAGCAGCTAGTAATCCTCGAGAGTGTAGTATAAATTTTTAGCAGAAAACGATCCAGAATGGTGCTAGCGAACAACAACTAGCTATTTACCCTACCGCAAAAACAGCGAATTTGCATGTTGGGCGCAAGGGTTTATTTTTATCGGAATAAATAATTTCACCTAGTTGAAACCTAGCTTTTGAGGAGCGAAACCGTGGAGAAGGCCGTTTTTCAAACCAGTTACACGTGGAAAAAAATTCTGCGCAATCCATCGACACTACCGCGGCACAGTTTGTGGTCTGGCGAAAAAATCCTTGTTCCCTCTGCCGCCAGACCCTCGCTTGCGACGTTGGTCCTCAGATCAGGCTCAGTTGACTACGGGTTTTCGCTTCATGCGGCGCTGGGCTGTCCACCGCCTAGCTTACCTCCGCCGGGGCCGGCGACCTCCTCACCCATCACTTTCAGCAAGTCGAGGCCAGCCCGATATGGGGATTTGGTAGTGCCGTCGAAAAAGGCGGTGGTTCGCGCCGCCGGCGGCAACCGCCAGATCCTGCGAGCTAACAGTCAGCGCCTCCAAGCTCTGCTCGTCCTCCATGTCGGCGTCGGCCCCCCCGGGGGGGGCATTGCGATGGCCAGAATACTCCTTGTGCCGCTTCTCCTTGAGGCGTCGCGCCCTGAAGTCGCGCGCCCAAGGCTGCATGACGGCCTCACCTTACGCCATGACGACCCCGATGACCTCCGGCGGGGTTTTGTTTCTCTTGAACCAGCAACGCTACGAAAGCGTCATCGCCTTCGCACGAAACACCTGTCCGCCGCGTCCACTCCCAAGGAACACGATCACCTGCATTCGCCAGCGGCTACCACCGCGCCTACTTCCCCGGCGATTACGAACTGGCGGCTGATATTCTACGCGCCCAGCCCCGGCTAGCCCATTCGCGTGATGACCCTTTGCTCACCGCGACGGTAACCTGGGACGACGGTTTTCACAACCTCGCCCTCGTCCGCCTATGCGAGCTCGCCGCCTGACCGAACGGGCCCACACACAAAAATTCGCCTGGGAGCCCCACGCCACACTCGCGGTCTAGGTCGATGCCGTCCGCGTCGCGCTCGAAAATGCCACCACACCAACCCGTGCTACTAACGCGTCGCCGCCTTCAGTTCGGCCAGCAGCCGCACATTCTGTTCGTGCGTGCCGATCGTCACGCGCACCCACTCGGGCAAACCGTAACTTTTCACCGGCCGCACAATCACACCCTTGCGCTGCAACGCATCGAAGACCCGCATCCCATCACCCACCTTCACGAGCATAAAATTCGCCACGCTCGGCACAAACTCCAGCCTCAGCTCTCGGCAACCCTGCTCGATCTGCGCGAGCCCCACGCGGTTCTCCCGCGCCGTATTTTCTGCAAACGCCGCATCATCGAGCGCCGCCAACGCCGCCGCCTGCGCGATCGCGTTCACGTTGAACGGCTGGCGCACGCGGTTCAGCAGCGCGCATAGCTCCGCGCTCCCGTAGCCATAGCCAATCCGCAGCGAGGCGAGCCCGAAGATTTTCGAGAAGGTCCGCAGACAAACGATCTTTCGCCTTTCCGCGATCAGCGGACGCATATCTGGCGCACCCTCGACAAACTCCGCATACGCCTCGTCGATCACCGCGACCACATGATCCGGCAGCCCGCGCACAAACGCGATCAACTCCGCCTCAGTGTTCGCCGTTCCCGTCGGGTTGTTCGGCGTGCAGACGTAGACCAGCTTCGTCCGCGGCGTGACCGCCGCCGCGATCTTCGTGAGATCGTGTTTCCAATTCACCAGTGGCACTTCGATCGCCTTCGCGCCGAAGAGCAGCGTGACGAGCTTGTAGACGACGAACGCCGGCGCGCCCATCACAACTTCGTCACCCGCGCCCACAAACACGTGCCCGAGCAACTCGATGATTTCGTTCGAGCCGTTGCCCACAACAAATTGATCGGCGCCCAATCCCCACTTTACCGCGAGTTTTTTCCTCAGGTCGAAACACCCGCCGTCCGGGTAGAGCTCGCCCGCCTCGATCGCCCTCTTCGCCGCCGCAACCGCGAGCGGCGACGGGCCCCACGGATTTTCGTTCGACGCCAGCTTGATGATCGTCGCAGGATCGAGACCGAGCTCGCGCGCGACATATTCGATCGGCTTGCCGGGTTCGTAAACCGGCTGCGTCAGCACTGAGGGTTTGGCCAGCTCCTGAAATGTCATCCAATGACTCAACCACGATTCGACTCCCGCGCGAAAGCAGAATTATTTTCCCACCATGCTCCGGCGCATCCTCTCGCTTCTCACGTTCCTGCTTTCTTCCGCTGTTCTTTTCGGCGCCCCGACTTTCACCGTGGAGAACGGCGAAATCACCGGCGCAAAATTCACCGTGCTCGTGCCGCAAACGTGGAACAAACGGGTCCTCCTCCTCGCTCACGGCCTGCGCGACGCCAACCGCCCGCTCGTCGCTGATCTGTTTCCCGAGCACCTCGCCTACCGCACGCTCCTCGACGAAGGCTGGATCGTCGCGAAGACCAGCTACCGCCGCAACGGCATCATCGTCGCCGACGCGATCACTGATCTCGACGCGCTTCGCGCGCACCTCACGGGAAAATTCGGCGTGCCTGAACGCGTGCTTCTCGAAGGCGAGTCGATGGGCGGCCTCATCGTCACACTCCTCGTCGAGCGCGATCGCGAAAGCGTTCCTCTCTACCACGGCGCCGTCGCGATCGGTGCCGCGCTCGCGTTGCAGGAAAACGGCGCTTCCGTCGGCGTGTCGCTCCAGCCGCGCGTGCCGCTAATTTTTCTCACCAACCAAAGCGAACTCGACGGCCCGCGCTCCTACGTGCAGTCCGCGCTCCGCCGCCCCGATCTGCCCGCTGGGCTTCGGCCGGCGCTCGTCCGCGTCTCGCGCGACGGCCACGTCAACGTCAACCAGCGCGAGCGCCTCGCCGCTCTCCGATCCTTGAACGACTGGCTCGATCAAGGCTCGCCCGCCGTAGCCCTAGCGAAGGCGGGCTTCCCCACGGTAAATGGCTTCCCCGACGCCACCATCGCCGCCGAGCCCATCCCCACGCAAGTCACCGCGCTCGCCGCCGCCCACGGTTTTGAGACGCGCGTCACCGAAGTCTCCGGTAACTACGGCAACGTCGCGCTCAACGCCCAGCCCAACGACTTCGTCACTGCCGGGATTCCACCCGGCACGTGGTTTCAACTCCTCGCCCACGGCGAGACGTTCCGCGTCCGCTACGGCCGTGATTTCTCCAGCGTGAAACGCGGCGAGTGGGTCGCCTTCCCGAACGCCGACGGCTTCTTCTGGCTTGCCCGCAACTACGGCGACGCCGCCGCGACCGCGAAGCTCACCGTCGGAGAGACGGTCACGATTTTTCGCTACGACGATCCCAAGTAGCCCGCGCTCAACCCTGCTTCTTCCGGCTCGGCACCTTCACGTAGCGCATCCCGGCCGCCTCCGCCGCGCGCATGCCCGGCTCGGCGTCCTCGAACACGAGGCACTTCGCCGGCTCGACGCCCATCTTCTTCGCCGCAAGCAGAAACATGTCCGGTGCCGGCTTGCCGTGCACCACGTCCTCCGGCGTCACCACGACCGGGAAAAGCGGCGCCAGTCCGGCGAGGCGCAGCATCTCGCGCACGATGTAGCGCGGTCCGCCCGAGGCGATGCTCACCGGATGGGTCTTAGCGGCCTCGCGCGCAAACGCCACCACCGGCTCGATCAGCTTCGCGTCCTTCTGCAGCGCCGTGAACAACGACTCCTTGTGGTGAAAAACTTTCAGCGGATCGATCGCGAGGCCGTAGTGCTGCGCGATCAACTCGGCGACCTTCATCGTCGGCACGCCGCCCAGCGAGTAGAACAACTCCTCGTCAAGCGGACACTTCAACCCGACCGCGCGCATCGCCTCGTCCCACGCCCGGTAATGCAACGGCATCGTGTCGACGAGCGTGCCATCCAGATCAAAAATGTAGCCGGCGAAATCGCCCGGCGGGATGTCGAGTTTCATGCGAAAGGTCACGCTCGCACGTGGCGCTCCACTTTCAACCCCAACTTTTATCCGCCGCCCGGCGGATTCAATCGCACCCCGCCACCGCGCTGCGCCGCTCGAGCAACATCACATCGAGCCACTGCCCGGCGCGCGGGCCGTGCGTCATCTTGCCGAGCCGCTCACGGCGGCCGACTTCGCGAAAGGCGTGCCGCGCGTGGAGCGCCAGGCTCGCGGTGTTCTCCGGAAAAATTCCCGCCTGCAGCGTCCACACGCCCGCCGCGTCCGCGCGCGCGACGAGCCCGCGCATCAGCGCACCGCCCACCCCGCGCCCGCGCGCCGCCGTCGCCACATAAATGCTAACCTCCGCCACTCCGGCGTAAACGCACCGATCGGAAACCTTCGCGAGCGTCGCCCAGCCCAGCACCGTTCCGCCGTCCCGGCCGACACAGGCGCACTCCATGAGTTTCCCGTCGGCGAAATCGGCGAACGATGCGGGTGGCGCGGGTGCAAAGGTCGCATAACCCGTCGCGATTCCTTCGGCATAAATCGATGCCACCTGCAGCCAGTCGGCCGCCGTCATCCCGTCAATGTTCATGGCGCCGCACTCAAGCGGTCGCGCCACCGCAACGCAACCGTCACGAGCCCGATCAAAGCCGGCACCTCGACCAGCGGACCAATCACCGCGGCAAACGCCGCCCCCGAAGCGATTCCGAACACTCCGACCGCCACCGCGATTGCCAGCTCGAAATTGTTGCCCGACGCCGTAAACGCCAGCGTCGCCGCCCGCGAATAATCCGTCCCCGCGCGCACGCTCATCCAGAACGTCGCGAAAAACATGATCCCAAAATAAACCACGAGCGGCAGCGCGACCCGCAGCACATCGAGGGGAATCCGCAGCACCGTTTCACCCTTCAAACTGAACATCACCACAATCGTGAAAAGCAGCGCGACGAGCGTGATCGGTCCGATCGCGGGCAGGAATTTCTTATCATACCATTCGATGCGAGTCCCACGCCGCAGCCCAAACCGCGACGCCAATCCGCCGAGAAACGGAATCCCGAGATAGATGAACACGCTCTTCGCCACCGCCCCGATTGTCACGGCCGACAAATCGAGTTCGCCGAGATCCACGCCGACAAGCGGTGGCAGCACTTTCAGGAAAAGCCACGCCATCGGTGCGAAAAAGAAAACCTGGAAGAGCGCATTCGCCGCGACGAGCCCCGCGCAATACTCGCGGCTGCCGCCCGCGAGATCGTTCCACACGATCACCATCGCGATGCAACGAGCGAGGCCGATGAGCACCAGTCCCGCAAAATACTCCGGCCGATCGCGCAGAAAAATCACCGCGAGCGCAAACATCAGCAACGGCCCGACGAGCCAGTTTTGCACGAGCGAGAGCCCGAGCACCTTCTTGTCGTGAAACACATCCGGCAGTTCCTCGTAGCGCACCTTCGCGAGCGGAGGATACATCATTAGAACCAGTCCCACCGCGATCGGCACGGAAGTCGTGCCGACACTCCACGCCGTGAGCAGCTTCGGCAGTGCGGGCACAAACCGGCCCGCGAGCACCCCCGCGACCATCGCCAGAAAAATCCAGCCGGTCAGGTAGCGATCGAGGAATGAAAGCTTCTTCAGTGCGGGGTTCACGTCAGCAGCACGCGGCAGTTTTCCGGTCCGGATCGCCGCAGCCGCAGCCCTCGCCACCGTCGCTCACGCCACACGTTTCGCGGGCGAGGCAATCGGTGTGCTTGGTGCCAAGGCGCAGCCAAATCCCGTCGGCGCCTTCCGTCACGCCCTCAAGCGGAAACTGCGAGATGATTCCATCCTCGTATTCGACTTCGACGGGCAGTGCCTCGTCCGCAAAGAGCGGCGAAGTGATCGCGAGGATCTTGCGAAACCGATCGACCGTGAGCCGGTGGCCGTCGTCCCGCCCACTCGCCATCCAAGTCTGCAGCAGGCAGGCCCGCGCCGCGCGGCGTTTCCCGCCGCAATCGATGAAGTTTTTTTGGATGTGGCCGACCTCCGTCACATGAAAATGATCCGGCACACGTCCGCCATCGGGAAGCGCGATGCGCACATGAGCGGCGGGGCGGACGGCGGCGAGCGCGGCATTCAGTTCGTTTAAGTTCATGGTTCGATCAGGGTCGGTGTGTTTTGAGAGAGTACTCAGCGTTTCATCGCCGGCTCGTCCGCGAGTTTTTCCTGTTCGCCGATGGCCTTCACCGCCGCGGCGTCGAGCAGTTTGGCCACAGGCAACGCGCACAGCAGCTCCGCGCGCCGCGCGATCTGCGACGCCACCTGCACGAACGACCAGTATTTCTGCTCCTCGGTGCCTTCGACCGCCGCCGGATCGGGCGAACCCCAATGCGCGAGCACCGGCACGCCCGGCCAGACCGGGCACGCTTCCTTCGCGTGATCGCAGACGGTGATCACAAGATCGAGTTTCACGCCGCGAAATTCCTCCGCCGACTTCGAGCGCGCGCCGCTCGCGTCGAGATTGTATTTATCCCGCAGCACGCGAATCGCGAGCGGATTCACGCGGCCGGTCGGCTTCGAGCCGGCGCTAAACGTCTCGAAGCGCCCGCGCCCGATCGCCCGCAACAAATACTCGCCGAGGATCGAGCGGGCGGAGTTGCCCGTGCAGAGGACAAGAACCTTGAGGGGTTGCGGCTGGGTTTGGTTCATGGAAATTTATTTCTTCGCCGCCGGTGCGCAGGCGCCACCGCAGCACGGGCTCGTCTCGGCGAACTTGGGCGCGAGTTTTTTTAGCCGCGCAAGATCGCGCTGAAACACAGCGTCCTCGCGGGCGCAGTCCTGCAGGCACGCCAGGTTGGCGCGCAACTCGGGCGAAGGCTTCGCGGGAAGCTCGTAAACCATCCAGTTGCCGACCCGTTCGTAGACGACGAGTCCGCGCGTCCGCAGATAGGAGAGGTGCTTCGAAATCTTTACCTGCGGCTCACGCAGAATTTCCTGAAAATGGCAGACGCAGAGCGGGCCTTGTCCGAGGACGCTGAGGATGCGCAGCCGCGTCGCGTCGCACAGGCACTCATAGATTTTCACCAGCTTCATGCCGCTATCCATATTCCGTTGTTGGAATATAGTCAAGCGCACCGGCGGGATTTTCGCCAGCCTGCTTTCGGTGACATCGGCCACGAATCGCGTTGTGTTTCATTTCGCCGCGCGTAGCTCTGAGCCGTCCCGTTCCACGTCCCCTGTTTTCCCGCCATGAAAAAATACCTCGTTGAAGCCATCGGCACGTTCTTCCTCGTGTTCACCATCGGCAGCGTTGTCCTTCCGCCCGGCGTCGGCCCGCTCGCGCCGCTCGCGATTGGTGCGTCGCTCATGGTGATGATCTACGCCGGGGGCCATGTTTCCGGCGGGCACTTCAATCCGGCCGTTTCACTCGCGGTTTGGATGCGCGGCAAACTCACGACCACGGACCTCGTGCCTTATTGGATCGTGCAGATCGCCGCCGCAGCGGTGGCAGCGTGGGTCGTTCACTTTTTCAAGCCGCCGGAGTTTTTCGTCGCGCCGCTCACGATCGGCTGGAAGGCCGCGCTGCTCGCGGAGTTCCTCTTCACATTCGCGCTCGCATGGGTCGTGCTCAACACCGCGACCGCGAAGGGCACAGCGGGCAATTCGTTTTACGGTCTCGCGATCGGCATGACGGTGATGACCGGCGCGTATGCAGTTGGTGGCGTGTCGGGCGGGGCGTTCAATCCCGCCGTCGCCGTCGGCATCACGCTCATGGGCCTGCAGACGTGGAGCAACTTCTGGATCTTCCTCGTCGGCAACTTCGGTGGCGCAGCCGTCGCCGCGCTCACCTATCGGATTGTCAACGGCGACGAGTGATCGCCGCCGTCATGGCTTAACGCCGCATGCCGCGGTGCAACCGGCTCACCGGTTTCGCCGCCGCTGCGACCGTCTCCGCGAGCGCTTTCTCATCGAACAGCGCAGAGTAGATATAGGGGAAGCCCTCGAGTTTTTTCCGTTCCACGGTCACGCCCATGTAGCGCTCGATTGAGCGCGCGTCGCGGACGTCTTCCTCGGTCACAAGCGTAAAGGCGTCACCCGTGTTCTGCGCCCGGACGGTGCGGCCGATGCGGTGCACGTAGTCCTCGGCGTTTTCCGGCACATCGTAATTGATCACATGCGAGACGCCCGCGATGTCGAGACCACGCGCCGCGATGTCCGTCGCGCACAGCACCTCGTATTTGCCGGACTTGAAACCGTCCAGTGCCTCGATGCGTTCACGCTGATTTCGATCAGAGTGCATGACGCCAACCGTGTGACCCTTCGCCTGCAGCCGGTGCGCGATGCGATCAGCGCCCATCCGGGTGCGGGTGAAAATCAGCACGCTCTTGAAATCCGTCCGCTCGAGCAGCAGTTGCAGCAGATCGAATTTCTGCGACGCGACCACGGGATAAAACGCGTGCGAGATCGTCTCGGCCGGCGAGCGCACGCGGCCGATCTCCACCTTCAACGGATCGCGCAACGCCCAGCCGGCAAGCTGCTCGAGCTCGGGCGGCAAAGTCGCGGTGAAAAACAAGGTCTGCCGCGCCTTCGGACATTTCTGCACAATGCGCTTCACATCCGGGAGGAAACCCATGTCGAGCATCCGATCGACTTCGTCGAGGACAAGGATGTCGATCTTGTCGAGCGTGAGGTTGCCGCGCTCAAGGTGATCGAGCAGACGTCCGGGCGTGGCCGCAACGATGTCCACGCCGCGGCGGAGGTCGTCCTCCTGTTTGCCGTAGCCGACGCCGCCGTAAATAATTGTCACTCGCAGGTCGGTGAACTTGGCAAATTTTTGAAACGCCTCCTCGACCTGCAACGCGAGTTCGCGCGTCGGCTCAAGAATGAGCACGCGCAGCGCACCGTGTCCACCGAGCCGCTGGATAATCGGCAGCGCGAACGCCGCCGTCTTGCCCGTGCCCGTCTGCGCCGAACCGATCACGTCGCCGCCCTTGAGCACAACTGGAATCGCCTGCGCCTGGATCGGCGTCGGCGTCACGTAGCCCATTTCCTGCACACCGAACGCGAGCGCGTCGCTCAGGCCGAGCGCGGTAAACGCAGTGTCCATCTTCGGCACGTTGACTGGCTCCTTCGGCTTAACGTCCGTCGTGCGCGGATGATCAAAAGTTTTGTCGATCATCGGGCGCTCGCGCTTTTCCCCATGCGCAGGACCGCCGCCGGAACGAGACTGCAAACCGCGTCCCCCGTGGCTGCCTTGACCGCCGCGGTCTCCGCGCGGGCCCCGATCGTCTCGCCGGCCCTGCGAACTGGAGCTGTGACTGCCGCCGCGCGGCTCTTGCGCGCCGGAGCGACCCTGGCCCGCGCCCTGCGACCGTCCACCGCCACCCTGACCGCGCTCGGGCGATCGGCCCTCGCCCCGATGGGGCGCGGCGTGCGGTTTGGCGTGACCGGAATGTTTGCCGCCCTCGGAGGAGGCGGGCTTCGACGGACGCGAGGGCGAGATCGACTCGCGCAGCTTCGCAAAAATTTTCTTCAGCATGAAAGGTGTGTGAACTTGCCAGAGTCGTGGAAAGCGTTGCCATTGCAACTCCGGATATGGCCCGCCCCGCTCCTCTACTGCACGCAACTCTTGACAAGAGGGGAAAGAGTAACACCTCTAGTTACATTAAGCCATGACCGGAAACACCCGCTTCGCCGCCAGCGTGCACATGCTCGCCTACCTCGCTTACCGCGCGGGAGCCGCCGTGCCGTCCGCGGAGATCGCGGCGAGCGTCGATACCAACCCGGTCGTTATCCGCCGCCTCCTCTCGGCCCTTGTGAAGGCACGGCTCGTCAATGCCACCAAAGGCGCAAACGGCGGCTTCACGCTCGCCAGCACGCCACAAAACATATCGTTGCGCGACGTCTACCGCGCCGTGGAACCGCAACCGCAGCGAGGCCTCGATCACTTCGCGCCGAATCACAAATGTCCCGTCGGCGCCAAAATCAGCAACATCCTCCAGGGCGTCTACGTGAAGGCGCAGGCCGGCATGGAAGCCGAGCTCGCCCGCGTGTCGCTCGCTGATGTGCACGAGCAGCTCCGACCCGTCTG
This sequence comes from uncultured Opitutia bacterium, assembly GCA_903896015.1. Classification (GTDB taxonomy): domain Bacteria; phylum Verrucomicrobiota; class Verrucomicrobiia; order Opitutales; family Opitutaceae; genus CAITWF01. Next base: position 57,198 of record CAITWF010000078.1, on the reverse strand, counting down.
CACCGGCAAACACTAAAAAATTTTTCCGCCTAATTGTAACCATAATTGATACAAAATACTCGTCCGCCATGAACTCAACCAGCACCCTCCTTCACCTCGACGCCAGTCCCCGCGGCTCACGTTCTCAAAGCCGTCGGCTCGGCATCGATTTTCTCGTGGCCTTCCGCGCCGCTAATCCGTCCGCGCAAGTCGTCACGCGCGACCTCGGCCGCAACCCGCCGCCATTCGTCAGCGAAGCGTGGGTCGAGGGCGCCTTCGCGCCCGCCGAATCGCAGTCGCCCGCCGCCCGCGAGGCGATCGCCGTGAGCAACGCCTTCGTCGACGAACTCCTCGCCGCCGACCAACTCGTCATCACCACCCCCATCTACAACCTCTCTCTTCCCGCCGCGCTCAAAGCCTGGATCGATCAGATCGTCCGCGCCGGCCGCACCTTTGCGAAGAGCGCCAGCGGCTTCGAAGGCCTGGCGAAAAACAAGCGGGCGCTCATCCTCGTCACCAGCGGCAGCGATTTCCGGCCCGGCACACCCGGCGGCGCCTACAACTTCCTCGAGCCCTACCTCCGCGCCGTCCTGGGCTTCATCGGCATCACCGACGTCGAGTTCGTCTACGCGCACAGCCAGGGCGCCGACGCGACCACCCGCAGCACCGCGCTCACCGAAGCGCAGGCCGCCGTCGCCCACTTCGCCCGCGCCGCCTGACCATGATCGCCATCACTACCATCCTCGTTTGCTTGATCGCGTTCACCGCGTGGGACAGCAACGAACAAAATTGAAACGCACTCCATGAACTCGCTGCACCTCGCCTCCATCCGTCTCCGCGTCGCCGGCCTCGCGCGCAGCGTCGATTTCTACGCCAGCAAACTCGGGTTCGTGGTCCTCGCGCAAACCACCACACACGCCGAGCTCGCCACCGAAAAAAATTCCGCGTCCATCCTCGTGCTCGACGAAGATCGCGCCGCGCCCGCCGCGCCGCGCGACGCCGCCGGGCTTTTCCACGCCGCACTGCTCTTCCCGTCGCGCGCTGCCCTCGGCGGCTGGCTGCGCGTCGCGGCCGATCGCGGAGTCGAATTCGATGGCTTTTCCGATCACGGAGTGAGCGAGGCGATCTACTTCTCCGATCCCGACGGCAACGGCCTGGAATTCTACTCCGATCGCGCGCGCGAAACCTGGCCCTTCTCCGCCGGCGGTGAAGTCGCGATGGTCACGCAGCCACTGAACCTCCCCTCGCTCCTCGCCGAGGCGAAACCCGCGCCCGATGCTCCGCTCGCCGGTGCGACCTGGGGCCACCTGCACCTGCGCGTGACCGATCTGGCGCGCAGCGAAAAATTTTACCGCGACAACCTCGGCGTCACGCTCACGCAGGGCAGTTATCCCGGCGCGCGTTTTCTCGCTGCCGACGGTTACCACCATCATCTCGGCCTAAACTCCTGGGGCCACCCGCGCGCACCGCAACCGCCCGCCGCGCTCGGCCTCGCCGAAGCCGTCTTCGCCCGCAGCGGCGCCGAGGAAAAAACGCAACGCGACCCCGACGGGATCGCGCTGCGGCTGACGCGCCTGTAAACGCCGCCCGCTCGCCGGCGCTGTCATTCTTCGCGGGACGCGCGCCTTCGCGCTTGGCTTGCTCGAAGCGCGCGGCCAATGTCCACGCGCTCCCCACTTTGCGCGCATGAACAACGACACCCGCTGGCTCGCCCGCCTCGGCATCGATCAAGGCCTCTTCACCCGCCCGCAGGCGCTCCAACTCCGCGCCAAGCTCGGTGCCGATCCCGACCTTATGGCGTTCGCGCAGGAGCTGATCGACTCGGCGATCGTGAGCGACGTCGAGAAGCTCGAGAAAATCGCCGAGTTCGCCACTGCGAAAGGCGAAAAAGGCCCGCCCGCCAACGATCCGTTCGACGATGAAGATGACGCTCCGCCCGTCGTGCAGGCCGGCCCCGCCGGCCACGCCAGCATCAACGTCGCCGCCACGCCCTCCCGACCCTCCGGCCCGAAGGCCACGGGCGCCGCGCCGAACTTCGATTTCAAAACCGTCGCCACGCTCGCCGACGACGCACTCGCCTCCGCGATGCGCGAACTCCTGAAAGCCACCGCCCACTATGGCGCAAGCGATCTCCACCTCTCGACCAACGCCCGGCCGTTCGTCCGCAAAAACCGCGCGCTCGCCTATCTCTCCGACTACGTGCTCACCGACAAGGATGCGCTTCGGCTCAACGTCGCGCTGCTCACGGCGGACCAGAAAAAAAACTTCCTGGAAAAAAAGGACTTGGACTACGCGTTGGCGCTCAGCGCCACTGATCGCTACCGCGTGAACCTGATGTTTCACAAGAACGGCGCGGCCGGCGCGTATCGCATGGTGCCCGCCGAGACGCGTTCGCTCGAGCAACTCGGCTTCGCCAAGCATAACGCGACGCTCATGAAGATGCTGTCCTACCACAACGGGCTCATCCTCATCACCGGCCCCGTCGGCTCCGGCAAGACCACCACGCTCGCGTCAATGGTCGACTACCTCAACACGAACCGCACCGATCACATCATCACCGTCGAGGACCCGATCGAGGTCGTGCAGCCGGCGAAGGGCTGCAACGTCACGCAACGCGAGGCCGGCGTGCACACGAAGTCGTTTTTCACCGCCCTGAAAGGCGCGCTTCGCGAAGATCCCGACGTCATCGTCATCGGCGAACTCCGCGATCTCGAAACCATCGAGATGGCGATCAGCGCCTCCGAGACCGGCCACTTGGTCATCGGCACGATGCACACGAGCGACGCCTCCAACACGCTCAATCGCCTCCTTGACGTCTTCCCGCCCGCGCAGCAAACGCAGATTCGCGCGAGCGTCGCCGAGAGTTTGCGCGGCGTGGTCTGCCAACGACTCCTCCCGGGCATCGACGGCGGCCTCGTGCTCGCCTGCGAGATCCTCGTCAGTAACACCGCCATTCAAAACCTCATCCGCGAAGGCAAAACCACCGGCCTCCGCAATACGATGGAGACCGGCGTGAAGGAAGGAATGTGTCTCATGGACAATGTGGTCTACGGCCTGTGGCAGGAGAAGAAAATCTCCGCCGAGGTCGCCAACGCGAACATCAGCAACCGCGTGCTGAAGGCGAAAATTTCCTGACCCATGGCTGCCATCGACGCTCTCCTCAAACAAATGCTCGAACTGGGTGGATCCGATCTGCACCTCACGGTCGGGCTGCCGCCGAAGACGCGCGCTTCCGGCACGTTGAAGGCGATGAGCGACAAGCCGCTCGACGCGAAAACCATGGAGGCGCTCCTCAAGGAGATCTGCCCCGAGAAACGCTGGCTCGATTTCCTTGATCGCAAGGACCTCGATCTCGCGCACGAGATTCCCGGCATCGCGCGTTTCCGTGGCAATTACCTCTACAACCACTGGGGCCAGGCCGCGGTTTTCCGCCAGATTCCTGCGAAGATTCTCTCGTTCGAGACACTAAATCTGCCCGAGTCGCTGAAGAAGCTCTGCCATCTCGATCAAGGGCTCGTCGTCGTCACTGGCCCGACCGGCTCCGGGAAATCGACCACGCTCGCCGCGATGATCGATTACATTAACACAAACCTCGCGCGCCACATCATCACGATCGAGGACCCGATCGAGTTTGTGCATCCGGTGAAGAAATCCGTCATCGTCCACCGCGAGGTCGGCGAGCACACGGCGTCGTTTGCCGCCGCGCTGAAGGGCGCGATGCGTCACGATCCCGACATTCTCCTTCTCGGTGAAATGCGTGAAATGGAAACCATCAAGCTCGCGCTCGGCTGCGCCTCGATGGGCATGCTCGTATTCGGCACACTCCACACCAACAACGCCGCGAAAACCGTCGACCGCATCATCAACACGTTTCCCGCCGAAGAGCAGAATCAGGTGCGCGTGATGCTCTCGAGCTGTCTCGCCGGCGTCGTCGCCCAGCTCCTTTGCAAAAAAATCCCGAAGGGCCGCTGCGCCGTGCACGAGATTTTGCTCACGCACGAGGCGCTGCCCAACACGATTCGCAGCGGCCAGATCTCCAACATCAAGACGATCATCGAGAGCGGCGGCGGCGACGGCATGATCACGATGGACAACAGTCTCATGAACCGCGTGAAGGACGGCACGATCGAGGCGAAGGAAGCTTACATGAAGGCTGCGGTGAAGGCCTCCTTCGCCGCGCTGCTTCAACCCGGCGATCTCGAGGGCGGGCACTGAGAAGACGGAGAAGGAAAAATTAATAAAGGAGAACCAAGGCCAACACGCAGGCCGCCCGTTTTCTTCCTTCTTAACCCGTCTATCGCTTACATTTTGTCGCTCTGCTTCGGCGCGTGGCGCAGCACGGCGGCGATCCGCCAGCCGGCGCGCTCCTTCACGAGCGTGTAGTCGTAGGAGGCGTCGCTGTCCTTGCCGTAGACGTGCACGAGCAGCGTCGCCGTCGCGCCGTCGTCGCGCACGAGGCCGAACTCGGCGCGCGCGTTCGCCCAAATCTCGGGATAATTGTCCTGCACGATCGCGGCAAAGGCCTGGATCGGCTTTTGTGCGCGCAGATCCGTCGAAGCATAGCTGTAGGCCTTGCGGACGTCGCCGGCGCGAAACGCCGCGAGCTGTGCGTCAATTACCGCGACGATTTCGCGGCGCACCTCGGGTTTGCTCGCGTGCGGGCCGTCATCGGCCGCGCGCACCGTGCTCAGCGCAAACATGAGAGCCACCGCAAGCGCGGCGATCCGGAGAACAACTTTCATGCGCGAGACGATGAGGCTCATCCCGGCAAACGCAAACCTCCGCGCGTTGCTCACGGTTGCTTGAGCACCTCACGCAGCGTGCGCGCGAAATCGGCCACCTTGTAGGGCTTCGGCACGCTGCCGCGGAAGCCGTGTGCCGCGAAGTCCGCCATGATCGGATCGCTGGAATAGCCGCTGGAGACGATACCGCGCGCCGCCGGATCGATCTGGAGGATGTCGGTCATCGCCATGGCGCCACCTTTCCCGCCCGGCACGGTAAGATCGACAATCACGACGTCAAACGGCTGGCCGGTGGCGCGTGCGGCGGCGAATTGCCGCACCGCTTCCTCCCCATCGTGCGCGAGCGCCACCTCGAGCCCGAGCCGCTCGAGCAGCGAGCGTGTCATCGCGCGAATCGGCTCCTCGTCGTCCATGAACAACACGCGGCCGCGCAGCGGCCCGAACGGCGTGGCGGTCGCGGGCGGCTCCACCGGTGCGGTGCGCGCGGCCGGCAGCCAGATGCGAAAGGCGGTGCCGCGGCCCGGCTCCGAATCGACGGTGATGTGCCCCTGATGTTTTTGAACGATCGAATAAACGGTCGCGAGGCCGAGGCCGGTGCCGTGCTCCTTCGTGGTGAAAAACGGCTCGAAGACGCGAGGGAGATTTTCCGGTGCGATGCCGCAACCGGCGTCCGCGATCACAAGCCGCACGTAATCGCCCGCGGCGAGCGGCGGCACGGCGCCGGCGCTGAGTTGTTCGTTGCAAAGGCTGAGACGAATCGTGCCGCCGTCGGGCATCGCCTGGGTGGCGTTAATCACGAGATTTTGCACGACCTGGCCAATCTGACCCTTGTCGGCGTCGGCCGGCTGCGCGTCCGGCGCGAGATCGAATTCGCAGCGCACATTGGCACCGTGGAGCGCAAACTCCGCCGCCTCACGCACGAGTTCGCCGAGCGAGATCGCGCTGCGCACCGGCTCACCGCCGCGGGCAAACGTGAGCAGCTGCTGCGTAAGTTCGCGCGCGCGCACCGTGCCACGCTCCGCCTCCCGCAGCCAGCGGCCGCCAGCCGCGGCGGTTTTTTCATCGAGCAGCGCGAGCGTGAGGTTGCCGAGGATGACCGAGAGGAGGTTGTTGAAATCGTGCGCGATGCCGCCGGCGAACAGGCCGACAGACTCAAGTTTCGAGGCGCGGATCATTTCAATTTCGAAGCGGTTTCTTTCCGTGACGTCGCGCAGCGCAAGCACCGCACCGAGCCCACGGCCCGTTGGATCGTGCATCGGGGCGCAACGCCCCTCGACCGCGCGGGGCGCGCCGGCCTGGGGGTGGAGCAGGGTGTGCGGCGGCAAGTCGATCGGCCGGGCCGCGGCGAGCGCGGAGGCGACGGGCGCAAAGATCGGGCGGGATTTTTTTTCGTCCGTGAGCCGACAAACGTCGTCGATCGGGCGGCCGACGGCGGCGGCGGGCTCCCAGCCGGTAAGGCGGCCCGCGGCCTCGTTGAGAAACTGGACGACCCCCGCCGGATCGATCGTGATGACCGATTCGGTCATCGCCTGCAGCGTGACGGCAAGGCGGGCACGTTCGGCAGCCAGCGCAGTTTCGGCGGCGCGACCGGCGGTGATGTCGACCAGCGCGAGCTGCGTGCGCTCGCCGAGCGGCCGGCCCGCGATCTGCGGCATCCACCAGCGCACGTGGACACGGCGGACCGCGCCGTCGAGCGAGGTGAGCGGCGTTTCGCCTTCGACCCCGTCGCGCCCGGCCCAGTATTCGAGGAGCGCGTGGCGCCGCAGCGCAATCGCCTCGGGACCGAAGATGCGGGGCAACGCGCCCTGGGCCTCGTCGACCGTCTGCGCGCCCACCAGCCGCAACGCGGCGGCGTTCATCGCCGTGATCGGGAGGTGAAAGATCATCGCCTGCGCGGCGGCGGGCTCCGCCGCCATCCACGCCGCGAGGTCGGTGACGCCCGACGCACGGAGCCGATCGATTTGCGCGAGTGTTTCAAGGGAGTTGAGTTCGACGATGCCGACCGGCGAGTTCTCGAACAGCATGCGGTAGCGTGCTTCGCTCGCGCGCACGGCCTCCTCCGCCTGCTTGCGCAAAGTGATATCCGAGACGAAGCCCTGCAGACGCTGCAGCGCGCCCTCCGGGCCGCGCACGGCGCGGACGTTTTCCTGAATCCATACGGTCGCGCCGTCGGCCCGGCGAATTTCCGACTCGAAGTCCATCACCCGGTCGCCGGCGCCGAGCGCGGCGAAAAATTCGTCGCGCCGGCCCGGCGCGACGTAAAGTTGGGCGACCTGTTCCGGCGTGAGCGCCAGCAATGCCCCGAGGTCGGGGTAGCCAAGCAGGCGGGCCAGTGCCGGATTCACGCGGCGAAATGCGCCCTTGGGGCAGGCCTCGTAGACGCCTTCGATCGCGCTGTCGAAGAGTTCACGGAAACGTTCCTCGCTTTCGCGCAGCGCGCTGAAATCGGTGAACACGACGAGCACGCGCGCAAAGTCCGGGCGCCCTTTGTTGGTCGGCACCGCGCACTGCATCAGCCCGAAATGTCGCACGCCGTCGAGCCCCGTGATTCCGGTCTGCAGGGTGATCGTCGTCCGACGCTCCCACAGCATGACGGCTTTTTCGACGAACGCCTCCGACGGCGCCGTCGGCGCAAACGCCCGGATCGCCGCATTCATCCCCGGCAAATCGCCGCCGCCGAGCAGATCAAACGTCGCGCGGTTGGCCGCGGCGACCCGCATCAATCGAAACCACCCCACCGCCTCCGCCGGGTGCGCCGCCAGGTGGGCGCGCAGATCGCTCACTCCAGCTGCGCGCAGCGCCGCAAATTCCCGTACGATTTCGGTAAAATCCTCCTCGAACATGACGACGCCCGCGTGTTCGAAGACCGTGCGCCAGCGCTCCTCGCTCCGGTGCAACTGCTCCGTGCGCCGCGCGAGCCGGCGCATCAGCACCCAGCCCACAGCCAGGCCGAGCCCCGCCACCAGGGCGATGACTCCATACCCGACCCCGTGACTCTCAAGCGCCAAGAAAGGCCGGAAAGGGGGCAGCTCGGAAGGGGGCAGACGCATGCGGAAGTCGACGCGACAAAACGCAGCGCATTTCCCTTTGTCGAGGGACAAAGCCCGCGCGCACCCGCCGCTTGACTTTGCCGCATGGGTGGGCGCCGCTCGCGCCGTGCACCCACTCATCCGTCCCGCCACGGCCGCCGACGTGCCGCAAATCCTCGCGTTCATCCGCGCGCTCGCCGACTACGAAAAACTCGCCGACGAAGTCACCGCCGACGAGGCGCAGCTGCGCGCCACGCTCTTTCCCGCAGATGGCGTGCCCATCGCGCACTGCGTGCTGGCGTTCGCCGGCGACGCGCCGGCGGGCTTTGCTCTGTATTTTTTCAACTACTCGACGTTTCTCGCGAAACCCGGTCTCTACCTTGAGGACCTGTTCGTGAAGCCCGAATTTCGTGGCCGCGGCATCGGCAAGGCTCTGCTCCTCCACCTCGCCCAACTCGCCAACACCCGCGGCTGCGGCCGCATGGAGTGGAGCGTGCTCGACTGGAATGCCCCCGCGATTGCGTTCTACGAATCGATCGGCGCACGACGGATGTCCGAGTGGCAAATCTGCCGACTGACGGGCCCGGCACTCGCGCGCTACGCCTGATGGTCGGGGCCGACGGAAATAATTTTCAAGGCATTTTTGTTTTGCGAAGTGCCCCCGACTCGTGCGCTTTTGCACAGCATGTCAAACGTGCCGCCGCCCAATGAGGCGCTCGCCGAACTCGCCTCCGTCCTCGGCGAGGACAACGTGCGGACACTCACCCAAACATTCCTGCGCGACTTTCCCGTCTCACTGAAAGAGCTCGCCGGGGGAAACCGCGCAAATCGCCATCGGATCGCGCATAGCTTGAAAAGCAACGCGCGGCTGATGGGGGCGATGGGATTGTCCCAACGGATGGCCGAGCTGGAAAAACGCCTTGAAGGTCCCACCGGCGCCGACCTTACGCCCGCAGATCTCGCCGCGATCCAGGCGGATTTTGATCAGATTGCTCCGCCGCTTCGCGCCTTCATCGGCGCGTGAAGTGCTCAATCCTCAACGAGGCCGGTTTGAATGCACCAGCGAGTCAGGCTAGCCACTTCGCGCACGCCGATCTTCTCCATGATGTTCGCGCGGTGCTTTTCGACCGTACGCACACTGAGATTGAGGGTCGCGGCGATTTCCTTGGACATCTGACCGCGCGCGACAAGGCGGGCGATTTCGATTTCGCGCTCGGTGAGCGGCACATCCATCGGCTTGCGCTGCACTGCGAGCGCGCCGACCTTGCCCCGCACCTTGCTCGCGAAAAACATTCCGCCCGCGCGCACCGTCTCGACCGCGCTCAGCACATATTCGATCGGCTCGGTTTTGTCGACGTAGCCGTTCACGCCGAGCGCCATCAGGTCAGCCGGCAACCGCTCGCTGGGATGCGCGGTGATCACCAGAATTTTTGTTTCGGGCAGCGCCTTCCGCACCTCGCGCGCGATCTCCATGCCGTTAAGGTCCGGCAGCATGAGGTCGACAACAAGCATGTCGGGCTTATCGCGGAGGCAAAACTGGAGGCCTGGCTTGCCGAGGCCGAACTCGCCAATAACGGTGAGAGCCTTCACCTTGCCGAGCGTCAGCAGGATCAGTTGACGAAACATCGTTTCGTCTTCGATGACCACGACGCGGAGATTTCGCTGATTTTTTTCTGGCACGGAGGTAAGCAACATTGCCCGCCAAATCTCCGCATAATTACGGATGCTGGGACGGACCGCGTTGGATACTATGAATCGTCTGACAATCCCCATGAGAGAATTCAAGCACACATTGTCCCGTCGATCCGGCCGCGTGGCCGCGCAATCAAGCTGGGTGGGGACTGCCCGATGAGCGACATCCTCCAGCCCAAGTCAGCGCGCGCGCATGTGCTCATTGTCGAAGACTCCTCGGTCTTCCGCGAGATGCAGAGCCTGCTGCTGCGCCAAGCCGGCTACGCAATCTCCGCGCATGAGCATCCGGAGTCCGCGCTCTCGGCCGCCAAAGGCCGAAACTACGACCTCGCCGTAATCGACTACGAACTGCCCGGCATGAACGGTCAGGCCTTCATGCACGAGCTGCGCAAGCTTCTCCCCCAAATCGCGGTCATCTTCGTCTCCGGCTCTCTCACCCTCGAACTCGCCATCCAGCTCAGCAGCCAGGGCGTCTCCGGCATCTTCAACAAACCGGCTAATCCGAAAATTCTTCTCGAAAAGATCAACGAGACACTAAACCGCCCTTCCGGCAAGGACGGTGCGGCCGGTCGCGGCTCCAATTCTCCGCTGCCCGCCGCGCGCCGCGGCAGCTCCAGTTCGCCGCTCGCCCCGGCCCCGGTGGCTGCCGCGCTCGAGCCCGCGCTCGACAACCTCGCCTACAAGCCCCGCTATTTTCTCGGCTCCTCGGCCGCATTTCGCGATTTCAGCCACCGCCTCTGGAAAGTCCGCGACTTCCGCGCTGTGCTCCTCCTCCAAGGCGAAACCGGCAGTCCCTTTGAGCCGCTCGCCCGCGATCTCGCCGAGACCTCCATGTTCCGCGAAGGTCCGATCATGGTGTGCGATGCCGCGCAGTTCGACACCCGCCACCTCATCGAGGCGCTCGCGCCCACGCTGCTCTCGACTGACGCAGGCACCCTCATCATTACCGGCGTGGAGACCTTCACCCCCGCGCAACAGAAAACCCTCGAGCACCTCGTCACCAGTCGCGACGTGTTTCAACCCTTCGCCCGCCGCTTCCGCGTCATCCTCGCCGCTGCCGCCAATCTTTCCGAACTCGCCGACTCCGGCCGCTTCGACGAGACGCTCTACTATAAAATTAGTTCGCTCTCGCTCACCGTCCCGGCCCTCCGCGAACTGCGCGCCGACATCCTCGCCAACGCCGCCCAACTGCTCGCCGAACACCGCATCGCCCTCAACGCTCCCGCGGCCTTCACGCTCACTGCCGAAGCTGCCCGCTGGCTCGAAAACCAAGATTGGCCCGGCAACTACGCGCAACTCTCCCGCTTGCTCCTCGCCGCCGCCCGCGCCTCGCGCGATCAGAATATCGACGTCGAGACGCTCGCCGCCCATCACCGCGCGAGCGAAAAGGCGCCCGCCCCCGCGAAGGCCGTAACCGTTCTGCCCGTCGCCCCGGCCCAGCCGGTCAAAATCATCGAGCTCCCCGCGACAACGACTCCCGCGCTCAGCGCACGCAGCGTGTTTCGCCCCGCCACGCAGGCCTATGATTTCGGCCAGCGCCTCGCGAGTTCGCTCGCGCACGTCGGTGCCGCGCTCGCCTCCTGAGCACGTCTCCCGCCGGTGAGGGAATTGCCGTAAGTTTGCGTAATCGCCTTGTGTCTGTGCAGGCCGATTGACACGCTAGATGAGTTCGCGCGGATCGCATCCGCTCGACGCCCACCACATCTCCTCCCTCCGCCTTGCCGCCGCTGAATGTCTGATCGCGCCTCCAGTGCCACTACGCAGGATTTCATCCGTTCCCGCCCCGCGGAAGGCGCTTTGCACACGCCGGACGATCGCCGTGTGGTCGCGCTGCCCGCAGCCGTAATGCAGGCGTTGCACGCCGGCCTCCCCGGAGAAAGCCCGGAGACCCTCCGTCCAGTCCTCTATCGCGCCGGCTACGAATGGGGCCTGCAGGAAATGCTCCACCTTCACACCCGCCTCCGCGCCGAGCTCGACCCCTCAGACCAGCGCGACCTCTGGCATCTCGACGCGCCCTTCGTGCTCGAACGCTGGGCCGCGCCGTTCGCCGCCGCCGGCTGGGGCGCATGCGTCTTTGATCTCTCCGAGCACGGCAAACGTCTCCTCTTCGTCGAACTTCGCCACAGCGCCGCCGCTGCCGCCTCCCGTGACGCCAAGGTCAACGCGCCCGTGTGCCACCTCTACGCCGGCCTCTTCGCTGGCGCGCTCAGCTTCTACGATCGCACGGAAAGCCACGCCGTCGAGACCGAGTGCACCGCCCTGGGCCACGCCTGCTGTCGCTTCATCGTCGGCCCCGGCCCCCTGATCGATCGCGCGGAAACCGCCCGTCAGTCCGGCCTTGCGCACGAGGCCATTCGCCGCCTCAGCCTCGATCCGAAGCCCGCCGCTCCGGCTGCTTCGGCCAAGGCCGCGAAAATCCCCTGGAAGAAATGAAACCGCCCGGCGAATCCGCCTCCCCCTTCGGCCGCCTCTTCGAAAGTCGCGGTCCCCGCCTCGACCCGGCGGCCGGCGTCGCCCTCGTCGCCGATGGCTCGCGGATCGTGTTTGCCGCCTCGACATTCTTGCAAGCCGTGCACGCTGTGTTTCACGCCGACAAACCCGGCGCCTGGCCGGCCATGCAACACGCCGGTGGCATCACGGCCGGTCACGCCTTTGCCACGACGCTCGATCTCGAACTCACGCGTCTCGGTCAGCCCGTGCTCACCGATCAGCCGCTGGAGGCGTGCCTCGCGCTCGCCGCGCGGCAATTCAAGGCTCAGGGCTGGGGACTGCTCACCGCCGATCTCACCGACGCCGCCGAGCACGGCCTCGTCATCGCCCGCCTGCAACACAGCGCCTTCGTTGCGGCGCTCGAATCCGGCACCGAGTTTGCCGATGCGTTGCCAGCGGGATTTCTCCAAGGCTTCCTCGAAGCCGTCAGCGGCCAGGCCCTCGGCTGCATCGAGATTGGCTGCGCCCGCCTCGGAGCGCCGCACTGCACCTTCGTCATCACGTCCGCCGAGCGTCTCGATCCGATCCGACCGCTGCTCGGGCTCAAGGCCGCCGGTGAAATCGTCGCGCGGTTGAAAGCCTGAATCACGTCCCGCGCCGCAATTATTTTCGCGGCGCGCGCGCCCGCGCATGCAGCCACCGGCGCAGCGCGCGAAAATCCTCCGGCAAAAACACGCCGCGATTTTCCACGAGCTCAGCCCCCCGCGCGTGCCAGCGCTTCGCCAGCATCTTTTCATTCTGCGCCGGCGTCAGCGCGACCCAATGCGGACAATCCACGCAATGCGTGCCGCTCACCCGCCCGCACACCCGCGCCAGCTCCTGCCGCCGGCACGCGCCGTCCGCCGCCACCTCGCACCACGAATCGCGACAGGTCTTGAACTCGGGATAAAAACACGCCTTCACGAGTTGCTTCGCCGCCGTCGCCAGTAATTCGTCCGTCGCACCGCCCAGAGCTGCCGCGACCAGCGGCGCACACTTCTCGTCACTCATTTCGCCCGGCGCGCCGCGCTCGTGCGCCGCCAGCGGCCGTGGCAACCCGCGCTCCGCGACGATTGCCCCCAGACGGGCGCCGAATGCGGCCAACTCGGGGCCGGGCGGTGGAGTTCGGGCGTTCTGCGCGTAGAACCGCACGAGCACCGCGCCGACCAATCGGGAAAATTCCTGCTGCTCCTCATCCATCGCGCGCAGCCCGCCGCAATCCCGCCCTGCTGTCAACGCATGGGCCCATCCCCAATTGTCATGGTCACACTTTCATCTTTGCTCCAACTGTGCCGGTCGCAAACTCCGCCCGCTACGTCTGCCTCCGCACCGTCCGATCCGCTACCGTCTCCGCCCTCCCACCGCTCCCATGATCCAGACGCTCACTGCCCCCGCGCCCGCGCCGCTCTACGTCGAGCTCGCGCGTTCCCTCGAATTGTTGATCGAGCAAGGCACGCTCCGCCCCGGCCACCGGCTGCCGTCCGTCCGCCGCATGTCGATGCAGCGCGACGTCTCGATCTCCACGGTGCTCCAAGCGTACACCGTGTTGGAAAACCGCGGCTGGATCGAGGCGCGGCCGCAGTCCGGCTACTATGTGCGCCCGCGGCTCCCGACCGACACGCCCGAGCCGCGCATGGCCAAGCCCATGGCGAAGCCCAGCGCCGTAGGTGTCAACGATCTCACCGCCGAGGTGCTCACCCTCGCGACCGATCCGAGCTACGTGCCGTTCGGCGCGGCCTGCCCGCACCACTCGCTGTTCCCCACGAAGAAACTCGCCCGGATCCTCGCCGCGGTCGGCCGCAATGATCCCGCGCTGCTCGGGCGCTACGCTATGAACTGGGCCTACGATCCACTCGCTCGTGAAATCGCGCGGCGCTATTTGCAGGCCGGCTGCCCGCTCGCGCACGACGAACTCGTCATCACGATCGGTTGCGCCGAAGCGCTGCACCTTTCGTTGCGCGCGGTCACGAAGCCCGGGGACACCGTTGCCGTCGAGACGCCCACCTACTTCGGTTTTCTCGAGGCGATCCAGAGCCTGAACCTCCGCGTCGTTGAAATCCCCACCGGCCCGCGCACCGGCATCTGTCTCGACGCCACGCGTGACGCGTTCGCAAACAACCACGTGAAGGCGCTCATGGTCATGCCGAGCTACTCCAACCCGCTCGGTTCGTGCATGCCCGATCCGAGCAAGGAGCAGCTCTACAAAATCTGCGCCGAGTTCGACGTCGCGATCATCGAGGACGACATCTACGGCGATCTCCACTTCGGCGAACGGCGTCCGAAGCCGCTCAAAGCTTGGGATACGGACGGTCGCGTGCTGCTTTGCAGTTCGTTCGGCAAGACGCTCGCGCCCTCGTTGCGCGTCGGCTGGTGCGCGCCCGGCCGCTACCTCGAGCGCGTGAAGCGACTCAAGTTCACCAACACGCTCGGCACGCCCGTCGTGTTGCAGAAAACCGTCTCCGATTTTCTCCGCAACGGCGGCTACGATCACCACCTCCGCTCGATCCGGCGCGCCTATCACCACCAGCTCCACCTGTTCTCGCAGGCGATCCTGCGGCATTTCCCGGAGGGCACGCGCATCAGCCGGCCCGAGGGCAGCTTCGTGCTCTGGATCGAAATGCCGCCGGGCGTCGACTCGCTGAAACTCTACCGCGACGGCCTGAAGCACAAAATTTGCACTGCACCCGGCGCGCTTTTCTCCGTGAAGGATCGCTACCGGAATTGTCTGCGGATGAACTGCGGCTTACCGTGGAACGACAGTGTCGAAACCTCGCTGCGCACACTTGGCGAGCTGGCAAAAAGGCAGCTCTGATCAACGCATGACCCCGCCGATCGAACCGCTCACCCTCCCACCGAGCGCCGCGGATCTCGCCGATCTTGCGGCGTTGATGCGCGACGTCGTCGAAGGGGGCGCGTCGATCGGATTCATGCTGCCGCTCGGCGAGGATGAAGTGAAAGCGTTCTGGTCGGGCGTTTTCGCCGGTGCAGCCTCGGGACAGCGGCTCGTGTTCGTCGCCCGCGACGCCGGACGGATCGTCGGCAGCGTGCAACTCGCGCTAGCACCGCAGCCCAACGGCCGCCACCGCGCTGAGCTGCAAAAACTTCTCGTGCATCGTTCGCACCGCCGGCGCGGCCTCGGCGCGGCGCTCATCCGTGCCACAGAAGTCGCCGCGCTCGCTCATGGTCGCCCGCTCATCGTGCTCGACAGCGGCGCGTCCGGCAATGCCCTCGGCCTCTACGACCGAGCCGGCTACACGCGCGTTGGCGTCATCCCACGTTTCGCCGCGAATCCCGACGGTTCGCTCATCGACACGGTGGTTTACTATAAAGAACTGCCCTGACCCGCGCGCGATCGCTCCTGACATAATGCTGTCGACCGCATCGGATAAATTTTCCGCGCCGGAATCTCACCTCGCTCCGTCTCCCTCGCTCCCATTCTCCGCGTCCCTCCCCCTCGTGCCCCACCCTCCCTCCCGCACCGCCCTCCTCCTCGGTTTCCTCGCGATCTACGTGATCTGGGGCAGTACGTATCTCGGCATTCGTATCGCCGTGGAAACGATGCCGCCGTTCCTGATGGCGGGCGGGCGCTTTCTGCTTGCGGGGCCGATTCTGTTCGTCGCGCTCAAACTCCGTGGCGCCGCGTGGCCGACGCCCGCCCAGTGGCGCGATCACGCGATCATCGGCACGTGTTTGTTGCTCGGTGGCAACGCTGTCGTCGCGTGGGCCGAGCAGACGGTGCCATCCGGCCTGACGACCCTCATTCTCGGCGCGTCGCCAATGATGATGATCCTCATGGAGTGGCTGCGGCCCGGCGGCACGAAGCCGACGGTCGCGTTATGGCTCGGGCTAGGCGTCGGGCTCGGCGGACTTTTCATTTTGCTCGGACCCGGCGCGTTGCCGGTCGGAACACAACCGCCGGCGCTAAGCGTTTGCGCGCTGCTTTTCGCCAGCGCGAGTTGGTGGGCTGGATCGCTCTTCAGCAAGCATGCGAAAAGTGGGGCCGAGCCGATGATGGCCGCGGCGCTCCAGATGATTTGCGGCGGCGTGGTGATGACACTCACCGGCCTCCTCGTCGGCGAAAGCGCGCGGCTGCACGTCGCCGCCATTAGCGCACGCTCGTGGGTCGCCTGGACCTACCTCGTGCTCGCGGGCTCGTTGCTTGCGTTTCCGATTTACGTTTGGCTGTTAAAACACAGCACGCCGGCGCGCGTGTCGACCTACGCCTACGTCAACCCCGTCGTCGCCGTCATCCTCGGCTGGGCGGTGCTCAACGAGCCGCTCACGCCGCGCATCGCGCTCGCCGCCACCGTGATCATCGGCGCCGTCGCAATCATCACGGTCGCAAAAAGCCGCGGGCCAAAACTCGTGGCGCAGAAAAGCTGACGGCCGTCCGCCGCCGATAAGCCACCTCACTGTGCCCACCGATTTTTTGGAATAACCCTCCGAAAAGTTCTCGGCACGCTCGCCAGGCAGCCCAACTTCGCCACGCTGCCGGCGTTCCCAGTTCGTCCCATGCCCGAAGCTCTCGCCGTTTTGCTCGTTCTTGCCGTGTGCGTTTTCGTCTACGTGGCCGCGTCGATTCAGACGCGCAACTCTGGCGGCGCGCACAGTGCGGCCGATGTCGAGCGCCTCCGATTGCATGAGGCCTGGTTGCGCGAGCGCCTCCTCCGCGCCGAGCGCGAAAACTGGGATAACGACATGATCGCGAGCCTCGCGACTGAGCTGCGCGCCACGTCGCTCGAACTCGATCGGGTGCGCGTTCACTCCCGCTGAGGGGCGAAGCCCGTGACTGACGCTACCACGACGCCAGCGGATCGATGTTTTGGGAAACCTGCTGGCGCCGCAAATCGGCATCGACGTAGCGATCGCGCAACATCGCGATGATATCGTCGACGTCGCGCGCCTCGACGTAGTGGGCGCGGGCGTGCGCGCGCAACTGCTCCCAATAGCCATCGAGCACACGCTCGGCGTGCGCCGCGCACGCGTCCCGCATGGATTGCAGCGCGGCGCGCCGGCTCTCGTCCGGACGCGCGAGAAACGCTCGGATTTCTTCCTCGGCCCCGGCCACATCCGCCTGCGCCTGCTCCGGCGGGATGACGGCGAGCCGCGTCACCCACGCGGCGCGCTGGAGATTGGGCAATTCGGGAAACGCGAGCTGCGCGGCGACATCCTCTGTCGCCAGCACGCGTGCGGCCCGCTCAATCAGGCTCAGCTCGGCTTGCAGCGCGGCGAGCCGCTCGGCGCTTTCGCGCAGCGCGCCGATTTCATAGGCGACGAGCGAGTGCGCCTTCTTGTCGGGCGCCAGAGCGCGCCGCACCGCCCGCAGATCGCGTGCAAAAGCCAGCAGCAGCTCGGGCACATGCAGGCTGGCGCGATCCCAATCGTCGATGCGCGCAAGGATCTGCAACTGCTGGCAATAGTCCGGACTGACGCTGGCGAGGTAGGTCGAGACATCGGCCCGAATGGCAGGCCGCAGCCACGCCGCGATCCCGCCGAGCTGCGTGAGCCGATCGCGCAAACCGGCTTCGCTTTCGTCGACCACGCTCATCGAACGCGCAAACGCCTCGCGCCGCTCCCGCCCCGCGAGCAGGCCAAACGGCGGCCGCGTGCTCGCGACCTTGGCGCGCTCCTGCTCAAGGTCGGCGAGCTTTCCGCGCAACGCCTCCTCCGCGAGGTAGGCGTAAGCCTCGTCGCGCAAGTGGCCCAGAGTCGTCTCGGACAATTCCATCTCCCCCAACTTCGGCGGCCCCGCCCCATCGGCAAAAGATTTTTGCTAAGTAAAGATACGCCAAACCCCTCCCCACCCCTTGCGCCGGGGCTCGGATTGATTCTCGTCTCCGCCATGGTCCGCCAGCTCTACCGCCAGCAATTTATCCCGGCCGCGCCCGCGCTCGTCTGGGAATTTTTCTCCACGCCGCGCAACCTCGACGCGCTCACACCGTCCCGGCTGCGTTTCCAAATCATCAGCGAGATTCCGCCACGGATGTTCGCCGGTCAGGTGATCGAGTATCGCATCGGGCTGTTGCCGGGCCTGTGGACGCGCTGGCTCACCGAGATCACCCACGTGCGCGAAGGCGAATATTTTGTCGATGAACAGCGCCTCGGGCCCTACCGGCTCTGGCACCACGAACACCATTTCGCGCCGGCGCCGGGCGGAGTGACCATGACCGATCGCGTGACCTACGCGGTCGGCTGGGGTCCGGCGGGCTGGCTCGCGGAGCGCCTGTGGGTCGCGCGCGAAGTCGAATCGATCTTCGACTATCGCACGCAGAAGATCGCGGAGCTCTTTTCCGCCGCGCGCGCCTAGTTCTTCAGGTGATCCGCCACCGGGATCGCCGCGCGCAAGGCGTGCTCCAGCTCGGCCACCTTGAGCGGCTTCGCGAGAAATGCGTTCATCCCCGCCGCGAGACAACGCGCCCGCTCCTCCGGCAACGCCGCGGCCGTGAGCGCGATGATCGGGAGGGCGGCGGCCTGACGCCGCACCGGATCGGCGTCCGCCGACCACGCGCGCAGGCGGCGCGCGGTTTCCCAGCCATCGAGCACCGGCATGTGGCAGTCCATCAGAATCACGTCGGGCAACGGCGCCTGCTGCAACGACGCCAGCGCCTGCGCGCCATCTTCCACCATCGTGGCCGGGCAGCCGAGCTGACGCAGCTGGACCGCGAGGATCTTGCGGTTGACCTCGTTGTCCTCGGCAACGAGCACGCGCCACCCGAGTTGAGTCGCACCGCGCGCGGGCCCGCTTTTCGGCTCCTTCGCGACCGCGGCAGAGCGCAGCGGCAACGAGAAAAAAAACACCGAGCCCTGGCCGGGCGCACTCTCGACCTCGAGCTTGCCGCCCATCAGCCGCACGAGTTGCGCGCTGATCGCGAGGCCGAGGCCGGAGCCGCCGTAGCGCCGCGTCGTCGAGGAGTCGGCCTGCGTGAAGCGCTCGAAGATCTGTGCTCGAACCGCCGGATCGATGCCGATGCCGGTGTCGCGCACGGCAAAGCGCACCGGCGCGGGGCTCGCTCCCGGCGCCGAGGCCTCCACGGTCAACCACACGCGGCCACCGGCGGGCGTAAACTTGATCGCGTTCGAGATGAGGTTGAGCAGCACCTGCCGAAGCCGGTAACGGTCGCCTTCGACCTGCCGCGGCAGCTCCGCTGCGACGCGGCTCTCGAATTGCACGCCGCTCGCCGTCGCCTTCGCCGCGACGATCGCGGCGGTGTCGGCCACGACTGCCGCCAGCTCGAACGGCTGCTGCTCAAGCGCGAGCTGGCCCGCCTCGATTTTGGAAAAATCCAGGATGTCGCCAAGCAGCCGCACCAGCAGATCGCCCGACTCCGCGATCAGCCGCACGTGCTCGCGCGCGGCCTCCGGCACATCCGCGCGGTGCTGCAACAGATCGGCCGAGCCAATGATGCCGTTGAGCGGCGTGCGGATTTCGTGGCTCATGTTGGCGAGAAATTCGCTCTTCGCGCGCGAGGCGGCGTTCGCTTGGCGCGTCGCGGCCTCCAGCTCGCAGGTGCGCTCGGAGACGAGGCGCTCGAGATTCTCGTTCACGAGCCTCGTCTGCCGCAACGCCTCCTCGCTGCGCCGGTGCGCCGCCTCGATCAGCCGCGCCAGCGTCAGCCCGAGCGCAAATACGAGGCTCACCGCGATCGAGCCGTCGCGCAGCAGCGTATCGGCCGCAAACGCGATCGAGCCCGGCGCATCGGTGCGGTGCAGCGCCTTGAAATATAGCGCCGTGTTACCCGCCATCATCATCACGAGCACAGCGACCGCGACGCGCCACGACGCAAACACGAGCGCGAACAGCAGCAGCACAAAATCGATCACCACAAGCTGGATCGCCGCACTGAGAGGCTCCTCGTAGACGGGCAGCAGCAGCACACTGCCGTGCATCACGCCGGCCAGCGCGAGCGCCGCGCCGTTGCCGGCCGCCTCGCAGCGGCCGCGAAAATTTTTGCGCAGCGCAAACATCATCGTGCCTGCGATAAACAGCGAGAAGAGCATGCGTTCCGGCAAATGCGGCGGCTGGACCAAGAGCAGTTTCGCGAGGTTAATCGGCACGAACAGCAGCATCAGCACGCTAAACGCCACCAGCAGCCGCGCCTTCTGGCCGACGAAATACGGCTGCCCGCGGTAAGCCTCGTCGAGCCGCGCCATCCATTCGTTCAGCAACCGCATCCCGGCACTCTGGGGCGAACGGCCCTACGAAGCAATCGGCGAACGCGGCATCGCCCCCGCGCGCCGAGCGTTCGCGACGTTTTTCCTCCGCTTCGTCCCAGAAGCGTCGGCCTCGCGACCACGCGCGCTATCACCACTGCCATCCCGGACGCGCTTTCTGCCAGTCGCGCTCCCTCCGGCAATCCAAAATCCGCAATCAAAAATGAAAAACTCCCTCCGCCTCTTCACTGCCGGCCTAGCGCTGATCGCGAGCGTTGCCGCCTTTGCCCAGACCACGGGCAACACCACGACCACGCCGCCCGCCGGTCGCCCGCATGGCGGCCCGCCGCCCGGCACCGCCAATGCCGACGGCACGGTCACGCTGCCCGACGGCACCGTGCTCCCCGCCCCCACCGTCAACGCCGACGGCACAATCACCCTGCCCGACGGCACCGTCATTGACCCGACAAACGTTCATCCGCCCGGCCCGCCGTTCACGCTAAACTCCGACGACACTATCACACTCCCGGACGGCACGACCGTGGAGCCCAACGCCGATGGCACCTACACCCTGCCCGACGGCCACGTCGTCGATCTTACGCCGGGTCCGCCCGCCGGCGGTCCCGGAGGTCATCGCGGCCCTCCGCCCACCGGCGGGTGAGTTCACGCCAGAAATTTGTGGTAGGAAGAGTCAGCGCATAGTCGCAACGGCGGCGCCCGTGATGTGGTTCGCGGACGCCGCCTCTACGCTTTCGGCGGCGCGCGCCACCCGCTTTCGACCTTGAGCCCCTCCGCTTCGACTTCACACCCTCGCCCCGTGCGCTTCTCCGCCCCCAGCCGCATCCTGCGCCCGCTCGCGCTCTTCGCGCTCCAAGCTGCGCTGTGGGCCGCGCTCACGTTTGCCTTTGCCGCACTGCTGGTGCTCGCAGGGCCCTTCGAATGGTCCGGCGCGCTCGGCATCGCCGCCGTCAACTGGCTCCCGTGGGCCGTGCTCACGCCCCCCATATTTATACTCGCGCGCAAATTTCCTCTCGAGCGCGGCCATCTGCTCCGCAGCGTGCCCATTCATGCGGTCGCTGGCCTGGCGTGCATGACACTCTGTCTCTGGATCTCGGCCAACGCGTTTCCCTTCACACGGCCCGACGGCCGCAGCGGCCCGCAAAATTTTCGCGCTTTCGGTCACGACGGGACCGACGACGGCCCGAGTTTCCGCCGCTTCGGCGAACCGCCCGGTACGCCCGACGCCCAGCCGGGCAGCTCCGATCGCCCGACCCGCGACGCATTTTTCAGCCGCTCGCGCCCGCTGTTTGACGGCAAAGGCCCCGGCGATCGTTTCGGTCCCGATGGACCCGACGGTAAATTCGGCCGCGGCGGTCCCGGTGGCCGCGGCAAAGGGTTTCCCGGCGGTCCCAACAACCCGGAGCCCGCCTTCCTCAACAATCTGCGCCGCGATTTCTTCGGCGCGTTCGGCCCGTTCGCGCTCCGTGGCAACTTCGGCCTCGCGATTTATCTCATCGTGCTCAGCGCCGCGCACGCGCTCGGCTTCTACCGCCGCGCCAAGGAGCGCGATCTTCAGGCCGTCGAACTCTCCGCCAGACTCACCCGCGCCAAGCTCGACGCGCTCCGCCTCCAGCTCCAGCCGCACTTCCTCTTCAACACCCTCAACGCCATCTCCACACTCGTCCACCGCGATGCCAATCAAGCCGACGAACTGATCGGCGATCTCAGCGATCTCCTCCGCCTCTCGCTCCTCACGACCGATCACGAGGTCCCGCTCGGCCGCGAACTCGAACTGATCGATCGCTACCTCGCCATCGAGAAAACCCGCCTCGGCGATCGCCTGAAAATCGTCCGCGACATCGACCCGGACGTGACCGCCGCACTCGTCCCAACCTTCGTGCTCCAGCCGCTCGCGGAAAATTCAATCCGCCACGGCCTCGAGCCCCGCGGCACGGGCGGCACGATCACGATCACCGCCCGCGCCACCGCGCAAACCCTCACGCTTGCGGTCGCCGACGACGGTGTCGGTCTCTTTGCCGATCAACTCTCTGCCCGCCGCGGCATCGGCCTCGCCAACACTGAGGTCCGCCTCCAAGCCCTTCACGGCGCCGCTGCCAAACTCGATTTAATCACGCCACCCGAGGGTGGTCTGCGCGTCGAGATCACGCTACCGTTCAAGACCACGCCGCCATCGGCAACACCCGCGTCATGAATCTCACCGCCCTCATCGTCGACGACGAGCCGCTCGCCCGCGAACGCCTGCGCACGCTCCTCGCCATCGAGCCCGATCTCGAAATTCTTGGCGAGTGCACCAACGGCCGCGAGGCCGTCGCCGCCGTGAAGAAGCAGCGCCCCGACCTGCTCTTCCTCGACATCCAGATGCCCGAGCTCGACGGCTTCCAGACCCTCGCGCAGATCGCCGCGCCGCTGCCCGCTGTGATTTTCGTCACGGCCTTCGACGAGCACGCCGTGAAAGCTTTTGAAATTCACGCGCTCGATTACCTGCTAAAACCATTCAAGCCCGCGCGCCTCAAGTCCGCCGTCGCACGCGCCCGCACACAATTCGCCTCAAAGAAATCCAGCGGGGACGACGCATCGCAACGCATCCTCGCGCTGCTCGAGGAGCGCGCCGCCAAGCCCGAATACCTCGCCCGCATCGCCGTCCGCGATCGCGACAAGGTCCATTTCGTAAAGACCACGGCAATCGACTGGATCGAGGCGTCGGGCAACTATCTCGTGCTACACGCCGGCAAGGAAAACCACGTGCTCCGCGAAACGCTCACGTCGCTCGAAAGCCAGCTCTCGCCGAAGGATTTTTTTCGCATCAACCGCAGCGCCCTCGTCAACGTCGATCGCATTCACCACGTCGAGCCCGCCTTCAACGACGAGCATGTCGTCATTCTGGCCGACGGCACGAAGCTCACTCTCACCCGCGGCCTGCGCGAAATGCAGGAGCGACTGCGCTTCGCGTAGGGGCGCGGCTCGTCCGCGCCCGTCCAACGGGGCATGTGCGAGGCGGCCCCTATTTACGCTGCTAGGCGACCGCGCGGGGGCGGGCGCCACTTCGTCGTCGTCTCCACGGGCAGCGTCAGCCCGATCGCTTCGCCGACGCTCACGCGCAGGAATGGCCGCACGCGGTTGAGCCGGACTTTCACCGCACCGACGCTCAGGCCCTCGCGCGCGGCGGCGGTGCGGTAGCTGTTGCCCTGCACAATGTGCGTGACGAGGTTGCGATCCTTCGGGCTGAGGCGCACGAGCGCGTGCTCCAGCGCCTCCATGATCTCGTTGAACATCTTCTCGCTGTTGGCCGGGTCGGGCGCCCCGTGAAATTCCCCGTCGTCCGCGATCGTGACCGGGCGGCAGTTGCGGCGGCGGATAAAATCGAGCGCAGTGTTGCGTGAGAGCGCGAAGAGCCACGACTCAAACGTCACCGGATCGCGCAGCAACGAGAGGCGGCGACTCATCTTGATAAACACCATCTGCACCACGTCCTCCACGGAACTCGGCTGGGAGATAATGGGCCGCACAAAGGCCGAGATGCGCACGGTGTAGCGGCGGATGAGTTCGGATTGTGCGGCCATGTCGCCAGTCTGGGCACGGCGCACAAGGACAACCAACTCGGCGCGCGCAGAAACTTCGAGCGCCGTGCTAATCGAGGGAGGGCGGTTGACGGAAAGCGCGGAACACTTGGATTTCACGACCGCCACTCCATCCCGCGAAACTTTCCCCGCCAACGCGCGTGGGACGAACCCGCCCAAAAATGGCGCAAAACGGCGGTGAGCCGGGATGGTGTTTTCGGCGCAAATCGGCGGCGCGCCGTCGGAGTGTCCGCAGGCCGCGCCACAAACGATCCTTGTCAGGCTGGGCGACGTTTCCATTCTGCACCTCGCATGTCCCACCCCAACCCGCCCGCCGACGACGCGGTGCACAGCGAGTCGTTTCTCCGCTCGCTCATGCGCCGGCAACTTGCCCTTTCGACCACGTGCGCCGCGACATTCCTCGCGGTGCTGCTCGGAATGCCGCTCCTGAATTATTTCGCGCCCGCGCTGATGGCCACGCGCGTCGGCGGCTTCACGCTCAGCTGGCTAATTCTCGGCGTGCTGTTTTTCCCTTTCGTGTGGGTGATTTCGTGGCTGTTCATCCAGCGATCGATCGCGTTGGAAAACGAAGAAGTCGCCGCGGTGCGCAAGGCGAAGGAGGCGCGGTAACATGAACTCCCTCTCCCTCCTCGCGCCCGCGCTCGCGTTTCTCGGCGGCGTCGATCCGTGGATCTTCACTTTCGCTTTCATCACCGTCGTCGTGACGATCGGGATGGGGTTCTGGTCGGCGAAACAATCGAAGACCGCGAGCGACTTTTTTGTCGCCGGGCGATCGGTCTCGGTCGGCTGGAACGCCTCCGCGATCTCCGGCGAGTATCTCTCGGCGGCGTCGTTCATGGGCATCGCTGGCATGGTCATGGCGAGCGGCTACGACGTGTTGTGGTATCCCGTGTGTTACGCCTGCGGCTATCTCTTTCTTCTGCTGTTCATCGCCGGGCCGCTGCGCCGCTTCGGGGCCTACACGATTCCGGATTTTGCCGAAGGTCGCTACGACTCACCGCTGTTTCGGAAAATCGCGGTCTGCTTCGTGCTGTTCATCGGCTTCGTCTACACGATGCCACAGATGAAGGGCGCGGGCGTCACGCTCGCCTATATTTTTCCCGGCATGCCCTACTGGGGTGGTGTCGCGCTCGTCGGCGCAGTGATCACGCTCAACGTCTCGCTCGGCGGCATGAAGGGCATCACGCTCGTGCAGGCTTTTCAGTATTGGATTAAGATGTTCGCGATCAGCGTGCCGGTGTTTGTGCTGATGGCGGTCTTCGGGTTTTATAACGGCCACCTCGGTGCCAACGCCGCACCCGGCGAAACCGCCGCGCCCACAACTGAAATCGCCCGCAAGCCGCTCGTCGAAAAGGCCCCGCCCGACACGAAGTGGATCGCGCCGTTCGGGCCGCTCACGACCAAAGCGGTCGGCGCCGCCGCAGCAAAACTTCCGGCTGAGCAACGTGCCGCCTTCCTCGCCGAGCACCAAAAACCCTACTCCCTGCTCTACACCTATTCGCTCATCATCGCACTCGTATGCGGCACCGCGGGCCTGCCGCACATCCTCGTGCGCTTCTACACGAACCCCGACGGCGGCGCAGCCAAGCGCACGACAATGTGGGTGATGATTCTCATCGGCGTGTTTTACGTTTTCCCGCCGATCTTCGGCGTGCTCGGTCGCAACCTCGCCCCCGATCTCTACACCGGCGTCGGGGCCAAGGGCACCGACAAGGTCGTGCTGGAACTGCCGCGCGCGGTGGGCGGCGTGCTCGGTTCGATCATGAGCGGCATCACGTGCGCGGGCGCGTTCGCCGCGTTCATGAGCACGTTCAGCGGGCTGCTCGTGTCGATGACCGGGGCATTCGCGCACGACATCTACGGCCGGATGTTGCGTCCCAACGCGCGGCCCGCGGAAAAGCTTTTCATGTTCAAGATCGGCGCAATCGTGATCGGTGCGATCGCCATCGTGCTCGGGTCGCAGGTCGAGACGCTCCAGATCAATTTCATGGTGAACCAGGCGTTCGCGATCGCGGCTTCGAGTTATTTTCCACTGCTCTTCATGAGCGTGTGGTGGCGCGGCATGACGATGACCGGAGCCGCGACTGGCATGCTCGGCGGCGGCCTCGCCGCCCTGGCGTGCACTGGCACGATCATTCTGGGCGACATCGGCAAGGTGAACCTTGCCGACTTCTGGGCCTATCACCCACTGCTGCGCATCCTCGCCGAACAGCCCGCCATCTGGACGATGCCGCTTTCAATTATCCTGATGGTCGTCGTCTCCAAAGCGACCGCGCCCTCGGTGCCGGCTGACATCCGGATGAAGATGCTTGTGCTGCACGCGCCCGAACAGCTCGGGCTCAAGCAGGAATACATCGAAGAGCACGCGCCAGGGGCGGGGCACTGAGGCAGGGCGCGTAATCCTCAACGTGCCGCTGCAATTTTTGCACGCGCCGAGACAGCGACTTCAGGATAAGCCACCCTACCCCGCCACCGTCTCGCGCTTCAGTCCGCGGGTCATCAGCGCGTTGAGTGCGGCGGCCGGCGACTTACCGGCGAAAAGAATCGCATGCGTCTCGCGCAGGATCGGCGCGTCGATCCCGCGATCAGCGCAGAGGCCGTGGAACGAGTTGGTCGTATGGTAACCTTCGACGACCGTCTTGCGGTGTGCGAGCAACTCGGCGACGGCGCGGCCCTCGCCGATGAGCTGGCCGAATTCACGATTGCGGCTCCAGCCGCCATAGCATGTCGCGATCAGATCGCCGAAGCCGCTGAGGCCGTAAAATGTCTCCGGCCGGGCGCCGAGCGCGCCGCCGACGCGCACCATCTCGGCGAGCGCACGCGTGATGAGCGCGGCCTTGGTGTTGTCGCCCAACTTCAGTCCGTCGCAGCAGCCCGCCGCGATCGCATAAATATTTTTGAGGCAGCCGCCATACTCGACGCCCGCGAGATCATCGCTCGTGTAAACGCGCAGCGTGGCGCCGCTGACCGCCGCTTGCACCTCGGTCATCAAGGGCAGATTCGTCGCCAGCACCATGGCCGCCGGCTGACCCCGCGCCACTTCGAGCGCGTTGCTCGGACCCGTCAGCACGCCCACCCCGATTCCCGGAAAAGCCTCCGCAATAATTTGAGACGGGCGCAGGTGCGTGCCGGTCTCCAGCCCTTTGGCCAAACTCGCGATCAAGCGTGCCTTCGCCACGCCCGCGCCACGCAGCCGTGCGCACGTCTCGCGCAACGCCTGCGCCGGGCACGCGAGTAAGACGACCTCGGCCTCGGCGAGTGCGGCCGACCCATCCGAGGTCACGCGCAATTCGAACGGCAGCGGCACACCCGGGAGATAGTCGCGGTTCTCGCGTGACTCCGTGATCGCGACAGCTTGCTCCGCTCGACGAGGCACCAGCGAGACCGCGTGGCCGAGCCGCGAAAGGTGCAGCGCAAAAGCCGTGCCCCAGGCGCCGGCACCGATGACTGCGAAATTCATGCCCGGGACTGAATCAGAAAACCAGGAAGGTGGAACGCAGGAAATCAGGTAGGCAGCACGACGGGCCGTTCCCGGTTTCCGGCGTGCCACCTTCCCTGATCCTCATTTCAAAAAGGCCGGAATCTTTTCCCCGGCGACGATCTGCTCGAAAGACTCGCGCGCGTTGATCAGCTCGAACGCGCTGCCCTTCACGAGCACCTCGGCGGCCATGGAGCGCGTGTTGTAGCGGCTCGCCATCGCGTAGCCGTAAGCACCCGCGCTCATGAAGGCGAGCAGCTCGCCCTCGCCGACCTCCTGGAGTGAGCGATCCTTGGCAAAACAGTCGCCGCTCTCGCAGATTGGACCGACGACATCGGCCACGAGGGCGCGGCGCGAGGTGTCGCGCTGGAGCGGGACGATTTCATGATAGCTCTCATACATCGCGGGGCGCACGAGATCGTTCATCGCCGCGTCGACGATGAGAAAGTTCTTCCCGGCACCGCGTTTAAGGTGTTCGACGCGCGCGAGGAGCACGCCAGCGTTGCCGACCATGAAGCGGCCGGGCTCGAGGAGAATTTTGAGGCCGAGCGGCTTGAGCAGCGGCACGAGCGCGGCACCGTAGGCTTCCGGCGTGAGCGGGCGCGAGCCGGCGGGCTGGGCATCCCACCAAGCGGCGGCGCCACTCGCGAGCGCATCCTTGTAGACGATGCCGATGCCGCCACCGATCGAGAAATAGGTGATGCCATACTTCGCCTTCAGCTCCGCGGCGAAGGGCGCGACCTTCTCAACCGCCTCGACGAACGGGCCGACTTCGGTGAGCTGCGAGCCGATGTGCATCTGCACGCCCTTGAGCTGGAGGTTCGGATATTTCGAGGCGGCCTCGTAGGCGGCGGCGGCGAACTTGAGCGGGATGCCAAACTTGTTGTCGCTCTTCCCCGTCGTGATCTTGGCGTGGGTGTGGGCATCGACGTCCGGGTTGATGCGGATCGCGATCGGTGCCTTCACGCCAAGTTTGCCGGCGACGTGGTTGAGCCGCGCGAGCTCGGGCTCGCTCTCGACGTGGAACGAGAAAATTTCGTTCTCCAGCGCCAACTTGATCTCGGCCTCGGTCTTGCCGACACCGGCAAACACGCTGCGCTTCACATCGGCACCGGCGACGAGCACGCGCCGTAGTTCGCCGCCGCTCACGAGATCGAAGGCCGCGCCAAGGTTCGCGAAGTGGCGGAGAACGGCGATGTTGGAGTTGGCCTTCATCGCGTAGCAGAGCTGCACGTCAAGGCCCGTCAGGCCGAGCGCGAGCCGGGTGTAGTTGTCCGCCATCGTCGCGGCGCTGTAGACGTAGGTGGGCGTGCCGTAGAGGCGCGCGACCTCGGCGAGATCGACGGACTCGCAGTGAAGATTCGGGCCAGTGTAACGGAAGTGGTGCATGGGAGCGGGTGCGGGCGAATGTAAAATGACGTGAAAGCCGGCGACGCTAGCGGGTTTCGCCTTGAAAAAACGACTCCAAAGTTCGTGATGCGATCTGTGCTCCGCGCCCTGCTCAACTTCTGCCACCGCCCGACCCTGCGTTCCGGGATGGCGCGCGATCGTCGTGGCAAGTTTCGCGATCCGCGATTCGTGAGCTTCATGGCGTCGAGCAACCGCAAGTCGCTCGACACCGATCTGCACGATACGATGCTCCGCGGACGCAAGTGGATGCGCACCGCGCTAAAGTTCGCACTCGCTGGCGGCGCCGCGTGGATCGTGCTCGAAAGCGCCAAGGCGCTCTCGGTTTTCTAAAGCGAAACGGCTCCCACGCTGGGAGCGCGGGAGCCGTCCAGTGCCCGCCAGCGGGGATCAAGCCGCCAGCCGGAGTTGTTCGGAACGTGGCGCGTAAACGGAATATTTCTCCGCGATGGCTCGGCGAGGTTTCGTATAGTCAGCGATCGCGATGCCGATGAGACCGGCGGCGAATCCCACCGAGAGAATGGCCTCGAAGCTCAGCGGCACAAGGGCGACGAACGCGCAGGACATGGCGATAACCGCGAGGAGGGAAAGGATTTTCATGGTCGGTGGATTGATTGCCATGAGAACTCGGCCGGCCGCGATAAGTTACAATAAAGGCGCGGCCGACTTGGCCGCGCCGAAAAGGAAATCACACGCTGCGCGCCGCTCAGCCCGCGCCACCGCCCGAGGCGGCGGATTCGGGCTTGAACGCCGCGCGCAATGACGCGCCGAGGTAATCGCGGTTCATGCGCGCGATAAAATCGTGCGTGATCAATTTTGGGCACGCGGCACTGCACTCGTATTGGTTGGTGCAATTGCCGAAGCCGAGCGCGTCCATCGTCGAAACCATCGATAGCACGCGCCGGTCGCGCTCCGCCTGACCCTGCGGGAGCAGGCCGAGGTGGGAAACTTTCGCAGCGACGAAGAGCATCGCGCTCGCGTTCTTGCACGCCGCGACACATGCGCCGCAGCCGATGCACGCCGCCGCATCCATCGCCAGATCGGCATCGGGCTTTGGCACGGGCAGACCATTCGCCTCGGGCGCTGAGCCCGTGCGCGCGGTGATGAAGCCGCCCGCCTGCTGGATTTTGTCGAACGCGCTGCGATCGGTGATGAGATCCTTGATGACCGGAAACGCGGCGGCGCGGAACGGCTCAACGGTGACGACATCGCCATCGCGAAACGCGCGCATGTAGACCTGACACGTCGCGACACCCTTGCCCGGGCCGTGCGGTTTGCCGTTGATCGTGCAAGAGCAGGTGCCGCAGATGCCTTCGCGGCAGTCGTGCGCAAACGCAATCGGCTCCTCGCCCTTGAGCGTGAGTTCGTCGTTCACGACGTCGAGCATCTCCAGGAACGACATGTTCGGGCTGAGATCCTTCGACTGATAGTCGACGAATTTGCCCGGCTGGGTCGGCCCGGCTTGGCGCCAGACGCGGAGCGTAATGCTGAGAGAGCGAGAGGAAGTATTTTCGGCAACCATGGCGGGGAGGGTTCGGCTTATTTGTAGTTGCGGACACTCATCTTCGTGAACTCGTAGTTGAGCGGTTCGATGTTGCGGAGCGGCGTCTTGCCCTCGCCCTGATATTCCCAGGCGGCGACGTGGCCGAAGCTGGCGTCGTCGCGTTTGCATTCGCCGTCGGGGAATTGGTGTTCCTCGCGGAAATGACCGCCGCAGCTCTCTTCACGCGTGAGCGCATCGCGGCACATGAGTTCGC
The DNA here is from genome assembly GCA_903896015.1 of uncultured Opitutia bacterium. Lineage (GTDB taxonomy): Bacteria > Verrucomicrobiota > Verrucomicrobiia > Opitutales > Opitutaceae > CAITWF01. The sequence continues at coordinate 26,895 of CAITWF010000078.1, read as the reverse complement.
CGAGTTCGAGGAAGTCGGCCACGCGGCCGGCCTGCTCGAGGGATTGATTGAGCGTGTCGCCGGAACCGGGCACGAGGACGTCCTTCCAAAACTCTTCGCGCAACTCTGGAATGAGTTTGAGCGCCTTCTCCAAGCCCTCCTTGGTGCGGGCCATGCCGCAGAATTCCCAAAGGATTTTCCCAAGGCGTTTGTGATAATAGCTGACGGGGTGCTTGCCTTTGCTGGAGAGCAGGCGGTTTGTCATCGCGGTCACGTTGTCTTCGGCCGCCTTGAACTCGGGCCGATCAGTGCTCGGACGCGAGCCGGGTTTCTGGCCGGCGAGGTAATCACCGATCGTGTAGGGAATGACAAAATAGCCGTCCGCGAGGCCCTGCATGAGCGCGCTCGCACCGAGGCGATTCGCGCCGTGATCCGAGAAGTTGGCCTCGCCGAGCACGAAGAGGCCGGGGACGTTCGACATCAAATTGTAGTCCACCCACAAGCCGCCCATCGTGTAATGCACGGCGGGGAAGATGCGCATCGGCACCTTGTAGGCGCTCTCGGCGGTGATCTCGTGATAAATGTCAAAGAGGTTACCGTAGCGCTCGCGCACACCGTTTTCGCCGAGCCGCTTGATCGCGTCGGCGAAGTCGAGGTAAACGCCAAGTCCGGTGGGGCCGACGCCGCGACCTTCGTCGCACACGCGCTTCGCAGCGCGGGAGGCGATGTCACGCGGGCAGAGATTGCCGAACGAGGGATACATCCGCTCCAAGTAATAATCGCGATCAGCCTCGGGGATGGAGTTGGGATCCTTCTTCGCGTCTTCCTTTTTCTTGGGCACCCAGATGCGGCCGTCATTACGGAGCGACTCCGACATCAGCGTGAGCTTCGACTGGTAGTCGCCGCTGACCGGAATGCAGGTCGGATGAATCTGGGTGTAGCACAGGTTCGCAATGCACGCGCCGCGCTTGTAGGCGCGCCAGATGGCGGTGGCATTGGAACCGCGCGCATAGGTCGCGAGGTTGAAGACGTTGCCGTAGCCGCCCGTCGCGAGCACGACAGCGTCGGCCGCATGGCGCGTGATCTTTCCGGTGACGAGATCGCGGACGATAATGCCTTTCGCCTGACCGTCGACGATCACGAGGTCGAGCATTTCGCTGTGCGTGTGCATCTCAACGAGGCCCTGGCCGATCGTGCGCGAGAGTGCGGAGTAAGCGCCGAGCAAAAGCTGCTGGCCGGTCTGGCCGCGCGCGTAAAAGGTGCGGCTCACCTGCGCGCCGCCGAACGAGCGGTTCGCCAGCAGGCCGCCATATTCGCGCGCAAACGGCACGCCCTGCGCGACGCACTGATCGATGATGTTGACGGAAACTTCCGCGAGGCGGTGGACGTTGGCCTCACGCGCGCGGTAGTCGCCGCCCTTGAGCGTGTCGTAGAAAAGGCGGTGCACGCTATCGCCGTCATTCTGATAATTCTTCGCGGCGTTGATGCCGCCCTGCGCGGCGATCGAGTGCGCACGGCGCGGGCTGTCATGAAACACAAAGCACTTCACCTTGTAGCCAAGATCGCCAAGCGATGACGCGGCCGACGCACCCGCGAGGCCGGCGCCGACGACGATCACCTCGTATTTCCGCTTGTTGGCGGGGTTGACGAGCTTGATGTTCGCCTTGTGGTTGCGCCACTTGTCAGCGAGCGGACCGGAGGGAATCTTGGAGTCGAGCGTTGCCATGGCGAAAAATTATTTGGTGACGGTGGCGACGCTCGCGACGCGGGGTTGGAGTCGCCCGAGCAGCACCGAGGCGGGGATCATCAGGTTGAAAAAGAAATAGGCGGCACAAAACAGCACCGCGAGTTTGCGCAGCACGCCGGACCATTTTTCCGAACGCAGGCCGAGCGTTTGGAAGAGACTGTCGATGCCGTGCAGCAAGTGCAGGCTCAGGAGCCCGACCGCCACGATGTAGAACAGCGAAACGATCGGGTTTTGAAACCCGAGGATCACCATCGAGTGCACGTCTAGCACTTCGGTGCCCGCCTTAACCACGAGGAAACCCGCGACGCGGTAATCACCGACCATAGTGTAATGCTTGAGGTTCTCCTTGTAGGTGGCCGTCTGCGCGGCCCCGAGGGTGAAGTGGGCGAGGTGATAAATCAGAAACGCCAGCACGATGTAACCGGTCCAACGCATCGCGCGCGACGCGATCGTGGCGCGGATGGTGTTTTTAAAGCCGTAGTCGCCGCCGCGTGCCTTTTTGTTTTCAAGCGTCAGCACCGTCGCCGCCCAGATGTGCAGCACCACGCTCACGATGATCACGATGCGCGCCACCCAGAGCAGCGCGCCCAGGCTGTGGAGAAACTGCCCGTAGCCGTTGATGTGGTCCGGATCCTGAAAGATCTGGAGGTTGCCCACGAGGTGGCCAATCACGAAGCCGATCAGGATCACGCCGGTGACGGCCATGATGATCTTTCGGCCGATCGAGGAGTAAAAGAAGGAGCCTACGATGTTCATCGCAAAAGTTTGCAGGAGGGGTCGGAACGCAACGCAGGCAGAAAATCGGCCAACCGTCCACCGATGTAAAGCGCGCGCATTTGCCCGCCCGTGTCATTAGGGAGCCTAACCTTTTTGAGAAGGCCGGCGCGCCCCGCCGTCATTTCGCCAGCGGCTTCAGCAGCGCAAACTTTCCACTCGCCGCCGGCGCGATGAATTTCTTCCGAAACGCCGCCACCCGCGCCCCGCCGCCGATCAAGGATGCGAGCGCGGCCTCGAGTTGGGCGTGGTCCGCCCCGGCGTCGGCGACGTAATGAAAGTCCCAGCGTGTCTCGCCGGTCTGCACGAGCGAGTAGTGCCAGCACGCGAAGTCCGCCGGCAGCGCCGCATCGATGTCCGTCGGCGACACCAGCGATCCGTCCGGCCGAAAATACAAATTGCCCTCGCGGCCCAGCAGCCGGAACCCGGTGGGAAATTTTTGCACGATGTCGCCCGTGTGGTAGCGCAGCAGCGGCATCGCTTCGCGATCGCGCGTAGTCACGTAGATTTGGAAAACCTCCTGCAACGCCGCACGCCACGGCACGAGCTCGATGAACGCGTTCGCATCGATCACGCGCGAGTTGTCCTTGAACGCCTCGCCGACGAACAAATAGCCCGCCTCCGTCGAACCGTAAAGATCGACCTGCGCCGCGGGAAAAACCTCATTGATGCGGGCGCCGTGCTGCGTGCTCGCCTTGCCGTAGGTAAGGATCACGGCCTTCACGCTCGGCACTTTCACGCCGCGCTTCTTCGCCGCGCGCGCCAGCAGCGAGAGATACACCGGCTCGCCCTCGATCACCTCGGGCTGCGTGGCCTGCAGTTCGAGCACGATACGATCCCATTCCGCCTCAGGAAACGAGAACGGATCGCTCGAGAGATTCAGGTAGACGACGCCGTCGAAATAGCGGTGTGGGAACGGGTGATCCTCGTAGGGACACAGGTTGCTCGAGCAGCCGACGGGCGCGAGGACGCACTTGCGATACTTGCGTCCCGTGAACTGCCGCAGGATCGGCGACGCGAGATACGCGCGCTCGGTCTGCGCGTTCCACCAACCGTCCTCCATCACGACCGTCATCGGAGCCTGCGTGGTGCCACCGGTGTGCTCGTATTCGAATTTTTTCGCTGCAAACCCGCGCTCGATCGCAGCGTAGTCGGCGAAGAACGCCTGATGCCCGCGCTCGACGATTTCCTTCTTCGAGAGCGCCGGTATTTCGCGATAACACGACCACTGCAACGGATCATTGTGCAGCGGAAAACGCTGCCCGTAGAGGGGACTGCGCGCGTAGATCTTCCGCACCTCCTGCTCCAGTGGCGCGGGTAGGTGGCCGTTGGTGGCGGCACCGAGCACGGCGGGATCGTTGGCGAAAACAGGCGCGGTCATGTGGGAAGTTGAGAGCGTCAGGTAAGCGGAGCGGGCGGTTTAGTCAAACGCTCGCTCCGCTTCGCGCCCGCCAGTACGGCTCGAAGAGAAACAAGGCATTGAGCACGAGGGCGTGGGTGATGCCGCCATTGCGTGCGCGCGCCAGCACGTCGGCCACCGGGAGCATGGTGATTTCGATCTCCTCATCCGCGTCCCACTCAAGCGCCTCCGTGCGTGCGGCGTCCTCGACAAACACAAAATGGCAGCGGTTCGACTGGATCGCGGGATTCGGATGCGTGCTGCCGAGCAAGCGCGCATTTTTTCCGACGAAGCCCGTTTCCTCACGCAACTCGCGCATTCCCGCTTCGATTGGATCTTCGCCGGGCTCCATCACGCCGCCGGGAATCTCGAGCGAGAACGCGTCGATGCCGAAGCGAAACTGCCGCACGAGGACGAGGTGCCCGTCGCGCGTGAGCGCGAGGACGTTGACCCAGTCGGGCGCGCGCACGACGACGAAGTCGCGCTCCGTGCCCCGCGAAGGATGCCGGTAGCGCACGCTCGTGAGCTCAAGCACCCGCGTTTGCGCGACCGATTTCTCGCCAAGCTTCTCCCAGCGCGCAGGCGCGGATTTTTTTTCGTCACTCATGCAACAGGTGAAACAAAAATGCCTCCGCGCCCGCGAGGCGAGGAGGCATTTTGCAATCCGTCGGGCGACGGGAAATTACTTCTTGGCGGGCAGCTTGATCTTGTCGCCCGGGTGGAGCTTGCCGAAGTTCACTCCGGCGTTCACGGCAACGAGATCGGAGATGGAGCAGCCCTGTGCACGGGCGATTTTGGCGCCCGTGTCACCAGCCTTGACAACGTATTCGCCGGGGCCGGCGACCACCGGGCCGCCGCCTTTTTTGCCGGCGACCGGAGCAGGCTTCTTGAGCGACTCCTGAATCTTGGTCACGTCTTCGCGGAGCGTTGCGAGCGCGGGGCCGACCTGCTGGTCGAACGCGGCCTGCGTGGAGCGCTGGAGCGCGAGGATGTCGCTCTTCGCCTTGTCGGCGCTCGCGGCGGCGGCACCAGCCTGAGCCTCGATGCCATCGACCTTGTCGATCTTAACCTGATGATCAGCGAGGGTCTTGTTGACCTTGGAAAGGCTGATAGCCGAGTAGCCGCCGAGCAGCAGCCCGATCACGCCGACGATGATGCCGCCGACCGGAAGCATGCTGTTGTTTTCGCGAGAAATGGTGTCCATGGATGAGAAGTTCGAGGGGTCACAAGAAGGAGAATCCGCAGGCGAAGCAAGCAGAGATTATTCACATTCCCCGAGGGACGGCGCGCACAAAAGCCCGCCCGTGCATCGGGCAAAAAATGGTCGGGGCGACAGGATTCGAACCTGCGACCTCCTGGTCCCAAACCAGGCGCTCTACCAGGCTAAGCTACACCCCGAGACCCGGCATGGGACGCGCCCCGCCGCGCACTGTCAACTCCCGCGCGCCGTAGATCTCGATTAAAGAAACGCTGAGTGAGCGCCGAATGCCCGAACTGAACCATATTTCGACCGCGCCTCCCACGCCTGCACGTAATTTTTGCAACGCTGGCGTGGACATCGCCCCTCCACTTTGGTTGATCCTGCGAATGCGTCGCGCCATGTTCCTACTGAGCTGCTTGTTGGCTTTGGCGAGTGTAGTGCGGGCACAAGCACCCGCCACGATCACCCTGAATTCAGCATCGCTAAGCGCTGTGTTCGACGGAACTGCACACGCAGTCACCGGAACAACCGCACCGGCAGGCCTGAGCTTTGCAATTACCTATAACGGGCAGACCAACAGCCCGCCCACCAATGCCGGGAGCTACACGGTCATCGCAACTATCACCGATCCGACATTCACCGGCTCGACCACCGGAACTCTCGTCATCGCGCCGGAAGCGCAGACCATCACGTTCACCACTGCAGCCAGCTACGTGCCGCAGGTCGGCGTGCCTTTCACGGTCAGCGCGACGGCAACCGGCGGCGGCACCGTGCGCTTCGCGATCGCAAGTGGCAACGCGACAGCCACCGGCACGAACAACGCGACAATTACCATCGCCGATACCTCGCCCGTAGCGATTCGGGCGACTCAGGCCGGTGACGCCAACAACAATCCTGCTACCACCGCGCCTGTTCCCCCGTCCACTCTCGCCACCGATCTCGTCGTGACGGCAGCAAGCCCGACCGTGCTCACCTCCACCTACACGCAGAATTTTGACGGCATTGGGATTGCGCTACCCGCTGGATGGCACGTCTTCACCGGCGCCGCGGCGTCCGCACTCGGCACCGACGTTTCCGCAATCTCGTCCTTAGTACACACCACGGATCCATGGAACGATACGGGCGGAAATTTCCGCAATGTTGCCTCCGCACTAAATCCCGGTGTGAGCTCCACCGACTCAACTCCAACTCAGGCCGCCTACGTCAATCGCGCAATCGGAGTCCGTCAAAATACCAGCTTCGGCGATCCCGGCGCCGCGTTCGGTTTCAATTTCGCGACGCCCGGCCTCAACGTTTCCGCGATTTCGTTCTCCGCTCAAATCCTTTCAGAACAGGCCAACGCCACCACGTGGTTGTTGCAGTCGGCGGTCGGACCGAGTCCGACGACATGGTCGACCATCGCCACCTTCAACGATCCCGGTGTCTTCGGTGCAACGACGGTCAGTGTCACCTCGTCCGCTTTTGGCGTCGCACTGAACAACCAGAGTAACGTGTGGCTGCGCGTCGCCGCGCTCACAGCCACCACCACGGGCGGCACCCGCGACACGTTCGCGATCGACAACTTTACCATCTCAGTTGGCCCTGTCGTCAGCGTCACGACTCAGCCGGCCGCTCTCACGTGCATATCGGGGCAATCCGCTTCGTTTTCCGTATCGGCCACCGGCACCGGCACGCTCCACTACCAATGGCTCAAGGGCACCTCAGCGATTGCTGGTGCCACAAGTTCCACACTAGCCATTCCGAGCGTGCTTACCACTGATGCCGGGAGTTACAACGTCGTGGTCTCTGATGACGTCGGCTTTGTGAGCTCCTCGTCTGCCGCCCTGACAGTCAATCCCATCGCCATCACCATCGGGTTTTCCAACCTAGCCGCAAGCTACGATGGCAATCCCCACATGGCGACAGCTATAGCGACGCCGGCTGGCGCGACGCTCGGCTCCATCACCTATACCGGCATCGGTGGCACATTTTACGCCACAAGTTCAACGGGTCCGACCAACCCCGGCTACTATCTTGTAACTGCCACCACAACTGATTCCGAGCATCAGGGCTCGGGTTCAGCGACCCTCGTCATCAGCGGCGCCTCGGGTTCGACCGCGCCGGCCGTCACCACCGCACCGCTAGCGCAGTCGGTTTCTGTCGGTGAAGTTGTTTCTCTTTCGATCGCCGTCTCCGGCTCGCCCACGCCCACGCTTCAGTGGCGCAAAGACGGCGTCGCGATTAGTGGTGCAACCAATAGCACCTATACAATCTACGGCGCCGCGATCGCTGACGCTGGCAACTACGATGTCGCCATCGCCAATTCCGGCGGCAGCCTAATCAGTCCCTCTGCCGCGCTGGCCGTCGCGAAAAAGGATCAGACGATCAGCTTTGCCACACCCGCCGCCTTCTATTCAGCCGGGACATCTGTAAAGCTCACCGCCACGGCCAGCTCCGGACTGCCCGTCAGCTACGCGCTCGTATCGGGCGCGGCCTCGCTCAGCGGCGCCACGCTTACCGGCTTCGGCTCCACTGTTATCGTGCGCGCCTCTCAGGCCGGCAACTCCACCACCTTCAACGCCGCCCCCACTGTCGACCAGACGTTCACGTTTGTGAGCGGCGGCACCGCGCCGTTCCTCTTCACCTCGCCGGTCGATCAAACCGTCAACGCCGGCGTCACAGTCACGTTTTCCGCCGCCGCGATCGGCACGCCGACGCCTACGTGGTCGTGGCAAAAGGACGGCGTCGCGATCAACGGCGCTACCGGTGCCACGCTCACGCTCCCCAGCGTAACACTTGCCGACGCCGCGCACTACACCATCACCGCCACCAATTCTGGCGGCACCGCCAGCGCCAGCGCTCAGCTCAACGTCCGCGCCGCGCCCGTGATCGTCACGCCGCCCGTGAGCCAGAGCGTCAACGCCGGCGCGACCGTCACGTTCTCCGCCACGGTCGCCGGCTTCCCCACGCCCGCGCTCCAGTGGCGCAAGAACGGCGTCGCGATTCCCGGCGCCATCTCCAACACCCTTACGCTCGTCAACGTCAGCGCGCCCGACGCCGCGCGCTACGATGTCGTCGTGACTAATATACTCGGAACCGTGACGAGCACGGTCGCCGCGCTCACCGTCGCCGTGCCTGATTTCAGCGGCACGTATTTCGGAAAATTCTCAGGCGCGAGCGGCGACTTCGCCCTCTACGTCCGCGCCAACGGCACCGGCGTATTCCTCGGCTACCTCCCCGGCCTCAAGACCGCGCTCGTCGCCACCGTCTTCTCGATCGATCTCGCGGGAAATTTCTTGCTCACGATCACGCCCACCGTCGCCGGCGCGGCGATCAGCGATCCGCTTTCGACGCTCAGCTCTGACGTAAACTCCGCGCCTCCCATCGCCGCCGCCGCGGCGACCGTGACGCTGACCGGCACCGTCAACGACACCACGGGCACCCTCGCCGCTACCGCGCCCGGGCTCGGTGCGACCCTCGCCGGCACGCGCGCCGCCAGCACCGGCGCGGCCGATGCGCTAGCCGGCACCGAGCACCTCGCCAACCTCTCCGCGCGCGGCGCCGTCGTGCCTGGCGCTCCGCTTATCGCCGGCTTCGTCATCACCGGCGCCACGTCGAAGCAAGTCCTCATCCGCGCCGCCGGGCCTGCGCTCGCAGCCGCGCCCTTCAACCTCCCCAGCACCCTCGACGATCCCGCGCTCACGCTTTTCCGTGGGAGCGCAATCGCCGCGCAAAACGACAACTGGTCCACCTCGCCCACCAGCGCTACGGCGATCGCCGCCGCCGCCGCGAGCGTCAACGCGTTCGCGTTCCGCCCTGGCAGCGCTGACGCCGCGCTCCTCCTCACACTCGCGCCTGGCGCCTATACCGCGCAAGTGTCCGCCGCCGCCGCCTCACTCAACCCGAGCGGCCTCGCCCTCGTCGAGATCTACGAAGTCCTCGCCGCCGGCGAAGCCCCCGGCGCGATTCGCCTCACGAATCTCTCCGCGCGCAGCCCCGTCGTGCCCGGCGCACCGCTCATCGCGGGTTTCGTGATCAACGGCATCGCGCCACAACGCGTGCTCATTCGCGGCATCGGTCCCGGTCTCACTGCGTTCGGCGTTGCCGGCGCGCTCTCCAATCCGACGCTCACGCTCTTCCGCGGCAACACTGCCGTTAAGACGAATGACGATTGGTTCCGCGACGCCGACGCCGCGCTCATTCGGACCGCCGCCGCCAACGCCGGCGCCTTCGCGCTAGGCGCGACGAGCCTCGACGCATCGATGCTCCTCTACCTCGATCCCGGTGCCTACACGGCCCAAGTCAGTGCGAGCGGCGCGTCAATCGGCACCGGAGTTACGTTGGTCGAGATCTACGAGTCGTCGCCGTGAGCGTTCTTTGCGGCAGGCGCTAATACCAAAGGCCCGTGATAATAGGACTATACAAGACGGGTGATTTCGGGTACCAATAGGCATGGCGAGAACCTTACCGAAACTGGGGGAAGAGTTGGTGGCGCAGGTCGAGACGGCGTGGGCCGAGACCCAACCGGACTGGGCGCGGCGGCGCCTGCTGGTGGTGCGACTCATCGCGCAGCACGAGCTGACCGTGGCCGAGATCATGAAGATCGCCGATGTCTCCCGGCAGACGGTCTTCACGTATCGGGATAAATTGGTCGCCGGGGGTGTGGTCGCGTTGCTGCAGCGAGGCAAGGCGCCGGGCAATCGGCCGGTGGTGCGCGGCGCGGTGCAAACGGAGTTTCTGGAGCAGTTGGCGGCCGGCAAGTTCCGGCGGGCAAAGGACGCGCAAGCGTGGATCAAGAAACGTACTCGCAAGACGCTTACCGAGAGTGGCGTCCGCAAGGTGCTGCGCCGGCTCGGCGGAAAGCTGAAGGTGCCCCGCAAGAGCCACGCAAAAAAGGATCCCGCGAAGGCGGCCTTATTCAAAGTGGAACTGCCGGCCAAACTGGAAGCGATCGCCGGCGCCGCCCAGCAAGCCGGCCAGCCCGTGCGTCTGTGGGTGCTTGACGAACACCGCTACGGTTTGCTGCCCGTCATCCGCCGAACCTGGGGTTTACGTGGAGTCCGCGTGCATGCGCCGTATGCGACACGCTATCAGTGGGGCTATCTGCACGAGGCGATGGAAGTCGACGGTGCCAACCGGCTCGAATTGCTGTTCACCCCGTGCATCGATCAGGACGTGCATGCGTTGTTTCTCCAGCAGCTCGGCGCCACGGAGCCGGCAGCGCTGCATGTCGTCATCCAAGACCAGGCGGGATTCCACCTGCCGACCACCGATCCCCGATTGCCGAAGAATGTCCGGTTGCTGCCGTTGCCGCCCTACAGTCCGGAACTCAACCCCGTCGAGAAACTCGGCGACATCGTCAAGGATCGTATCTGCAACCGCCTCTATCCGAGCCTGCGCCGACTGGAAGATCACCTGCTCGCGGCGCTGCGGCCCTGGCGCACCGACAAGACCCGCGTCGCGGACCTGATTGGCACCGGCTGGCTGCTCGACGGAGTAAACGCTGGCGTTCCAACATAAAGTCTAATTATTAACGGCGATTTGTATAAGACGCCAAATATCCCTGAGAACCTCATTCGCTCTCGAAAATAAAGACGCCCGCCAGAAACCGGCGGGCGTCTTGCGTAAAAATATTGGAGCGAGTCTCGGCTCACTTACCCGGAAGCGCCACACCCATGGCCGCTGCGGCGGTGTCTTTCTTCGCCGGCGTCGGCGCGGGAGCGGCAGGATACATCGCGCGCAACGTGATCGCGCGCTGCGCCCAAGCGCTCTGCGGATCGATCGACATTAGCTGGTCGGCAAATTTCTGGACGTCGGCGCCGTTGGCGGCATCGGCCGCGAGGCTCGTCAGTTGGTAGGCCGCCTCGGCGCGCACGCCTTTGAACTGGCTCGGATCGCCCGCGAGCGCTTTTAGCTCGGCGATGCCGTCAGCGGCCTTGCCGCTGGAAATTTTCGCGAGTGCGGCGCCGAGCTTCGCGCGTGCGGCGAGCGGTCCACCATGAAGCGTCTTTTGCACGGCTTCGTAGCCCACGAGCGCGTCGGCGAATTTGCCCGCGGCATAAGCGTCGTCCGCGAGACGAAGTTGCGCAATGCCGGCGAGGCTGTGCTCGGGATGCGCGGCGGCGAAGGCCTTGCGCGCCTCGGGCGTCGTGGCGGCAGCGTAATCCTTTTCGACGTCGAGCTCCTTCTGGCGGTTGAGATAATCCCAGCCGCCCTTGGCGATGATACCGAGGAGCACGAGGCCGCAGAGCACAAGAACGGCGACGCCGTTTTTCTGCCAGAACACGTGCAGCTTCTCCTCAAGGCCGACGGCGGTGGCGGCATCGACGGCGACGAGGTTGCGATCGTCGGCGGCGGGTTTCGGGCTGGAAGGAGTAGCGGGCGTGGTCATGCGCGAGGGATGTTTGTCTTGGAACCGGCGAAGAGAACAAAACCCCGCCCCGCTGTCCATGCCGGAAAATCAGCGGCTTTCTGGTCAGAACTCAGTCGAAGACGACCGTCTTGTTCCCGTAAACCAGCACACGCCCCTCAAGGTGCCAGCGCACCGCCTGCGCGAGCACGGTCTTCTCCAAATCGCGGCCCTTGCGGATGAGGTCGTCGACGCCGTGGCGGTGCGTCACGCGGGCCACGTCCTGATTGATGATCGGGCCCTCATCGAGATCGCGCGTCGCGTAGTGCGCGGTTGCGCCGATGAGCTTCACGCCGCGTGCATGCGCCTGATGGTAGGGCTTGCCGCCCGCGAATGCAGGCAGGAACGAGTGGTGGATGTTGATCACCGGTTTGCCGAACGCCTGCAGAAAATCCGCCGACAACACCTGCATGTAGCGCGCGAGCACCACGAGATCGATGTCGAGCGTCTTGAGCAGTGCGACCTGCTTTGCCTCGGCCGCGGCCTTTGTGTCGGCGGTGACCGGCAGGTGATGAAACGGAATCCCGTAACCTCGCGCGATGCCTTCGAGGTCGGCGTGGTTGCTGACGACCGCCACGAGATCGCACCGCAGCTCGCCTTCCTTCCAGCGGAGCACGACATCGTGAAAACAATGATCGGCCTTCGAAACGAACAGCGCCACCCGAGCGCGCTGCGCCGACGAAAGCACGCGGGCGTTCATGCCGATCGATGCGGCGAATTCATAAAACGCCGCCGTGTCGGCCGAGGCGTCGCCGCCCTTTGGCTCCCACTCGATGCGCTGGAAAAAAATTCCCGCCTCCCGATCCCGGTGCTGATCTGCGTGGAGGATGTTGCCGCCACGCTCGAAGATCCAGCCGGCCACGCGCGCCACGAGACCCGTCTGGTCGGGGCCGTGTAACAACGCGATCAACGTGCCAGGTGTTTCCACGGCGAATCAGGGGAGCAGCAAAACCTTGCCCGTCGTCCCGCGCCCCTCGAGCGCGCGGTGCGCGTCGGCGGCGGCGGTCAGCGGAAACGTGGCGCCCACACGCACGTTGAGTTCACCCGTCGCGATCCACGCGAACAAATCGCCGCTGCGCTGGCGCAGCTCGGCGGGCGTCGCGACATAGTGCGCGAGCGTCGGCCGGGTGAAAAACAGCGAGCCCTTCTGCGAGAGCAGAAGCGGCGCAAACGGCGGCACTGGGCCGCTGGCGTTGCCGAACGACGCGAGCAGCCCGCGCGGACGCAGGCTCGCAAGCGAGCCCTCAAACGTCTCCTTGCCCACGCCATCGTACACGACATCGACACCACTCCCGCCCGTGAACGCGCGCGCCGCCTCGTTAAATTTCTTTGAGCTATCGGCGGCGAGGTTGAATACCTCATCCGCCCCCGCGCCCCGCGCGAGCGCGACTTTCGCCTCGCTGCCGACGGTGGCGAACACGCGCGCGCCCCGCAGCTTCGCGATCTGCACAAGGAGCAGTCCGGTGCCACCGGCCGCCGCATGCACGAGCGCCGTGTCGCCGGCTTTGAGCGGCCAGGTGGCGCACGCGAGGTAGTGCGCCGTCATGCCCTGCAGCAGCACAGCGGCCGCCAGTTGCGAGTTCACGCCGTCCGGCACGCGCACGGTCTGCGCCGCCGGCGCGAGGGCCTCGGCCGCATAGGCGCCGTTGACCGACGCGCTCGCGACCCGATCGCCGATTTTGAAATCCGCCACGCCCGCACCGACCGCAGTCACGACACCCGCGGCTTCCTGCCCGAGCGTGTGCGGCAGCGGCACGGCGTAGAGTCCGCTGCGCTTGTAGGTATCGATGAAATTGAGCCCCGCCGCCTCAACGCGAAACCGAATATCACCCGCGCCGGGCGTCGGCACCGACACCTCGTCCGCGCGGAGTTTTTCTGCGCCACCGGTTTCGTGAATGCGAATCGCGAGCATGGCAGGTTCGTAGCGCGCCCGTGGTCACCCGACAACATTCACGTTGCCGCGATACTGCTGAATCGGCCGCACTCCGACACTCTTCGTCTTGAGCGCGCGGATGCCCTCGACCGCCGCCGCCGCACCTGTGATCGTCGTCATGAGGCAGACGTTGTGCGCGTAGGCGGCCGAGCGTATCGCGTTCTCGTCGCGGCGCGGAATCATTCCTCCGGGCGTGTTGATCACCATTTTGATTTGCCCGTTCTTGATCAGGTCGACCGCGTTGGGGCGGCCTTCGTTGATCTTGGCGAGGCGTTTCACTTCGACGCCGGCATCGGCCAGCACTTTCGCGGTGCCGCTCGTCGAGCAAATCGTGAAGCCCATCTCGACCAGCGCGCGCGCAATCGTGACGGCGCGCGACTTGTCGGAGTCTTTCACCGAGAGAAACACGTTGCCCGCGATCGGCAGGCCGGGCTTCGCCGCAGCCTCCGCCTTCGCAAACGCCACGCCGAGATCGTCGTCGAGGCCCATGACTTCGCCCGTGGATCGCATTTCCGGACCGAGCGCAATCGTCGCACCCGGAAAGCGCACAAAGGGAAACACCGCCTCTTTCACGCACCAATGCTTCGGGGTCTGCTCCTTCGTGAAACCGAGGTCCTTCAGTTTCGCGCCAGTCATCACCTTCGCGGCGAGCTTCGCCAGCGGCACGCCGATCGCCTTGGCGACGAACGGCACGGTGCGCGAAGCGCGTGGGTTCACCTCTAGCACGAAAAGCTGGTCGCCCTTGATTGCGAACTGGACGTTCATCAGGCCGATGACTTTCAGCTCGCGGGCGAGCGCATAGGTCGCGGCGCGCACCGTCGTGAGCATCGCGGCGTTGAGCGTGTGCGGCGGCATCACCATCGCCGCGTCGCCCGAGTGCACGCCCGCAAATTCGATGTGCTCGAGCATGCCGCCGATCACCGAGGTCTCGCCATCGCTGATGCAGTCGACATCGAGCTCAATCGCGTCCTCGAGGAATTTATCGATGAGCACCGGCTTGCCGGGCATCACGTCGAATACCTGGCGCACGACCGACTTCAACTCAGCCTCGCTGTAGAGGATGAACATGCCGCGTCCACCGAGCACGAACGACGGGCGCACGAGCACCGGATAACCGATCTCCGCCGCGCTGGTCAGTGCCTCAGCCTCGCTGAGGGCGATGCGATTGTCGGGCTGACGCAGGCCAAGCTTGTTGAGAATTGCGACGAACAGCTTCCGGTCCTCGGCGATCTCGATCGATTCGGGCGATGTGCCAATCACGTTCACCCCGTTCTTCTTCAGCGCGCTGGCGAGATTGAGCGGGGTCTGGCCGCCAAACTGCACGATCGCGCCGTCGCACTTCTCCTGCTGATAAATTTCCAACACGTCCTCAAGCGTCAGCGGCTCGAAGTAGAGGCGATCACTGGTGTCGTAGTCCGTCGAGACCGTTTCCGGATTCGAGTTCACCATCACGCTCTCGTAGCCAATTTCGCGGAGCGCGAAGCTTGCGTGCACGCAGCAGTAGTCGAACTCGATGCCCTGCCCGATGCGGTTCGGTCCGCCGCCGAGAATCATGATCTTCTTTTTGCCCGAGGGTTTCATGACCTCGTTCTCGTCGCCGTAGCTCGAATAATAATAGGGCGTAAACGCCTCAAACTCCGCTGCGCAAGTGTCGACGAGCCGGTAGGTGGTGTTGATTCCGCGCGCTTTCCGCTCGGCGCGGACTCTCGCGAGATCGCTCTGGAGGATGTGCGCGAGCTGCGCATCGGAGAAGCCGAACTGTTTCGCGCGCCGCAGGTCGTCGGTCGTAATCGTCGCCGGCGTTTCCTTCTTCAACGCCTCCTCCATCTGCCAGATTTCCTGCAACTGCACGAGAAACCACGGATCGATCTTTGTAAGATCAAAAATATCCTGCACCGAGTAGCCGGCACGGAAGGCGTGGCGGATGTAGAAAATCCGCTCGGCATTCGGCGTGCCGAGCTTGTTGTTCAACACTTCCTCCTCGAAAGCCTCGTCGCCGCCGTGCTTGCCGCCGCCGCCAAAACCGCGCGCCCCGATTTCGAGCGAGCGCAGACACTTCTGCATCGATTCCTTGAACGTGCGGCCGATGGCCATCGCCTCGCCAACAGACTTCATCGCGGAGGTCAGGGTGGCGTCGGCATCGGGGAATTTCTCGAACGTGAAGCGCGGGATCTTCGTAACGACGTAGTCGATCGTCGGCTCGAAGCTCGCGGGCGTGAGGCGCGTGATGTCGTTGCGCAGCTCGTCCAGCGTATAGCCGACCGCGAGCTTTGCGGCGATCTTTGCGATCGGGAAACCGGTGGCCTTAGATGCCAGCGCCGAGGAGCGCGACACGCGCGGGTTCATCTCAATCACGCCCATCCGGCCCGTCACCGGATCGACGGAAAATTGAATGTTGGAGCCGCCGGTCTCGACGCCGATTTCGCGGATGACCGCGAACGACGCATCGCGCATGACCTGGTATTCCTTGTCGGTGAGCGTCATGGCCGGCGCGACCGTGATCGAGTCGCCGGTGTGCACGCCCATCGGGTCGAAATTCTCGATCGAGCAGATCACCACGCACTGGTCCTTGTGGTCGCGCATGACCTCCATCTCGTATTCCTTCCAGCCAAGGAGGCACTCTTCGACGAGCACCTCGTGCACCGGCGAGAGATCGAGACCATTGGCGACGATGCGATCGAATTCTTCCTTGTTGTAGGCGATGCCACCGCCCGCGCCGCCGAGTGTGAAGGACGGACGAATAATCAGCGGGAAAACTCCCAGCATCTCCGCCGCTTCCTGCGCCTCGGCCATCGATTTCACCGTGCGCGATTTCGCGACGTCGAGGCCAATTTTGATCATCGCCTGCTTAAACAGCTCGCGATCCTCGCCCTTCGCGATCGCGGGTGGCTTCGCGCCGATCATTTCGACGCCGTATTTCGTAAGGATGCCGGATTTGTCCAACTCCATCGCGAGGTTCAGTGCGGTCTGGCCGCCCAGCGTCGGCAGAAGCGCCGACGGCCGCTCGGCTGCGATGATTTTTTCCAAAAACTCAATCGTCAGCGGCTCGATGTAGGTCACGTCCGCAAATTCCGGATCGGTCATGATCGTGGCTGGATTGGAGTTCACCAAGATGACCTTGTAGCCCTCCTCGCGGAGTGCCTTGCACGCCTGCGTGCCGGAATAATCAAACTCGCACGCCTGGCCGATCACGATGGGACCGGCACCGATGATGAGGATGGACTTCAGGTCGGAGCGTTTGGGCATGGGCGCAGATTTCGGCGAGGGTTGAGAGCGGCCAAACGCGCGGCAAGCGGGAAACGCCCGGTGACGCAGGAAACCGCTGCTCAACGATACAACTGGGCCGGTCCTTGCCGAAGCGCAGGGGATGCCCCAGATTGAGGCCAGCTTACAACCCCATGCTCGCGCTCCTTACCCTCGCTGCCCTCCCCGCCTTCGATCTTGCCGCCTACGAAAAGCCACGCGTCATCGCGCAGGCTGCGGCGGCCCTCGTGGTCGAGGTCAAAACAGTCACCGCCGCACGCAATCCGCGCAGCGCGGGCGGGCCCCACGATTTTTCGTCGGATGGAGACTACTGGTGGCCGGACCCCAAGGATCCCGGCGCGCCCTACATCCAACGCGACGGCATGACGAATCCGGACAACTTCGTCGCCCACCGGCAGGCGCTGCTCGCGTTTGGCCGCACCTTCGATGCGCTCGCCGCCGCCTACAAGCTCACCCACGACGAGAGATTTGCCGTCCGCGCCGTCCAGCATCTGCATGCGTGGTTTGTGGCTCCGGAGACGAAGATGAACGCGAGCCTGCTCTATTCGCAGGCGATCAAGGGTCGCTTCACCGGCCGCAGCATCGGCGTGATCGACACGCTGCATCTCGCCGAGGTCGCGCTTGGGATCGAAGCGTTGCGCGGAGCGAAGACATTTCCGAAAGACGAGGAAGCAGCGGTGACGGTGTGGTTCCGCGATTACCTCGCATGGATGACGACGCACCCCTACGGCGTCGACGAGAGCAACGCGAAGAACAACCACGGGACATGCGCGTGGCTGCAGATCGCGTGCTTTGCCCACCTCACCGGCAACGCCGAAAAACTCGCCGCGGCCCGGACACGCCTGAAAGAAGTCCTGCTGCCGAACCAGATGGCGGCCGACGGAAGTTTTCCGCAGGAACTCGCGCGCACGAAGCCCTACGGCTATTCGATCTTCAATCTCGATGTGATGACGGCTCTCGCGGTCGTGTGCTCCACGCCCCAAGAAAATTTGATGACGTGGTCGCTGCCCGACGGCCGCAACCTCGTGCGCGGCGTCGCGTGGCTCGCCCCGCTCATCGCCGACAAAGACCTCTGGCTGAAAACGGCGCGCCACGACGTCGTCGCGAAAAAAGGCGGAGTGGCCACCTCGGAGTCGGTAAAGCCCGACGTGATGTATTGGGACGACTGGCCCGTGCGCCAGCCCTGCCTGATCTTCGGTGCGCTAGCGGCGGGCAACGAGGCGTGGCTCGCGACGTGGGAAAAGCTGAACCCTGATCCCCGCGTCGAGGAGATCATCCGCAACTACCCGATCCGTCAGCCGGTGCTGTGGGTGCGTTGAACCTGACGCCGCCACCAACGAGTCAGTCTGCGTTCACCCGAGCTTGCTGACGTCGACGCCGAGCACCTTGGCGGCGGCCGCTTTGTCGCCCTTGCAGGTCGTGAGGACGTGATCGATGTATTGCTTCTCCTGGCCGGCGAGGAATTCGGTGAGCGTCGGCCAGTGCTTGAGCTCGCGCAAGCGGAGAGGGAGCTGCTGAGAGGTCACGACGCGAGTCTCGGTCGTCGCGGCAATTTTTGTGACGACTTGCAGCAACTCGGTCAGGTTGCCGGGCCAGTGGTAGGCGCCCATCACGCTGAGCGCATCGTCCGTGAACTCGATCAGCTTTGCATCGAAAAGCGGGTTCGTCGCCTGCGCGGCGTAGTGTTTCACCAGGAGCGGGATATCCTCAGTGCGATCTCGAAGCGGCGGCATCTGCACCGGCAGCGAGGCGACGCGGTAGAAAAGCTCGTCGTGAAACCTGCCTTCGTCGGAAAGTTTTTCGAGATCCTCGCTGGTGGTGCAGACGAGGCGGAAGCCGTGCGCGGTGTTGCGGAGCACGCTGACGAGTTCCTTCTGCACCGACTCAGTGAGACACTGGAGGTGTTGCAGATAGAGCGTGCCGCCCTTCGCCTGCTTCACCCACCCGCCGCCCTCGCCGTTCTGGCCGATGAGGCCGTCACGAAAATTCGCCTCGTTGCTGAGCGAGCAATCAATGCGGATAAGGTTATTGTCCGCCCCACCACCAGCGAGGTGCAATATCTCGGCCACGGCGCTCTTGCCAGTGCCGTTCTCGCCGATCAGCAGCACGGGCGTGCGAACCGTCGCGAGTTTTTTGACCTGCGTGATCAGTTTCACGAGCTTGGCGCTCTTGCCGATCAGGCGACCTTCAATGTCGGAGGATTTTACCCCGCTGGCCGGGCCGGCTGCGGCGCGCTCGGCCTGAAATTTCCGAAACTCGATGCCGCGGCGGAGCGTGGCGATCAGTTCGTCGACGCGAAAGGGTTTTTGCAGGTAGTCAAACGCGCCAAACTTCAGGGCCTGAATCGCGCTTTCGGTTGAGGCATAGGCCGTCATGATGATGACGACGCAGTTCGGGTCGTAGAGCTTGAGCTGCTTGAGCAGCGTGATGCCGTCCATCGGCTTCATGTCGATGTCGGCGAGCACAAGGTCGAACTTGTCGGCTTTGTAGCGCGCGAGACCCTTCTCGCCATCGGTCGCAAACGACGTCGCAAAACCCGTCGGCTGGATGACCGCGTCGAGCATCTCGTGGATGGACACGAGATCGTCGACGATGAGGACGGAAGGCATGGCGGAAAGACGGAGCGGCGACGTTCCGGGCGGCGGAGCGGGTTGTCAAACAGCGCGTCGCGCGCGCCTATTGCAGGCCGCCGGCGACGGCGCCGAGTTGGAAGATCGGCAGGAACATCGCCATGACGATGCCGCCAACGACGACACCGAGGAAGACGATGAGCATCGGCTCGATGAGGGACGTGAGCGCAGAGACCGTCGCCTCGCACTCCACGTCGTAGAAGTCCGCGATTTTGGTCATCATACCGTCGACGTTGCCGGTGGATTCACCCGCCTTGACCATGTGCTTCATCATCGGCGGGAAAAATTCGTTGGCCGCGAGCACTTCGGAGACCTGGCCGCCCTGCGATACGTGCTTCGCGATCTCTTCACAGGCATCCTCAATCTGCACTTTGTTCGACGCAGCGGAGACGATTTCGAGCGTGCGGAGAATCGGCACGCCGGAGCGGATGAGCGTCGCGTAGGTGCGGCAGAAGCGGGACAGCGCGATCTTGTGGACGAGGTTGCCGAAGATGGGCGCCTTCACGAGGAACTTGTCCTTTGTGCGACGGCCGTTGGGCGTGGCGACAAACTTGCCCCCACCCCAATAGATGCCGTAGGCGGTGAGGCCGATCGCCCACCACCACGCCTTCATGAAGTTCGAGAGGTCGATCAGGAATTGGGTGGGCGCGGGCAGCTTGGCGCCGAAGTCCTTGAACATCGCGGCGAACACCGGGATCACGAAAATCAGAAGCACGTTGACCAGCGCGATCGCGAGACCGATGACCGCGATCGGGTAGGTCATCGCCGACTTCACCTTCTTGGTCAGCTTCACGGTTGACTCGAAGTAGCCGGCGACCTTCATCAGGATTTCCGCGAGGCCACCCGACGCTTCACCGGCCTCCACCATCGAGACGAAGAGGGTGTTGAAGGAATTTGGAAATTTCCGGACCGCCGAGGAAAAGGAGTTGCCCTGCGAGATGTCGGCCCGAACATCGCGGATGACGATGCGGAAAACCGGATCCTCCGTCTGATCCTGCAACGCTTCAAGACACTGCACGAGCGGCAGGCCGGCGGCGAGCAGCGAGGCGATTTGCTGGGTGAAAATCGCGAGTTCTCCCATCGGGAGCTTGTAACTCTTGGACCTTTTCTCGAGCGCCTTCTGCTTCGCGAGCGCCTGCGCGGCCTTGACGTTGGGGCCTTTTTTCTGAGGGGAGTCGGATCGTGCTGACTGGGCCGAACCAGCTGACGCGGAGGTGAGCAATGCCATGCGCGGATAGAAACGCGCCCGTCCGTCTCCCGCAACCTCATTTCCGATTCTGCCCGCGTAAATTTCCCGTGAGAAACACTTAGGTTTGTGCCGATCAGTCCGATTGATGGCCGCCGGCCGAGGCGGGCTAGTTTCTGGCACCGGAACAACTGGAGCGGGCGGAGGGAATCGAACCCTCGAGGCCAGTTTGGAAAACTGGAGTTTTACCACTAAACTACGCCCGCGAAGCGTGCGGAACTCTTCGTCGCCGGCCGGCGACGGTCAAGTCGCAACACAACACGCACCCTTCTCTCGTCCGCCGTTACGTCCCGAGCGATTGCGGAGCAATGTGCGCCCAATGCATCCCATATACGAGCAACGCCACGAGTCCGAAATACAGCACTGCCATCGTCGCGCGCTGCTCGCGCGTGACCTCGAAGTAGCGCTGCTCGTCCTCAGATTTCGCACGAAATAGCGACCACACCCGCGGCAACGACAAAACCAAAATCAGGATGAGTAGAAAATTCGGGCGCGCATAAATCATCGCACCCAACACCACGAGCCCCACCACCCAAAGCCACCGTGAGATCGCCGTGGTGACGCGCCCGCCGTCGAGCATGCCGATCGGGGCGAGGTTGAAGAGGTTCAGGAAAAATCCCGAGTAGGCCAGCGCGAGAAAGATCGGCTGCCGCGTGAAGATGAAAACCGCGCCGCACAGCATCGCCGCGAGCGATCCCAGTAGCGGCCCGCCGATGCCCACGCATGCCTCCATCCACGCGTTGCGCGGCTGATCCTTCAGCACGATGAACGCGCCCATGAAGGGGATGAACATCGGCGCGCTCACCTTGAGCCCGAACTGCCGCGCGACGATCAGGTGACCGCACTCGTGCACGAAAATCAGCAGCACGAACCCGGCGGCAAACGGCCAGCCCCAGTTCAAAGCGTAGACCCAGATCGAGAGAATCATCGTCCCGCCCGTCTTCAGGATCGGAAGGCCAAATTTCAGGACCGGCAGCAGCAGGAACTTGAGCTTCCCAAAGAAATTTGCGAAGGTCGCGAGCACCGCGCCCACGGGCCCGAGCGCTTTGGTGAACCGCTGCCACCGGGTGGGTTTTTCCGGCACCGGCGTGATCGGCGTGGGGGCGAGGGTTGGATCATCCATGCGGCGTTCATCGATCCCACCGGACGCGCGCACTTCGGCAAGCACGATCGATGACGCACGCATGGCCAACCCCATCGTTAAACAAACCGTGAAAGAGGTCGCGGCGTCGGTCGCGCGCGAAAAACGGCGCGACACCATGGTCGGGATTCGTAGTCTAACTCCGAAGTGAATCTGATCCTGTTCGAACCCTCCGAAACCCACTCCCCACTCCCGCGCGGCGATTCGCGCGCGGCCCACATCGTCGATGTGCTGCGCCGCAAGGTCGGCGACACCGTCGACACCGGGCTCATCAACGGCCCGCGCGGCAAAGCCACCGTCACCGCTGTGAACGCCGAATCGATCGGGCTCGCGTTCGCGTGGGACACCCATACCACCCCCGCGCTCACGCCAATCACGCTGCTCGTCGGCCTCCCGCGCCCGCAGACCGTGCGAAAGATTTTGCACGCAGCGACCGAACTCGGTGTCAGCGCCGTCCATTTCGTCGCAACCGAGAAAAGCGAGCCGAGTTACGCGCAAAGCTCGCTCTGGTCGTCCGGCGAATGGCGCCGTCACCTCGTCGACGCGGCGCAGCAGGCCTTCGACACGCGCCTGCCGGACATTTCGCACGGCCGCAAACTGGACGATGCACTCACCTCGCTTGAAAAAAATCCGACGCGGCTCGCGCTCGACAACTACGAATCGCCGCTCGCACTGGGCGAGTCTCCGCTGGGCGACGACGGGCGCGTTGTGCTCGCCATCGGCCCGGAGCGCGGCTGGTCAGCGCGCGATCGCGCGGCGTTGCGCGCGCATGGATTCACCCTCGCCCACCTCGGTCACCGGGTGCTGCGCGCCGAGACCGCCATCACGGGCGCCGTTGCTATTCTGCAATCACGCCTCGGCTGGATGCGCTGATCAGGTCCGCCGGACCGGTTCAAACCGCATCCCACAAAGTCAGCCCGCGCAGATCTTTTTTGCCGGCGGCGCCGGAGAGCAACCGGCTCGCAACATAACCAATCACGAAGCATGAGCTGACCGCCACGAAGACCTGGAGAAACGCGTTCGTGGTCGTGAGAGTTTGCACGGCCAACGTCACGCCAATGCTCGCGACCGCGCCAATCATCGCGCCCCACGCGTTTGCGCGGCGCGTCAGCAACCCTAAGGCAAACACGCCCGGAAATCCGCCGCCGATCAGCGCGGTGAGATTGAGGTAGGCGTCCCACAGCGATTTCACATCGCGCGATGCGAGCCAGAACGCCATACCGGTCGCGATTACGCCGCAAATCAGCGTCGCCCGACGCGCCAGCCGCACCTGCTGCGCAGGAGTTGCGCCGGGTTTCAGCTCGGCCTGAAAATCCGTCACGATGATGGCGGCGGTCGCATTGAGCGCGCTGCTGAGCGCCCCCATCGCCGCAGCGAACAGCCCCGCGATGATCAGCCCGACCACGCCGTGCGGCAGCTCGTTCGCGATGAAGTAGGGAAAGATCGCGTCCTGCGGCACGCCGTCCGCCAGCCGATCGGGATGCGCGTGGTAGAACGCCCACAGCGACGTGCCCACCGAGAAAAAGATAAACGAGCCCACGCAGCCGATCAGATTGCCCGTGACCACCGTGCGCCGCGCCGCCGCCGCATCCGTAGCCGCCAGCATCCGCTGCATCTGCGGCTGATCGCCGAGTTGCGTGAAGATGTGGCCGAAAAACATCCCGATAAACACCCACGCGGTCGGCTCACTCACGTTCGGCGCCCAAGAAACCATGTGAAATTTTCCCGCCGCCTCACCGGCATGCACAATGCCGCCGAGCCCGCCGTTCACCCCGCTCGCCAGAAAATAAAACGCGATCGCCACACCGCCCATCGTCACACCGACCTGCATCACATCCGTCCAAATCACCGCCTCGAAACCGCCCTCCATCGCGTAAATGGTCGTGACGACGCCCATCAGCCCGATGCTCACAAACACGTTGAGCCCCGTGACGGTCGACAGCGCCAGCGCCGGCAGCAGCATGACGACGCTCATCCGCCCGCCGACCTTGAGCAGCACGCCGAGCCCCGCACCGAGCAGGCGCACGCGCCGATCGAAGCGTTTCTCCAGATAGCCGAAGACCGTGGTGAGGTTGAGCCGCCGCAGGAGGTTCACGAACACGATGCCCGTCAGCACCCCCGCGAACGCCTGCGCCGGCGCTGAGCCGAAAGAGAGCCAGTTCGATCCATACGTGCGCGCCGGCAGCGCCATGAAGCTGATGCTGCTCGTCGACGTTGCAAAGAAACTGATCGACATCGCGATCCAGCCAACCCGGTTGCCACCGAGGAAAAATTCGCCGCTGGAGGTTTTTTTCCGGCGCGCGCACCACCAGCCGATGCCCAGATTGATCGCGAAATACAGCGCGATGAAAAGATAATCCTGCCACGCAAGGGTGCGCGGCGTAAACGTCGCGAGCAAAGGGGTCATGGGGTCGGGGTTAACGAGGCGAGAATTCCTGCATGACTTCGCGCCCGACGTCACGGCCATTCACACTGAGCAGCGCCGGCGCCTCGCCACCCGCAAGCACACGTCGCTCGCCCTTGGCGACGTCGGCTTCGATGCGCAGCGAGCCCTTCTCGCCCACCACCTCGGCGCCAATCCGATCACCGGAAAGCTTGGCCATCGCTGGCGCGGTCGAGAAATTTTTCCGCCACGCGGCAAACGCCGCATCGTCGAGTCCTTCGGCTGCGCGCAAAAACACCGCCAGCGTGGCCCGACCGTGCGGCTCGGACGTGCCATGTACCACCGTAAGCCGCCGCGCGACGCCACCTTTTTCATCCGCGATAAAATGCAGCGGCGCCGGTTCGCCCGCGATCGTCGTCGCGAGCAGCACGCGCAATCCGATCACCGCATCGCCGAGCCGCACGAACACCGCCGCCCCCGCCGGCACGATCACCGGCTTTTCCGGCGTGCCCGGCTCCGTTCGCGTGTCGCCGATCCAAAGCTGGGCCGCCGCGGGCACGGTGAAGTGCGTGAGGAAGCGGGAAAGTTCACCCGGCTTGGCGCGAGTTCCCACAGCGAGCGGATCGTCGGAGAGCACCTGCAGAATTTCCGGACCGCGTTGCACGGTGGCAACGAACGGCGTAAGGTGAAGCGCCTTCCCGCCCACGGTTTTTTTCGTGCCGTATGGATCGCCGCGACCATCCATCACGAGCATGAGCTGCGGGATCGAAGGCGAGTCGCCGAGATTTGCCACGAGCGTCCGCTCGTCGCGACTGTGCGAGGCTCCCGATGACGCGAGGCTCACGTGGCGCCCGATCCAGTTCACCGCCACCTGCTCCGGCCGATCGCCCCAACTCTGCACGACCGTGCGCGGCACCTGAGCCCGGATCGCCTCCGTCCACTCCGCCGGAGGCGGCAGCATCACCGCATCGCGCAAAGTCGTCAGGTTTTCGCGCGCGCCCGAGAGCCAGCCGGCGCCCTCCAACTCGGGCCGCGCGCGCAGCCACCCGGCCGTCCACGTATGCGCCTCGAAGTAGCCTGTCCCGAAAAGATAGTCATACGTCCGCGCGTTCGTCCCGCCGAGTCGATCGCCCAGCGCCCACCAGTTCGCCGCCGCATCGGTCCACAACAGCCGGATTGCGCGCTCCGCCTTCGCCCGCGCATCGGCGCGACCCGCGAGCCGCGCGATCATCGCGAGCGAATCAAGATCGATGCCGTAATAGGTCACCGCGCCATATTCCGCGATCCCGTGCTGCGCCGTGAAACGCACCCAGTCGTCGAACCGCCGATAGCCATCGTCTGCCACCTCCGCACGTCCGAGCGCCTCGCCGATCGCGATCAGGCCCCAACACTTCATGACAAAAATGTTCGTATACTCGATCTTCACGACGTGGCTGCGCAGGCCGGCAACCGCATCAGTCATCAACGCATCGAGCTGCTGCCGCGCGGCCGGCGCTAATTTGTTATCCTGGGCCCGGCGCAAGAAGCCCATCAACTGCGATGCAAACTCCACCGCGTTGAGATCGACCACCTCCGGCTGACTGCCAACCCAGTGGAAGTTGCCGAACGTCGCGCTCGCCGGATCGAGATCCTGCAACGCGCGCGCCCGGGTGAGCGCCGTCGCGACACGCTCAGGGTGCCAGTCGAGCCCCGTGGCCTCGACCGCAAACCGCAGCACGCCGCGGATCGGCATCGCGCGGCTTTGATCCGCGACGAGCGACCACTGCTGTTCGAGTTCGCGCGCGCCGAGCGACGGATTGCCGGTCCAACGCGGCGTCGCCGCGAGCACGGTTGCGGCGCAAAAAATTCCGAGCGCTCCGATTTGCGCGATCGTTTTCATGGGGTGACGTCAGCCTCCGTTTCTCCCCACGTCCGTGCAAGCCTGCGCGATTGCACTTTCTTCGCAAGCGTTGCGGCGCTACACACCCACGCATCCCCGCTTCTCCCCATGAACAATTCCGCGCCCACCCCGCCCGGCGTTGCGCCGGCTGCCCCTTCGTTTGCGTCGCGCTTTTTCCGGGCGACCGCCATCGCCGCCCTCGCCCTCGCGTTGAGTCTCCTCGGCTTGCTTGCCGTCGCCACGAGTGTGCCCGTCGTGCGCGAGAGCCTCGGTCCACTCGTGTGGGAGCAAAAAACTTCTTCCGGCGCGGCGCTCTTCGTCACGCTCGCCGTCGCCGTGCTCGCGCCAATCGGCGCGCTGATCTTCTGCAACCGGCGCGGCTGGCTGCGCGGGCCGCAGCTCAGTGCGCTCACGCTCGGCCTGCTCGTGGCGTTCGTTTACCTCTGCTGGGATGATCCCGCCGTGCGCCGCCCGCTTACGATGGACGAACTCTCGCCCGCGCTCCCCGGCGACGAGGCGAGCTACCGTCTCCTGATGCGTTACGCGAAAGCCAGCGCAGCAGCCAACGCGTTCAAGCCGCCTCAGACGCAGCTGGCCGTCGCCCAAGCCACCGGCGAGATCGTCGCGCATCCCGAGAAATGGGAAAAATTCCTCCGCGGACACCGCCTCGAGGTGGAGGCCGGTTGGGACGAACTCGCACCGCTGCACGCGTGGTGGACCGAACTCGCCGCGCAGCCGCGCATTGACGATCTGGGCGTGGCCGACTGGTCGCAGCCGATTCTCGCCTTCCAACCGTTCGTAAAACCATAGGCTTTTATTGCACGTGCCCGTTTGGGAGCAGAGGCAACGAAAGCCTAACGACACCGTCCGAACAGCGGAAACGGCGATTGGCCTCCGGGATTGCACCGGATACAACGAGCGCCACGTTGAT
>CAITWF010000077.1 GCA_903896015.1 uncultured Opitutia bacterium | reverse complement strand
CAGTACTTTTACTCGCTCAGCGCGCGACCGCCGCGCTCCACGCGGTTTCCGGCTCCTTGGTTTTTCCATCCCACGACTCTAGCGGATTTTTCCGCCGCCGTCGTCACGTCAGAATTGTACGCTTACCCTTCAACGCCATGGCGCTCATCGCCCCGGGCGCCTTTCTCTGGCTCACGTATCAGGTGCAGGCACTTTACGGAGCGCCGATGGCGGGCGCCGCGATGTGGTTTGGGTTCTTTCTCGCATTGCTACTGTGTCTCGCGACCGCGGTGAGCTACGCCGAACTCTCGAAGCTATATCCCGGCGCGGGCTCGTCGTATTTTTACGCCGAACAGGCGTTTCTTTCGAAGGAAAAGAGTTTCAAGTATGCGCGGGTCGTGAAATTTTTCACCGGCTGGGCGAGCCACCTGTATTACTGGGTTTATCCGGGGTTAATGGTCGGCGTGACGGCGTTACTCGGCGGTTATCTCGCGAGCCAGTTCTGGCCGGACACATTCAGCGGCAATTACAACAGTCCGCTGCTGATGATCCTGATCTGCGTCGTGTTTTCGCTCTTCGTTTCATGGATTGCGCAGCGCGGTGTCACGGGATCGACTGGCGTGAACATCGCGATGAACGTCGTCCAAATCATCGCGCTGATGGTATTCTCGGTGATGGAACTTAGCTACCGTATGAGCCACACAGAGGGCGCGTCGGCGATTCACCTCTCCAATGGCACTGCGATTAATTATCAAGTCGACCAGGTCAATGTGACCGATGACAAGGGTGCGCCTGTTCCTGATACCTGGGCTGACGGTTCGGCAAAATACCAAACCGACGACAAGGGCAAGCCGCTCGCCAAGCTCGACGACAAAGGAGCCGCGATCATCGACAAAGATGGCAAGCCCGTCTTCGTCGCCGCGATTAAGCAGCAGGATCGGGCGGTGGCCGACGACGATCTGAACAAGGACAAGAATAAGGACGCCGACCTGCTCGCCACACTCACCGCGATGGGTCTCGCCAGTGGCGATCCGTATCCGGTGTTTCAAAAAGACAAGGACGGCAAATGGGCTAAGGACAAGGACGGCCACCTCGTCGCCACGCCGTTCACGATCAGTTATACGGAAAAGGACGGCGGTATCAGTGGCACCGAAGGCAGCGCGACCGATCCTCAGACTTTCAATTATCACAGCACGGCGGCCTCGGTCGTGGCGCCGCACAATCTGAGTTGGCTTTTTGTCCAAGCGTGCATCGCGATTCTCTGCCTCGTCGGCTTTGAGTCCGTTTCCTCAATGGCCGAGGAGGCGAAAAATCCTAAGCAGGATGTGGCCCGTGCGATCCTGTTGTCGCTCGTGATTCAGGGCGCGGTCTGCTACCTGATTGAATATTTCTGCGCGAATTACTTCCTCAACAACGGCTACACGCTCGTCAATGCCGGCGCCTCGGGCGCGCCGATTGGCGACATGATGAAGATCGTTGGCACGTGGGCGTTTGGCAGCGCGAAGGCCGGAACGGCGTTTATGCTCGTGGAGGCGTTCACGGTATTTCTTGCACTCGTTGGTACAACCCTCGCCTGCCTCAACACCGGCGCGCGCGTCACCTACGCGATGGGCCGCGATGAGGAAATGGGCGCGCACTTCGGTATGCTGCACGAGAAAACCCTCACGCCGCACCGCGCCATCTGGACGCTCGGCATCCTCTCGATCTTCATCGGGATCGCGACGGTGCTGGTCTATCTCGGCGGCACGACGCCCGCGGCCCTCGACAAGCACAACTTCTGGTATTCGTTCGGCATCTTCGCGCCGGAAACATACGCGGCCCTGCCCAACACGCTCGTGATGATCACGCTGATCAGTAATTTCGGCACGTTCCTGCTCTACATGACCACGTGCGTCGTCGCGATCGTGGCGTTCAAGGAGCATCACACGTTCAGCGGCTTTAAGCACTTCGTCGTGCCAATTTTTGGCGTCGTGGCGAACTTCGTCTGTATGTTGTTCTACCTGATTGGGCCGCTGAAGATCGGCGGTTCCAGTCTTGTTGCCGGCATGAGCTGGAAGGAGCCCTACCTCGCCCTCGGCGTCGTCGCGATCTGGGGTGTCTGGGGCGGCATCTATCTCGCCAAGCGGAGCAAGGAGTCGGGGAAGACCATTTTGATGTCGAAATCGATTCCGGCATCATAAGCGATAAGTCATAGATCAACTGCCAAGTGGAGCGGTCCCAGGTGGAACTGGGGCCGCTCCCACTTTTTCCGCCGTGCAGATTACCCACGCGCAACTCTCCGTGGTCGGCCCAGTCCGCGAAAATAATCAGGATTTCATCGCGTGCTGGCTGCCGAATGACGCTGCCGACTTCCGTAGTGTCGGGCAGGCTTGGATCCTTGCCGATGGCGTCGGCGGTGAATGCCACGGCGAGGTCGCGAGCCAGCTCGCCGTCGCGACGGCGATGCAGGTGTTTCAAAACGCGGAGCCGCGCACGCCGGTTTCCATTTTGCAGCGCCTGATGTTCGAGTCGGCCAACCGCGCGGTATACGATGCGGCCTCGGCCAATTCGGGTAATGGCCGGATGGCCACGACGCTGACCGTTTCCCTGTTTCGCGACAACACGCTGCACGTGGCCCACGTCGGCGACTCGCGCGTCTATCACGTCCGGCAGGGCCAGATTCGCCGGCTCACCGAGGATCACAACGCCATCTCGCTCACGGTGCGCCTACGGCTCGTGCAGGAGCATAAAGCCATGACCGATCCGATGCGGTCGATGCTGACGCGCACGGTCGGCCACGAGCCGATCGTGAAATACGACACGACCTCGCTCGAGGTTTCCAAGGGCGATATCGTCCTCCAATGTTCTGACGGCCTTTACGGCTTCGTGCTGGACGCCGAACTGGCCGATATCGTCAGTCACTTTCCCCCTGCCGAAGCTTGTCGACGGCTCGTCACGCTGGCAGAGAAACGTCAGGGCGATGACAACATTTCCGTCCAAATCCTCCGCGTCGATCAGACCGACCTCATTTCCTACCGCAACGGCACGCCGATCTATCTCAATCGCACCTCAACCCACGTGAGCAACGAACTCGGTCCCGGCAGCATCCTCGACGAACGCTTTGAAATCACCGAGCCGATCAGCCGCAGCGGCATGGCGAGCATTTTCAAGGCCCGCGATCACGAGACCGGCCAGGTCGTCGCCCTCAAGGTGCCGCTGATCCAGTTTGAGAGCGACGTGGCGACGTTCACACGTTTCCAACGCGAGGAGGAGATTGGCCGCCAGCTCGATCATCCCTACATCCTGAAAGTGATCGCGACCGAGCGACCAAAGAGCCGGCCGTATCTTGTGATGGAGTTTCTTGAGGGCCGCACGCTCGACAAGGTAATGGAGGAGACAAAGCCGCTCCCCGAGAAGGAGGGGGCGAACATCGCGAGCCGCATCTGCGAGGCTCTCGCGCACATGCACGGGCGCAACATTGTGCATCGTGATCTGAAGCCGCAAAATATCATGGTCTGCGCCGACGGCAGCATCCGCATCCTCGACTTCGGCATCGCCAAGGCCGCGCAGATGCGCCGCCTCACGTTTGCTGGATTTTCGCCGACAATGGGCACGCCGGACTACATGGCGCCCGAGCAGGTCAACGGTCGCCGGGGCGATCATCGCACCGACATCTACAGCCTTGGCGCGATTCTCTACGAGATGGTGACCGGCAAGGTGCCGTTCGACGGTGAGAGCCCCTATGTCGTGATGAATGTCCGCACGACCGGAGATCCCGTGGCCCCGCGCCAGATCAACGACCGGCTCACGCCAGTGATGGAGGAGATCGTGCTGCACGCGCTCGCGCGCAATCCGGCCGAGCGCTACGATAGCGCGGCAAAGATGAAGGCGGAACTCGACGACTACGAAATCGTCCCCCTGATCGGTCGCTTTCGCACACTCCAGCCGGTGAAGCCTTGGAAAAACAAATTCCGGCTGATGCCGCTGATCGTGTTTTTCGTCGTGCTGCAGGTGATCGGCTTCGGTGTGATGCTCTGGTATTTCACGCTGCGGGGAAAACACTGAGCGCGTCGGGACGAGCGGGTCACAGCAGCATGAAGCAGACGACCATCACGATCGTCGGCAGCAGCGCGGCGAGGGCGAGCGACAATGGACTCACGCCACCCGGAAAATAACGCGCGAGGATCGCCTGGCCGGCGGGATTTGGGGCATTGGCGATGACGGTGAGGCCGCCGCCGGTCACTGCACCGGCGACGACGGCGTATTTCAGCGGGTCGGTGAAGCTGGGCACGAGCGAGGCGAGATAGGTGATGGCGGCGTTGTCGTTGAAGGCGGTCAGCACCGTCGCGCCGAGGAAGAGCGGCACCTCGCCAAGTCGGCTGAGGATCGGTTGAATCCACCAGGTTTGCAGGCCGCCATGCACGACGAGTCCCGCGAGAAAAAATCCGACGAGGATTGGCGAGCGAAGATCGAGCGGGTCCTGGTGGTGCGCGGTCGCCTGAGTGAACGCGATGAAGAATAAAAACGCGGCAATGAACATCGCCGGATGGTGCGCCTGCCGCACCGTGAACGCCACGAAGCCGAGGTGGACGACGGTGATCCAGCCGGGCACGCCGGGGCGCGGCGGGGTTTTCGCGTCGGCGATCTGGGCGGGGGTGAGCGCGCGCAGCTCGCGGCGAAACATGAAGTAATATGTGAACGTCGCGACGACGATACCAATGGCGGCGCGCCAGCCGAAATGCGTGAGCATGTGGAGCAGGCCCCAATTCCATGGGCTCGCAATCATGATCACAGGCGGTGCGGCAAAGTGCGTGAGCGTGCCGCCGACGGAGATATTTACGAAGAGAAGTCCCAGCGTCGCATAACTCAAGAGCGCGCTCGGTCGCAGCGCGTAAAACTGCCGCGCGAGCAGCAGGGCCGCGATCGTCATCGCGGCCGGCTCGGTGATCAGCGAGCCGAGGAGCGGCGCGATGAGCAGAATCGAGAGCCACCACGCCGCCGGCATGCCGTGGCCGAGCCTGGCGACGAGCCGCAGGCATTTTTCCGCGAAGCCGAGCACCGGTCGCGTCGCGGCGAGCGCCATGATGGTGACGACGAACAGCGGTTCGGTGTAGCTGACGTGTTCGCCGATGTAGCCGACGACGGACGGCCAGCCCTTGAACCACGTGATCGCGCCGGCGAGCACGACGGCCCAGATGCCGAACACCGCCTCGATCTCGCCGAGAAAATGCAGCATCTGGCCCGCGAAGCTGACCTCGGGGGGATAGTCGTCGTCAGCGGCCGACGTGCGGGTGGCCGCCTGGGCTGCGGCGTGGTGGGCCTCGACGACATGCGCCCAGTGCTGGAATCGGGCGGCGAGAAACGTGTGCACGATCGCGCCGACGAAAATCACCAGCGCGGCGACATTGAACGGGTCGGCGCTCGCGCGACCGGCAAGCACCTCCCAGAGGCCGGCGTTGGGGGCGTCGTGGTAGCTTTCGAGCGATCGCGGCAGCGCATCGCCGGCGGCGGCAGCCCGGGCACCGCCGATCGCTCCCAACGTCATGGCGCCGGAAAAAAATAACCTCATTCGTGTTTTAGCGAAACGGGGTCGTGCCGCAGTGCAAGCCCGACACCGTTGCCCGGAGGCAGCTCAAATCGTGGGAAAGTCCGTGCGTGAGTCTTGGGCGGCGACGTTTGCCCACCCCGACGCGCATCGCGGAGACTCAGGGCGTGAGCACAGCTGATTTTCCGACACGAATCCTCGTGCCTGGGATCACCGCCCCTGTGTTTGCCGCCACACCTCCGCGCGCAGGAGTCCCCAGTCAAAATCGCGTCGGCCGGCGAGCTGGAAGCGGTGCGCACGGAGTAAGTCGTCCGGTGGCGTCAGCCGCCTGGCCGGTAGGCCGACGACTGCGCGGAAGAAAGCATACATCAGCCCGTGCGCAGCCTGCGCGCGCCACCGCGCGAGTCCGCGCTCCGGCAATGCAAAATCCGCGATGAGCCACACGGCGTCCCGCGTCGCGCAGGCCGCGAGGTGATTCACGACGGCGCCGAGCGCATCGGGCGGAAAACAGTCGAGAAAGAAACACGTCACGATCGCGTCGAACTCGCTCGCGGGCTTCCATACGAGTGCCTCCGCGTGGCACCAGCGCACGCGCATAGCGGCGGAGCCGAGGCGGCGTTGCGCCCGCGCTATCATGCTGGCACTGGCTTCCACGCACGTGAGTTCCGCCTCGGGAAAACGCGCCATGCACGCTGCGGCGAACCGGCCGTGGCCTTCGCCGACACTCAGGATGCGGCGCCGCCCGCGCAGTTCCTCCAGCCAGGCGGTGCGGGCGCGTTGCAGGCGTTCGCCCGCCAACCAGTACTCCATCCAATCATAGTGCGGCGCGAGCCGGTCGAATTTCATCCGAGCCGCCAGATCAAACCCGAGACAATCGCACCGCCCGTGTAGGCGGCGACATCCAGCGGATCGCCAGTGGCGCGCGCGAATAGATGCGGCGCGATCACTTCGGCGGCCACCGACCACACCACCACATGGAGGAAAATCTCCGACCACTGCGGCTTCGAATCGGCGGAGCGCAGTCCGATTCGTCGATGGAGCCAGAGCACGAGCGGGAGTGCCGCCGGGATCAGGAGGAGATCGGAAAAATAATTCCGCATGAACGCCCCGCGAAGCGCGGCCGGCAGCAGCCAGCGGTTGGTCGCATAGCCGGCGCAGGCGATCACGCAGACGGGATCGCGCGCGTAGCCGAAACGCTTCATAGCAGGCCGGCCATCAGCAACCCGGTGACGAGTGCGAGCACGACCTTGAAGGTGAAGCGGGAAAACTCGGAATCGGAAAGTGGGAACATGGCGGAAGATTGGGCGGGGTTTTAAAAAATGGCAACGCGCGGAGGGATCGCGCGGGTAAGTCAGCGTCAATCCTGTTGATCGCGCGCAAACATTTTCTGGGCGCGCAGGATGTCGTGCATCGTAATGACGCCAATGACGCGGCCCGCGGCGCTGACTTCATCCTGAATGACGAGCAGCCCGCTCGGCGCGTTGACGATCAGATCGGCGACTTCGCGCAGCGGCGAGTCGGCCCGGCAGGTGACGGCCGGCTCCAGTGCGGGTGAGCGCTTCGCCGCGGCGGCAGCCACCGCCTCGCGGCGCGTGACGAGTCCGGCAAGACGATCGTTTTCGACGACCGGGAAACGATCATAGGAGTGGGCCGCGAGTAATTCTTCCAGTGCCGCGGGGCCGAGGTCGCGGGCGACGACGGGGGAAAAGTTGGCGATGCGCGCGACGGGCAACTCCATCCATGTGCGGAGGCTGCGCGGCGGCACCAGTCGCTCGACGTGCTGGCCGTCTTGTGCGAGCACGGCCTCGTAGAAGTTTTCGTGGGTGAGCCGGCGGCCAATCATCTGGCTCACCAGCGCGCCGATCATGAGCACGGGCACGAGCGCGAATTCGTGCGTCATCTCGAACACGATCAAGATGCCCGTCACCGGAGCCCGCACGACGGCACCGAGGCAGGCGCACATGCCGACAACGGCGAGCGTCACATGATCCGCTCCGGTGAGTGGCAGCGCAAGGCCCGCCAGTCCGGACAGCGCCGCTCCCGTCATCGCGCCGAAGAACAAGGTCGGCGCGAAAATTCCACCGCATCCGCCCAGCCCATAGCACACGGCGGTGGCGGCGAGTTTGGCGATGAGCAGGAGCGCCGCGAGATGCCAGACGAGCCGGCCATCGAGCGCGAGCGAAAGATCGTCGTAGCCGAGGCTGAAGACGCCGGCATGACCCGTGGTGACGAAGACCGCGGCCCCGATCGCCCAGACCGCCAGGCCGCCGAGCATCACGCGGCTCCACGCGGGGAGTCGGTGCGGGCGTTTGTTCACCGCGCGGAGGCCGAGCGAAAGTTTTTGAAACCAGCAGCCGGCGACAGCCGCGAGCGCGGCAACGAGTGGCGTCAGCGCGTAGCCGATCCAGCCGGGCGCGCCCTGGCCGTGCAGGATAAACGCCGGCTGCGCACCGAGCAGCCCGTGCGCGACGAGTGCACCGAGGACGGCCGCGAGCAGGACGCTACCGAGCAGCCGGCTGTTGAGATCGCCGATGATTTCCTCGAGTACAAAGGTGACTGCGGCGATCGGCGTGTTGAAGGCGGCGGCGAGGCCCGCGGCTGCTCCGGCGGCGGCAGCGGTGCGGCGCTCGTTTTTGGCGACGCCGAGCACGCCGGCGAGCTGGGAGGCGGCGCCGCCGGCGAGTTGCACCGACGGTCCCTCGCGACCGAGGCTGCTGCCGCCGCCGACGCTGAGCGCGCCGCCGACAAACTTCACCCAGACGACGCGCCACGGCACGAACCCGAAGTCTTTCCAAAAAGCGAGTTTCAGCTGAGGGATCCCGCTGCCGGCGGCGTCAGGACAAAATCGGGTGAGCAGCCAGCCGGAGATTGCGGAGGTGCCGGTGACGATCGCGAAACTGCCGATAAGGAATGATCCGCGCGTTCCGTGCGTCAGCGCCTCGATCCCCCGTTGGTAGATCACGTGGATGGCCAGGTGAAACAGCACCGCCGCCAAGCCGGCGACGAGTCCGAGGCTCGCCGTAATCACGATCGGCCGCGCGCGCGCGGGCAGGCGTTGGAGCGATCGCGGAATCAGGTCGGCAAGCACGTCGTAACGGTTGGACAAAGTCCGGATTTTTCAACGTGCAAGCAGAGTTAAGACTCGCACGATTGTTTTTCCGTTTGCGCCGACCCGGCACGGCGAGCGCTAATCGATGCTGCCATGAGCGACTCCGCCGCCAAACCCGATTTGCTGGTGATCGACGACGAGGTGCAGATCCGCCGGCTGTTGCGTCTGACGCTCGAGTCGGCGGGCTATCGCGTGCGCGAGGCCGAGACCGGTGCGCTTGGGCTGAACGAAGCCGCCGTGCAACGCCCCGAGGCGATTGTGCTCGATCTGAGTTTGCCGGACATGGGCGGGCTCGACGTACTGCGGCGGTTGCGCGATTGGAGCCAGATTCCGGTGCTCATCCTCTCGGTGCGCGGAGGCGAGTCGGACAAGATCGCCGCGCTCGACGCGGGGGCGGACGATTATCTCACGAAGCCGTTCAGCGGCGGCGAACTGCTCGCGCGCATGCGCGTGCTGCTGCGCCGCGCGCAGCCGACCGGCGAGGTCAGCATCGCGCGCGTCGGCGACGTGGAGGTGGATTTCGCGAAGCGCACCGTCACGCGCGCTGGCGCCGATCTGCATCTCACGGTGAAGGAATATGCGTTGCTGCGATTGCTGCTCCAGCACCGCGGCAAGGTCGTCACGCACCGCCAGCTTCTGCGCGACGTGTGGGGTCCGGGCCACGAGGAGGACACGCATTACCTGCGCGTGCACATGGCGAATCTCCGCAAAAAACTTGAGCCGGCGGCGGGCGCGACGCGGCTCGTGAAGACCGAAGCAGGGATCGGCTACCGGCTGATCGACGCGGGCTGAAGGCCGCGTGCGGCCTCGAGCCCTAACGTTCAACGCGGGGAAAATTCTCGCGCGTTGGTATGCGACCTGCGAGTCAGGTGCGTGACTATGGCTGAAACCCCAGCGTTCCACGGGGGCGGCTCCGCAGTGGAGCCGTCGTCTTCGGCCGCGCGGTTGCGGAAGATCATTCCGGGCCGGGAGTATTGGCGTGGCCTGCGGCCGTCGGTCGCGCGCGAGTATGCGGAGGTGTTTGGCCTGATCGGCGCAGTGACCTGGCTCGGCTGGTTCCTGCCGGTGAGTTACCATGTCTTCGGCCATCTCTATCTTTTGATTGTAATCGCGCTGAGCGTAAGGGTGGGGCGGTGGCCGGTGTTTGTGGCGGCGGTGGTCAGCGGGGTGGCGTGGAATTACGTTTTCATTCCGCCGCGGCTGTCGTTTTCAGTGCTGGACATCGACGATGCACTCTTGCTCGGCACGTTTTTCGTCGTCGCGCTGATCGGCGGGCAACTCACGGCGCGCCTCCGTGCGGGCGCTGGGCGCGCTCGGCAACTTGAGCAGCGTGCGACGGCGCTCTATTATCTTACGCAAGCACTCGCGGCGGCGAAGACGGTCGACGAGGGCGCGGTCTCGTCGCTCGGGCAGGCTGACGATCTCTTCAACGCGCGCACGGCGCTGCTGCTCGCGCCGACGGAGGGGCGGCTCGTGCCTCATCCGGCGAGCTCGTTGCTCCTCGGTGATGAGGAACTCGCGGTGGCTGAAACCGTGCGACGCAGTGGCCGGCCAGCGGGGCGTTTCACCGATGTGCTTCCAACGGGGCCGGTCCTGCACCTGCCCTTGCGGCGCGGCAGCGAGGTGGTGGGAGTCTTCTCAGTGAACCTTGGCTATGAGCTGGAGCAGCTCTCCTCGGCGCAACGCGATTTGCTCGACGGTTTCGCGGCGCAGATTGCGCTGCTTGTCGAGCGGGAATCGTTGCGGGCGGCGGGAGAGCGGGAGAAAATTCTGGCCGAGTCCGATCGGTTGCACCGGACGCTCCTCGACAGCGTGTCGCACGAGCTGAAGACGCCGCTGGCGGTGCTGCGCACGGCCGCGGAGAAACTCGACACGGATGACGCACGCAAACGCGCGAGCCTCGTCGGCGAAGTGCGCACCGCGACCAGCCGGCTCGATCACCTCGTGGCGAACCTGCTCAACCAAACGCGGCTCGAGTCAGGCACGCTCCGGCCGCAACCCGACTGGTGTGATGCGCGCGATCTCGTCGCGAGCGCGCGGCGCGCGGTCGGCGAGGCGCTCGCGCGGCACGCGCTGCGGCTCGAGTTACCCGCGGACCTGCCGCTCCTGCGGTGTGATGCCGCGCTGATGGAGCACGTGCTCGCGAACCTGCTGCTCAACGCCGCGCACCACACGCCGCCGGGCGGCGCGATTCGCGTTCACGCCGGCACCGACGCTGTGCACGGGCGGATTTTCCTCGCCGTGAGCGACGATGGCCCAGGCCTCGCGCCGGAGTTGCACGCGACCCTGTTTCAGAAATTTTCCCGCGGGCCGCGCGCGCGCGCCGGCGGCCTCGGGCTCGGCCTCTCAATTGTCCGCGGATTTATGCTCGCGCAGGGCGGTGATGTCGCGGCAAGCCGCAGCGTCGAGGGCGGAGCCTGCTTCACCGTGCGACTGCCGCTCGCCGATCCCGGCCTCGTGCCCAGCGATGAGCACTGATCCGACCAAGCCGGAGATCCTCGTGATCGAAGACGAGGTGCAGATTCGCCGGCTGCTGCGGCTGACGCTGGAGGAAGCGGGCTACGCCATGCGCGAAGCGGAGACCGGCCGGGCGGGTCTGGACGAAGTGCTGCGGCACATGCCCGACGCTGTGATTCTCGATCTCGGCCTGCCGGATCAGCCGGGGATCGAAGTGCTGAAACAATTGCGCGAGTGGAATCCCGTGCCGGTGCTGATTCTTTCGGTGTTTGGCCAGGAGGGCAGCAAGATCGCGGGGCTAGACGCGGGCGCGGACGACTATCTGACGAAGCCGTTTGGCGGCGGCGAACTGCTCGCGCGCCTGCGCGCGCTCCTTCGGCGGATCAAGCCGGCGGTGGCGACAAGCAGTTTTCGGTTCGGCCGCGTCGAGGTGGATTTCGCCCACCGCCGCGTGAAGAAGGACGGCCACGCGCTCAAGCTTACGTCGATGGAGTATGCGTTGCTCCAACTCTTCATCACGCATCGCGATAAGGTGCTGACACATCGCCAGATTTTGCGCGACCTGTGGGGCGCAAAGGCCGAGGGGCAGACCCACTACCTGCGCACCTACGTGCTGCGACTGCGCCGCAAGCTCGAGGACGATCTCGATGCGCCTAAATTTTTCCAAACGGAGTCGGGCATCGGCTACCGGTTTGTGTGCGAGGCGGACGAAGGTTGAGCGCAGGCTTATACTTATAAATAGATTTTTGTCGGACCGCGGGCGGAGGCGCTTTCGCTCTGCCGTATATCTCCTGTTTATATTTTTAGGCGAACAATCTACGGCTTATCTACGTGGGCTGGTATGTCGGCTGCGATAAGTGTGACCGTCAATACCGCCGCATGAATCTACTGCAACCGCCCCCCTTCGCACCCGCTTTTCCCGGGCTGGGTGCGCGCGTGCCTGCGGCCAAAAATTTCTCCGACGTGGAAGGTCGGATGAATCGCATAGTCCGGGACGGCCCTCTCGTGGAACAGAGGGCCGTCCTCGGTGTGCGTCCACCTTACTCGCCCTTTCGCGGATCCTTGCGTTGGCAGCGCACGGATCCGGCTCATCGCTAAACCCACAATCCGTGCGTCCGCTCACCGCGGCGCGTTTCACCTCCACCATCATGAATCGATCCTCGGCCTTGTTGAAAAAAATGCGCGTGCCTCTGTTGGCCTTCGCGCTGGTTTGCAGTCTGGGCGTTCCGCGAATCTTCGCAGACGATCCAAAACCCGATCCGGCGGGCACGGCGACGGGTGTCGCCGCTGACGTCCCCGGCTTCGTTGTTACCGCTCCTGCCGAACTCAGCGCGGACGACAAAAAAGACAAGGACAAGGTCAAGGCCTTCGACGATGCGAAGAAGGCGTTCGACGATTACACGAAGCAGGCGGCGGCCGAGCCGCTCGCCGTGAAGCTGGCCGACAACGTGGGCCACAACCGCGTCGCGATTAACTTCATGTGGACGCTCGTCACGGGCTTCCTCGTCATGTTCATGCAGGCGGGCTTTGCGCTCGTGGAAACCGGACTGTGCCGTGCGAAGAACGCCGGTCACACGATGGCGATGAATTTCATGATCTATCCGCTGGGTATGCTCGGCTTCTACATTTGTGGATTCGCCTTCATGTTCGGCGGCATGGCCGACCCGCAGAGCGCGGTCAACGGTGGCATCTCCACGATGGGCAACTACGCTGGGCTCAATAGCGAGTTTGGTATTCACATTGCCGGAAAATTCTTCGGCCTGTTCGGCACGAAAGGCTTTTTCCTCTCGGGTGCCGGCTATGATACGGCGGCATTCGCTCTCTTCCTATTCCAGATGGTATTCATGGACACCACTGCGACGATTCCGACGGGCGGCGCCGCCGAGCGGTGGAAGTTCTCCGCCTTCATGATCTATGGCTGCTTCATCGGCTCTGTGATGTATCCCTTCTTTGGTAATTGGGTCTGGGGTAACGGCTGGCTCGCCAACCTTGGCGCCAACTTCCCCGGCCTCGGCCATGGTCACGTTGACTTCGCCGGATCTTCGGTGGTGCACATGCAGGGTGGCGTCATCACGCTGATGTTCTGCTGGCTGATCGGACCGCGGCACGGCAAATACAACAAGGAGGGCAAACTCGTTCATCCGATTACCCCCCACAGCATCCCGATGGTCATGCTCGGCACGTTCATCCTAGCCTTCGGTTGGTTCGGGTTTAACCCCGGCTCCACGCTAGCCGGCACTGACCTCCGCATCGCGGTGGTCGCCGTCAACACCATGATCGCCGGCGCGACCGCCACGATGGCCACGACGCTCTATATGTGGTGGTTCAAGACGAAGAAGCCTGACCCGTCCATGATGTGTAACGGCATGCTCGCCGGCTTGGTGGCCATCACGGCCCCGTGCGCGTTCGTCAGCGCGGGTGGCGCGGCCATTATCGGTATCATCGCGGGTTTACTCGTGGTTGAGGCCGTGTTCTTCTTCGATAAGATTCGCATCGACGATTCGGTCGGCGCCATCTCCGTGCACGGAGTCAACGGCGCCTGGGGCTGCCTCTCGATCGGCCTCTTCGCCGACGGCACCTACGGCGACGGCTGGAATGGCGTCGCGGGCACCGTCAAAGGCCTATTCTACGGCGGCGGCATGGGCCAGTTCTGGGCTGAGCTCATCGGTGTCACCACGTGTTTCGTCACGCTCTCTGTGATGGCCTTCATCGTATATAAAATCGCCGAGGTCATTGTGGGCAACCGCGTCTCGATCGAGGTCGAAATCGAAGGCCTCGACGTCCCCGAAATGGGCGTCCCCGGTTACGCCGGCATGGTCATGGACAAGCAGTCCGAGACCCCGATGGTGAAATAATTTCGGCGCGAAATCTATATCTTCGCCATGAATTTCACCCTTCTCGATCTCGCCCGCGATCTCGTCGGCCTTGCGGCCGGCGGGGTCATCGGGTATGCGTTTGGCACACTGCAACAAACCGCCCTTCGCCAAAACGAAGTGCGCGAACGCACCGGCCAGTTCAAAAGCGGTTGGTCGCTCATGCCCGGTGCCGGCGCTCGTGTGGCCTACCTGCTGATCACGCTCGCGCTGATCCAACTCGTGTGCCCGCTGCTCTTCGCCGACGGCACGCAATGGATTGTCTCCGCGGGCGTCGTGCTCGGCTACGGCGTCACCCTGTTTACGAACCTTCGTCGCCGGCTCAAGGCCGTTTCGCGCTGAGGTGCTTCCTGTCATCCTGTTTCTCCTCTGAATAATATCTCCGACTCATGAAACTCATTATTGCGATCATCAAGCCCTTCAAACTCGACGAGGTTAAGACCGCGCTCGCCGAGGCCGGCATCGAAGGCATGACCGTCAGCGAAGTGAAAGGCTTTGGCCGCCAGAAGGGCCACACCGAGGTCTACCGCGGCTCTGAATACACCGTCGACTTTCTGCCGAAGGTGAAAGTCGAAGTCGCCGTGCCCGACGAAGCCGTGGCGAAGGCAATTGACGCCATCGTCACTTCGGCCAAGACGGGCAAAATTGGCGACGGCAAGGTTTTTGTAGTGCCGCTCGAGGGCGTCGTGCGCATCCGCACCGGCGAAAACGGCGACGCAGCGATCTAACCGTCGCACGCGGATTTCCGAGCCGGCGGCGCGTTCGCGATCCGCCGGCTTTTTTCGCGTGCGACGGCACGCGCGATCCACCGGACTTCTTTCTGATGCCCGCTTCCCAGATTTTCGCCTTCGCCGATGTGCCGCTCGCCGGCGTTGCGCCTTTCGCGCTGCTGCTGCTGCTGATCGCGACGATGCCGCTCAGTCCGCATAGCATGAAGCAATGGTGGGACAAGGGATATCATCTTGTCGCCCTCGCGCTCGCCGCGCTCGTGGGTACATGGTATCTCGCGAAGATTCCCGACGGCGGCGCGGCGCTTGCACACACGCTCGGCGATTATTTTTCGTTTATCTGCCTGATCGGATCGCTTTTCGTCGTCGCTGGCGGCATCCATTTGAAAGTAAAGGGCGAGGCGACGCCGTTCGCGAATGTCGTCTTTCTCGCGATCGGCGCGGTGGCCGCGAATCTCATCGGCACGACCGGCGCCTCGATGGTCCTGATCCGGCCGTGGGTTCGGATGAACAAGATTCGCGCGAGCGCCTATCACGTCGTGTTTTTCATTTTCATCGTGTCGAACGTCGGCGGCGCCCTTACGCCGATCGGCGATCCGCCGCTCTTTCTCGGTTACCTGCGCGGCGTGCCGTTTTTCTGGCTGATCGATCATGTGCTGATCCAATGGCTGGTGACGCTGGGCGCGATTCTGGCGGCTTTTTATGCCTTCGATCGGCGGAGCTACCGGCACATGCCCGGAAAAATCCGGAGTGACGTGGAAACGCACGGTGAGACGTGGCGGTTTGAGGGCGGGGTCAACGTGCTGCTCCTCCTGGCGATCATTGGTGCGGTGTTTGTGTCAGAGAAATTTTTCCTGCGCGAGGCGGTGATGCTGGGCGCGGCAGTAGCGAGTTTCTTCTTCACGCCGAAGGTGGTGCATGAGGAAAATCATTTTTCCTTCGGCCCGATCAAGGAGGTGGCGTGGCTGTTTCTCGGGATTTTTGTGACGATGATGCCTGCGCTCGACTATCTCGCGGCGCATGGGCAGGCGCTGGGCTTCACGCACGCGACGCAGTATTATTTTGCGAGCGGCGCGCTGTCGTCGGTGCTGGATAACGCGCCGACCTACGTGAACTTTTTCCAACTCGCGCAGACGACGGCGGCCGCCCCCGATGCGCTGGCGCTGCTCGCGTCACACCCGCACTTCGTGGTCGGCGTGAGCCTAGGCTCGGTGTTCTTCGGCGCGATGACCTACATCGGAAACGGTCCGAACTTTATGGTGAAGGCGATCGCGCACGACGCCGGGGTGCACTGCCCGAGTTTCTTCGGCTACATCTTCAAGTATTCGCTGCCGGTGCTGCTGCCGATTCTGGCGCTGGCGGGGTGGCTGTTTTTGTAGACTCGCGCTACGAGGTTTCCGCGTGCAAGGCGCGGTGGACGGCGAGCGTGAGCTCCTCGGTCGTGAACGGCTTCGCGAGCAGTTCGATCGCACCGAGTTCGTCGAGGATATCGGGGGAAATCTTGGAAAAATATCCGGACATGAGCACCACGGGAAATGCGGGCCGCAGGCGGCGGAACGTGGCGATGAGTTCGGTGCCCTGCATGCCGGGCATGGTTTGATCGGTGATGAGCACGGCGGCGGACTGCGGGGCCGCGGCAAGTTCCGCGAGGCAGGCTTCGGCGGACGTAAAGACGAGGGTCTGGTAGCCGTGGTTTTCGAGGACGAGTTTGGTGCAGTTGCCGACGATCTGCTCGTCGTCGACGATGCAGATGAGTTCACCGGTG
Organism: uncultured Opitutia bacterium; assembly: GCA_903896015.1. Taxonomy (GTDB): domain Bacteria; phylum Verrucomicrobiota; class Verrucomicrobiia; order Opitutales; family Opitutaceae; genus CAITWF01. Next base: position 57,270 of record CAITWF010000077.1, on the reverse strand, counting down.
CCAGCGGGTGGACGGGCGGAGCCGGGGTCGAAGGCGGCGTCTGAAGGAGTGGCGGCGGGCAGGTAAATTGTGAACGTCGTGCCGGCGCCGGGCGCGCTGGCGACAGCGATCGCGCCGCGGTGCGAGCGGATGATGCCATGCACGACGGCGAGGCCGAGGCCGGTGCCTTCGCGCGTGTTTTTCGTCGTAAAAAACGGATCGAAGATGCGGCGCCGGGTGTCTTCGTCCATGCCGTGACCGGTGTCGCTGACGGTGAGGCGGACGTAGCTTCCAGGCGGCAGGCTGGCGAGCGCTTCGTCGGGTGCGGCGTCGCAGTCGACGGGGGCGACGGAGATTTTTAGCGCCCCGCCTTTCTGGCGCATGGCGTGCGCGGCGTTGGAGCCTAGGTTGAGGAGGACTTGGTGGAGCTGCGTAGCGTCGCCGAGCACATGACTGGCCTCGGGGGCGAATTCGAGTTCGATCGCAACCTTGGCGGGGAGCGTGGCGCGCAGGAAACGCCGTGCCTCCTCAAGCACGACGCCGAGATCGAGCGGACCGTAGTCGACGCCGGCGGACTGGCGGCCGAAGGTGAGGATCTGTTCGACGAGCTCGCGGGCGCGGAGGCTGGCATTGCGGGCCTCGGTGAGTGCCGCGCGGGCGGGGCTGTCCTCGGGCAGGGAATCGGCGGCGAGTTCGTGGTAGCCGATGATGCCAGTGAGGAGATTGTTGAAATCGTGCGCGATGCCGCCGGCGAGCGTGCCGAGGGTCTCCATCTTCTGCGCCTGGAAGAGTTGCAGCTCGAGGCTGCGGCGCGTGCCCTCGCTTTCGTGTTGGAGCGTGACGTCCTGTTTCGCGCCGTGCAGGCGGATCGGTTTGCCGTTCAGGAATTCGGCTTTGCCCAACACGCGCACCCAGCGGCGGTTGCCGCGCGCGGTTGTGACCGGAACAACGACGTCGATGGGCGAGCCGTGGAGTCGGGCTTCGTCGAGGGCCGCGCGCAAGACATCCTGAGCCTCCGGAGCATAAAAGCTGAACGCTGATTCCAGGGTGACCTGAAAGGATTCGTCCACTTCGTGAATGCGCCGCAACCCGTCCGACCAAGTAAACAGATCGGTGGTGAGATCGTATTCCCAGCCGCCAATGAGGGCGAGGCGGCTGACTTGTTCGGAGAGTTCCTCGACGCGGCGGAGGCGGTTTTCGAGGAGACGTCGCGTAGTGACGTCGCTGTGCGTGCCGGCCATGCGGAGCGGACGACCGTCGCTGCTGCGGCGCACGACCTTGCCGCGATCAAGGATCCATTTCCATTCGCCGGTTTTGGCGCGCATCCGCAGTTCGTGCTCGTAGAGCGGGGTGCGCTGGGCGAAGTGATCCTGAATGGCGTGCTCGTTGGCGGCGAGATCGTCGGGATGGACGAGAGATTTCCATCCTTCGATCGTATGGGGGAGTTCCTTTGGCTCGTAGCCGAGCATGAGTGCCCAACGGGAGTCGTGAAACAGGACGCCGGTCTCGAGATTCCAATCCCAGACCGAGTCGTTGGAGCCCTCAATGGCGAGGTGAAGGCGCTGCTCGGCGAGGGCGAGGGCGTCATCGAGTTCCTTGGCTGCGGTGATGTCGCGGTTGAGACCGACGAAGCGCAGTGCCTGACCGTCGCTGTCGCGCTGGAGGTAGGCGTGCGCCTCAACGTGGCGGACGGTGCCATCGGGCCGAAGGATGCGAAACTCGGTGTCGTAGGTCGGTCGCTCGCCGGACAACACCTGGCGCGTGAGATCGAGGACGAGGCGGATATCCTCGGGGTGGACGCAGCTGCGCCAAATGTCGCGCGAGCCGTCGAATTCCGCACGGGTGAGGCCGTAAATCTCAAACATCCGATCGTCCCAGATAAGGTGGTTGGTATCGGCGTCCAGTTCCCAGACCCCGAACTTGGAGGAGCGAAGGGCGAGGCGAAGGCGTTCGTTGAGCGCCTCGGTGCGCGCGATCGCCTCGCGCTCGGGGGTGACGTCGCGCTTGGTGCCGGTCACACGCAGGAGCCGTCCGTCGGCATCACGCTGCACGATGGCGCGCGACTGGAGGTGGCGGATGGCGTCGTCGTCGGCGCGGACGATACGGTAGTCGAGTTCGAAGGAGTTGGCGCCAGCCGTGATCGCCTCGAAGGCGGCGCGCGCTGCCGCTCGATCCTCGGGATGGATGCGTTCAAACCACTCGGCGGCATCGCCGGCGTAAGTCTCGCGGGTGAGTCCAAAGATTTCGAGGGTGCGATCATCCCAAGTGCTCTTGCGCGCGGCGGCATCCCATTCCCAGACCCCGAGTGCGGCCGAGCGCGTGGCGAGGCGGAGGCGTTCGTTGAGGTCGCGGAGGTGAGCGGTGGCGGCGCGCTGCGCAGTGATGTCCGTCTGGATCGCGACGAAGTTGACGACGTGGCCAACCCGGTCGTGCACGGGCTGCATGTCGACCACCACCCAAAAGGCGCGGCCGTCCTTGGTGTAGTTCAGGACTTCGACATGGCACGGTTCGCCGCGCACGCGCGCGTCGTGGAGTTCGGCCTGGGCGCGGGGATCGGTGGCGGGCCCCTGAAGGACACTGCCGGGCCGCTGGCCGCGCATCTCATCGAGCGAGTAGCCGGTGAGGCGTTCGAAGGCGGCGTTGACCCATTGCACGCGCCCCTCGGCATCGGCGACGATGACGGCGTTGGTGGTGTGGTGCGCGACGAGGGCTAGGCGGGCGTTGGATTCGGCGGCGGCGCGCAGGCTAAGGTTGGCCTCATGCAACTCGCGTGAGCGCAAGCCGACGGTTTCCTGCAGTTGCGCAGCCTGCTCCTGCAGCCGGGCGGTGAGCAGCATCCGCGCCTGCTCGCCACGTTCCTGCTCGCCATGCAGGCTGACGACGAGCCGGCTGGTGGCCAACGCGAGCACAATGCCGTTGAGGATCCAGCCGACGAAGAAAATCGCGATGCCCTCAGTCGGGCTCAGCCAACCTTGCCGAACGAGGGGGAATGTCACGGCACCGAGCAGCAGCGGCACGAATCCGGCGCCAAAAAACATCCGGCGCACCAGCAGGCCGATCGGTTCGGCGGAGAAGATGACGCGGGCGATCTCTTGATCGGGGCGCGCGAGGAGCAGCCCGAGGCCGAGGAGCAGGAGGCCCGCGGCGGGATGAGTGCCTAGGTTGATCGATATCAGGGTCGGTGCAGTTGCGCTCAGAGCCTGGCCGATGAGGGCCGCGAGGCTGAAAGCGATGAGGCCGTAGGCGAGCCAGTTCGCGAGCGAGGTACGGCGGCGCGGAGTCGCGGGCAGCAGCGCGAGCGCCGCCGCACAAACGAGGATGGCCAGCGCGGTGGGATAGCCCGTCCGCGTCGGAGCCACGCCGGCGACCGTCTGGCCGAGCAGTGGATGGATGAATTCGTCGAGTCCGCGGCCGAAGCCGGGGCGGCTTTCCGCGAGCGTGATCGTGGCGAGGGCGGCGGCGAGTCCCGCGCAGAAGAGCGCGCTGCGCCGCGCGCCCGGGCGGAGGTGCAGCCACAGTGCGGCCGCGGCGAAAAGCAGCGCGAGCGCGGTGTCGAATTTCATCGGCGCAGCCTCGAACCGCAGCGCGCGAAGCGGATCCGCGCCGAGCGCGGCGCCGGCGATTCCCGTGAGCATGAGCGCGGCGACCGCGAGGGCGATCCAGCCGGCGGAGCGGCGCAGTTTTTCGTCAAGCGACATGCCGTGAAGTAGTGGCGGCAGCGTGAGTGCCCACTTTCGGCTCGGCAATGCCAATGCATTCCCGTTTTGCCTGGGGGTTACTACGGAGAGTGCGACCGGGAGTAATTCTATTTCTTCGTTCCCCACCGCCGACTTACGCCCGGCCTGGGTGGGATTGCGTATTTTTTTGTGAAGTGCCGGGACGATCGCGCCGAATAGCTGGGAGTCGTCATTGCAGGTCTCACTCACTATGAAAACTGTCTTCAAATTCCTCTTCGCTGGGCTGCTGCTTGCGGTGCCGGCTTTCGCTCAGACCAAGGCCGAACCGCCGGTGCCCGTGCGCACGGTCGCTCCCGATTATCCCGATGAACTCCGCCGCGACGGCGTGTCCGGCATCGTTACCGTGAAATGCACGATCGACGAGCAGGGCAACGTCGTCGATCCGCAGGTCGAGAAATCGTCCAATGGCGCCTTCGACAAACCGGCGGTCGCCGCGCTGAAGAAGTGGAAGTTCAAGCCTGCAAAACAGGACGGCGCGCCCGTCGCGATCAAGGTCTCGATCCCGATAAAGTTCGTGTTCGAGAGCTGATCGTCCGATTTGCCCCACGCGTCCCCGCTCACCGCCAGCTTCGCTCATACCATGTCCATTGCTCACCTCACCATCGGTCGTAAAATCGCCTCGGGATTTGGTCTGTCATTCGCGTTGCTCGCCCTCGTGGCGGGCCTCGCCTATGTCGCTCTTGGCGGGGCGGGGCGCCGGCTCACGTCGTTCTCCGAAAGCGCTCAGGAGACCTACGCGGCGGCCTCCCTCGAATCCTCCATGCAGGCGCTCAAGCTGCAGGTGAACGAGTTTCTCGCCACGGGCACGCCAGAGAGCATCGCGGCGTGCGAGGCGGCGAAGAAAACGCTCGATGCAGACTTTGCCGCCGCGACGAAGCTCATCGTTGATCCCGAGCGGGCGAAGCAACTCGCCGCTGCGCGCGAACTGCTCGCGGCGTATAACTCGGCGTTCGCCGATCTTGTCTCCAACCACCGCGCGCGCGTCGCCATTGAAAACGATGTGCTCGCGCCGCAGGCGAAAACGATTTCCGAAGGTCTGCAAAAGATGCTGGCGCAGGCACAGACCCAGGGCGACATGAATGCGGCGTTCCAGATTTCCAACGGCCTGAAGGCGTTCTTCGAGTGCTCCAGCCTCGTCAACGGTTTCCTCCTGACCTCGGACCCGCAAAAATCAGCGGCCGCCGCGAGTGCGCTCAAGGTCACCGTCACCCAGATCCAGCGCATGGAAAAAGATCAGGCGGAGATGGAAAAGCTCGACGCATCCCTGAAAGACGACGCGAAGAAGGCGCTGCTCGCGTCGCTCCAAGTCTCTGCACTCGCCTACAGCAAGGGCCTTGAGGAGGTCGTCACCGGGAAGCAGTCCCGCGACAAAATTCTCGCCGAGCGCATCGGCAAGGTCGCCCCCGAGTTTACGGCAACGCTGACGCGCGTGAAGAGTTCCGTGCATGATTTCCAAACCGAACTCGAGGAGCGCACGCGCACCGAGCAGCACCGCAACGAAATCATCGTCTTCTCGATCGCCGGTGTCGGCATCGTGGCCGGCATCGTGATCGCATGGCTTATTACCCGTAGTGTGAGTCGCGGCATCACTGATGTCGCCGGCCGCCTCGCCGCCGAGTCCGACAAGGCCGCCGTCTCTGCCGTGCACGTCGCCGAGGCCAGCCAGTCGATGGCGGGTGGCGCGTCGCAACAAGCCTCCTCGCTTGAGGAGACCAGTTCGTCGCTCCACGAGATGGCGAGCATGACCTCGCGCAATTCTGAGAACGCGCAGAACGCGAAGACCCTCGCCAATCAGGCGCGCACGACGGCCGATGCCGGTGCTGCCGAGATGGAGCAGATGAAATCTGCGATGGGTGCGATTAAGGGTTCCTCGCTCGAAATCTCAAAAATCATCAAGACAATCGACGAGATCGCGTTCCAGACGAACATCCTCGCGCTCAACGCCGCGGTCGAAGCCGCGCGCGCCGGTGAGGCGGGCCTGGGGTTCGCCGTCGTTGCCGAAGAAGTTCGCAACCTCGCGCAGCGCTCAGCGCAGGCCGCGAAAGAAACAGCTGAGAAAATTTCCACGTCCACCGAGAAGAGCGAACAGGGCGTCCGCATCAGCGAAAAGATGGCCGGTAACCTCTCCGCGATCGTCGAGAAGACGCGCCAGCTGGACGAGCGCATCGCCGAGATTGCGCAGTCCTCGCAGGAGCAGAGCGAAGGCATCAACCAGATCAACGCCGCCGTCGCCAACATGGACAAGATCACGCAGAGCAACGCGGCGCTCGCGCAGCAGTCCGCCTCGGCGTCGGAAGAATTTAAGGAGCAGGCCGCGCAGGTCCGCCTCGCCGTTACGGAACTGCTCCGCATGGCGCGCACCGACGTCGACCTCAACGCGCAGCCCGCGGCCATCGTGTCGCCGCCGAAGCCGCATCGCGCCACGACGCGTCCGGCGGGCGGCAGCACTGCGAAGACAGCGCACAAACCCTCTATCAGCCCGGCCGCGAGCAATGGGAACGGTTCTGCTGGTCATGCACCTCGCAGCAATGGCAACGGCCACGCCTCCGAGGGCCTGATTAAGAATCACCGTTCTCAGCAAGACCTGTCGTTTGAGGACATGTCCTGAGTTTCAGACCTGCTGGATTTAAAAGACGCCGGGATTTTCCCGGCGTCTTTTTTTTCGCGGCAGGCGAGTGAACGGGCGGTTCGCACGGTCCTCCCGCGAATTTCGCGGAGTGTGTGCACAGCGAAAAGGTAGCCCGGCGTTGAGCCCGACCTTCTCCAACGTCCGCTTACAGAAAATCCAGTAAGAGTGACGGCCACACGCCGAGCACCACGAGCAGCGCGGCGGCTGCAATGAGCGCGATCACAGTCACGCCTGGCACCGCGATCGGTTGGACGGGCTCGGCAGGTTTGGCGACGAGCGCTTGTTTCAAGATCAGTAGGTAGTAATAGAGCGCCACGGCGCTCATCGCGATCGCTAGCAACGCGAGCCAGCCGGCGGGACCGGAGACTCCGCCCAAGCGAAATGCGGCGGCGAAGACCGCGAACTTGCCGAAAAACCCGGCGAGCGGCGGAATGCCTGCCAGCGACAAAACGAAAACCGCGAGGCAGCCCGCGAGCAACGGCGAGCGCCGGTAAAGCCCCGCTAGATCGGAGAGACTTCGGCAACCGCCCGGATTCGCGCGATCGATTGCGCCGACGACACCGAACGCGCCGACGGTCGCGAGTCCGTAGGTCGCGGCGTAGAAAAACACCGGCCAAACGTTGCGGCCCTGTCCCACCGCGATCACGCCGAGCAGCAGGTTACCGGCATGGGAAATGGCGGAGTAGGCGAGCAGGCGGCGAACGTTGTTCTGCGCCAGCGCACCAAGATTACCGAGCAGCATCGATGCACCCGAAATGATCGCGAGCATCGGCAGCCAGCCGGGCGTGCCATCGGCGGTGACGACGTTGCCGGACGTGGCACCGAGGCCGTTCCAGAGCAAACGTGTGAAGAGCACGAGGCCGGCGAGCTTCGAGGCGGACGCGATGAGCGCGGCGGACGCAGGTGGCGCCCCTTCGTAAACGTCGGGTGCCCAGAGTTGGAAGGGGGCGGCGGCGGCCTTGAAGCCAAACGCGACCAAGATCATCACGAGCGCCACGACGAGCAGCGGGCTCACATGCTGCACCGCGAGCTGGCGCGAAATCTCCCCCAGTTCGATCGAGCCGGTCAGACCGTAGATGAGGCTGAAGCCGAAAAGGAGAAACGCCGCCGACATCCCGCCGAAGAGAAAATATTTCAACGCGGCCTCGGACGACTCCGGGCGGGTTTTGTCGATTCCCGCCAGAATGTAGAGGGAGAGGCTGGCGAGTTCGAGCGCGAGAAACACAACGAGCAGTTGCTGCGCCGCCGCCATCAGCGTGAAGCCAATCGTCGCAAAGAGGATGATCGCGACGTATTCCGCCGGATGCCGGAGGGCGCGGGCGCCGCGCACCATGCCGAGCGTGAGCAACGCCAGCGCTAGCGCCCCGAGGCGCGTGGCGACGGCGAGCTTGTCGAGCATCAGCACGCCACCAAACACGCTCCCGCGCTGCCCGAGCCACACGTGGGCCATCGCTGCCGCGATCGCGATCGCCCCGATCCAGAGAGAAAGACGGAGGCGTTCCTCCAAGGTGTGGCGTTTGACCACGACGAGGTCGAGGCCAAGGGCTGCGAGGGCACCGAGGATGAGGGACGTCTCGGGCCGCAGCGCGCGGAAAAGCTGGAGGTAGTTGGGATTCACGAGGCGCCTCCTTTCAACGCAGTCTGAAAGAGCGGCGATTGCAGCGCTGGCGTGATCCAGTTGAGGAGGATGTCCGGCTTCAGACCGACGTAGACCATCGCGGCGATAAGCAGCAGCGCACCTGCGCGTTCGGCCCAAGTGATCGGCGCCATGGGATGATCGAGATGGTGAGCCGGAATAGAACCAGGTTTCGTGCCCTCGGTCGTGCCGAAGAACGAAACCTGCATCACGCGCAGTGTGAACGCGGCCGCTATGAGTACGCCGACGGCAGCGAAGAGCGCCCATTTCGGCGAGGTCTTCCATGCGCCTATAAGGATCGTGAGTTCAGCGGGGAAGCCGCTGAAGCCGGGCATGCCCATCGAGGCGAGGCCCGCGAGCACGAACGTCATCGCGGCAAACGGCATCAGCCGGTGCAGCGGCATCGTGCGCAGGTCGGCGAGCTGGCGCGTGTGTGTACGTTCGTAGACCATCCGGCCGACGACGGCGAAGAGCAGACCGGCGATCACGCCGTGCGAAAACATCTGGAGCACCGCGCCGCTGACGGCGGTAGCATTGGCTGCGGCGAGGCCCAGCAACACAAAGCCCATATGGCTCACACTCGAGTAGCCGATGACAAATTTGAAATCCTGCTGCACGAGCGCGACAAGCCCCGCATAAACGATGCCGATGATTGCGAGCCACGCGATCAGCGGCGACCAGAACGCGAGGCCGACGGGAAACGTTGCCATCGCCACGCGGAGGCAGCCGTAGGCACCCAGTTTCATCACGACACCGGCGAGCAGCATCGAAGCGGCGGTGGGCGCGGCGACGTGGCCGGTGGGCGCCCACGTGTGAAAGGGGAACAGACCCGCGAGCACCGCGAAGCCCAGAAACACGAGGGCGAACATCCCCAGTTGTTCGTGACGCGAGAAGTGCGCCGCTGCCTGCGCGAGCTCGCCGAGCCCGAAGCTGTGCGCGCCGCCCGCGGCGTAGGCCCAGAGGAGGCCGGCGAGCACGAGCGCACTGCCCGCGAACGAATAGAGCACGAGCTTCATCGCGCCGTATTCGCGTTTGGTGGAGCCCCAGTTCGCGATTAGGAAATATTTTGGGACGATCGCGATCTCGTAGAAGACGAAAAGCGTGAAGGCATCCGCACTGAGAAACACGCCGTAGACGCCGCCAATCAGCGCGAGGTAGAGCGCAAAAAACTCGCCGGCGCGCTCCTCGATATTCCAGGAAAACAAAATGCCCGATACGGCCGCCAGCCCGGTGAGCACAATGAGCGTCAGGCTGATGCCGTCCGCCGCGAGGTGATAGTGGATCCCCATCTGCGGAATCCACGGCTTGTCGATCAACGTTTGGAGTCCGGGGCCCGGCACGAACTGGCTCGCGGCGTAAAACGTCACCGTGCAGCTCGTGAGCGCCGTGAGCAGCGCGACGACGCGGGCCGTGGCTGCCGATCGCATGCCGGCCCCGAGCGCGAGCAGCGCGCCGAGGAACGAGATGTAGATCGTGCAGGGCAGGGCGTTCATGCGATCGGGCGGAGAAAATCGCAGTCAGTGCGCACGCGCGGAGCCGGGGTGGTCGCGGGTGCGGTGGCGCGGTGCGAGGCCTTTGTGCCGGCTGATTTCCGCGTGGGCGGGCGTTTCTGTTTCGCTTGGGAACGGGTAGCTTTGGTTTTCATGGCAGCGAAAGGTGGGCGGCCCACGAGGAGACGATCGGGTTGATCAGCCCAGCGAGCAGTTGCGGCCAGACGCCGAGAATGAACATCAACACCACCAGCGGCAGCAGCGGCGCGATCTCGATACCGCTGAGATCGGCGAACTCGCCGGCGGCCACACCTGCGCGCGGGCCGTGGAAGACGCGTTGCCAGAACGTGAGCAGGAAAATCGCCGTTGCGAGGAGGCCGAAACAGGCGATTGTCGCGGCGCCGGCGTCGAGGCCGAATACGCCGCGGAAAATCAGGAACTCGCCGACAAAGCCGTTGAGGCCCGGCAGCCCGAGCGAGGAGAAGAGCGAGATGCCGCAGAGCGCCGCAAAGATCGGCGCCACGGTGCGGACTCCGCCGAAATCGTTAAGGCCGCGCTTGCCGCCGGACCGCGATTCGAGGATGCCGACGCAGCAGAACAATGCGGCCGCCGAGAGGCCGTGGTTGAACATCTGCATGATCGTGCCGCTGAGCGCGGCGGTCGCGGCCGCCGCTGTCGGCGCGGTGCGACCCGTCGCGTAGGAGACCGCGAAGAGCGCGAGCAGGCAGTAGCTAAGGTGGTTGACGGACGAGTAGGCGACCATGCGCTTGAGGTCGGTCTGCTTCATCGCCGCGTAGGCGCCGAGCACGATACCGGCGAGCGCGAGTGCGAGAAGGCACGGCGTCGCGGCGTGCAGTTGCGCCGGGAAAATCGGCCAGAGGATTCGGAGAAAACCGTAGACGCCCATCTTTGACATTACGCCGGTAAGAAACATCGAGCCCCCGACTGGAGCCTCCGCGTAGGCCGAAGGCAGCCACGTGTGAAATGGCCAGAGCGGCACCTTGACGGCGAGTCCGAGAAACACGCCGACAAACACCGCCTTGGGCCAGATGCCACCGAGCGCCGCGAGCTTCGCGCCGATCACGCCATCAGCGGCAAGTTGTGCGAGTTGCGTGAAGTCGAGCGTGCCAGTCGCCACGTAGAGTGCGGCAAAACCCAGCAGCATGAACGCACTGCCGCCGATCGTGTAGATCACGAATTGGTAGGCTGCGCGCGACGCGGCTGGACCGCCCCAGAGTTTGATGAGGAAAAACGCGGGGACGAGGCTCAGTTCCCAGAACAAAAACCAGTGAAAAAAATCGAGCGCCAGAAACACGCCAAGCGCGGCGCCCTCGAGCAGCAGGAAGAGGATGCCGAAGGCGCGGGGGTAGTGTGTGACGCGCCACGATGCGAGCAAAGCCACGGGCGTGACGATTCCCGTGAGCAGCACAAGCACGAGGCTCAGTCCGTCGAGCCCGAGGTGATAGTGGACGTTGAGCAATCTTGACATCCAGATGCTGTCTTCGACGAATTGCGGCGCAACGCGACCGGGATCGAAGGCGTTCAGTGCGACGAGCCCGAGTGCGAGCGGCCCGCAGCTGAAGATAAGCGCGAGCGTGCGGCTCACGCTCGGGGCGACGCCACGAAACATCGCGAGCAGCGCCGCTCCCGCCCACGGCGAGAAAATGATCAAAGAGAGCAGCGGGAAGGCCGCCGCCGGCGCCACCGGCATCGCACCGTGAATCTGAAGGAGCGGCGCATTCACCGGTTACCTCCCAACATCATAATCAACACGAGCACCACGAAACCGATGGCGATGATGCGCAGGTAGCCGTGCGCATCGCCGGTCTGGGCGCGCGAGTAGGCCTTGCCGGTGCCGCGGAGACTTTCGCTGCCGGCGTCGAAGCCGGCGTTGAGTCCGTCTTCGTCCGCCTCGCGATTCACGACGCCCGCGAATTCACCGAGCCGTGCGAGAAAGCGCACCGCGCCATCCCACACGAACCGATCGAGGACGTCGGCGAAGGTGGCGGTGGCGGCATTGAGTTTGAAAACCGTGGCAGCGTAGAGTTCGTCGAACTTCATCCGCGCCCCGAGAAACGCGATGACGCCTGGGAAGCGCGCCGCCAGCGGATCGGGTGACGTGGATTTTTCTCGGGTGACGCGACCGTAGATTGCCCAGCCCGTGCCGAGGCCGAGCGCGACGAGCACGACGGAGAGCATCATCAGGCCTGAGCCTGCGAGGAGCGAGTGGCCGAGGACTTCAGTTTCGCCGAGGAGTTTTGCCTGCAGCCACGGGAACGCCGGCGTGCCGAGGAAGCCGAGCGCGATCGCGCAGACCGCGAGCACGACAAGCGGGAGCGTCATCGACGCGGGACTTTCGTGGGCGTGCTCTGAGGCGTGTGAGCGGGCCTTGCCGAAGAAGGTCTCGGCCACGAGGCGCGTCATGTAGAAGGCCGTGAGCACGACGGCCGCGAGTCCGAAGAGCAGCGGCACGCGGGAGACATCCCACTCGTGAGCAGCGTGGAGAATACCTTCCTTGCTCCAGAAACCCGAAAAGAGGAACGGCACGCCGGCGAGCGCCATCATGCCGATCGCGAAGGTCGCGAAGGTGACCTTCATGTGGCTGCGCAGCCCGCCGAGCGAGCGGATGTCCTGCTCGTGATGCGCCGCGTGGATGACTGAGCCCGCACCGAGGAAGAGCAGCGCCTTGAAAAAGGCGTGGGTGAGGAGGTGAAAGATCGCCGCGACCCACGAGCCGACGCCGATCGCGAGCATCATGTAGCCGAGTTGTGAGACCGTTGAAAATGCGAGAATGCGCTTGATGTCGTTTTGCGCGACGGCGATGAGCGCACCCATCAGCGCCGTGATCGCGCCGATAAACGCGACGACGGTCAGCGCATGGAACGGCACGTGGGCCAGCGCTTGGTCCGCCGACATTAGTGGGTAAACGCGCGCGATCAAGAAAACGCCGGCTGCGACCATTGTCGCCGCGTGGATGAGCGCGGACACGGGCGTCGGGCCCTCCATCGCGTCGGGCAGCCAAACGTGCAACGGGAATTGGCCGGACTTGCCGACCGCACCGCAGAAGATGAGCAGACCGATAATGGTCGAAAGTGCGAAGCCGCCAAGCGCCGTGTGCGCGGTGAGCGCGCTGAGGGCCCCGGCCTCAAGCACGCCGTGGCCGCCATCGTAGAAGAGTAGCGAGCCGGTCGAGTCGTAAAGCCAGAGCATGCCGAGCAGCAGGCCGAGGTCGCCGATGCGCGTCGTGATGAAGGCTTTTTTTGCGGCGCCGGCCGCCTCAGGTTTGTGGAACCAAAAGCCGATGAGGAGATACGACGCGAGACCGACGAGCTCCCACGACACGAAGAGGAGTAGCAGGCTGTTGGCGACGATTACGCCGAGCATCGCGCTGGCGAAGAGGCTGAGGAAGCAGAAGAACTGCTTGGCATTGGCGTCCTCGTGCATGTAGCCGGTGCTGAAAATAAAAATCAGCGTGCCGACAAACGTGACCATCACGCACATGAACGCGGTGAGGGGATCGAGCAGCCATCCGAGCCGAAGCGCGCCCATGCCGAGATCGAACCATGCAAAATTGCTGGTCGCATGTGTCGCGGGATTTGCCAGCGCAGTGACGAGCGCACCGCACGACAGAAGAAATGAAAAGCTCATCGCGAGGATCGCGGCGCCGGCAGCGAGCGTGCGGCCCGTGCGGGGCGTGAGTGCCCCGATGGCCGCAGCAACGAGCGGCAGCAGCGGAATGAGCCAGAGATTTTGGACGGAGAGGCCCATGGTTCAGCCTTTCAGGCGATTGGCCTCCTGGAGCCGGATGTTTTTCTGGTGGCGGTAAACCGCGATTACCAGTGCGAGCCCCACAGCGGCCTCGGCCGCCGCGACGGCGATGGAAAAAATGACAAACATCACGCCGGTCGCTGGAGCGGGCGACGGGCTGAATCGCCAGAAGGCGATGAAGTTGATGTTGGCGGCATTCAGCATCAGCTCGATGCCGAGCAGCACAAGGATCGTGTTGCTGCGTGCGAGCGCGCCGACGAGCCCCACGCAAAAGAGCGCGCTCGAGAACACGAGGCAGAGTTGCAGCGCGGTCATGGCGTGTCCTCCGAGTCATCCGTGCGATCAGCCGAAGCGATCACGATGGCGCCCAGCAAGGCGACGGTGAGCAGCACGCCGACAATTAGGAGCGACGCGGCGTGCGTGCCCATGAGTTGCACGCCGATCTGTTTGACGGTGACGGTCGGGGTGGGCGACGACCCGACCCCCATCGGCGTGGCGACAATCGCGCCGACCAGCACGCCGCAGACTGCACCGCCGGCGATAAAGCCTGAAATCGCGCGGCCCGCCGAGTCGGGCGTGACCGTGAGATCGGCCCGGGAGCGCCGCGTGAGCAGCACCGCGAAGAGGACGACCATCGAGACGGCACCGACATAAACGAGGATCTCGGCAAACGCGACGAACTCGGCGCCGGCCCAGAGGTAAAACGCCGCGACGCCCGCCCAACTCGCGATCAGGAGCAGCGCGCTGTGAATCAGGTTGCGCAGCGTCATCGCCACGGCGGCGGCGCCGAGCGTGACAAGGGCGATGACAATGAGCACGGCGTTCATGCGTAGCGGTAGATGCGCGGCGCGACACCGGCACTGAGTTTGCGGCCCAACACGACGAAGGGCACAAGGATGATGGCTGCGCAAACCGGCCAGCGGGCGAGCTGCATCAGGGCGGAACTGTTCGACATCAGCGACCAAACGATCGTGTTGCCGAGGTTGATGAGCGCGAGCGGCACAAGGAACTTCCACGCGAAGCGCGTGAGCTGATCGATTCGGAGGCGCGGGAAGGTTGCGCGGATCCAGATGAAGCCGAAGATCAACGCGAGGAGTTTTCCGCCGAACCACAGATACGACGGAATGAACTCAAGGAAAGGCAGCGGCGAGCGCCACCCGCCGAGGAAGAGCGTGATGGCCATGCCGCTCAGCGCGAGCATGCCGAAATATTCCGCCATGAAGAAAAGCGCGTATTTGAAGCCGCTGTATTCCGTAAGATGTCCGGCAATGAGCTCGCTCTCGGCCTCCGGCGTGTCGAACGGCGAGCGATTCGACTCGGCGAGCGCAGCGACCATGAAAATGACAAAGCCCGCGAAGCCCCAAGGCGTGAACACGTGCCAGTGCGGGATGAAACCGAATTTCCAGCCGGCCTGGGCGTCGACGATCGCGGTGGTCGAGAGTGTTCCGGCGATGAGCACGACCGGGACCCACGAAAGCAAGAGAGGCAATTCGTAGCTGATGAGCTGCGCGAGCGCCCGCATTGCGGCGAGGAGTGAGTATTTGTTGCGGCTGGCCCAGCCCGCCATGAAGACGGCGAGCTCGGTCGCGGCACCCGCGGCAAAGAAGTAGAGCACGGCGGCGTCGAGTTCGACCGGCACCAGATTCCGGCCATAGGGAATCACCGCAAACGTCAGAATCGAAAACGCGAGCAACGCTACGGGCGCAAGGTAGTGCAGCACCTTGTCCGCGTCGCGCGGCACGATGTCTTCCTTCGTAAGCGACTTCACGCCGTCGGCAAAGGGCTGCGACAAGCCGAAGAATCGCTTATTTATAAAGGGAATCGGCGCGCGGTTTGGTCCGGGGCGATTTTGCACGCGGCCGAGGATTTTGCGTTCCGCCAGTGTGATGAACGCGAAGAGTGTGCCGAAAATTCCCAGAATTAGTCCGACGGCGATGAGCGCGTTGACGAGCGTGCGCCACGGTTCGGGCAAAAATCCCGTGACGGCGTCGCGCAGGAGCACCGGCGCGCGTTCGAGGAAAGCGTCAGTCGTCGCGGCGGCGATCATGCGGCGGGCGTCGGCGGCTTTGGGGCCTCCGCGCTCGGCGCGGCTGGCGGTTTCGGAGTGGGGGTGGTGGAAGGAGGCGTGGCAGATGCAGCAGCGGTCGCGGACTTGGGCGCAGCGGCGGCCGCAGCTTTCGCGGCGGCCGCTGCCTTGGCCTTCTCCTCGGCGGCTTTGCGTTCAGCGGCGAGGCGGCCATCGACTTCGGCGGCTTCAGTCGGATGAATCGAGTGATAGTAGGTGTTCGGCTTTGCGAGCTGGTTTCGATTGAGCAGCAGCGCCTCAAACCGGCTTGTCGTCGCCACCTCAAAGACCTGATCCATTTTGATCGCGTCGAACGGACAGACCTCGACACAAATCTGGCAGCTCATGCAGACCGACGTGTCGATGTCGAAGACGGCCGGGAAGAGCTGCATCTTGCCGGTCGCATCGGGCTTCTTGTCTTTCGATTTCTCGATGTAGATGCACTGGGGCGGGCATTCCTTCTCGCAAATCTGACAGGCCACGCAGCGCAGCGTGCCCATGGGATCGCTGGCGCTCTCGGTGACGAGAAACGGGAAATTGCGGTAGGCCTCCGGCAGCTTCGTCTTCACCTCCGGATATTCGACGTTGGTGTAGCGCGCCGGATCGTGGAACGAGCCCACGAGATTTTTCGCAGTGACGGCGAGGCCTTGAATTAGTCCGGAGCCGAGCATGGGATTAGCGATCGACCTCCCCGAGGACGATGTCGACGGAGCCGAGAATAATCACGGCGTCGGCGACAGTTTGCCCGAGGCACATATCCTCGAGTATGGTGAGATTGATGAACGACGGGGCGCGTACGCGATAACGGTAGGGATTGGGACTGCCGTCGCTGACGAGATAGAAACCGATTTCGCCCTTCGGGCCCTCGATGCGGCCGTAGGCTTCGCCCGCTTTCGGTCGGAATCCGCGCAACTTGGCCTTCGGATCCATAATCGGACCGGCGGGGATGCCCGCGAGCGCCTGCTGGAGAATTTTGATGGACTCGCGCATTTCGAGGACGCGAACCATGTAGCGATCGTAGACGTCGCCGTGCGCGCCGAGCGGCACGCGGAAATCGAAACGCGGATAAACTCCGTAAGCATCCGTCTTGCGCAGATCGTAGTTCACGCCGGTCGCGCGGAGCATCGGGCCGGTCACGCCGGCGGCGACGGCGAGCTCAGGTGAGAGCACGCCGGTGCCCTGCGTGCGCGCCATGATGATCTCGTTGCCGGTGAGCAGCGCCTCGAACTCGTCGAGGAACTGGCCGTAGCCGTCGGTGAGTTGCTTCGCGCCCTCGAGCCAGTCGGCGGACGGATCGACGCGACAGCCGCCGAAGCGCTGGTAGTTGCACATCATCCTCGAACCACTGAGCGACTCGAAAAGGTCGAGGATTTTTTCGCGCTCGCGAAACGCATACATCAGCGGCGTGCCCGAGCAGCCGAGGTCCTGCATCAGGAAGCCGGCGAGGCAGGTGTGATTCAGGAGCCGCGTAATCTCCGCGAGGATGACGCGGACGTATTCGGCGCGTTCGGGCACGGGCTGGCCGGCGAGCTTTTCGACGGCGATCGCGTAGGCCCAGTTGTTCGTCATCGAACACAGGTAATCGAGCCGATCGGTGTAGGGCATCGAGCCAAGGTAGCTCGTGTTCTCACCGAGCTTCTCGTGATTGCGATGGAGGTAACCGAAGACGGGCTTCAACTTGACTATCGTCTCGCCATCGAGCGTGACGATCATTCGAAACACGCCGTGCGTGGACGGGTGGTGCGGCCCCATCGAGACTTCGAGCAGGTCGCCGTGAAATTCGTCGTGCACCGCTCGGACGTGTGAGCCGCCCTGCGCGCCTAGAGGAGAAAGATCGGAGATGCTCATGACTTGGCGCCTCCCGTTGCCGGAGTTGGCGCGGCGGCAGGCGCGATGGCTGCGGCCGGCGGAGTCGGGTAGTGCGCTTTCGCCTTTTCCAAGACAGCGCCGTGCGGCGTCGGCTCCCACTCGTAGTCGTCGGGTTCGACATAGTCTTTGCGCATCGGGTGATCCTTGAACGTGTCCCACATCAGGATGCGCCGCAGATCGGGATGCCCTTCGAATTTTACGCCGTAGAGGTCAAAGACCTCACGCTCCTGAAACTCGCACGCGCGCCATACCGGCGTGAGTGACGGCACGGTGACTTGATCGGTGCGATTGCCCGTGCGCAGCCGAAGAATCACGGGGCCGTGCCGGAACGCGATCGAGTAGAGGTGATACACGACTTCTAGGTAGCCGGGCTGCACACGCTCCGACTTCTGCTCGACGACCTTGGCTGGTCCGCCGGCGGGGTCGGGCACGGTCACTTTGGTCGTCTCGACGATCTTTTTTTCCGGCCAGTCGATGCCGGTGACGTTTGAGCACTGATCGAGTTTCAGCGGGGCGTCGTCGCGGAGAAATTCAGCAATGGCCCGCGCGTGCGCGTGACCGAGGAGCAGCGAGTGCTGGGCGGCGGCGCCGGGATTCGTGACAACAGAAATCTCCGCGCCGGGAAACCGGGCGAGCAGTCGATCGCGAATCTGTTCAGCGGTTTCCATGGTGCTTCAGGCCTTTTCGGATCGAACGATGGTCGGGGCGGTCCAGACCTTCGGGTTTTGCGGCGGCTGAAGATCGTGTTCGCCGAACTCGGGCACCGGGCAGTTGCACTCTTGATCGTCGCGCAGGTGGCGCGGCGCATTGGGGCCGGAAATCTTGAAACCCTTGATCTTCTTCTGAAGTTCGAGAAGCCCGTGGAGCAGCGCCTCGGGGCGGGGCGGGCAGCCGGGAATGTAGATGTCGACCGGGATAAAGCGATCGATGCCTTTCAGGACGTTGTAGCCTTGCTTGAACGGCCCGCCGGAAATCGCGCACGCGCCCATCGCGATGCAGTATTTCGGCTCGGGCATCTGGTTCCAGAGGCGGATGACTTGTGGGGCCATCTTCTTCGTGACGGTGCCCGAGACGATGAGGAGGTCGGCTTGGCGTGGCGAAGGGCGAAACACTTCCGATCCGAAGCGCGCGATGTCGAACCGCGCCATCGACGCCGCGATCATTTCGATCGCGCAGCAGGCGAGGCCGAAATTGAGCGGCCAGACGGAGTTGCTGCAGCCCCACGTGTAGAGTTCCTGCAGGCTCGTGAGGAGGATGCCTTGGCGGCGGAGTTCAGCGCGTTCTTCGTCTGTGATTGTGACCGGCGGAGAGGAATTTTGCGCGGCGTCGCTCATGTTATTTCCACTCGAGGTGCCCGCGCTGCCAGGCCCAGACGAGGCCCTCGGCGAGGAGCAGAATAAAAACCAGCATCGCAACCAGCGCGCCCACCGGAAGCCCCGTGAACGCCACCGCAAACGGCAGCAGGAACAGCACCTCCACGTCGAAGATCAGAAAGAGAATAGCGTAGAGATAGTAATGCGCCTTGAACTGGATCCACGAATCACCCGTCGGCTCGATGCCACATTCGTAGGCGGACCCTTTGTCGAGGCTGGGCTTGGCTGGCTGAAAGAACCGGAACCACAACTGCGCCACCGACAACAGGATTAATGGAAATGCCACCGCCACCGCCAGAAAAACGGCGAGAAACGCGTAGGGGTGGGCGTTCATGGTCATGAGTGTTAGTGGCTCAAAGATTCGGCGAACAGCCTAAATCACAACGTCGAACCTGTTTCGTTTTTTGGCATAACTGGCGCGTCGTTTGCGCAAAATGTGCGGAAGCCTTGCTCGCAAAAT
Source organism: uncultured Opitutia bacterium (assembly GCA_903896015.1). GTDB lineage: Bacteria > Verrucomicrobiota > Verrucomicrobiia > Opitutales > Opitutaceae > CAITWF01. The sequence goes on along the minus strand of CAITWF010000077.1, from coordinate 38,264 downwards.
GCGCGCAGCCGCTACGTCTTCCCCGGACACGTCGCGCCGTCGAACCACGTGCCCTCGACGTAGGTCGTCGTGGGGATCTCCGGCACACCGTATTTGTTGTGGTGGAGCTGGCCGGCGAGGATTTCGACTGCGAGGCCGCCGACGGCGTCGTGATTCTGCCGCACCCCGGCGGTGCGCCCGTCGGCGCTGTCGAGGAACACATCCACGAAGGCCACATCGCGCGGCACACGCAGCCCGAGCTCCTCAAACCGCGGTTGCACAAACGACGCCTTGCTGACGATCACCTCGGGCTGGTGTATTTTGAACCACTTCGCAAAGGACTCCGGCGGCGCGACGACGTGCGACTTGCTCTCCGCCATCCACGCGTCGACCGGTTCCGCCTCGGGAAAAAGATAAATTGGGATCCGCTCGCTCTCCGGCAGCGTTGCCTGTTCGCACAGAAATCCCGCCGTCCATAGGTGATCGACGCTGTGATCCCACCCGCGGTGCATCACGAAACCGATCCGCCGGTAACCCATCGCGATTACGCGCCGCACCGCGAGCCGCACGATGCCACACTGGTTGTTGGTCACGTTGTGCAGCGCCGGCTGGTGAGGGAAATAATCTATCTTGACCGCGGAAAAATGAGACCACTCGAAATGCAGTGCGACGTCCGCCTCTCGCTGGTGCGAGGCGACGACGATGCCGTTGATCCCACGCGCCTCAAGGATGTGGCTGAGCCGCCCGTGCGTGAGCCCCGGCTCGCGCATCCAAAAATGATCGAGGTGGAAACCGAGCTCGTTGGCTTTGGCCTCCGCACCCGCGAAAAAATCCGGGTGCGCCGTAACCTTATTCCAGCCCCAGCGCGTGTCCCAGTTGGTCACATAGGCGAGGGTGGGCGGGTTGCGCCGCGGCGTGGTCTTGCCGCGATAGGCGACGAGCGCCTGCAGAAACGGATCCGGCCGGTAGCCCATTTTGTCCGCAAGTTTTTTGATGCGTGCGCGCGTCGCTTCGGGCAGCCGCGGGTGGTTGCGCAGCGCGAGCGAGACGGTCGTCACGTGGACGCCGGCTTTCTTCGCGACATCGGCGAGGGTGGTGCGCCGTTCGTTCATGGTGGGGTGGCATTCATCGCAATTCGGCTCGCGGCCCGGCTCAAGTCTATTGTTAGCTTCTGGTGCCGCTTGTGCGGGGCGCGCCATCCGCGCGGAATCGGTGCGCCGTTCCCCACGGTGTTTCTCAACCCCTGAATACCCCATGAGCGATCGCTCCTCGAAACTCTCCGTCATGGAGAAGGTCGGCTACAGCGCCGCCGATGCCGCCGCTAATTTCGTCTTCATGACGATGGTGCTCTTCCAGACGAATTTTTACACCGACACATTTGGCCTGACCGCAGGTGCCGCCGCCGCGATCCTGCTGTGGCCGCGGCTGTGGGACGCCGTATTCGATCCAATCATGGGTGTGCTCGCCGATCGCACGGAGACGCGCTGGGGCAAGTTTCGTCCGTGGATTCTGTGGACCGCGATCCCCTGGGCTGTCGTGATGATCCTCGCCTACACCACGCCGCACGGCTGGAGCATGGGCGCACTCATCGCCTACGCCGCGATCACCAACACGATGCTGATGACGCTCTATTCGATGAACAACATGCCCTACGCTGCGCTCGGAGGCGTGATGACGGGCGACCTCAACGAGCGCACGAAACTCAACTCCTACCGCTTTGTTGCCGTGAACATAGCCCAGTTCATCGTCGGCGGCTTCACGCTGCCACTCGTCGCGAAATTCGCCGTCGGTCACGATCGCGCGCACGGCTGGCAAATGACCATGGCGCTATGGGCCGTCGTTTGTCTCGTGTGTTTCGTGATCACGTTTTTCACGACGCGCGAGCGCATCAAGCCGGTGGTCGAGACGCGCGCCTCGCCGAAGCAGGATTTCACCGATCTGCTGAAGAACGGCCCGTGGGTCGCGCTGGTGGCCTACACGGTCTTCAACTTTGCGATGCTGTCCTATCGCGGCGGCGCCCACTACAACTTCTATCACCACTACGCCGACAAGGCCGCGATGTTCGACTTCGTCGCGAAGCTCGGACTCACCACGCCTGACGCCGTACCGCTGCCCGGCGTTCTCGAGTGGCTTGGCTACATCGTGCACGGCACGCGCGAGACCGCCGGCACCTCCAACGTCGCGGATGTTTTCAACAGTATCCTCAACATGGCCGGCTTCGGCACGACCGTAATCGTAATTATTCTCACCACGAATCTCTCCACGCGCTTCGGTAAGAAAAACGTCATCTTCGCCGGCTTCGCGCTGGCCGCGTTGAACGCGTTCGCTTACTACCTGCTCGCGCCGACTAACACCTTCGGGATGCTCGAGCTCGCGGTGATTGGCTCGCTCGTTTATGCGCCGACGATTGCACCGGCGTGGGCGATGTATGCTGACGCCGCCGATTACTCCGAGTGGCAGACCGGCCGCCGTTTTACTGGCATGGTGTTCGCGACGATCGGGTTTTCGCTCAAGGCTGGCCTCGCGCTCGGCTCGGCTTCGTTTCTTTGGCTCATGCAGGGAATTTGGAATTACGACACCGCCGCCCCGAGCGCGCCCAACGCCGTTCACGGCTATTTCGTCTCGAGCAGCATCACCGTCGGGTTGATGTTCACCGGAGCCGCGATCGCGATCGCTGCGTGCAAGCTGAACAAGGCGCTCACACTCAAAATGGCCGGCGAGCTTGCCGAGCGCCGGCAGAAGGCTGGAATGGCGGCGTGATGACTTCCCCGCGCCTCCCGGTCTGGCTCGGCGCGCTTGCGCTCGGACTGTTCTCGTTCAACGCGCGTGCCGACGACGGCTACCGCCTCTGGCTCCGCTACGATCGGATCGCGGATGAAAAACTCCGCGCTGCCTACTCCGCCGCGACGGCGAAGCTGGTTTTGGCGACGCCGACGGGAGTTGATTCGTCGACCGTGGCCGCTGCGCACGATGAGCTGACTGCCGCCCTGCGCGGCCTGATCGGCAGCGAACCGACGATCACTCTTACGAAATCCGCCACCGACGTTCCGCCGGGCGCTGAAGCCTTTGCCATCCAAGGCCGCAACGGCACGGTCACGATCACCGGCGGCAGCGATATCGCCGTCCTCTATGGTGCGTTCGCTCTGGTGCGACGCCTCCAGCTGAATCAACCGATCGACGACTTGGTCGTTCACGACGCGCCGAAAATTTCGCGCCGGATGCTCAACCACTGGGACAACCTAAATGGCACCATCGAGCGAGGCTACGCCGGCCGCTCGCTCTGGCAGTGGGACGATCTCCCCGGAAAAATCGATCCGCGTTACCGCGACTATGCGCGCGCGCTGGCCTCGCTCGGCCTCAACGGCACCGTCCCGATCAACGTCAATTCCAACATCCAGTTTCTCACGCCCGGTTACTTAAAAAAAATTGCCGCGCTCGCCGACGTGTTTCGCCCCTACGGCGTCCGCGTCTTTCTCACGGCGCGCTACAGCTCGCCCGTTGAACTTGGCAAACTACCCAACGCCGACCCGCTCGATCCCGCCGTGATCAAATGGTGGCACGACAAGGCCGAGGAGATTTACGCGCTCATCCCCGACTTCGGCGGATTTCTGATCAAGGCCAATTCCGAGGGCCAGCCGGGCCCGCAGACCTACCATCGCACGCATGCCGACGGCGCGAATCTCCTGGCCGACGCTGTCGCGCCGCACGGCGGCATCGTGATCTGGCGGGCGTTTGTCTACGACGCCGACGTCAAGGACGACCGCGCGAAGCAGGCCTACACCGAGTTCACGCCGCTGGACGGAAAGTTCCGCGACAACGTCGTCGTGCAGGTAAAGAACGGCCCGATCGATTTCATGCCACGCGAGCCGTTTCATCCTCTCTTCGGCGCGATGCCGAAGACGCCTCTCGCGCTCGAGGTGCAGATCACGCAGGAATACAACGGTGGCTCCAGCGAGCTGTGTTTCCTCGCGCCGATGTGGAAGGAGGTGCTTGATGCCGACACGTTTCGCCCGCAGCCCGGCTCGACCGTCGCGCGCGTGATCGACGGTGGTATCGACCACCACACGCTCACCGTCATCGCCGGCGTCGCCAACACCGGCACCGATCGTAACTGGTGCGGCAACCAGCTCGCGCCCGCCAACTGGTATGCGTTAGGTCGGCTCGCGTGGAATCCGGCGCTCACCTCTGCCCAAATCGCCGAGGAGTGGACGCGCCAGACATTCGGAAACGACTCACGCGTCGTGCAGACGATCGTGCCGATGCTCCTCGCCTCGCGTGAGGCAGTGCTGAACTACTCAATGCCGCTCGGCCTGCACCACATCATGGCGACCAATCACCATCAGGGCCCGGGCCCGTGGGTCGACAGCTTGTCGCGCGCCGACTGGAACCCGACCTACTACCATCGCGCCGACGCGCAGGGCGTCGGCTTCGATCGCACGGCGACTGGCTCCAACGCCCTCGGCCAATACGCGCCCGAGGTCGCCTCGCGCTGGGCCGATCTCGCGACGTGTCCGGACGAATTTCTCCTTTGGTTTCACCATCTCCCGTGGGACTATAAAATGCGCTCAGGCAAAACGCTCTGGGCTGAAATCGCGCTTCACTATCAGGCCGGCATCGACAGCGTGCGGGGCTGGGAGAAATCTTGGTCCACCCTTCGCGGCGCGATTGACGACGAACGCTTCATCGCCACGCAAAAACTTCTCTCGCGCCAAGAGCACGAAGCCCGCATCTGGCGCGATGCCTGCACGCAGTATTTTGCGACGTTCGCGAAACTCCCGCTGCCGTCCGAATACGAAAAGCCCGAGCACCCGCTCGATTTTTACCGCAAGCTCCGCGCACCGTTCACGGCGGCGAATACGCCGTCTGTTTCCGCTCCGAAGCCGTAAGGGTCTCCTGCAGACGTCGTGACCCGTTGGCCACACGACGAATGTCGTCTCATGGCTGTATTTGAGACGGCGCCAATCATAGGCCCCGCCGCCGGCCGCGGCCTTCACTTCACTGGCTTAGCAAGCGGTCGTCACACACGCTGCGAATGGCATGCCAGAATCAGGGGGCAGTCTTGTCAGTTTGGCTAAAGGCGCCGACAATGTGTGAGGAGCCGCGGTTCAGAATTTCCCTGCAAACCTGCGTGGCGCGATGACGAATGTGGTGAACTAGCGATCGATAGCTGACTTTGCTAAAAACCTAAATTCCGTCGCACTCGAAAACGTTTCGCCGGGGCGAAGTAGGGTGCTCGGAAAATTCGGATGATGGATCGAGTCGGGGAAGTGTTGCGTCTCGAGGCAGAAAAAGCCGAAGCGATCCTTCGCGGACGCGGCGTCGAGCGGGCTCGTGTAGAGCTGGATTCCAGGCTCGGTTGTCCAGACTTCCAGCGTGCGGCTGGATTTTGGGTCGGTGATCGAGGCGGCGCGGACGAGGCCGGGGGCATCGCGAGTGATGATGAGATTATTGTCGTAGCGTTTGAAGGCACCGAGTTGCGCGACGCGGGCGCCGAGCGCGGTGGGCTTCTTAAAATCGAGCGGTGTGCCTTTCACGTCGGCGATTTCGCCGGTGGGAATCAGCGTGGCGTCGGCGGGGGTGGTGCGGTCGGCGTTGAGCGTGAGGATGCAATCGGTCACGTCACCGGCGCCGGCGAGGTTGAAGTAGGCGTGGTTGGTGAGGTTGATCGGCGTGGCTTTGTCCGTCGTCGCTGCGTAGTCGAGGCGGAGGATGTTGGCGTCGGTGAGCGTGTAGGTGACGCTGACGGAAAGATTGCCCGGGAAACCGTTTTCACCCTTGGGGCTGAGGTAGGTGAGCTTCACGGCGGTGCCGAGGGTCGATTCGACGGGCGAGCCGGTCCAGATGACTTTGCCGAGGCCTTTCGGACCGCTGTGGAGGTTGTGGGGGCCGTTGTTGGCGAGGAGCGGGTAGTCGTGGCCGTCGAGGGTGAACGTGGCGTGGGCGATGCGGTTGGCGACGCGGCCAGCGATCATCGCGGCCTGCGGAAAACTTTTCTTGTAGTTTTCCTCGGAAAACGTGGCTTCGCGCACGACATGGGCGAGTTTTCCATCGCGGTCGGGGATCTGGAGGTCGGCGAGAATCGCGCCATAGGTGATGACTTTGGCGATCGCGCCGCTGCGATTTGTGAGGGTAAAAGTCTCGATTGTCGTGCCGTCGGCGGCGCGGCCGAAGAGCCCGCGTTGCGCGGCGGGCGCGGCGGCGTTGGCGGTGGAAACGAGGAGTGCGAGAAAAAGACAAGCGAAGGCGGGGCGGGGCATGGGGTTGGTGACGGCGACGGTGGATGAGTTGGCGGGACTCAGCAAGTCAGGCTCTGTTTGGATCGAAACAGATTGGGACGGTTCTCCGAGGCGTCCTGCATCGCAGGGCGAAACTCAGGACGACGCGGAGAACCGTCCCCACGTCGAGCCGGTCATGCAGATCAGAACTTGAGCCGCAGGAGATCGAATTCGGCGTTCGTTTTCTGCGCGCGGAACTTCGCGGTTTCGGTCATGAGTTGAACCGGGGTCCAAATTCCCAACTCAAGGGGAAGCGACCCAAGTTTGGTCGTGAAAAATCTCCCGCCCTCCAGCAGCGAGAAATTTCCCGGCTCGGGCTGCACCGGTTGCGGCACGCCGGGGAGCGGTGCGTCGCGCACGACGAACTTGTCCATGACAACTGCGGATGGCGGTGCCGACGTCGCGATCGAATCGCCCTGATGAGCGGCAATCGCCGAGTTTTGCACGAGGCGCAGGCGCGGTTGCGGTTGGACGTGACTGGCCTGCGGGCCGTCGGCGGCGAACGCACTGGCGGTCACCGAAAGCCAGAGGAGCATGGCAGGTGTGGCTCTCATGGTCAGTTTGACCGCTAAAACCAGCGCGCGATCCGAAAAATCGAGGTTGCGAAGGCCGAGCGGCACAGGGCTTCCTCTCGGCTAAAACCCCATGCTTACTCCGCCATCGACGGGCATCACGGCTCCGGTGATGAACTTCGCGGCGGGCGACGAGAGATAGACGGCGGCCCAGCCCACATCCTCGGGATCGCCGAGTCGCGCCATCGGCGTGCGGCTGATGATTTTGTTTTTGCGGTTCGGATCGCCGGCGAACGCCTTGCGCGACATCGCGGTGTCGATCCAGCCGGGGGCGATGGCGTTGACGCGGACGTTGTGGGGCGAGAGCTCGGTGGCCATCGTCCGAATCATGCCGATCATCGCCGATTTCGCCGCAGCGTAGGCGACGACGAGCGGGATGCCGAAGAGCGATGCCATCGAAGCCATATAGATTACACTGCCGTGCTGGCGCTCAATCATTCCGGGGAGGACGGCCTGCGAGAGGGCGTGCGCTCCAAAGATGTGCGTGCCCATTACGTCCTGCAGCTCAGCAGGCGTCGTCTCGATCGCGGGCTTCTTGAGATGCTTGCCGGCATTGTTGACGAGGCAGGTTACCGGGCCGTGTTCGCGCGTGAGGCGCGCGATGAGCGCCGGAGCGGCGTCGAATTTTGTGATGTCATGCACGACGTAGGAGACGCGATCACCCAAAGTGCGCGCGGCTTCGGCGAGCTCCGGTTCGCGCCGGCCGATGAGCGTGACGCGTGCGCCAGCGGCATGCATGGCCTGCGCGACGGCAAGGCCTATGCCGGTGCCGCCGCCGGTGATGAGCGCGTGCTCTCCGCGCAGGGAAAACACGTCTGGAAACGGCAGCGAGTTCATGGATGCGCGCGGTTGAAGGCATCAACCTGCTGACGGATCGCGCGGGTGTGATCCGGCGTGCTGCCGCAGCAGGAGCCGATTATGTTGGCACCGGCGGCGAGCGCCGCGGGCACGCCGGCGGCCATGTCGGCGGGGAGTTGCTTGTAGACGGCCTTGAGATTTTCGAGCACAGGCAGGCCAGCATTGGGCTGCACCATGATGGGTAACGAGCACGACTCGCGGTAGATGCGCGCGACTTTCGCCGCGCCGATCATGTCCATGCCGGTGCCACAGTTCAGCGCGACGATATGCGCACCGCGATCAGCGATGAACTCAGCCGCGCGCTCGGGCTTCACGCCCATCATGGTGACGTAAAACGTGCCGTCCTGGGATAAATCGTAGGCGAGGGACGCGATAATGGTCGGGGCACCCGCGGCCTTCGCGGCGTCGATGGCGAGGCCGAGTTCCTCGAGGCTGGTCTGGGTTTCGATGATGATCGCATCGACGCCCCCGGCCACGAGCGCGGCGCATTGTTCTTCAAGCGCCGCGCTTGCGTCCGCCTCGGTGAGATCGCCGTAGGGTTCGAGCAGCGCGCCGAGCGGGCCGACGTCGCCGAGGACAAAGCCCTCGCGTCCGCCGAACGCCTCGCGCGTGATCTGCGCGCCGGCGGCGTTAATCGCGGCGAGATCCTTTTCGTGATGATGGCGGCGGAGCATGATGCGGCTGCCACCAAAGGTGTTGGTGATGATGCAATCCGCACCGGCGTCCGCGTAGCGTTTTTGGATCGCGAGCACGCGGTCGGGGTGGGTGAGGTTCCACGCTTCGCCGCACGCGCCGGATTCGAGGCCGGCGAGAAATAGCTGTGTGCCCATCGCGCCGTCGCCGACGAGGCGGCGTTCGAGGATGATTTCGTGGAGGAGTTTTTTGGCGCTCATGGAAATTGGGCTTCGAGTTCGGCTTTCACGGCAGCACCGACGTCGGCGGGGATGCCGGAACGTTCAGTTTCGTCGCCCCAACGCAGTTGCGCGGCGTAGGCATCGGCATGGGTCAGGCCGAGTTTCATGGCCTCCTTGTCAATCCGCTCGGTGAAACGGATGTGCAGCGCGACTTTGAGCTGCTCAAAGTCGTCCCATACCTTGATCTCCGATGGCAGGTCCTGCCAGTAGAGGATTTGGTAACGCGAGGCGGAGTTCGCTCCACGCTGGGCGGTGAGCTGGCTCTTCGTCGGCGCGACGCCTGTTTTGAACGAAGCCTTCGGCGCCTCACCCTTGCCGACGAAGTAGAGAAAAAGATCGACGGCACTCGATGCGTCGGCGCCGTAGCCATCCGCGCCGATTTCGTCGGCGAACATCTGGGAAATGGGCGCGCCGCCAATCGCCATCTTGATGTGATCGTAGCCCGGTTTGTCGAAGCCATCGACGACGGTTTTCATGTAGGTCATCGTCGTCGTGAGCAGCGCGCTCATGCCGATGATGTCGGGTTTGAACTCGTCCGCCGCCAATTGGAATTTTTCCACGCTCTGGTCGACGCCGATGTCTTTCACGACGAAGCCGGCGCCCTCGGCCATCATGCACACGAGATTTTTGCCGATGTCGTGAAGGTCGCCGCGGACTGTGCCCATGAGGAGTCGGCCGGTTTGCGACGACGGACCGCCGGCGGTGAGCAGGGGCTTGAGGACCGCCACGCCGGCCTTCATCGCGCGCGCGGCGATGAGGACTTCGGGGACGTAGAGGATGTTGTGCTTAAAATCCTCGCCGACAACACTCATGCCGGCGATGAGGCCGTCCTCGAGGACTTCCTTGACGGGGCGGCCTTCGGCGAGCGCGGCCTGGGTCATCTGTTCGACCTCCTTGGCTTTGCCGTCGTAGATGCACTGGTTCATTAACGCGTAGTCGAGCATGGGAAAAATCTGCGTTGCGGATCGCTGGTGCCGGCGGGTCTCAGCTCACGCCGAAGTGCGCTCGGTTGAATTCGTCGAGCGCCGCTTTCATCGCGACGATGTTTTGCCGCGGCATGCCGGGGCTCGTGCCGCCGCCGACGGAGAGGATGATCCCTTCGCCGCCACTCTTCTCCAACACGTCGAGCGTCGCTTCGCGCACTTCCTCGGGCGTGCCGCGCACGCCGACCTCGAGCGGATTCACATTTCCCATGAGGCACATGCGATCCCCGACGCGTGCTTTCACATCGGCGTAGTCGGTCTGCTTGCCCCAGTTGAGGACGTTGAAACCGACATCGGGCAGATGTTCGAGACACGCCTCGATCGAGGCGTCGTTGTGATAGAGCTTCACCCAGTCGGCGGGAAACGCGTCGCAGATGCGCTTGAGGTAGGGATGGCAGAACTCCTTGTAGTGATCCTCGTTCACGAAGCCCACGATGTCATCGAGGAGGAAAATGCCCTCGACGGTCGGGCCCATGACCGTCACCTGCGCCTTGAGCCAGTCGATCGTCAGGCGGGTGCAGAGATCGAGGAGTTTGTGCGCCCATTCCGGCTTCTCGACGATATCAATCATGAAGTCGCTCGTGTTGCGCACGAAGCCGGCGGTGCACATGGGGCCGCGCGCGGTCGCCATCGTAAAGATCTCGCCGGTGTCGAGCACCTGCTGGCGTTGCATGCGGAGCCGGTGAAGTGTGAGCGCCATGAACGCATCGGCCTCGACTTCATACTCGGGGAACAGATCGATGTCCTCGATGTGATGGAGCGTGTGGTATTCGCTCGGCGTGTTGTCCTGCCAGAACTTGATTTTCGAACCGAGCACGGACGGTTCGGCCGCCATGCCGTATTCGAGCCAGTAGCCGGGGACGAAAATGATGTCGGGAAACTCCTCGTGAATTTTTCGGTGCGATTCGAACCATACCTGCGGATTCAGGAAAAAATCCATGTGCTTCACCCCGACGTAACCCGGGATCCACGGGCTATCGATGATCAGCGCCATCGGCACCTTCTCGAGTTTTTCGCGGCGAGCGGCTTTTTTGAACGTGTTCCATTGGGTGGGAGTCATGGGGAAATTGGTTTGGGAGACAGTTGAGGCGGAGCGGGGTTGGTTGGGACGTTTTATTTACGGCGCGATCAGGATTTCGGTGTCGGTGATCTGGAGTTGGACGCCGGCGGCTTGGGCGGCCTCCTGTAACGCGGCTTCGAGCATGATCACGGGATCCTTGCTGACAGTGAGGCGGCGCATGAGGCCTTCGCCTTTTTTGGTGCCGACGCGCAGCGTGAGACGCAGGCCCTTGCGCTTGCACGATACGCGCACGGGTGGATTCGTTTCGGGGATCGCGGCGTTCATGGGAGCGACAAACGCGTCGACGTAGTGCGAGCCGATCCCGGACTTGTCTTGGACCTTCGACGGGAGTTTTTCGACGGCGGCGAGGTTGCGGTTGCAGAGCTTGATCATGAGGAAGTGGAAGAAAGTTTCGGGGTGGAGACGGGCAGGGTGGCACGCTGCGCGAGAGCAAAGTGAATTGCTTCCAGCGCGAGACCCCACTTGTGCCGGCGGCTCGCGGCGTCGCAGTGGCAACCGGCCGGAGCTGAGGTCCGGGTCCAGCCCAGCACGTCGGCAAGCGGCCGACCGAGCAGCGGCTTTTCCGTGGCGATCGCCTGCATGATCGCGGGTGCATCGCGGAGGTAGGAACACATTTTTTTGTGGCCTTCATCGTCAGGCGCGGGTCGGCAATGGGTCTCGCGGACGAGGTGGGCCTCCGCGGCCGAACCGAGTGTGACCGTATAATCGAACGCGAACGGCTGGCCCATGTTCGAGCAGGTCGTGCCGTCAAAGCGGAAACTCGCAACGAACGAACCATCAGCTTGCGATTCGAGCCGAACGCGTTCGCGCGCCCATTTGGCGAGCGCGCGTGGGTTGACGGAGTAGTGCGGCGCGGACGAGGGAGAGGCGGTGTCAGTTTGTGATGCCGCGCTTCCATCGCCCGCATGGCGATAGGGAGCGCGGCGGTAGCGGCAGGGCGAAAACGCGCAATTCGCACAGGGCGTCGCACGCGAGGCTTCGAGCGCGCGTGACGACCGCGCCGTAAGCCCGAAGACGCCGAGGAGCGATTTCTTCGGGCGCAGCATCCCGCTTGAAAGCACCTCGATTTTTTCGGGAAACGATTCCTTCGCGCCGCGTGTGATGAGATCGAAGAGCTTGTTTTGATCGGCGACATCCCAGCCCGAGTAGCCGGGGCTGTAGTGGGGCACCGCGAGCAAACCGTCACGCTCCGCCAGATCACAGATGCGGCCGCTCGTCGTCGCGACGATCCGCTCGACGACGGCGGAGGCAAAAATCTCGAGGAAGAAATATTCGTCCGGTTTGCCGGCTTCCCAGAGTTCGCGGGCGTACTCCTCGGCGGCGCGGCCGGCGCTCACGGCGACGACCATGGCGCGAGTAGCCTCGGCTTGGGTGAGATGGTCGTGCAGCTGGGTCGAGCTTAAGCGAGTCCCGGCGATCGCGAGGCGATCGGGTGCGAATTGGAGTTCGACTTCGCGCAGGTAAATCCACGGGCGGCCGTGTTCGCTGAACCAGCGCCGGGCCCACCCGGCGAGTTCCAGCGCGCGGCCGGTCAGCTCGTGGCCGCGCGGATAGCCGAGGAGTCGGTGGTATTCGACGTCCTGCACGTTGCCATCCGGGCGCGGATCGAGCACCTCGATCATGACGGCACCTCCGAGGTGTTCTCGACGGGGGCGAATTGGCAGCCGTTGACGAAAAAATCGAAAAAGCCCGGATGCGTTTCGAGCCGGCAGTGAGTCACGCGCCGCACGAGTGACTCGATCTCGGCGCGTTTGGTGCGCGAGAGCAGCGCGATACACGCGCCTTCGACGGAGGCGTTGCCGATCTGAATAATTTTTTCGGCGGGGATGTTCGGGATCAGGCCGATGCGCTTCGAGGATTCCAGGTTGAGGTGGCGGCCGAATCCGCCTGCGAGATAGAACACGTCGAGGTCGACGTAGCGGATACCGTATTCGGCGAACGCGATTTGCAGGCCGGCGACGTTGGCGCCCTTCGCTTGGGCGAGCGCATTGACGTCGGCCTCGCTGAACGTGATCGGGCGGCCATCGCTTTCGGCGACGACGAAATCATGCGGACCGCCTTCGAAGCGTCCGAGCGAATTCATCCGCTCGGTCCGCACCAGCTCGCTCATCAAATCCACGAGGCCGGAGCCGCAAATTCCCTCGGGTCTGACGCCACCGATCACCGTGGTTTGCACCGTGCCGTCGTCGGCGATCGAAACCTTTTCGATCGCGCCGGGCAGACCGGGCATGCCGAAGGTAATTTGGCCGCCCTCGAACGCCGGACCAGCGGGACACGAGGCGGCGAGGACCTTGTGTTTGTTGCCGACGATGAGCTCGGTGTTCGTGCCGATGTCCATCACTGCGACGACGCGTTCTTCGTTCGCGATGTCGACCGCGAGCATGCACGCCGCGGCATCGGCGCCGACGTGGCCGCTGATGATCGGCAACCCGTAGACGCGCGCCTTGGGGTGAATCGGCAGGCCGAGTTTGCGTGCGGTCTCGGAGAGACTGGTGGTCGTGCGCTTGCCGTCGGCCAGTTCGAGCTCGGTGAGCGACTGATAAGGGCTCTGGCCGATCGAGTAGACGGACAGCTTGAAAAACATGTCCCGCATCGTCGAGTTGCCGGCGATTACGACCTCGTAGATCGAGCGCGGATCGACGGGGAACTCCGCGATGGCGCGGCTTAGGTAACCGACCAGCGTGCGCTGGAGGGTTTTGGTGCGATCGTCGGTGTCATATTGGATGCGCGCCATCACGTCGGAGCCGCCGAAGCGTTGCGGGTTTTCAAATGACGAATCGGCGACGACCTCGCCCGTCTCCAGATTGAGCAACCGCATCACGATGGTCGTGGTGCCGAGATCGATCGCGAGGCCGTGGAGCGGGCCGGTGCCGCGATCGATTTCCTCGCCGTCGAGGAGGATGCGATCGCCGTCGCGGGTGACGGCAGGCTCACGTTTCCATTTTGGCCCGTGCACCGGAAGTTCGAAAGCGTGCTTCTCGATCCGCATGGCGCCGCGACGCATCGTGTGGCAGCGCACCTCGCCGTCGTCCTGCGCGAGACGGGTGCAACACGAAAGGCGAAACGCGCCCTTCAGGTGTTTCTCTTCGGGGCTGGGCTTCGAGAGGCGCTCCATGCCCTCGGTGACCTCGACGACACACTCCTTGCACTTGCCCTGCTTGTTGCACGAGGTTGGCACGGGCACGCCGAGCTTTTCGGCGCACGTGAAAAGCGAGATGCCCTTTTCCGCATCGCAGGCGTGACCGTTGATGTGGAGGTGCACGCTCATCGTTTCGCGTCTAGCGTCTTGAAGCCCGCGAGAATGAAGCCCATCGCGAACGCCATGCCCGCGTGCCACGGCGCAGCGCACGACATCTGTGGCGCATGATCCGGAATAATCACGCCGTCGAATTTGTTTTGGTGCAGAATCGCGAGCACGCGGAGCACGTCGACCTCGCCGTCGTCGATGAACGTCTCCTTGTAGTGCGGCACCTTGTCGCGAACGTTGCGGAGGTGGACGTAGCCGAGCCGGTTCTGCTTCGAATACTGATCGACCACGTCGTAGATGTTGCCCTCGGTCATCTCGGCGAGGGAGCCGACACAGAACTCGAGCTGGTTCGCGGGGCTGTGGTTCAGATCGATCACGCGCTGATACATCGAGGGCTGGTAAACGAGCCGCGGTTGTCCTCGAATCGTCGGCATCGGCGGATCGTCGGGATGGAGCGCGAGGCGGACGCCGGCTTTTTCGGCAGTGGGCAAGACGTCGTCGAGAAAACGCTGCAAGCGCGACCAGAGCTGCTCAGGCGTCGCGGGTGGAATCGTGCCGGTGGAGCGGGTCGGCGCGGTGGGATCGACGACCATGTTCCACGCGAGCCCGTTCGGCATCGGGAGATCGTAGGGGCCTTCCATGCCGACGGACGGCGCGCCGCCGCGCGCGTAGTGGCCTTTGGTGCGGCCGGCGACGCCCGCGATCGAAAAATTGTAGCCCATGATCGGCACTCCGGCCTCGCCCATGCGCCGGATAATCGTTTTCACGTTTTCGATGTGGTTCGCGCGCTGCGGGCCCTCGAGCAGGATGTCGTGCCAGTGTGCCGGATCGAAGTTCTCGATCGCTTCGAGTTTCAGGCCGGCGGTCTCGACGTCGCGGCGCAAGTTCACGATTTCCTCGAGCGTCCAGAGTTTGTCCGGATCGCCGGCAAGGCCCCAGCCCCAGTCGGTGCCCGTTGGCTGATCATCCGGGCCGATGTGGCCGCCGCCGCGAAAATAATCCACGAGGTGCGCGACGATGTGTGTGGCGCCGGCCTGCTTCGCGAACGCGAAGTTTTCCGGCGTGAGCATATGGCGGTAGAGGCCGAGGCCGAGTTTCATCGAGGGGCGGGGGACGAACGTGGGAGCGTGTCGATCAGTTCTTCACGCGCAGCACCCAGAGGATGCCGCCGAGCACGTGCTTTTGGTAGTTTGGATCGGAGTAATAGGCGATCTTGTGGCCGAGGGCGGTGTAAAAGTGACGGCCGCCATTTTCCTCGATGCACCACGCGAGCGGAAACACGTCGCCGAACGTCGCGCCCGGATATTCCGCCAGCTTCGGATCTTTTAGGCCGGTGAGCCGGCCCGCGAGGATCACATGCATCCGCGGGTTGAGGTGATCGAGGTAGTAGAATTCGTCCTCCCATGCCCAGGTCGCGCCGAGGTGTGCAGCGGCCGGATGTTTGGAGTTGAGCACGTCTAGCGTGAAGGGCTGCAGCGGCGGATGGCGGTTAAATTTTCCGCCGAGCGTCGCCCAGAAGAACGGCCACGCGCGCTCCGAGCCTGACGCCGAGTGAATGCCAACGAAGCCGCCGCCGGCCCGAATGTAGCGCTCGAAGACGGCGCGCTGGGCGTCGTTTTCGAACGCCTCGTTGTTTGAGTTCGAGAAGATGAGCGCCGCGTAGTTTTTCAGATTCGCTTCGGTGAAAACGTCCGGCTTGTCGCTCGCGTCGACGGTGAAGCCGTTTTCCGCGCCGAGTTTTTTCAACATCGCGACGCTGGCCGCGATGTTATCATGCACGTAGCCCTTGCCGTCGGGGGTGAAATTGCGGGTGTAAACGAGCACGCGTGGTTCGGCGGCGGCGAGGCCGAGCGCGGTGGCAAGGAGCAGAACGACAGGGAGAATCCTTTTCATGGGGAGTACAACGGTGAGTGGTGGCCGCGTGGGCGGGGGCCGGCCGAGTGGGGCGGGAAAGTGTGGGGGGAGTCGTGGTGGCGGCGACGCAAACTCAACTCAACTGTTGACCGCGGCCAAGCGTCGGCAACGAGCCTCCATCGATCCATTCGCTCTCGACCATTTCGATGCGTGGATTGGCCGGGACGCCGAGATCGCGGTTGGCGATACGATCGGCGAGCAGCTCCACAGCCCAGGCGCCCATCAGGAGTTGATTTTGTTGCATGCCGGAGAAGCCGGTGCCTTCGACGAGATGGCTGAGGACGGCCACGCCCAACTCGCGCGGCAAGTTGCGACGCTGCGCAGCCAGCACGGCGCGAAACTGGGGGATCGTTTCGGGCAGGTTAACAAACAGGATCACGTCGGGCGTGTGAGCGGCGAGCCACTGCAGCACCGGCTTTTTTTCGACGGCGGGCAGACGTAGCACCGGGAGCGCGCGTTGCGGTTCGAGCTGGCTTTCGCACCAACCGAGATAGGCAGAGGAGTGAGCCAGCGCACTGCGCGCCTCCTCATAGGTGCCAAGAATCAGACCCGGTCGCCGGTAGCCGAGGCGGTGAACGCGCTTCAGCGCGGTGAGCGTGTCATGGTAGAAATGGCTCGTCACCCGGTGCTGCGGCGTGCGGATGCTGAGGCCGACAGTGACGGTCGCGCAGTTGCCCAATTCCATCGGAAATTCCTGGCCGAAATCTGGACTACCAAAGCACAACAAGCCCTCGATGCCACGAGTGGCGAGTATGTCGCGCACGCGCCGGTAGGTCATGCCAGGCTCTCGCAACCAGATCGGTTCCAGGCGGTAGCCGAGCTCATCGGCGCGTTGGGTCATGCCCTGAAAAATCCGCTGCTGGTGCCGAGAGCTTTCCCAGGGCCGCGGGTGTTCATAGAACGAGATCACGCCGAAACACGCCGCCTGCCGCACCGCGCGCGGCGTGCGGAGGTGGCTCATGAACGCGACGACCTTGGCGTCCGCACGGTAGCCGACTTGCTGCGCGAGCTTGCGCACGCGCTTGCTCGTCGCGGCGGAAATCTTCGGGCTGCCCCGCAACGCAAGTGAGACTGCCGACGGCGACAGCTCCGCGAGTTTTGCGAGGTGGCGCAGATTCATGGTCAACCGTTGACCAAACTCGCAGCAGACGTCGTGTCGAGATGATTGCCGGTGGGGTAGTAATTGCTCCGACCGTTTGGGAGCCGCGGCCGTCGCCGAAAGCGTCAGCGGTAGCCGTAAAGCTTCACGTGCTGGAGCGCGAAGTGGCCTGGTTCGAGGCGGACATGGCGGCCTTGGTGCGTTTGGTCGCCGTTGAGCCAGCGAATATGCTGCCATTCTCCGTCGGCGTAATGGCCCTCTTCGCAGGTGAGAATGCCGATGACCGGATCGCCGGGCTTAGGCGCGGCAAAGGTGATTGTGACGCCAATGCCGCCGAAAAGAAATTCGTCCGGCCCGAGTTGGAGCACGATCGCACCGGCGGGCAGCGGTGCGCGGCTGGTGGAGCGATCGCCGGCCTCGTTGATCACACCGTCAGCGAGGACGGGAGACTCGAGTCGCTCGTAGCTCGCGCTGAGCGTAAGGCCGCCGAACGTGACGGCATGCGGTTGGCGTTGCTCGGCCGCGGGCGGGAGCAGTGCGGTCATCGTGCCGAGGCCCTGCCGCGCGGTGATGAGCGGCGTGAGCTGGCGGATAAGATCGTTGCTCGCGCGGAGCAGACTCGCGCCGGGTCCGCCGATGGACTCGATGCCGAACGGCGAGAAACCAAAACCGCTGCACGCGCCGAACGCGTAGAGAGCGTTCACCGCGGCGTCGTTGCTGCGGAGCGCCTCGGGCACGAAGAGTGGGTTGCCCCCGCGCACGTAGCGATCGGCCCACTCGGTGAAGTTGGGAAAATAGATGTCCGGGCTGATAAAATCGATCGTCGGTGCCGCGGCGCGCCACACGTCGATCAGGTGCGGGAGAGGACCGGCGCTCGGATACTGGCCGGGCTGGTAGCCGGGGCGAATGAGCGCGGCGTTGACGTAGAGTGGGAGCGCGTATTCCGCGCGGCCGGCTTTCGCGACGACTTCCACGTAGCGGCCGAAGGTCCACGCCATGAAGAGTTCGCCCGTGGCGGCGCTGTCGCCGAAGACTTCCGTCCACGTGCCGCTGGTTCGCGCGCCGTTCGCGTTCCACCGATCGTTCACCTCGGGCGTGAGCGTGTCACGGTGAGTGACGAGATAGTTCATCAACTCCGCTGGCACCGGCGCAGCGAACGCCGCGTCCGCCGCCGGATGGCGATCACGCGCCTCAGGGATCATGCCGATTTCGTTTTCGACTTGGACAAGGATGACGGTGTGCGCGGCGTCGGTCTCCCGCAGATGGCGCATGAGTGCGGCGAAGGCGCGCGCATCGGTGTCGCGGTTGGTTGCGTTGAACGGCGTGAGAATTTCCATCGCTTGGCCGGCTGAATTACGCGCGCGCGGAAAACGCGCGATGTCGATTTTCACCCACGCGGGCACGTAGCACGACATGGAGTTTTTCCACGAGCCGAACCAGAGCAGCACGAGGCGGAGGTCGTTCGCCCGCGCATCGGCGATCAGTCCGTCGACGGTGGCGAAGTCGAATTTTCCTTCGGTGGGTTCGATCACATCCCAGTAGATCGGCGCGACGACGGTGTTGAGGTTGAGCGATTTTAATTTCGGCCACGCCGCGCGGAGGTAGTCGGGTTCGCCGTGGGAATTGCTGAGTTCGCCGCCACGAATGAGAAAAGGCTGGCCGTCGACGATCAGCTGCTTGGCGGTGCCTTGCTGACGGAGCAAGGGAAGATCGGCGGCAAAGGAAAATGCCGAAGCGATCAGACCGATCGAAGCGAAACGCAGGGAAAATTTCATCAGCGAATGGGAGGGCGGGCGGACTAGGGAAGCGGGACCTTGATCGTGGCGGGCTTGGCGCCGGGACGGAGCACGAATGCGCCCTGCGCTTTGCGGCCATCCTTCTCGATGAAGATCGCGTATTCGCCGTGAAAGCCGCGGACCGAGAATTTTCCGTCGGCATCGGTCTCGCCGGCGACGTTCGTGCGCCACTGATTGAGGACGAGATCGCGGTAGACTTGGGCGTTGGGCTTTTCGGACCAATCGGGGCGGAGCATCGCGGCGTGTGGCCGCCAGTGCGCTTTTTCCCAGAAGCCCCAGTGCTGGATGCCGACAACCGCAGGATGGCTGAAGGCGAGGATTAGAAAATCGCGTGTATAGTCGGCCTGGAGTTGCTCGTCGTCGGTATCGACGTCGAACTCGGTGAAACGGATGGGCAGCTTGAACTCCGCGAGCAGATCGAGCGTGGCGAGGATGTGTTCGGGGGCGTTGGGATTCGCGCCGATGTGGCCCTGCAGGCCGAGGCCGCCGAGCGGCGCGCCGGCTTTTTGGAGAAAGATGACATTGCGCGAGAAGTTTTGGAAATGCTCGGCGTCCGCGACCATGTCGTGGTTGCTATAGTCGTTGAGATAGAGCGGCACGCCCGGAACGCTCTCGGCTGCGGCCCTGAACCATGCGGTCATGAGATCGTTGCCGAAAATCGCCATGAGGTCGTGGTGATCGTAGGGCTCGTTGAGCACGTCCCACTCGCGGATGAGGCCCTTCGTCTCGGTCGTTTCGTCGCGGATATGGGCGAGCACGAGCTCGGGAATTTCCTTTTGCTGCGGCGTGTCGCGGCGCTCGACGACATTTTTCGGCAGATCCTTCCAGCCGGGCCAGACGAGCACGTGTCCGCGGGTGTAGAAGCGATGTTCGTCGAGCCAGCGTAACGCGGCGAGTGACTGCTCCTGCGAGAAGACCGTGCCGCGTTCGCCATTCCACATGGGCCACTTGAGATCGTTTTCGGGTGAGGCGGCGTTGAAGAGCTCAAGGACTTTGGCGCGGTAAATTTGGTTTTCAGGTGTGTCCCGCACGAGACGCGCGAATTGCAGCGCGCTGCCCCATTGAAACGCGCTGCGCCGCTGCTCGACGCGCACCGTCGCGCCGGCGATTGGCGCGCCGGCGGCGTCGGTCACGCGGAGCGCGAAGTCGCCCTTGCGGAGCTGTTCGATACGGACGAGCGCGGCGCGGCGCCAAGCCGCATCGGGCTCGCGGCCTGGATAAGTGAAACGCGTTTTGGGCAGCGCGGAGAGCGCGACCTGCTGGCCGTAGTTCAGCAGCTCGACCCCACCGAGCTCGATCGTCTGGCGCTTGAATCCAACGCCGAACGAGAGCTCCGCGTCGCCCGCAGCGCGCGCATGGTCAAACTTGAATGGCAGGAGAAATTCCTGCCACTCGCGTCCGGTCGAGACCTCGGTGTTGAGGTCCTTGTTGTAGTCGGCAGTCGCCTTTTGCACGACGACGCGCAGGCGGGCGCGGCCCGATTCGTCGTCGGCGGCCAAGGAGCGGGCGAAGAAATGGACGAGCGCGACATCGCCGCGCGTCGCGGCCGCCGGCAGCGGGGCGCGAAATTCCACAGCCCATGCGGGCGAGACGTCGCGTTTTGTTTCGAGGCGTCGGCCGTGCGAGAACGGGGCGCCGGTTACGTCGACAGCGGTGGCACTTGCGGCGTCATCGCCCGGGCTGCTTGTGAGCCGGAAGGAGGCGAGAGTATCATCTTTGATCACGACGGCGCCGCCGCTCGGTATCGAAGTCTGCGCATACAGGGCGGCGGCGATGGCGAGCACCGGCAGGAGGAAAAAGAGGCGAGGGGTTGCCATGAAGCAGAATGCGGATGCGCATCGGGGCCGAAGCGCAGGAATCCGAAGGCATTTCTAAAATGTGAGGCCCAACCGGCAACGCGAGCCTGAGTCTAACAGTAGTGTCCTTCGCGTGGGCACCGTGCGTGGCCCACCATGGCGGACGCTGGTCGGTCACTCCCCGCCAGTCGTCGCTGCGAAACGGAGCGGCAGCGAGAAGGGCGGGCGCGATAAGCGCGAGAACGGTGCCGAAGAGCGGACGGACCTCTATCCGATAAAAAGCCGGTTGCCCCGCAAGCGGGGACAACCGGCTGTTGAGGACTATCGATGAATTAGAACGAGAACGTATTTGTGACGAACCATTCCTGATTCGGCGCGATGCGTGCGGAGGCCCACGTCTTGCCATCAGGCTCGACCGAGATCGGGATGAGTTTGTCCTTCGCGAACGCGTTGCGGACGTTGAACTGGATCTTCCAGCCGATCTTGTCGCTGAGCTTGTGCTCATAGCTGGCCCACAGGTCGATGGCGTCTTCCGACGGACCGTAATACGGCTTGGTAAGGTCGAAACTGGCCAAGGCCGGATTCGTTGGATTGGGGATCACCGGATAGCCGATGACGACCTTGTCCTGCCAGCGATAGCTGGCGCCCACGCCGGTGCCCTTCAACATCCCTGTGCGGAACGAATAGTTCGACACGACGTTGTAGCGCCACTTGCGGAGTTCCGACGCGGCTGTGTTCTCCTGGAGTTTCAGCAACGTGTATTGGCCGCGCCACGGATTCCAGTCCTGACGCAGCTCGTTCGCCGCGGAGTAGTCGGAGTTGAACCGGACCAAATCACCGCCAGGCCCGGCCATTAGCTTATCCATGTAGGCCACCAATCCATCAAGCACCGGACCGCCGACGTTCATGCGAACCGCCGTGGTCTCCGACGCGTTGAACGCCACGCGCCAGTTGGAAGTCGGATTGGCCGTAAGTTCGAACTCGTAGCCCTTCGACTGGGTGTCGGCAGTCACCGCGAAGCCCTGCATGAGCGGGGCCGTGCGATAGTCATAGACGCTCGCTGGAGCGGGGTTCTTGGGGTTGGCCAAATATTGGCCTGGAGTCTGCAACGCCGACTGAGTTGTCGGCCCCACGCCGTAGTTCCACGCGTTGAAGTAGCCATTGCCGGCAAGGAATACCTGCATGTCGTTGATCGCTTGGATCGAGGCATCGCGGCGGGCATTGGCCTGCGCGGTCGTTTCCAAATGGGAATTCGCGGGCCCCGAAGTGAGAGTGCCGGAGGCAACCGGTCGCCCGGTCGTATTGTCCACGTAGGCCGGATCCCACAGGTAGCGTTGTCCGGTGTAAGGCGTGAGGTTTGTTTGCCCCGCCGTGGACCAGTCATAGGCCGACATGTAATAGGTCTTGATGTTGCGCCAATTCAGGGCGTCGCGAATCGTACTGTAGATGCCGCTGTTATCGAGCTGCGTGTTGGCGCCCGTGAGGCTGGTTTCGTATTTCACGACGCGCAGGGAAAACTTGCGATCCTTCGTGGAGAGCAGGAGGCCGTAGTCTTTCGTCTTGCCGGTCGGATTGCCGATGGGGTTGCCGTAGATGTCGCGGCGAAGGTCCGTGACCTGGAAGTTGTTCGACTTGTTATAGGAGAGGCTGATGTTGATCGGCAGCCGGTCGCGGTTGCCGAACAGCTTGTTGAGATGCACGACCAGGCCACCCGCGGTGGAGTGATCCTTGAGGATCTGATTCGCGGGGTAATCGGTAGGCAGCGCATACACATTGGGGTTTAGATTGAGCGCGCCACGGGCGGCTGAGCCCGGAAGAGGCGCGGCAGACACGCTCTTGCTTTTCACCTCGTCATAGCGCCAGCCGAGGGTGGGCACGACCGCGTCGTTCCAGAGGAAGCCTTGCCATGAGCCGGCATACGATTTGGTCACCCGCTCGCTCTTGGCGGCCGATGTCACGAGACTCTGATCGTTGCCATTGCCATAGCTCAACACGTTGTCGGTAAAGTTGCTGTTCCAGCCGACATAGTTGGCGGGATTCGAAACCTGGGTGAGCTGGGCATAGGGTTGCCCAGTGGTCGTGTTAATCACCGGGGCACCATTGAAGAAAGGCTGCAAGTTGGTCGGCACGGTCCACGGGTCGCTAAAGTTGACCCCCGTGGGATTCTTCCAGGTCGAATCAAACTGATATACGTTGCCGCTTTGCAGCGTCACATTGGAGCCGACGCGCGGAATATATGCGCCGGCGGCTGATGGCGCACTGGCCAGCGACGGTCCGAGATAAATAACTGCGACCGGCGGGAGATTGGTGATGCCATCGGGATTGCCCTGAAGTTTGTAGGCCGCATACGCCGCCGAGTTGGCATACATCTGCCATTGGCGGTTCTCCGTGTTGTAGGACTCGTCACTGTAGACGCCGTTCAAACGATGCCGGCCGAGCAGCTTGACCATGAAATCGCTTTGGAGGAAGTCCTTGGCGCGAAGCTCACCGAAAAGTGAGCCGCGGACATACTTGCGGTCGCTTTGATAGGAGCTGCCGCGACCCGGACCACCAGCGACGAAAGGACGGCCAAAGTTGGGATTGCCGACGTTGCTGTTGGAAGAGTTGGTCGGCCCGACGACGTAGTCCTGGAAATTTTGCAGGAGGTCGATGTTGAGCGTGGGTTGACCGCCGAGGAGTGCCTGTCCGCCCCGATGGTATTTTTGGCGGTCGAAGCTCAGCTCAAAACCGAGACGGTCATCGAGCGCCGTCTGGGTGAAATCGATGTTGTAGGTATTCCAGCCTTCCCATTCGCTCTTGGTCGTACCATCGATCAGGTTGTTGTAGAAATCGAAGACCGATGGGTCGGTCAGAGTCATATTCCGGTATTGTCCGTATTGGGCATTCGTCAGGTGGGCGTTGTTGGCATACGAGCTGAAGCTGCCAAGGGCGGAAAACACATCCGCATATTTCATCCCGTTGAGATTGGTGCCTGCACCTTGAGGAACTCCGGTGGCGCTCAGCGCCCCGGTGTTTATGAAGCCGCCGTAGATGCGGTAGAGCTGATTGCTGGTGCCGTCGATGAACCAAACCGGCTGCTGCTGGCCGACCACGCCGCTCATCCACGGGCTGAAGGTCGAAGCTGAGGACCCGAGCACGTAACCATTTTGGACAACAAGCTTCCCCATGCCGCCCATCAGGTTATTCGGATCCGAACTCACGGGGCGGAACCAGGGCGTGATACTGTCTTGGGGCGGGACGGAGCGCGGACGGTTGGCGTCGATCTTGCCGCTCTCATACTTCGCCTTGATCGAAGTATGGAAGGATTTGTTTTTGAAGAGGTCCGGGTCAAAGCGCAGCGCGCCGGAGAGGCGGTGGTCATCCTGAAAAGCCGGCTTTTGCTGGTATTTCTGGTTGTTCCATAGGCCGTCGATCCGCAGCGAAAGGACTTTGGGAATAAGTTGCTGGTTCAGGTCGAGGCTGCCGCGTTTGGTGCCATAGGAGCCAAAGCGTGTATCGGCCGATCCGAAATTGCGAAACTCGGCATTGTTGGTCGTCGCATTCACGATGCCCGCCGGCGAGCCGAGGCCGAAGAGGATCGAGTTCGGACCGCGCTGAATTTCGATGCGATCGACGTTGTAGGAATCCCAAGGGATGTCCGTGCCGAAGAAGTCGCGGGTGTTGTCCGCCGAGGCGAGGCCGCGGACACGTTGGGCCCCACTGGGAGCCCGAAGATTGGCTGTTTCATCCACACTCGTGCCGTTGCCCAACCCCGCGTAGGTGCCAAGCGTGCCGGCAACTTCGGTGTTAGTCGTATATTGCAGCAACGAGCCGCTGTCCGTCGCGCCGATATCCTTCAGGAATTCCTTCGTGACGACGGTGATCGCCGAGCCGACGTCCGCGAGGTTTGTGCGGATGCGGGTGCCGGAAAGCGTCTCGGTGGCTTGATAGCCGGTGTCGCGCGACGTGGAGACTTCGAACGGCGTCAGGGTGACAGTCTCATCATCGGTAACCGGCTTGGCTGGAAGGGCGGTTTGAGCCGCCAACGGCCAGACCGTGATGGCCGCAAGGGCGGCGGCCAGCGCATAGCGTGGATGGATTTTCTTCATAACAATTATGGGGTGGTAGGTGAGCCGACTAAAAAGGACGGGCCTTACGCGGACCCGAGCCCGGACGGTGCGGCGACGATTTTCACTTCGCCGATCGCGGGGGTGGGTGCGCCGAGCGCGATCGCGCGCGGGCCGGGCGAGGCGGAGCCGACGACAATCTGGTAGAGGCCCGGATGATGCACGCGCTGGCCGGCGGCGCTGACTTGGGCGAAGGCCGCGACGGGCAGGTCGAACCGCACCTCGGCCGACGAGTAGGCGGGGACGGAGATTTTTTTGAATTCGACGAGCGTTGCGCGGGGTGCATTCGGCCAGTCGCGGGGCGGCAGGATGTAACATTGCACGGTCTCGACCGCGGCGCGCTCACGGGAATTACTCAGCGCCGTGCGCACCGTGAGCTGACCGCCCGGTGCGAGCGTAGCGGCGCCGATCACGAGCGGACCGTAGGCAAGCGTTGTGTAGCCGAGCCCGAACCCGAACGGATAAAGCGGTTCGATCTCCGCGAAGCGATAGGTGCGTCCGCGCATTGCGTAGTCCTCGAACGGCGGCAAATCCGCCGTGCGGCGCGCGACGCTCACGGGCATTTTTCCCGACGGCGCAGCGTCGCCGAACAGCACGTCCGCGAGCGCCGTCCCGCCCTCGCAGCCAGGATACCACACCTGCAGCACCGCGTCGCAAAACTCGTGCGCCTCCGGCACTGCGAGCGCGCTGCCGCCGGTGAGAACGAGCACTAGTTTCTTCGCGTGCTTGCGCAGTTCGCGCAAAAATTCCTGCTGCACCGCAGGCAATTCGATCGCGATCCGATCGCCGCCGATCGGGGAGGCGACGGCATCGCCCTCCTCGCCTTCGAGCGTGGGATCGAGCCCGAGCACCGCGATCGTGATCTCGTTTTCGGCGGCGGTGCCGTAGGTGTAGTTGATGCCGGGCGCCATCGGGCCGTTGAGCGGGCAGCCGGTGCGATAAACGAGCCGGGTGCCCTCGGCGGCGTGCCCGGCGATCCCCTCGGCGAGGGTCACCAGTTGCGACGAAATGCCGTAGTAGTTGCCGAGCAGCACCGCGGTATTGGCGGCGGTGGGGCCGGTGACGAGCACGCTGCCGGGATCACGCGGCAACGGCAGGACACCGTTGTTTTTCAACAACACGATCGACTCTGCGGCTGCTTGCCGCGCGAGTGCGCGGTGCGGCGCGCTGTCGATGATCGCGACCGAGGTGCGCGACCACGGTACCCGCTCCTGCGGATCGAGGAGGCCGAGCTTGAATTTTGTCGCGAGCAGCCGGCGCAGCGCCGTGTCAATTTCCGCCTCGGCGATGAGCCCGTCGCGCACGGCGACAACGAGATCGTTGTAGGTGCAACCGCAGTTAAGATCGCAGCCGAGGCGCACGGCGAGCGCCGCAGATTCAGCGGCGTTTTTTGTCACGCCATGATGCGCGTGGATGTCGTCAATTGCTCCGCAATCGCTGACAACGTGACCGCCGAACTTCCACGCGCCGCGCAGGGTGTCGACGAGCAGGCGCTTGCTGGCGCAGCACGGCTCGCCGAGCGTGCGGTTATAGGCGCCCATGACGGCCTCGACGCCGCCGCGCACGAGTTTCTCGAACGCCGGCAGATAGGTTTCCGCCAAATCCTTCAGCGGCGGCCAAGCGTCGAAACCGTGGCGGATTTGCTCGGGGCCGCTGTGCACCGCGAAGTGCTTCGCGCACGCGGCGGTCTTCAGATAGTGGGCATCTTCCCCTTGAAGACCGCGCACCATCGCGAGCCCGAGTTCGCCCGTGAGAAACGGATCCTCGCCAAACGTCTCCTGGCCGCGGCCCCAGCGCGGGTCGCGAAAGATATTGATGTTAGGCGTCCAAAACGTGAGCCCCTGGTATTGGCCGCGGTGGCCGGCCGCGATCGCCGCGTGGTGCTTCGCGCGCGCCTCGTCGGCGATCACGCTTGCGATTCGCTGAACGAGCGCCCGGTTCCACGTGGCGGCGAGTCCGATCACCTGCGGGAAAACGGTCGCCCGACCATTGCGGCCGATGCCATGGCAGGCCTCGTTCCACCAATTGTAGGCGGGCACGCCGAGCCGGTCGATCGCATGATTCTCGTGCAGGAGCTGGTTGATCTTTTCTGGGAGCGTCAGCCGACCGACGAGATCGTCGACCCGTGCAGCGAGCGGCCGCGTCGGATCGGCAAACGGCCACGCGGGCGCACGCGGAGATGAAGAACCGGACTGGCTGGACGGGGGATTTGCCACGGGGTGGGGTGAGGCGGCGCATCGCCGGGATGCGTGGTGGGTAAGTGCGCTTCCCGCTTCCGCGCAGCAAAACGTAAAACAGTCTAACATTCGCGCAAAGTGGCGCGGCGCGATCGCTTCGGAGCATTGCGCGCCGCCGGGAAGCCGTTTTGCTCGCGCGCATGACTCTTTTACGCCGCCTGCCCGCCACGCTCGCGCTCATCGCCGCCGCCGCCGTTCTTGCGCGCGCGCAGACGCCCGCACCGCTCGCCGCCCTCGTCGATCGAGCCGCGCACGCCACGCTCGAAATCTTCCACGACGAGAAACTCACCGCGGACGAACTCGCCATCACGCTCGTCGATCTGCGCGACCCGAAAAAGTCGGAGCGCGCGAGTTTTCGCGGTGACGTTCAGATTTATCCCGCGAGCGTGATCAAGTTGTTCTACCTCGCGGCGGTGCACCGCTGGCTCGAGGATGGCCGGCTCGCCGATACGCCCGAGCTGCGTCGTGCGCTCAAGGACATGATCGTTGTTTCGTCGAACGATGCGACCTCCTACATTGTCGATGTGCTTACCGGCACCACGAGCGGCCCCGAACTGCCCCCGGATGAAATCAAAATCTGGTTCGAGCGGCGTAACGCCGTGAACCGCTACTTCGCCTCGCTCGGCTACCGCAACTTTAACGCGAGCAAGAAGCCGTGGGGCGACGGCCCGTTCGGTCGCGAAAAGCAGGCGACCGATCTTTTCGAGCCGAAGCGCAACATGCTCACGACGGACATCACCGCGCGCCTCCTCACTGAGATCGTCACCGGCCAGTGCGTGACAACCGCGCGCAGCGCCGAAATGATGGCGTTGCTTTCGCGCGATCCCGCCTCGAACGATCCCGATCCCGACGATCAGGCGAAATTCACCGGACCAGTGCTGCCACCCGGGTCGAAGCTTTGGTCGAAGGCCGGCTGGACCAGCACGGCGCGCCACGACGCCGCTTACGTCGAACTACCCAATGGCGCGAAGTTCGTGCTCGTCGTCTTCACGATGAACCACGCCAACGATCACGAAATCATCCACGAAGTCGCGAAGGCGGTGGTCGCAGGATTGATGGCGGCAAAGTGATCCCGCTCAGAGTGCCGGCGCTTCCCACGCGTAGAGATTGCTTGTGTCGTTCGCGCTGGGAAACGCGATCGTGTGCTCAAATCGCAGCCCAAGTTTTTCGAGCAGCGCGATCGAGTGGAAATTTTTCGGCGCGGTGAGCGCAATGATTCGGCGCAGGCCCAGGTGCGTGCGGCCATAAACGAGCGACGCGAGCCCTGCTTCGTAGGCGAGGCCGCGTCCGCGAAATTCCGGCAAAAACGCATAGCCTAGATCGACCTCGTTGAGCGTATCGCGTTTCAGCAGCCCGCAGATCCCGGCGGGCGTTGTTTCATCTTTCTTTTCGACGAGCCAGAGTCCGAGCCCGTGATCGCGATACATTTTCAGAATTCGCGTCTCGAGATAACCTCGCGCCGCATCGGCTGTACGCACGCCGCGATCACCGATGAATTCGATCCACGCGGGATCGTTGAGGAGGCGCAGGATGAACGGCGCGTCGTCGAGCGTGAGCTCCCGTAGCACGAGCCGCTCCGTCTCACAAATGATCACGGCGGGGCGGCGGGACCGGGGCGCATGTTGAAGTTCGCGAGCAGCAATGCGAGTTCGTCGAGTTCCTCCCGCGGGGTAAGGCTCGGCGGCGACACGCTGCGGTTCAGCATGAAGCTGAACGCGAGCCGTTCGCCCGCGGCGGTTGTGAGGTAACCCGACACCGAGTTGGCGTAGCGCAGCGAGCCGGTTTTGGCGTGAACATTGTTTTCTCCTGCGGTGCCCTTCATCCGGCGACGCAGGGTGCCGTCGACGCCCGCGATGGGGAGCGCGTCGAAGAAGGCCTTCGCGTCACGGTGCTGTGTCATGAACTGCAGAAGGGCGGTCGTGGCGTTGGCGGACGCGAGGTTGTTGCGCGAGAGCCCGGAGCCCTCGTCGAAGCGGACCTCCTCGGCGGGGAGTTGGTTTGATTTCAGGAACTCGTGCAGCCGTGCGATCGCCGAGTCTTCGGTGCTGAGCAGAGGCGATGCATCTGCGGGGCGAAACGTTTCCCCGACAAATCCGAACATGAGATCGGTTTCGAGATTCTGGGACGGCTTGAGCGCGTCCGCGAGCAGGGTGCGCAGCGGCGGTGAGGAAATTTCGCCAAGCTTCACACTGGCGGCGTGGGTGGCCGGCGCATCGGGCCAGCGCACGCTGCGCGCGATGCCGTCCACGCGGATGCCACGGCGCGCGAGCGCGTTTTTCAGCGCGGTCGCAAACCACGTCGCGGGGTGCGGCACAGTAACATCGACGATCTCAGCTGCGCTACCCGCCGGCAATTCACCGAAGAGATGAACGACGCTTTCACCGAGCAGGCGCACGCGCACGAGGTGGCGTTTGCCGCCGGCGGCGACGGTGGTCGTGCGGTTGTCGAGCGTGAGGCCGGTGTCCGGCTGCACCCACGCCGTCGCGCAGGGGTCGCCGACTCTTGCGGCGGGTGTGACGCGCAGGTCGACGAAGTTATCCTCGAGGGTGAGCGTCGAAATCTCCGCGCCATAATCGTCCATCAGGTCGTCGGCGGTCCAACTCGCACCCGTCGGCAGCCCGCGGAAAAACGTCGTGTCGGCCACGATATCGCCGGTGATGTGTTTTACGCCCGCCTTTTCGAGCGCGGCGACGAACGGTTCGAACGTGGACCAGAAATCCTTTTTTGTCCCGCGCGCCCGCCAACTCGGATCGCCGCGTCCGCTCACGATGAGATCGCCGCGGAGGTTGCCGGAGGCGTCGGGTTGGGCCGACGCGAAGAGCGGAGTGATAATCTGGAAGTCACTGCCGAGCCGATCGAGGGCTAAGGCGGCTGCGTAGAGTTTGCAGTTCGACGCAGGGCTCATCAGCCGATCGGGGTGGTGCTCGAACCAGATGCGGCCCGTGTCGAGCGAGACGATCTTTACGCCCCAGAGCGCGCCGGAAAAACGCGGGGCCTCGACGTGGGCCGCGAGCCGCGCGCGAAGTTCGTCGAAGGTGCGCGGCGCGGACGGCCCCGAATCGGTGGTGGCGGCGAGAACGGTCGTCGTCAGCGCGAGCAAAAGCCCGAGCGCGAAAAAGCGGCGAGGGTGGGGGAGCACAGGGAGCGAAGTTGGTGGCCGTTTGGGTGACGTGCAACGATTCCCGCATGTCGTCACGACTGCGGATGTGCCCTTGCAGCCGAGCGTGCGAAGCGCACACTTGTCATTCTCATGAAAAAAATCCTCACCGCCTTTCTGTTGGTCGCCGCTCTGGCAACCGGCCTGACCGCCTCCGCTGCGGACTTCGCGCCGAAGTCCGTCATCCACGTGATTACCGTCGCGTTTAAGGAAGGCACGACGCCCGCGCAAATCTCCGCGATGCTTGATGGCGTGAAAAAACTCCCGACCACCTATCCCGGTATCACGCACGTCTGGACCAACGCGATCAAGGTGCAGAATCCCGAAGGCGCGAAGGTCAAGAAGACCCACGTGATCGTCATGGAGTTTGCGAGCGAGCAGGCGCTCAAGGACTACACCGACAGCGTGGCGCAGAAGAAATGGTATGAACTCTACCTCCCGATTCGCGAGGTGAGCACGACCTACGACATCACGAACTGAAGCGCGCGCTATCGTCGCTTGGTTCGCAGGCCGCCGATTCGGCGGCCTTTTTTTTTCTCAATTAATCTACCGCGGATTACGCCGATGGCGCGGATCGACAGGGAAACGCCCTCGGGCATCCGCTTCATCCTAGTAGTCTGCGGGGAAAATTCAGGCCGGAGCGTTTTGTTTTCATTTCGTCCGGACGTCGGCGATTTCTCCTCGCCAACCGAAATGCGTTTTCACGTGATGGGCTCAGCGTTTCGCACCCCATGAATTCCTATTTCAGCGCTGGCGACTGGCTTGTTATCATCGCGTATCTCGGTGGCGTCGTCGGGCTCGGCATGTGGTTCGGCAAGGACCAGCGGAACACGCGCGACTACTTTCTCGGCAGCCGCAACATCCCGTGGTGGGGCATCGGCGTCTCGATCGTCGCGGCGGAGACCAGCGCGCTGACGATCATCGGCGTGCCGACGTATGCGTTCGCCGAGGGCGGCAACATTCTATTTATCCAGATGATCATCGGCTACGTGATCGCGCGGCTGATCCTCGCGGTTGTGATGGTGCCGCATTATCTGCGCGGCGAAATTTATTCGCCCTACCAATTGCTCGAACAGCACCTCGGCATCGGGCCGCGGCGGCTGGCGGGAGTCTTGTTTCTGTTTCTCGAAACACTCGCGGCGGGCGTGCGCGTGTTCGTTGCGTGCATCCCGATCCGGCTGATGCTTGGCACGTCGGTGTGCAGCCTTGGCGGCCTCGTCGACCCGATCCTCGGGGCGATTCTAATCTTTGTTGGGCTCTCGCTGCTCTACACCTACATCGGCGGCGTGAAGGCGGTCATCTGGACGGACGCGGTGCAATTCGGGCTGTTTCTCGCGGGCGGGATCTTTGCGCTGTTTTATATTCCGACGCTGATCGACGGGGGATGGGCGGCGGCGATGACGAAGGCGGCGGCGGCCGGCAAACTCGAGTGGTTCAACCCGCACTTCGCGTTCGGCAAGCCGTTCAACATCTGGATGGGTGTGATCGGCGGCACGGTCATGGTGCTGTCGTCGCATGGCGCGGAACAACTCATCGTGCAACGCGTGCTCGCCTGCGGAAGCGTGAGCGATGGACGCAAGGCGCTTTGCCTGAGCGCGGTGCTGATCTTTCCACTGTTCCTGATCTTTCTTTTGGTGGGCGTGCTGCTGTGGGTTTACTACCGCGGCACGGGTCATGTGCTGCAGATCCCGCTGCCGGAGCCGCGGCCGGGCATCCAGTCGAACGATTTCATTTTCCCCATCTTCATGATGACGGAGGTGCCGCACATCTTGAAAGGCTGCCTGATCGTGGCGATTCTCTCGGCCGCGATGTCGTCGATCAGCTCGGCGATCACGGCGCTGGCGTCGGTGTCGACGATGGATTTCGTGAAACAACTCGCGGCGTTGAAGGACCGCGACGAGGAATATTTCCTGAAGTTCAGCAAACGTTCGACGGTGTTCTGGGCGGCCATGCTGGTGTTCACCGCGTGGCTGACGCGTGAGGTGACGTTCGTGCTCAACGCGGCCTTCTCGCTCCGGGGTCTCACGGCGGGCGCGCTGCTCGGTTCGCTCATCATCGCGCTGTTTTGGAAAAGCCTCGGCGCGCGCGCGGCGATGGCCGGGATGATCGCGTCGTTCGTTGTGATGAACGTGATCTACTGGCCGCCGAACATCGCAGCGCTGCCGGAGCTGCGGGTGTGGTGGATGGCGACGTTTGGCGGCGAGGTTTTCTGGCCGTGGTTCACACTGATCGGGACGAGCGTGACGATCGGCGTCGCGTGGCTGACGAAAACGATCTGGCCGGAGAAGGCGGCTCAGTAGAGCAGGAACGGCGCGCGTAACTCCGCAAAGCCTGCGAGGCCCGGCTGCCATGTGGCGACGATTTCTTCCGTCGGCGTTCCGCGGACGAATGCTTCGCGCGCGAGCGAGGTGCCCATGACCTTGTCGAAGTAGTCGGCGTGGAGTTCGAGTTTGGCGCCGGCGATTTTTTTGATCGTGGCGAGAAGCGTGAGGGTCGTCGCGACAGGCGCGAAGCGATCGCGATCGGTGACGTGGAACTGGCAGCCGCCGCAGCGCACGCCGGAGAATTTTGAGAACGTCGGCGTGAACCACGCCTCGCGGAAAAACGCGCCGGGGATTTTTTGGGCGTTGAGTTCGCGCGCGAGCACATAGCCGTCGAGCCACGGCGCGCCGAAAAGTTCGAATGGCTTGGTGGTGCCGCGGCCTTCGGAAAGATTGGTGCCTTCGATCAAGACCTGGCCGGGATAAACGATCGTGGCGTCGAAGGTCGGCAGGTTGGGCGAGGGGAGCACCCACAGCAGCCCGGTGCGATCGAACCAGTC
Organism: uncultured Opitutia bacterium; assembly: GCA_903896015.1. Taxonomy (GTDB): domain Bacteria; phylum Verrucomicrobiota; class Verrucomicrobiia; order Opitutales; family Opitutaceae; genus CAITWF01. Next base: position 5,429 of record CAITWF010000077.1, on the reverse strand, counting down.
GGCGCGGCGCCAGCCCTCCATCGGCACGACGGTGAGCGCGCATTTTTTCGGGAGGAATGTTTCGTTGAAGAGCTGCCCGAGCTCGCCGGTCGTCATGCCATGGCGCAGTGGGATCGGGTAGACGCCGATGAACGAGCTGTGCCCTGGAAATTCCAGGATCGGTCCTTCCATCGTGAGGCCGTTGATCGGATTGGGCCGGTCGAGGACGACGAAGGGAATGCCTGCGTCGGCGGCTGCGCTCATCGCGTAGGCCATCGTGGCGATGTAGGTGTAGATGCGCGTGCCGACATCCTGCAGGTCGAACACGAGCACATCGATGCCTTCGAGCATGCCCGCCTCGACCTGTTTGCCGGCGTGCTGCGTATCGAAGTCGCGCATGGTGGCGTCGATGTCGGCGAGCGGCGCGTGGGGCAGTTTCAGCGCCTGCCCATAGAGCGAAAACACGGGGAGCGAAAAGTGCTCGTCGCGATAAAAAGGGACAAACTCGCCGGCCTGCGCGTTGCCGCGCACGCCGTGTTCCGGACCGTAAAGCGCGGCAAGTTTGAAGTCGGGATGCGCGCGGAATACTTCCACGATGCTCACAAGATCGCGGGTGACGCCGGTGGGGTTCGTGATGAGCCCTACGCGCTTCCCGCGGAGCAGCCCGATGTGTTTTTCAAAAAGAACGTCGACGCCGAGTTTCATGTGAATGGCCGTGGGTGATGATTGATGCGCTTTGCGGTGCAAAGAACAAGTCTGCCGCCGAGCTTTCGGCTGGAGTTTGCCTGCGGCAGGGAGTTGTTTGCCTACACCCCGCCCCATGAACCGCCGCTCCTTTCTTCACGGTCTCGCCGCTACCGCAGCCGCTTCGGTTGTTGCTCCGCGCCCGCTGAGTGCGGTGAGCGTGCAGCCGAAGCTCCAGCTCGGCATGGACAACTACGCCGTGCGTGCGATGGGTTGGAAGGCGCCCGCGCTGATCGATTACGCGGCGGCGCTGAAGCTCGACGCGATGCTAATCTCCGATCTCGACGCCTACGAGAGCTTCGAGGACGCGGCGTTGCGCGCGGTGCGGCGGCGGGCGGAGGCGGCGGGCGTGGCGATTTACGCGGGGAGCTGGAGCATTTGTCCGACCTCGAAGGTGTTCAGGAAAACCTGGGGCACCGCCGAGGAGCATGTGCGCCTCGGGCTGCGCGTGGCAAAGGCGCTCGGCTCGCCGGTGTTTCGCGCGGTGCTCGGCACGATGGAGGATCGGAAGACGCCGGGCGGTATCCGCGCGCGTATGGCGGATCTGCTCGCGGTGCTGATGGCGTGTCGCCGCGACGCGCTCGAGAGCGGCGTGAGGATCGCGATCGAAAACCATGCGGGTGACATGCACTCGTGGGAGCTGCGCGAGCTGATCGACGAGGCGGGGCACGATTTCGTGGGCTGCAACATCGACTCGGGCAATGCCGTGTGGACGCTTGAGGATCCGATGGACGTGCTGGAAAATCTCGGCCCGGTGACGATCTGCTCCAGTCTGCGTGACGACATGGTGTGGGCGACGCCCGAGGGCGCGATCACGCAGTGGACGGCGGCGGGCGAGGGGTTGATCGACTGGAAAGCTTACGCGGCGCGTTGGAGCGAGCTGTGTCCGGCGGTGCCGCTGATGTTCGAGACGATTTCGGGCGGACAGAAAGTGTTTCCCTACCGGCAAACGGAGTTCTGGCAGCACTACGACCGGCGGCCGGCGGCGCTGGCGAAGTTCGAGGCGCTGGCGAAGCGCGGACATCCCCTCGCGCCGTTCAAGGCCCCGCCGGGCGAGGAGGGAAAGAAGGCGACGCAGGATTTCCAGCGAGCAGAGTTGGAGCGGACAATCGCCTACATGCGCGGGCAGATCGGGGTGGGCGTGCGGAGCTGAGCGGCGCGGAAAAGAAAAGGGTCGCGAGCGGACCCGCGGCCTGGGAGGAAATGACGGGCGGGGTTCCGATCAGAAGCGGCCTTCGATACCGCCGGTGATCGTGGTGCCTTGCATGAGGAAGGTCTCCATTTGATCGGGAATGCCGCGGTAGTAGCGCTGCGGCTCGTTGAAGATATTCTGCACGCCGACGTTCAGCGTGAGGTTTGTGCGAAGCTGGTAGCGCAGGTTCAGGTTAAACAGATCGCGCGAGCGCATGTAGCGGTTGCGCGAGGTGGCGGTAAGGTTGGAGTTCGCGCCGCGAATGCTCTCGGAGGTAAAGTTGTAGGTGAGGCCCACTCCGAATTTCCGATAGTCCCAGTTGAGTCCGAGATTGACCGTGCGCGGGATGAAGCCGTTGACATCCTTATTTTTGAAATAGGCGCCGGGCGTGCCGTAGTCGCCGTGGGCGCGGAGTTCGGTCCAGTTGCCATTCAGACGGAGCCCTTTGAGCAGGCCCGGGAGGAAACGGAACTGCTGAAGGTAGGAGACCTCCCAGCCCGAAGCGAAGGCGGTGCCCGCATTGGCGTTGGAAAGGATTTCATAACCGGAATATTGGCCGCCGAAGCCGTTGTCCGGGCCAGCCCCGACTGTGCCGATAACTTGATTGGAGAGGATGTAATCGTCCATCCGTTTCCGGAACCAGCCAACCGTGAGCGTACTGGACGGTTCGAAATAATATTCCAACGAAAAGTCCCAGTTCTGCGATTTGGTGGGCCGCAACGCGGGGTTGCCGTATGTGAGGGTCTGTGCGGTATCATTGGGCGTGAGCGCGGTGACGGCGTTGGCGAGCGACGGACGGGCCATGCCGGTCGTCCACGAGCCGCGCGCCTTGAGATTGGCCGTGAGGTCATACCACGTGTGGATGCTTGGGAACGTCTCGCCATAGTCGCCTTCGTTTTTAGTCGGATTGTTGTAGTCCTTCAGGGCGGAGCCGAGCGGGTCGGCTGTCTGTTGTGCGGTCGTTGTAAGCACATGCGAGCGCACGTTCAAATAGCCTGTCGTGTCGGTGAGTTCCCGGCGAGCGCCCAGCAGATAACCGAACCGGCCGATTTTGCCCTGACTCATGAGATAGTAACTGCTGATCACCTCATGTGAGCGGACGGAGGCCGAGAGCTTGTTCATGTAATAATAATACAAGTCTTCCTGCCAGAGCGAGGGGTTGAGGAGCTGGCCATTGTAGTAGAAAGCATTGGCGTCCCAGTTCGGGAGGTTGCGGCCCGTTTTGACCTTGTCCCAAGTCAGCACCGCATCGGTCGGCAGCGCATCCTTGCCGATGTAGCTCCAGCGGCGGTTTACGCGGTAGTGTTCGTCGTTATGATCACGGACGCTGTAACCGCCTTTAATCGAAGCCGTGAAACTCTCGAACGGAAGTTGGTAGGTGACGTTGCCGCGGAGTTCCTTGATGAGGTCGACGTCGAGGTTGCCTGCCTGGGTGGTCAAGCCGTTGACGGTCGGGCGATAGTAGGCTGGGTTGGTGAAATCGAGCCCGCCGTTTTGAATGAAGGCGGGATAGAGATCGCTTTTGGTGCGATCAAGAATCCAGCCCACGCCAGTCTCGCCGTTGGGGCCCTTGACGTTGTTGGTCGCTGAACCGGCGGAGCCGTTAGGACCGATGAACGGCACATTGCCGATTCGATTGGTGAGCGCGGCCTCGTTGCCGAGGTAGCGATAGTGGGTGCGGCTCCAGAGCGCGGCCCAATCGACGTAAAGCGGGCCCCACGTGTGTTCGCCGCCGGCGTCGGTGTGGCGCAGGCGCTGGTCGCGATTTATGTTCGAGACGGATTGGTCGATAAGCGCGGGCGCCGTTGTGCTCGACGTGGCGTTGGAGGCGGTAGGAATGGCGCGCACCACTGTGATGCGATCTGTGAAGGCGCCGGGCACGATCCCTGTCGAAGCACTCGGCACCGTGGTCTGACTGCCGGCGAATGCGCGCGAGTTGAACTGGCGTCGCATAGGCTCAGGCGCCTCGTTTACGATGAGATTGAGCTTGAACAGGTTGTTACGATCAAGGCGGTAGTCCCACTTGGTGCTCAGACTGCGCTGCATGCGGTTGTTGTAGTCGTCGCGTGTGCGATAATCCCACAGATAGGCAGGCTGATTGTTGGTCTGCTGAAAATCGCGGTTGGTCTGAAAATATCCGAATACGTTCTCGGAGTAGAAGCCGTTGACCGAGACCGCGAGATTTTCGGTCTCGCTGCCGAAAATCGCGAACTTCTCGGAGTAGGAAATGTTGAAGAGCTCATGGGTGGGGCGCAGCTGCCGGAGCGGAATTTGCTCGGTGAACGAAGGCGCCGAGCGAGCGGCGAGACTGTAGCTCAGGCGGCGCTTCTCGCGCATTGAGAGGGGGGAGCGGGTTTTGAAATTTACCCCGCCACCGAGCGAGTCGACCGCGCGATCCGGCGTCTGGCCCTTGGTGAGCTCGAGTGACTCAAACATCGCTCCGGTAAACGCTGTCATGCGGGTCTGGCGGTTTTGTGCGGAGAAGGAGGACATGCCGCCGCCGTCGATCGTGATCGAAGTCGTGCCGATGCCCATGCCACGCACGCTGATTTGCTCGACGACTTCGTCACCCGGGTCGCCGAACGTGACGCCAGGCAAGCGGATCGCGAGCTCGGTGGCATTCATATTTGGGAGATCGGCGAGCGCGTCCATCGACGCGACGTTCTTCAGATTGTCGGAGTTGCGCTGCTGCGTCATCGCGGAGGAGAGGCCTTCCTTCGCCGAGGCGACTTTGAAGGCGTCGAGCATCAGCACACCGCTACCTAGGTCGAAGTTGCTAACGATCATCTGGCCTGCGGTGGCGAGGACGGTGCGCTTCTCGGTGTCTAGGCCGGTGTAGCTTACGACAAGTTCATGCGCGCCGGGCGGCACGTTGAGCAGGAAGCGGCCGGTTTCGTCGACTAACGTGCTGACGGCGAGCGCGGGGATGTCGACGCGCGCGCCGATCAGGCCGTTGCCGGTGGTCTTGTTGGTAACAGTCCCGGAGATGGCGGTGGTTTCGGCGGCAGATAAACAGAGCGGCGCAATGGCGACTCCGGCGATGAACAAGCTGAGCACAATGCGCGCGGCGCGGACCGCGGACGTGAGCAAAACACGTGGGGTGAAGAGCATGACGGGTTGGAGCTGGAGTAAACCAAGCCGCGCTCAAGGAGGGATCGACTTCGCCGCACAAAAGTAACCTGAGAGCAAAACTACCGTTGCGCAGACGAAGGCAGGGGGTGCTGCCTGAACTGGGGCTAGGATTCGGAGTGGGTAAACTGGACGGGAGACGGGCGAAAATTGGGAGAATTTGTCGGCTAGAGGAAGTCGAAAAAGTGGTCGCTTTAAAATACCACCCCGTCTCGCGCCGGCGTTCAGTCGGGCGCGATCTGATCTGAATGGCGCTTAGTCAGAACCCGTTGGTTTGCAGCGATTGCGGTGGGGAGATTCGTTGTACTGATGACGGGGTTTGTTGAGCAGAGCATAGGCTTTGGGTCGTCGTTTCACCGCGCGTGGTTCGCGGCGGTGAGGGCGT
>CAITWF010000076.1 GCA_903896015.1 uncultured Opitutia bacterium | reverse complement strand
TCGCCGGCGACGGGCACCAGCGCCGTTTCAGGCTCACCCACGGGGTGACCGCTTTCTCGGCCGATGTTCTCATTCATCGGCCCGGCAGCCAATCACATCCGGCATTTCTTGTCCCGCTCAACCGCCGTCTTTAGGCTGAAAAGCGCGACGTTGGCCGAGGTTTTCACGCGCGAGGGACGCACGTTTCCGAAAGGAGCGCGCATTTTTCTCAGTTCCGACGGACACATCCTGCCTTGAGCTGAAGGCGAAGCAGGCGCGATGATCCGCAACATGCCCGAAGCCACGTGCACCTCATTTCCCGCGATGGGATCGGACTGCGTGCTCCATCTTTTTGAGGCCTCCGCGGAGATCGCGGCGTCCGCCGAAGCGGAAGTTGTCCGGATAGAGGATCGCTACTCGCGCTACCGCCCCGACAGTCTACTCAGCGAAATCAATCGCGTTGCCGCAGTCGGTGGGGCGCTGGATGTCGATGACGAGACCGCGGCGCTCCTCGACTATGCTCTGGCCGTGCATCGCAAGAGCGAAGGGGCGTTCGACATCACCACCGGCATCCTCCGGCGCGTCTGGAATTTCTCCTCCGGCCGGTTGCCGAAAACGGCCGCGGTGGATCAACTGATGGCGTTGGTCGGGCTCGAAAAAGTGCAGTGGCGGCGGCCCCGGCTGTCGTTTCCCGTGCGGGGTATGGAGCTCGACTTCGGCGGCATCGCCAAAGAATACGCCGCAGATCGCGCCGCCGCGATTTGCGCGGAAGCCGGCACTCAGCATGGCCTGATCGATCTCGGCGGCGACCTTCGCGCGATCGGGCCGCGAGCGGATGGCACACCGTGGCTCATTCATCTCCGCGATCCGCGCCGGCCCGGTGCGCGGCTGGCGGTTATCCCGCTCACTCACGGCGGGCTTGCCACGAGTGGCGACTACGAGCGCTGTGTGGTGATCGATGGCCGTCGCTACAGCCATATACTTGACCCGCGTACCGGCTGGCCCGTGCATGGGCTCGCCAGCGTTACAGTCATCGCGGAGAGTTGCCTCGTCGCGGGGAGTCTAGCGACGATCGCGATGCTCAAAGGCAACGCGGGCGCCGCTTGGCTCCAACAACTCGGAATGCCGTGTGTGTGGGGCACTGCCGACGGACAGGCCGGAGGAAGCCTCTGGTCGGCAACTCCCGCAATAGAAGCTCGCAACTAAACGTCGCGATCAAGCGAGCAAATCCAACACGGAGCCGACCGTGCTGCCGGTATTGTCGGCGCTTTTCGTCTGACCGACCGCATCGAGCGCAGTCACTCCCGCCGCGAGCGAAGCGGCGCCAGCAGCACTGCCCTCGTGGAGATGATGACCGCGGAGCTGTTTCATCAGCGTCGTCATTGTGATCACAAAATCCTGCTTCGACACCGAGCCCGTGCCATTCGGATCGAGCTTGTTCCAGACCACATCGACGCCGGCCGACCGAAATGAAGCCGGCGGATTTTGGGTCTGAAACGCCTGATCGAATTGGCTCTTGGTGATGGAGCCGGAACCGGACGTGTCGATAAGGTCAAACAAGCCGGACATCTTTTGTGTCGGCGACATCGGGGCACTTGCGCCCGACCAAACTTGTGAGGTGCTGCTGGTGGCAGCACTGGCGATATTCATGGCTCAGAGGTGGGTCATAGAGACTGCGCCTCTCATATCGGCGATTAGCCGACTAACTTCAGTGGAAAACGACGGAGCCTCTCTTTCGGCAGACACACGCTCCAAACCATTTTACAGCTCCCGTAAAGTCCCGCCATGAGAGGGCCAGTTGTGACATCCGCTGGGCAGGTTCCGCGCGATGCGCGACTCAGTTCAGATCCTTGTCCTTCCAGTATTTCGTCCCCTGCAGCGTCGCCTGTAGCGCGAGGCCGTTCTTCGTGATCTGGTAAACCTCGACGCCCGGGATGACCGTCTCTGCACCCGCGAGCGCAGCGCCCTTGTCGTCGGATTTCGCGGCAGCATCGGCCTGGCCGCTGAAGTCCCAGCCCTTGTCGATGAACGCCGCGAGCTTCGCCGGATCCTTGAAGATGAAGACCGCGCGAAAATCCTTTACGCCCAGACCGAACCCAAGGCCGGCCGAGCCCATCTTCATAAACGTCTCCGAGTCCTTGAACGTGCCCTTCGACACTACGATGCCATGGCCGCCCGCGAAGCTCGCGAGCACGAGGTTGATGCCGACGTTGGAAAACACGGCGTAGCCCGCCGCGCTCTTGAGTTTCGCCTTCGCGTCGGGATGCAGCTTGTAGAGCTCGGCCAGCACGGAGTCACGCATCGCACGCACTTTTGCCCGCGAGGCATCGGCCTCGGCGTCGGCCCGCGCCAGTGGGAGATTCGCAACCAGCGAGAGGACCAGAAAGACCAGAGTGGAAATACGGGCGGGAGCTTTCATGGGCCCAGCCTCCGGGCAAAATCGCGTCCACGCAAACCAAACGCTGCACCCAGCACGCCGCCTTCGAACCACATTTTTTAAAATCTTCACTTGACTATTCTGGAACGCTTGTTCTTTTACCCGCCATGCCACGCGCCAAAGAGTTCGATGAAGCCGAAGTGCTCGACCAAGCGCTCGAGTTGTTCCGAGCGCGCGGTTTTAAGCATACGTCGTTTTCCGATCTCGTCGACGAGCTCGGGGTCAGCCGCCAGAGCCTCTACGACACCTACGGCGACAAGCAGACGCTCTACCAGACGGCACTTCGGCGCTACCTCGATCGCGCAATCGACGGCATCCGCCGCAAACTCGATGACCCCGCGCCCGTCCGCCAGGTCTTCACTGAATTCTTCGATCGCATGATTGACGGTAATTGCGCCCATGGCTCGCCAGGCTGTCTGATGGTCAACTCCATGGTCGAACTCTCACCCCACGACGCCGACACCCGCGCGCTCGCCGCGACGCACGCGCGCGAAATTGAAGGCCTCTTCGCCTCGCGCCTCAGCGCCGCGCAACGGAAAGGCGAAATTGCCAAGAGCAAGGATCCCATCGCCCTCGCTCGCTTTCTCTACCACACGATCCTCGGATTGAGCGTCGCTTCCCGTGCGCTCGGCGAGCGTGACAGCCTGAAGCTCAGCGCCCATCTGGCTTTGCAGGTTCTCGACTGATTTTCTCCTGCGCGTTCCAGAACGTTTATTCTATTATGGCTCCCCATTTCTTCCCATGAAAAACCAAACCATCCTCATCACGGGCGGCACGACCGGTATCGGTCTCGCCACCGCCCAACTCCTGAGCGCCGAAGGCGCGAAGGTCATCGTCACGGGTCGCAACCCGAAGACACTCGCTGAAGCCAAGGCTCAGCTGCCCGCGAACGCCATCGTTCTCAAGTCCGATTCCGCCAGTCTCGCCGACGCGCAGGCCCTCGGCGCCGAGATCAAGAAAATCACGCCGCAGCTCGATGGCGCGTTTCTCAACGCCGGCATTGGCCAGTTCGGTCCGATCGAGGCGATGACGCCACAGCACTTCGACGATATGTTCGGCGTCAACGTCCGCGGGCTCTACTTCCAGCTCCAGTCGCTGCTGCCTGTGCTCGCCAATCCAAGCGCGGTTGTCCTCAACGCCTCCATCGCCAGCTACCTCGGCATGCCGACGGCGAGTATCTATTCGGCCACTAAAGCCGCCGTCGCCTCCTTTGGCCGCACGCTAGCCGTCGAACTCGCGCCCCGCGGTATTCGCATCAACACGATCAACCCGGGCCCAATCACGACACCGATCTACAATAAGCTCGGCATGCCGGCCGACATGCAGAAGGGATTTGAAGACAGCATGGCCGCCTCCGCATTGCTGAAGCGCTTCGGCACCGCCGACGAAGTCGCGAAATTGGTGCGCTTCCTCCTGTCAACCGACTCCAGCTACATCGCTGGTGAAGAAATCACGATCGACGGCGGTGTGCGCCTTACCTGATCGCATCTCGCCTGTCCTCCGATGATCCCGCTGATCCTCGTGCTGTCCGCGCTGTGCCTGCTGGTGTCAATCGACACCGGCAGGCACGACGAACGCTAGTCTGTCTTCGCGGGTGCGTTCTTCGGCGTCGCCTCCGTAATCGTGCGGAAGACGTAGTAAGTCGCCTCCGACCCGCCGATGTTTTTCATGCCGTGCAGATCGCCGGAGCCGTAGAAAAAAATCGAGCCGGGTCCGCCGCGCTGGCTGACACCGTTGATCGTCACCTCCATCGTTCCCTCTTTTACGATCACGAGTTCCTCGTCGGGATGCTTGTGCGCGGCGTGCGGGACTTCACCGGGCTTGAGGGTTGTGATGTGTCCTTCCCAACTCGCGAGCGTGGTCGTCGGCGAGTTCACGATCTCACGGCGCGCGCCAGTCTTCGTCGGCTTCGCCTCCATCTTGTCCCAGTGAAATACGGTCGAGACCTGCTTGCCGGCGCCGGCCGCCTTCGTCGCTCCATCCTTTGGCGCGGAGTGCGTCGCGGCCGTCGTCATATTGAACACGAGATAAGTCGCGGGCTTGTCGCCGACGTTGGTCACGTTGTGCCAGTCGTTCGACGCGAAGAACAGGATCGATCCCGCCTCCACGCGCTCGATCTTGCCGTTGATCGACGCGTCCAGCGTGCCCTCCTTCAAAATGATGAATTCTTCCTGCGGGTGGATGTGCGGCGGGTGGGACATGTTGCCCGGGTTGAGTGTGCTGATGTGGCTCTCGAATTTTTCAAACGTCGCCGTCGGCAGGTCGACGACATCGCGGCGCGTGCCGACCGCCGTTGGCTTCACCGTGAAACTCTCCCACGTGAAAACCCTCGAGCCTAGTTTGGCGGGCGGCGCGGCGGGCGCGGGAGTTTGGGCGTAGGGCACGGCTGCAGCACACACGAAAACCAGAAACAACGCGAGCAACCGAGGCGACGGGAGTTTTTTCATGGGGCAACGACGATCTCGCGCGCGGCGCCGTCCGTGGCAATGCCCAATCGCCGGATTGCAGCGCGGGAAATTTTCGCACTTCGTTCGCCCCAATCGCTCCCATGCAACTTCGCTTCTCGCCCTACACGCTCGAACTCCGCCACGCGTTCACCACCGCGACCTACTCGCGCACCACCACGCCCGCGATGCTCGTCGAACTCGAGCACGACGGTGTCATCGGCTACGGTGAGTCGGCGATGCCACCCTACCTCGGCGAATCGCAGCAGACGGCGACCGCGTTTTTCCGGCGTGCGCAGCCGCTGATCGAAAACATTTCCGATCCGTTTCAACTCGAAGACCTCCTGCCTGCGATCGATGCCGTCGCGCCGGGCAACACCGCCGCAAAAGCCGCGTTCGACATCGCGCTGCACGACTGGGTCGGCCAAAAATTCGGCGCGCCGTGGTTCCGCCTCTGGGGCCTCGATGCGGCGAAGACGCCGGTCACCTCGTTCACCATCGGCATCGATACGCCCGAGATCGTGCGACTGAAAACGCGCGAGGCCGCGATCTACAAAATCATCAAGGTAAAGCTCGGCCGCGAAAACGATCGCGAGATGATCGAAACGATCCGCAGCGTGACGGACACACAGATCACCGTCGATGCGAACCAGGGCTGGACCGACCGAGACGAAGCGCTGCGGATGATCGAGTGGCTCGCGGCGCGCGGCGTGGTTTTCATCGAGCAGCCGATGCCGAAGGCGCAGCTCGCCGACACCGCGTGGCTGCGCGAGCGCAGCCCGCTGCCGTTGATCGCCGATGAGAACTGCCAGCGGCTGAGCGACGTCGCAGCGCTGCGCGGGGTCTTCGACGGCATCAACATCAAGCTCATGAAATGCACGGGCCTCCACGAGGCGCACAAGATGATCGTCCTCGCCCGCGCGCTCGGCATGAAAGTCATGCTCGGCTGCATGACTGAGACGTCGTGCGCGATCTCGGCCGCGGCGCAACTTTCCCCGCTCGTCGATTGGGCCGATCTCGACGGTGCCGTGCTGATCAAAAATGATCCATTCGACGGCGCGACGATCGTCGACGGCAAGATGGTGCTGCCGGAGCGGCCGGGCATCGGAGTGCGCAAGCGCTGACCAAAGCTCGGGTGAAATAAAATTCAGGCCCGGTTAAGTTTCGCGTAATCTCCTCGCGCGATCCTCAACGCGATTTCCCCATGAAAATCTCCCCCCGTTGGTTCGTGTTTGCAGTCTGTTTGACTGGCGCGTTGCGCGCGGAGCCCGTGCCGCCCGGCGCGCGCGCGGTCCTCGTGGTCGATGGCATCAAGGAAGTCCGCAACCTCCCCGCGATCGTCGCGGAGCGGCTTGGTTATTTTAAGGATGAGGGGCTGACGGTTACGCTGGCGGAGCTGCGCGACGAGGCGCCAACCGAAGAGCTGTTGTTCGACGGACGCGCGGACGGTGCAGTCGCCTTTTACCATCACACAATTTTGTCGCAGGCCGAGGGAAAATTGACCGAGGCCGTCATCACGATGGGCGGCTCACCGGGCCTGAAGGTCATGGTCGCGAATCGCGTGAAGGATCAGATCAAGACGGTCGCGGACCTGAAGGGACGAATAATTTTTACCGGCGGAGCGAACTCGGGGAAAACGACGGCGGCGAACTGGCTGTTTGTGCACGCGGGGTTTTCCGCGAAGGATTTCACGGGGCTTCCGCTCCTGCCTCGCGAGGAGATGGCAGCGGCGTTGAAGGACGGCCGGGCCGACGCGATCGTGGCGCACGAGCCGGACGCGACGTATTATCAGGCCGAGGGCGTCGCGAGCGTATTTGTCGATCTGACGTCGGTCGCGGAGACGAAGAAACATCTCGGCAGCGTGTTTCCGACCACGGCGCTCTACATGACCAACGCCTTCGTCGCGGCCCATCCGGCGCTCACGCAGAAGCTCGTGAATGCGTTTTACCGGAGCAACCAGTTCATCAACACGCACAGCGCCGCGGAAATCCTCGCGGTGCTGCCGAAAGAAATGGCCGGGAAGCTGCAGCCCGCGGCGGTCTACGCGAACAATCTCAAGGAAGACATGCAGATGTTCGCGACCGACGGACGGCTCGACGTCGCCGCCGCGACCACCGAGTGGAAAGTGATGGCGAACTACGCGAAGAAGTTCACTGGCGTGAAGATCGCGGAGACTTACACGAACGAATTTGTCGACGCCGCGGCCCGCGTCTCGAAATGAGCGGGTGCGTCGCGAAGGGGCTCAGCCCACGACCGAGTGCAGCCGCTGGAAGGTGCGCTGCGCGCGTTCGCACGCCTGCTGAAACTGGCGCTCGTTGACGCCGGCCTTCGCGAAATTTTCCGGGGTGAATTTCCAGAATACTTCCTCACCCGGCAGCCCGAAGCAGCGGTGCTCAGCCGCGCCGGCGGCGAGATTGAGCAGATGGATGATCGGGTTGTGGCGCTTCTCTGGGTGATAGTGATGCCGAATCGAAATGACGGCGTCGGCGGGCAGGCGCCAGTGCAGGAGAATTTTTTCGGCGACCTGGCAGTTGTCGGTGCCCCAGTTTTTCGTCTCCCAGGCGTCGAGCGCCGACTCGCCGCTAGCGGTGAAAGCCGGGGTCGGCGGCGCTTCCTTTGAGAGCAGTTCGAGAGCCATCTTGCCCACTGAGCGCAGGAGGCCGACGGTGTAGCAGCTCGGCGGATCCTCGGCGGCGACGTGCGCGAGCTCCTCCATCACGACCGCGACAAACAGCGCGTTGGCCCGCAGGCGCGCGCCCTCGAAGCCATAAGCCTTGAGCGGCTGATCGGCAAGGTGCGCGGCGGCGGCGACACCGACGAGCCGATGCACCTCTTGAAAGCCGATGCTCGCGAGCGCCTCCTCCAACGAGCCCGCTGGCTCGGCGCGCGCGTAGACCGCGCTGTTGGCCATGCGAATCAGCCGCGCGACGAGCGCGGCATCCTGACGCAGCAGCGCGACGACATCGCGGGCATCGGTGCGCGGATTGCGGACGCCTGGCCGAGCTCGACCAGCAGGCGCGGCGCCGCGGGCAATTCCTGGGCGACGAGGACGAGTTCTGTTTCAGAAAAGGAGGTGGAGACCATTGCCTTGGAGTTTTCGGCACGATCGAGGTGTAGATTGAGCGGAAACCCCGCCAACGTGGTAATCTCCGCACGGCGTCGGGCGGACGCGCGAAAAAATGCCCGGCCATCGCGGGCGCGACGACCGGGCATTTTTGGGCACAACCCGACCACCCCCGGTTGAGGGTTTCGAGTTTCGCAGCGTCCCAGACCGCCCCGCCCGATCCCGATCGGGCGGCCGGAGAACGCGGGGCGGAATCCGTCCGATCGCAGTGCAATCACGACTGCCTGAAAAGGCGTTGCGGCATTCCGTTGCCCGGCGTTTCCACCGTTCATCCATGAGGCGGCAGCGAGTGCTGCTTGCACCGATTATCGGCGCGGCGAGCGGCGCGTTGACGGGGGGCGCTACGGCTTTTTCGCCGGGGGCGTGCCCAATCTTCCCGCTGTGATCGGGAAAACCCAATCGCTCCCGATTACAAGGCCACGAGCACGTAGGCTGCGAAGCCAAGGGCAATCGTACCGGCGCACGCAGCGATCGCCCAGAGGAGGTTGCGGCGCTGCATCGCGAGCGCGAGCGTCGCCACGATCACACCGACTTGCCCAGCGAGCATTCCGTAGAAGAAGCGGCCGCTGCGGCGATGGTGGCGATCAGCGGAGAGGTTGCTGGCGCGCACCTGGAGTTCGAGCAAGCCGGCGATCGTCTGGTTGAGGCGTGCCTCAGCATCGTAGCGGCGCGCGAGGTAGTCGAGCCGCGCCGCGGTCACCGCCCGCCGCCGCGCCGCCGTCGAACTACCTTCGGACGACTCATGCTCCCGTTCGTCGATCGCGGCGGCGAGCGGTTTTTGCGCGGCGTCAAACGCGATCGCGGCGTCTTGAGCCACGCGCAGAGCGGTGTCGAGTTCAGCCTCGGACGTCTTACCGAGCAAAGTGGCCATCTCCGCGTCGGGCCGGGAATTTTCCTGCGCATCCAGCGCCGCGCGCACGCTGGGAGAAAACTTCGCGGCGGGATCGGCCGGCTTCGGCGCGTCGCGAAACACCGCGAGCGCCGCAGCATCGAGTTCCGACACCTCCGTCGTGCCACGCAGCACATCGAGGGCGGAGCGCTGCATCGCGCCGCGCAGTTTCTTCGCCTGAAAAAAACTCCACTGGTCGCCCGCCTTCGACTGCCGCTGCGCCGCCAGCGCGCGGTCGTATTGCGCGCGGGTCATCTCGCTCGACGAGAGACCCGCGAGCAGGGTCGAGATCACCGTTAGCACGACGGGGGTCAGACTGAGCACCTTGCCCCATTGGGTCTGCGCCAGCTCGGTTTTGATTTCGTGCGGCACCTCGGCCTTGAGGTTGATTTTAGGGAGCGCCATGGCCGGAGGTTGCCGTGCTTCGTCCGGCAATTCCAAGCCGAAACCCCGCACACCGGTCTCGCTCCCTCGGAGCGACCGCCCGCCAAGAACCGTTCAGCGCCAGCGGCCCGCGATGAAGACGAAGCCTTCGCCGCGCTTCTCCCAGCGGGCTTCAACCCATGTCGTCATCCCGCGCGGCGGAAGCTCCCAGTGGCCCGCGACCCATTCGTGCTTGCTGCCGCGCCATACCCAGTAGCCCGCGACCCACAGGTGCCGCGGCGAGGGCCGCTCGCGCTCGACGATGATTTCCTTTTTGGGCGCCGGCGGCGCCACACGGATGATTACTTCTTTCACAGCCGGCGCGGTCCTAATCTCCTCCTTCATCACGACCGTTTCGCGCGCCATCGGGACGTCTTTCCAAAAACCCGCGACAAAGGCGTAACTCCCTCCGCGCACTTCCCAGCGCGGCTCCACCCACACGACGTGCTCGCGCGGCGGCAAGATCCAGCGGCCGCCAATCCATACGTGCGAGCCCCCCTGCCAGCCCCAATAACCCGCGACCCATACGTGTCGCGGCGACGGGCGTTCACGCTCTACCACGACCTCGACGCGCGGGGGTGGCGGCGCTTGCCGCACCACGATCACCTCGGTGACCGGGGCCGGTTGCTCCACGACGACGACTTCGCGCGGCGGCGGGGCGACTACCACGGTAGCCGGCCGCGGGCGCGGATGCACTTCCTCAACAACACAACCGGCCAGCGCACTCAAAACGAGGCCAAGCCCGGTAAGCCGGGCCGCAGACATGGCAGCAAGACGAAGCGGGGAAGAGTTCATAACTCCGCAAGACGAAGCTCGTAGCCGCCGGTTTCAAATCCGGACAGAGACAGCGATCAAATTTCCCGGAACTTTTGCGCCTCAATCGACCGGACCGTCCAACATCTCGCGCACGACCGCGATCAACTCGTCGGGCGCGAAGGGCTTCGCCAGCGTGCGCGCCCGGCCGAGCAATTCCGCGGTTTTTAGAAACACTTCCGGCGGCCCGAAGCTGCCGCCTGAGATGGCGAGGACGCCGCAGCGCGGCCACTGGCACTTTAGTCCCACGATCAACTCGAGGCCGTCCGCCTCCGGCATGAAGATATCCGTGACCACAAGGCGCGGCTGGCGGTGCGCCAGAAATTCGAGGGCTTCGCGGCCGTCGGCCGCCGCACACACCGCATAGCCGCTCTGCCGCAAAAACTCCGGAAACACGACCCGCAGGATCGGATCGTCGTCGACGAAGAGAATGTCGCAACGCTCCGCGTTTGGCATGTCGACCGCAGCGGTGGTTTCGAGGACGGATTCGACGATCATGAGAGTGGTGGTATGGTCAGGTTCAGCAGTCGTGTCGATTATTTTCAGCAAATAGGGGTTCGTGGCTTGGTGGTTTGGAGAGATAAAAAGATTTATGGGGAGGGGG
>CAITWF010000075.1 GCA_903896015.1 uncultured Opitutia bacterium | reverse complement strand
CCTCTTCGCCGGCGACGGGCACCAGCGCCGTTTCAGGCTCACCCACGGGGTGACCGCTTTCTCGGCCGATGTTCTCATTCATCGGCCCGGCAGCCAATCACATCCGGCATTTCTTGTCCCGCTCAACCGCCGTCTTTAGGATCAGTTCCACGATCGAGGAGATCACCAGCATGGCGAAGACCACGGCCGACGGTGTCGTCCGCACCAAGGATCTCGCCGACGCGATGCGGGGCTCCGCCGACTCCGGCTCGCGCGACATCGCCGCGATGAGCCAGGCCATGGGCGAAATACAGGCCGCCTCCGACAACATCGCCAAAATCATCAAAGCGATCGACGAGATCGCGTTTCAGACCAACATTCTCGCACTCAACGCCGCGGTCGAAGCCGCGCGCGCAGGCGAAGCCGGAGCCGGGTTCGCCGTCGTCGCCGAGGAAGTCCGCTCGCTGGCCCAACGTGCCACCGGCGCGGCGCGTGAAACCGCCGAGCGAATTGATGCGTGCATCACCAAGAGCCGCGACGGGGCGGCGATCACCCAAAAAGTCACCATCGGCTTCGCCGACATCACGAGCAAGGCTCAGGAGGTCAACACGCTGATTACGCAAATCACCACTGCGACCGCGGAACAAAGCGCCGGCCTCGCCCAAGTGAACAACGCCGTCAGCGAACTCGATCGGACCACGCAAAAGAACGCCGCCACCTCCGAGGAGGCCGCCGCCTCCGCCGAAGAACTTAATACCCGCGCCTTACAACTTGACGCCGCAGCGCTCGCCCTCGTCGACGTGATTGAGCGGCGCCATGGTGCGCGCCTGCCGGCTTGGGCACCAGGCGCCGCTGCCGCCAACGCTGCCGGCCAGAAAAAACGCCGCGCGGTAGCGGCGGAAGCCCCGGCTCTTGCCATCCGCTGATCATTCCGGACTGCCCGCCCCGTCCGCCCGCAACTCGTAGCCGATTCCGGACCGGTTGATAATCCAGCACGGCGCGGCGCCATCGTCGCCGATTTTTTTCCGCAATCGCCAGATTGTCGTCTCAAGGGTGCGCGTCTCCACTGAATCGGAGAAACCCCAGACCGACTTTAGCAACTCATCGCGCGAGACCACGCGACCGGAGTTTTCGGCGAGCAATTTCAAGAGCGCGAGCTCGGTGCGGGTGAGATTCACTGGGGCGCCTGCCCGCTCCGCCGTCTTCGCCGCAAAATCGATCCGAGTCTCGCCCAACTGCAGAATCTGGTTTGCGCCGGGCTGCGCTCGCCGCCGCAATAGCGCCTTCACGCGCGCGACGAGCCGGCGCGGCTCCACCGGCTTCGTCACCCAGTCGTCCGCGCCCAACTCGAACGCGCGTTCCAAACTCGCCGTGTCATCCGACGTCGTAATCACGATCACCGGCTGAGTCAGGCCGCCGGCGCGCATGCGGCGAATAACGTCGAATCCGCTCAACCCCGGCATCTGCAAATCCAGCGCCACGAGGTCGACGCCGCCGGCGGCCAGTTGCCGCATCGCCTCCTCACCGCCGCCCACCTCCAACGTGGAAAAATTCTGCGCGACCAAGGCCTGCCCCGTCACCAAGCGCGAAAGCGGGTCGTCATCCACCACCAGAACGACAACCGGCCCCGGCTTTGGCGGAGTCATCGCAGAGACCAAGTCGTTTTGCGAAGGAGGGGACAACACGGGCGGGAGTGAGGATGAGATGCTCGCTCATCCGCCACGTGTCGAGGACAGATCGGAGGGGTGCGCGAGGCGATACTCATTACCCGATGAACAAAATCATTTCACTGCGCACCACCATCGCAACCCGCCGGCGCGTTCCCACAACGAAAGAGTCACTTTTGCCTTTGTAACTCCGCGCAAAGCCCGCATGAGTGTGACGCGTTCCCGCGGACTCCCCTCCGGTTTTTTCGA
This sequence comes from uncultured Opitutia bacterium, assembly GCA_903896015.1. Lineage (GTDB taxonomy): Bacteria > Verrucomicrobiota > Verrucomicrobiia > Opitutales > Opitutaceae > CAITWF01. The sequence continues at coordinate 54,242 of CAITWF010000075.1, read as the reverse complement.
CCGTCCTCCGCCTTAGTTCAACCTGCGTCTCCCTCCCGCCCCCACATGAGCAACTCCGCCACTGGTGAAAAGGTTTCCGCGTCCAATCCGCCCGGGACTTCCGTCCCACCGCACACCAAGCCGCGTTATCCTGGCCTCCGCGTCACGTGTAACGGCAACTATCTCGTCACGCAATACGTCGAGACGCGCATCACCGAAGGCGGTGTATTTTACCCGATCACGCCGAGCACCGAGGGCGGCGAAATTTATCAGGGCTCCTACGCGGCCGGTGAGCTCAACGTCTGGGGCCAGCAAAAAGTCGCCGTCGAGACCGAGGGCGAACACGCCGCGCAAGGCGGCGCCACGTCCTACGCCGTGCAGGGCCGCCGCACCGTCAACTTTACCTCGGGCCAGGGCATCGTCTACGCGATGGAGCAATACTATCATGCGCCCGGAAAGCTTTCGACGATGGTCCTCGAAATCGGCGCGCGCGCGCTGACCAAGCACGCACTCAATGTCCATTGCGGCCACGACGATTTCTACGCCGCACTCGACGTCGGCTGGACGATGCTCATGTCGAAAGACGCCCAGCAAGCCGCCGATCAGGCGATCATTCTGCGCAAGGTGAACGAGCTCTCGCTCAATCCCGGCATGAACATCCAGGACGGCATGCTCACCACGCATTCCGAGCGCATGTATCTCGCGCCCGAGGCCGAGCTGCTCCGCGAGTTTCTCGGTGCCTGCGACGATCAGATCGACTGCCCCACCCCCGCGCAGCGCGAGCTCTTCGGCCCGAAGCGCCGCCGCGTCCCGCAGATGATGGATCTCAAAAACCCGATCCTCCTCGGGCCGGTGCAGAATCAGGAGCACCACATGAACGGCGTCGTCGCGCGCCGGAATAATTTTAACGAGTTCATCCTGCCGATGCTCGCCGAAGCCTACGCGGAGTTCGGCAAGCTCACCGGCCGGCACTACGGTTTTATTCAGGAATACAAAACGGAGGATGCCGACACGGTATTCGTCTCGCTCGGCTGCGCCGCCGACAACATCGAGGCCGCGTGCGACTACCTGCGCGAGCAGCGCAACGCAAAGGTCGGCTCGATCCACGTCAACGTCATCCGTCCGTTCCCTGAGGCCGCCGTCATCAACGCACTGCGCGGCAAGAAAAACGTCATCATCCTTGAGCGCACAGATGAGGGTCTCGCCGGCGATAATCCCCTCGCGCGCGACATCCGCGTCGCGCTCGGCAAGGCGAATGAGGTCGCTAAATTCGGCGGCGTGCTCCCCGCCCTCACGCCGGCCGAGACGCCACGGCTCTTCCGCGGCGCCTATGGCATCGGCTCGCGCGATTTTCGCCCCGAGCACACGCTCGGCGCATATGAGTTCGCCACCGGCGCGAGTGCCCGCAAGGACGGCAAGCGCGCAGCGGACGGCGAGGGGTTCTTCGTCCTTGGCGTCGATCATCCTTACGCCGTCATCAGCAAGGACACCCCCTCACTCCTCCCCGACAAAGCCATCGCCGTGCGCTTTCACTCGATTGGTGGTTGGGGCATGATCACGACGGGAAAAAATCTCGGCTCGATCATCGGTGACTTCGGCAAATTTATCTCTGAATCAAATCCCACCTACGACGCCGACGGCGAACTCGTTGAAAAGATAAACGTGATGGCCAACCCGAAATACGGCTCCGAGAAAAAGGGCGCGCCAACAAATTATTACCTCACGGTCGCGCCCGAGCGCATCAAGGTGAACTGCGAGTTGAACCACGTCGATGTCGTGCTCTGCTGCGATCCGAAGGCGTTCACGCACACGAATCCGCTCGACGGTCTGAAGAAAGGCGGCGCGCTCGTCTGGGAGTCGAGCGATTCACCCGAGGTCGCGTGGCAGCGCATCCCTGCGAAATACCGCCAGTTCGTTCAGGAAAACAACATCCGCGTCTTCATTCTTCCCGGCTTTGAGATCGCGCGCAACGCCACCACGCAGGCCGAACTCCAGCTGCGCATGCAGGGAAATTCTTTTCTCGGCGCGTTCTTCCGCGTTTCGCCGTTTTTGAAGACGTTCGGAATTTCCGAGGAGCAGTTTTCAAAAGTCGTCCGCAAGCAATACGAGAAAAAATTCGGCCGCTTCGGCGAAGCCGTCGTGAAGTCGAACATGGAAGTGATGGAGCAGGGCTTCTCGCGCGTCGTAGAAATCAAGATCGGTCGCAACGACGAGCCCGACCGCTCCTCGATGCGCAACCCGCTACTCAAGCCGATCGGCGAACATCACATCATCCCGACGGCCGGCTGCGCCGACTCCGGCTGCGGCTCGATCCCCGCGCCCCCCGCGCAGCCGCTGCGCGCGCCCGTGCAGTCGCTCACCAAGTTCGACAGTGAATTCCGCGCGGGTCTCGGATACCACCAGCCCGCGGGTGCGTTTGCCTCCGTCGGCGTGATGGCCGCTGGCACGGGCGCTACACAGTCCAAATACGTGGCCCGCCGCGAGACGCCCGTCTACATCGCGGAAAATTGCACGCAGTGCATGGAGTGCATCACCGCGTGCCCCGACACCGCCCTGCCGAACACCGCACAGGAAGTAGCCGTCGTGCTGAAAACCGCGGTGAACAATTATGTCACGAGTCTCGCCGACCGTCAGGCCTTCGGCGCCGAGATCGCCGGCCTCGAGCAGCGCGCCCGCGCCCGGATGAACGAGTCCGTAAAAGCGAAGACCAACCTCCCTTTCAAGCAGATCGTCAGCGATGAAGTCACCGCGCTCACGAGCGTTTCTGAAAAAGGCCGCGTCGAGTTCTTCAACATCATCAGCAAACTCCCGCTCTCCTACTCCAACGTCCCCGCGATCTTCCGCTCGCTCGAGGCGAAGACAGCGGGCGCCGGCGGGCTGTTCTCCATCTTCGTCTCCGATCTCTGCAAGGGCTGCGGCGAGTGCGTGCAGGTCTGCGGCGATCACGACGCGTTGCGCATGACGCGTGAGACCGAGGAGCTCAACGCCGAGCTCACCACCGCCCAGGTGTTCTCACGGCTGCTGCCCGATACGCCGCAGAAATTCCTCGGCCTCTATAACGACGGCGAGGCCGCCAATTCCCGCGAAGCTGCGCTGCGCAACCACCTCATGGTCCGCCGCAATTACGAGGCGCTCGTCTCCGGCGACGGCGCGTGCGCCGGCTGCGGGGAGAAAAGTATCCTCCGCTCCGTCGCCAGTGTGACCGAGGCCTACATGCGGCCGATCTATCACAAGAAAGCGGACCGTCTCCGCGCCAAAGCCACGCGCCTCGCAAAAGAGGGCGCCGAAAAGATCGCCGCGCTCAAGGCCCGCAGCCCACAGCAATACGCACTCTTCAAGAAGACGTTTGCGCATCTCGTTGTGAACCTTGGCGGCGAAAACGATGCCGACACCGCCAAGCGCATTGCCGACTACGAGGCAACGCACGGCACCATCGACGACCAGCAGCTCGTGAGCGGACTTGCCGCCGTGCTTGAGCAAGACGCCTTCAACCACAAGGAACTCCAGACCATCGACGGCCGCCGCGCAAACGGCATGTCCGTGATGATGATGGGCGCCAGCACGGGTTGCAACACCGTCTACGGCTCCACGCCGCCGTCGAACCCGCATCCCTATCCGTGGATGAACTCGCTCTTTCAGGACGGCTCGACGATTTCCTGGCTCATGGCTGAGTCAATCATCGTCAACCACGCACGCCGCTCCGTCGGACCCGAGCGCATGGCCGACGCGCTGCTCGATCGATCAGACAATATCGCGAGTGAGTCCGAGTATTTCACCCTCACGCATCTCGACGACGCGCTCATGACCGACCAGGAAATCCGCGAGCTGCCGAAAGTCTGGGTCATCGGCGGCGACGGTGCGCTCGGCGACATCGGCTTCCAGAACGTCTCAAAGGTCGTCCTGCAAAACCGCCCGAACGTGAAGATGCTCATGCTCGACACGCAGGTCTACTCCAACACCGGCGGCCAGAACTCCGATTCGTCCACGATGCTCGGCGGCTACGACATGAACCAGTTCGGCGTCGCCTCGCAGGGCAAGCTGATCGAAAAGAAAAACGTCTCGGAAATCCTGACCGGCGGCCATGGCTCGCCGTTCGTCGCGCAGGTCTCGATGGCGAATGCGGCCAAGCTCTACAAAGCGCTGCTCGACGGACTCGAATATCGCGGCACCGCGTTCTTCCAGAGTTACACGACCTGCCAGCCCGAGCATGCCGTCGCCGACAACATGAGCGCCGATCAAGCGAAGCTCGTGCGCGATGCGCGCGGCATGCCGGAATTCGTCTTCAACCCGCGCAAGGGCGAGACCGCTCAGGAGGCCTTCGATCTCAAGGGCAACCCGACGCTCGATCGCGACTGGTGGCGCACCAAATACGCGACCGACGGCACCGAGTATAATTTCACCGTCGCCCACTGGGCGCTCACCGAAGGCCGCTTCCGCAAGCACGTGAAATCGATCAAAGAGGAGGAAACCGTCAAGCTCACGCTCCTCGACGACCAACTACACTTCATCACGCAGGATGACGTGATCCACCGCCGCGTCTTCGATCCGAAGCATCGCTCGTTCGTCACGAACTTCGGCTGCTACATCAAGGCCGAGGAGCACGGGAAAGTGAAATACTACGCCGTGTCGCGCCAGATGGTCCTCTTCGCCGTCGAGCGCCGCAAAGCGTGGCGGATGCTCCAGAGCAAGGCCGGCGTCGCGAACAAGGACTACGTCGCGCAAAAGGGTTTCCTCGCCAAACTCGACAAGGGCGAACTCCCGCTTGCTGACGCGAAGTCGCGCGTAAAGGAACTCATCGTCGCGGAACTTGCCGCGGTGAAGTAATCGATCGGCCATCTGCTTCGTCTCTCAGGGCACGGCTCGACCGTGCCCTTTTTTATGCGCCTCATCCTCCGCTCGCTTCTCGTTGCCTTCAGCCTCGTCTCCGCCCGACCGTCAGCCTCAGGCCAAGTCGCTCCTCCGTCCTACCCGCCGCTGGACGCCAAAGCCATCGCCGGTTACGACCGCACCTGGGAGCGTTATCAAAAACGTGAGCCCAACGCCGGCGCACGTGATATCTACGGCTTCTTTCTGACCGTGGTCGCACACAACTGGCGTCCGGAAAAATGGGCGGCGATCGTCACGCTCGTCGAGGAGTTGCACGACCGCGATCCGGTGAGTCCGACGTATGGCAACTACCGCTGGTATTGGCGTGAGCCCAAGCCCAACGATCGCAACGCCCTCGAATTTTCCATGCAGTGCGCGAGCCTCGCGTGGGCTGCGTATCGCGATCGGATGCCCGAAGACGTGCGTCGCGCACTCGCCGACGCGTTCGCGCTCAGCGCCGAGGGACTCGTGCGCCATAAGGTAGATGTCAGCTATACGAACATCTTTCTCATGCGGATCGCCAACAGCATTCTCATCGGCGAGACCACTGGCCGCCCCGAGCTCGTCGCCCAAGGCCGAAAATGGTTCGACGAGTGGTTTGCCTACACCCGCGCCAACGGCGTCCACGAATTCTCCAGTCCCACCTACTACGGCACCGACCTCACCGACCTCGGCGCGCTCGCCAACTACGCCCAGACGCCCGCGGTGCGCGCGCAAGCCGCGGCCGCCCTGCGCCTGCTGTGGACGGACATCGCCGCCAACTGGTTCACGCCCTACGAAGGCATCGCCGGCGCCCACAGCCGCGACTACGGCTTCCTCACCGGCCACGGCTACCTCGATCAACAACTCATGCGCGCCGGCTGGCTGAAAAACACCAGCGGCGAATCCCATCCCGCGATCGACGACGTCACTTTTTGGAATCCGCCCGCCGAAATCCGTGCCGCGATTCCCGCCGCGCCGCGTGTCGTCACCCAACGCTTCGGCACACAGCCGTGGGAACGCGCCACGCACTACGTCGGTAAGAATTTTTCCCTCGGCTCGTCGGGCGCTGGCTACGGCGCGCAGGACAAAGTGCTCACGCTCACCCTCGCAGGTGGCCCGAAGCTGCCACTCGTGAATTTCGCGCTCGATTACCACCGCGATCCCTACGGTCAGCAGCAACTCGCCACTGCCGATGGCCACTCGAAGCTCACGCACCTGCTCCCCTTCATCTCCTCGGTGCAACGCGGCCCCGAAGCGCTCCTCATCGCCGCCTACAATCCCGCCACCGCGCGCAATCCGATTGGCGGCAAAGCCCCGATCGCCTACGAGTCCGTCAACGCCAACTTCATCCTGCCCGCGGCAGCCGAATTGTGGGACGCCAACGGTCCGCTCGCGTCCGGTGAGACCGTTTCTCTCGCGGCGGATTCGCCCCTCTACCTGCGTTTTCAAACGACCGCCGCCGCGATCGCGTTTGTCGTTACGCGCGATGACACCGGCCAACCCGCCTCGCTCGCCGTTGTGCGGGACGGCGGAAAAGTCGGCGCCGCCCGCTTCACCGCAACGCTCGCCCCGGGCGCGCCGCGCGACCGCGTACTCGCCGCTGTCTGGGTGAGAGCCGTCAACGATATCACCAGCGACGCAGCCTTCGCGAAGTTTCGTGCCGACTTCCTCCGCGCCACCGAGAGCACCAAAATCTCCCTCCGTGCCGACACCCTCGACCTCACCGTTGCCGGGACCAGCGCTCCGCTTCACCTCTCCGTCGATCTCGCGCACGAAAAGCGCCTCGCGACCGACGGTGCCGACCCCGCGCAGCAATCCGGCATTCTCGTCGTCAACGGCCGCGACCTCGGCGGTACACTTGTCACGGACCGCTGAGCCGCCGCCCGGGGTTCAATAAATTTGCAGCATGTAGCCGCTGCCCTGCGTGCGGAAATTTCCGGTCGCTAGATTGCCGTCGTCAATGATGTCGTCGACGCGCTGGAGGATCGATTGCGCCGCGGCCGGAGTGCTGATGAGGTAAATTCGGTTGTTCGGGGCACCGGACCACGAGAAATTCCCCCCCACGGCCGTGACCCGTGTGTAGCAGGCAGGAAGATATCCATCCATCCCGGCGGGTTGGACGCCCGGCGCACCGGGCGGGGGCCAACCCCCGTTCTCAAGAGTATAACGCTGAAATCCGGCTTCGATTTGCCGAAGATCATTGATCATCCGGCTGGCTAAGGAGCGCTCCTTAATCCGACCAAAGGCGGCGATCGCCATCGCAGCCAAAAGACCGATGATCACCACCACGATCATGATTTCGACGAGCGTAAACGCGCCGCCACGCCGCGGCTCACGGCGAGCCGCCAAACCCATTCTTTCCTCGGCTACGGCGTTCATAGGTCGGCTTGAGAATCGCGGTCCACCCGCCGTCCAAAGACGGAGAGCGGCCCAAGAAAGGGAAGCATGGCGTTTAGCACTACTCTGATTACCGGTTTTTTGGCGGATAATTTCAGCATTTCGCGACCGACGAGAAAGAATCCTTCAGGCGAGGTGCCGTTCAGCATTCGCACGATTTCAGCTCCTCGGGCCGCCCAGCCGGCACCACCTTCGCGCGCAAGGGGTTGAGGTGACTTCCGTATTTTATCACCCCCATCCTTCACGCTCCATCGAGCGGCCCTCTCATCCTGCTTTTTCTTTCATCCAAGTTCAACATCGCCCACGCTACGCCGCCATGCGCTGCCTTCTCCCACTCTTCCTTCTCACCACCGTCATGCTTAGCGCGCAGGACTTTGACCTCGTTATCCGTCACGCCCGCATCATTGACGGCACCGGCGCACCCGCCATTGACGGCGACCTCGCCGTCCGCGGCGATCGCATCGCCGCCATCGGCAAATTTGAAGGCAAAGGCCGCACCGAGATCGACGCCGCCGGGCGCGTCCTCGCGCCCGGGTTCATTGACGTGCACACGCACTCGGAGGAAATCCTTGAACTCCCCGTCGCGGAAAATTTTCTCCGGATGGGCGTCACCCTGATCGTCGCCGGAAACTGCGGGTCGTCGCGGGTCGATGTCGGCGAATTCTTCGCCGCGATCGAGCGCAAGAAGATCGCGATCAACTTCGCGACCCTCATCGGCCAGGGTTCGGTGCGCTTTCAGGTGATGGGCGGCAGCTTCGCCCGCCCGCCGACCGCCCAGGAAATGTCCAAGATGCGCGACCTCGTAGATCGCGCGATGCGTGACGGCGCGGTCGGGATGAGCACCGGCCTGATTTATCTTCCCGGCACGTTCACGAAGACGCCCGAGATCGTCGAACTTGCCAAGGTCGTCGCCGCGCACGGTGGCATCTACACCAGCCACATGCGTCACGAAGATTCGCGCATCATTGAGGCCCTCGACGAAGTTGTCACCGTAGCTCGCGAAGCGCATCTTCCTGCGGAAGTTTCGCACCTCAAACTTTCCGGCCCGACCGCGTGGGGCCGCGCCGATGAAATCATCGCCTACCTCGACCGAGCCCGCGCTAGCGGCCTTGCAATCACCGAGGACGTCTACGCCTACACCGCGTCAAGCACCGGCATCGGCGACAATCTCATCGATGCACAGTTTCTTGAGGGTGGCCGGGCGCGCTACCGCGAACGCCTCGCCGACCCCGCGCAAAAGGCGCGCATGCTCGCCGACATGAAATCGTTCATCGAACGCGGCAAACGCGGCGACTACACCTACGCCGTCATCGCCAGCTTCAAAGCGGACCCGCGCATCAACGGCAAAACGATCCCGCAAGCCGCGAAACTCCTCCGCGGCTCAGACTCCCTCGACGATCAAATCGAGACCATCCTCGACATCGAGGCTCGCGGCGGAGCGCAAGGCGTGTTTCACGGCATCAACGAACAGGACCTCCAGAAATTCATGGCGCAGCCGCTGACGATGATCGCGTCCGATTCCGGCATCCGCGAATTCGGCAACGCCGTTCCCCACCCGCGCGGCTACGGCAACAACGCCCGCGTGCTCGGTCGCTATGTGCGCGAACTCAAGGTGCTCAGCCTCGAAGACGCCGTCCGCAAGATGACGTCACTCCCCGCGAAGACCTTCAAACTCGGGCAGCGCGGTGAACTCAAACCCTCCTACCTCGCCGACCTCGTCATCTTCGATCCCGCGACCGTCACCGATCCGTCGACCTTCGACGACCCGCACCACTACGCCGTCGGGTTCGGCGATGTGATCGTCAACGGCGTGCCTGTGATTCGCGACGCGAAGCTCACCGACGCGCGGCCCGGCGGCCCGGTGCGACTGCAGCCATAGTTGCGCGCCTCGTGCGCGCCCGTATGCGATGGGCGCGGACGAGCCGCGCCCCTATACTAAACTCCACGCGAGTCCGACCGCCCCGCTCGCCACCACGATCGGAATGATGCCAACGCGGAAAAACTGCATCGCCGCAAACGCCACCGCACTTACCGCGACCGCAAACCAATCGATCACGCCCGCCGACGCGCCGCGCGGGAAAAACACGTGCAGCCCGAACCACACCGCGAGATTCAGCACCACGCCGACGACCGCCGCCGTGACCGTTGCCAGTGCGCTGCCCACCCGCGCGTTCCCACGCAGCTGCTCGACGTGCGGCGCCCCGAGAAAAATCCACAGAAAGCACGGCACGAACGTCGTCCACGTCGTGATCGCCGCACCGAGCGTCGCCATCGCCAGCGGGCTCAGCGTGCCGGGCTGGTTCCACCCGCCGAGAAATCCGACGAACTGCACCACCATGATGAGCGGCCCTGGCGTCGTCTCCGCGAGCCCGAGTCCGTCGAGCATCTGCGGAGCGGTCAGCCAGTGAAAATTTTCCACCGCCTGCTGGCCGGCATACGGCAGCACTGCGTAAGCCCCGCCAAACGTCACCATCGCCGCCTTGCTGAAAAACACCCCCTCGCGCGCCAGCACGCCACCCCACCCCTGCCAAGCCGCCGCCACGAACACCGGCGCCCACCACAACACCAAGCACACGGCGGCGACTTTTGCCGCGCGCGTCCATGACGGCTGTGTGTGCAACGGTGACGCGTGCGCGTCATCGATCACTGCTTCCGAGGTTGAGCGCGTTGCCCCCAACGCACTTTCTCTCCCCGGGTCCTCCAAGCGCCTCGAGGGCAACGCGCGCCACTTCGAGCCGAGCGCTCCCACGATCGCCGCGCCCGCCACGATGATCGGAAACGGCACCGTCAGAAAAAAAAGCGCCGCGAACGCCACCGCCGCGACGCCCCACATGACGCCGTTCTTTAGTGCGCGTTGTCCGATCCGAATCACCGCCACAGCCACGATCGCCGTCACCGCCGGTTTGAGTCCGTAGAAAATCGCCGCGATCCACGGCACGGCACCGAAGCGCGCGTAGACAAAACTCAGCGTCCATAGCAGCACCGCCGACGGCAGCACGAACAGAACACCGGCCGCGATGCCGCCCCATGTGCGATGCAACAACCAGCCGCAATACGTCGCGAGCTGCGTCGCCTCCGGCCCCGGCAGCAGCATGCAGAAATTCAGCGCGTGGAGAAACCGCTGCTCGCCGATCCATCTCTTTTTTTCGACCAGCTCCGCGTGCATGATCGCGATCTGGCCGGTCGGCCCGCCGAAGCTGATCAACCCGAGCTTCAGCCAGAAGCGCAGCGCCTCGCGAAATGTCGGACCGTTGACCACCGGTTCACCAAATCCACGCCGCCCGCGCGATGCCAGAACGATCGCGCCGGCCACTCAACTCGTGATGTCGAACAGCACGGCGAACAGCACGATGACGCCCAGGATGGTCGCGATCGGCGCGCACCACGCGTAAAACGCGATCTGCCGGCGCGCCTCGTCCTCCGTCATCTTGCCGTCCTTCATCCGCTCCTCCATCGACATCCGGTGCCGCGGCAGATGCCAGTGCAAGCCCATGCCCGTGATCGTCAGCATAATCGCCGCGCAAATGCCGGCCTGATCGAAGACATGCGTCGCCATCTGCGCCAGCGGGACCCGGACGGGCGCAAGCGCATGAAACATCGGTTGGACGGCGAGCGCGATCATCGGCGAAGCGGATTGTGGATCCACGCGATCGCCTTGTCGGCGAGCCGGTCGAAGGCCATGACGCACGCTTCGAGGTGCGCCTCCTTCGTGTCCTCGATCTTGTTGTGGGAAATTCCGTGGAGGCTCTGCACAAACATCATCACCGTCGGCACGCCCGCGCCGCAGACTTCCGCCGCATCGTGCAGCGGGCCCGACGGCAATCGGTGCGACACGCCGCAGGTTTCCATGATCGCCTCGTCGCACAGCGCGATCAATTCCGGATGAAACGGCCGTGGATCAATCTGCCAAAGGCGTTCCCACGCGACGCGCACGTTACCCTCGCGTGCGAAGCGCTCGCTCGCTTCCCTCGCCTCGCGCAACATCGCCGCGAGCGACGCTGAATCGAGATGGCGTTGGTCGAGGGTGATGCGGCATTCCTCGACGACGCTCGTCACAATCCCCGGCTTTGTCGTGCACGAACCGATCGTGCAGACGCCGTTGCCGCTGCGCGCGGCGATCCGGTAAATCTCCTCGCTCATCTTCGCGGCGGCGAGCAACGCGTCCTTGCGGCGGTTCATCGGCGTGCTGCCTGAATGCGCAGCCTGCCCGTGAAAGGTGATCGCGTGGCGCTCAACGCCGAAGGTTCCCAGCACCGCGCCGAGGGGCAAATCGAGATCGAGCAGCACCGGGCCCTGCTCGATGTGCAGTTCGAGGTAGGCCGCAGCGTTTTTTAGTTCCACGCCGCTGTCCTTCACCCGTTGAAACTGCACGCCTACGTTCGCCAGCGCGTCGGGGAGCGTGATGCCTCCCTTGTCCTTCAGCCCGCGCGCTTCGTCCATGGCGAGCGAGCCCGCGCACGCGGAGGAGCCGAACAAACTTTTCCCAAACCGCGCGCCTTCCTCGTCCGCCCAATCGACGAGTCGGACCGTCACGGGTGGCCGGCCGGCATACTGCGCGTGAAGACGCCGCAAGATCTCCACGCCAGCCAGCACGTTAAGGCAGCCATCGAGCCAGCCGCCATTCGGCACCGAGTCCATGTGCCCACCGATCAACAGCGCCTCCCCGCACTCGCCGCGCAGCGTCGCCCAGAAATTGCCCGCCGCGTCCGTGTGCATTTCCAAGCCCGGAATCGCTTCGAGTTTTTTACGGAGCCATGCGCGAGTCGCCACCCAGACGGGCGTAAACGCCACGCGCTGCGCACCGTTTTCGTTACCGGTGAGGGCGCGTAATTCCATCAAATCGGCGATCGTGCGCCGCGGCTCAAGCAGCAAGGTCATGTGGGAGCTGACGCAGGTTTGTGATTGGAAAGTCCCTCTGCATCCACCACATTTTCATTCGTAGCAGTTACTACTAGCGCCGTTTCTACGCAGTTCTTCACGCGAATGGTTGGCGGAAGCCTGCGCCCAGAGGCACCACGGCGCTCGATCGCACCGATCAGTTAACGCAGTTAACCCACTCGATTATGCCTACACTCGTCACGACCGTCGACGGCCTCAAGCTCCCCAACCCGTTTGTCATCGGCTCCGGCCCTCCGGGCACCAACCTGAGCGTCATTAACCGCGCGTTCAAAGAAGGCTGGGGCGCCGTCATCGCCAAGACCGTCAGCCTCGACGCGTCAAAGGTCGTCAACGTCACCCCGCGCTACGCCAAGCTCCACGCGCTCAGCGGCGAAGTCATCGGCTGGGAAAACATCGAACTGATCAGCGATCGGCCGTTTCACTTGTGGGAGGACGAATTCAAAAAATGCAAGGACGGTCAGCCCGCCGGCGCGCTCATCGCCTCCATCATGGAGGAATATAACAAGGACCGCTGGATCGAACTCGTGCAGCGCTGCGAAGCCGCCGGCGTCGATTCGTTCGAACTCAACTTCTCGTGTCCGCACGGTCTGCCCGAACGCAAGATGGGTGCCGCGATGGGCCAGGACCCCGACATTCTCGAGGAGGTCTGCGGCTGGGTGAAGTCCGCCACCAAGCTCCCCGTCTGGGCAAAAATGACGCCCAATATCACGCACATCGAGGAACCCGGCCGCGCCGCGCTCCGCGGCGGTGCCACCGGCCTCAGCGCGATCAACACGATCCGCAGCGTCACGAGCATCAACCTCGACACGCTCCGACCCGATCCATGTGTCGAGGGCTACACCACGCCCGGCGGCTACTCGTCGAAAGCCGTCAAACCGATCGCCCTCCGCATGGTGATGGAACTTGCGACCATGATCCAAAAGGAATTCCCCGGTCGCTCGCTTTCGGGACTCGGCGGTGTGGAGACCGGCGAAGACGCCGCGCAATTCATCCTCCTCGGCTCCGACACCGTGCAAGTCTGCACCGGCGTAATGAAGTTCGGCTACGAATGCGTGAAGCCAATGCAGGACCAACTCCTCGCCTTTATGGCGAAGCACAAATTCGAGACGCTCGCCGATTTCAAAGGCAAGAGCCTGCCCTACTTCACTACGCACGCCGATCTCGTCGCGAAACAAACCGCCCGCAAAGCCGCGCAGAAAGCCGCCGCCATCGCGACTGCATCTAAGGTCGTAAAGAGTGACGGCGAATGGACCGGCGACGAGTTCGTGAAGCAATCCGACGCGCTGTCGAAAGGCTAAGCCGGTCACCGCGCTCCTGGTCCGAACTCCGCGCTCACTTCTACAAGCGAGCCGCAGAGGACAACACATCCCTATGAATCAAACGCTCACCCCCTGCCCCAATTTCATCGGCGGCGAATGGCAGACGCCCTCGGGCGCCACCACGCCCGTTTTCAATCCCTCGACCGGCGACATCATCGCCGAGTGTCCCGCCGGCAGTCTCGCTGAGGTTAGTGCCGCCGTCGAAGCCGCGCAGACGGCGTTTCCTGCGTGGCGCGATACGCCGCCCGTCGAGCGTGCCCGCGTGTTCTTCAAATACCGCCAACTCATTGAACAAAATTTCGATCTCCTCTGCCGCACGGTCTCGCGCGAGCACGGCAAGACGCACGCCGAGGCTCGCGGCTCAATTTTCCGCGGACTCGAAAACGTCGAATACGCGTGCGGCATCCCTACCCTGCTCTTCGGCGACTCCCTCAAGAATATCGCGCGCGGCGTCGATTGCGAAACGATCAACATGCCGCTCGGCGTCTGCGTCGGCATCACGCCGTTCAACTTTCCCGCGATGGTGCCGCTCTGGATGTATCCTTCCGCGATCGCGTGCGGTAACACATTCGTTCTCAAGCCGAGCGAGAAAGTCCCGCTCACCGCGATTCTCCTCGGCCAGTTGCTTGAACAGGCCGGCCTGCCAAAAGGCGTGTTTAACATCGTCCACGGCGGGCGTGCGGTCGTCGACGGCCTGCTGACGCACCCGAAGGTGAAGGCCATCTCGTTCGTCGGCTCCACGCCGATCGCGAAATACATTTACGACACCGGCACAAAACACGGTAAACGCGTCCAGGCCAATGGCGGCGCGAAGAACTGCATCGTCGTCATGCCGGACGCCGACGTCGGCAAGACCGTCGAAAACCTCACGACTGCCGCCTTCGGCTGCGCCGGCGAGCGCTGCATGGCCGGCTCCACTGCGATCACCGTCGGCGCCGCCGCCGAGCGCGTGCTGCCCGATCTCGTGAAGGCCGCGCAAGCGATCAAAGTCGGCCCGACCGATCGCGCCGCGCAGCCCGACATGGGTCCGGTCATCACCGCTGCCCATCGCGATCGCGTCTTAAGCCTTCTCGCCACCGGCGAGAAAGAAGGCGCCAAACTGATCGCCGACGGTCGCGACGTGAAAATTTCCGATGCACCGAAAGGCTTTTATCTAGGCGCCACCATCGTCGATGGCGTGCAGCACAATATGACGCTCGCCCGTGAGGAAGTGTTTGGGCCGGTGCTCAACGTTATGCGCATGGATGACCTCGACGCCGCGATCGAGCAGGCGAACAAGTCCGCATTCGGCAACGGCGCCGCGATCTTCACCAACAATGGCCGCGCCGCGCGCGAGTTTTCGATGCGCGTCAAAGCCGGCATGGTCGGCGTCAACGTCGGCGTGCCCGCCACGATGGCCATGTTCCCCTTCACCGGGTGGGACGACTCGTTCTACGGCGACCTCCACATCCAGGGGAAGGAAAGCATCCAGTTCTACACGCAGCAAAAAGTCGTCAGTTCGCGCTGGTTCGGCGGCGACGTCGGCGACGTGTGGAAGAAATAAGACAAACCTCCCGCGAATCACGCGAATGAACGCGAACAGATTCTTCTCACATTCGCGCCCACTTGCGTGAATCGCGGGCCAAATTCTTCAGCCATGCCCCTCCTCATCAAAAACGGTGAAATCATCACCGCCGATTCACGCTACGTCGCCGACATCTATTGCGAGAACGAAACGATCACCAAGATCGATCGCAACCTCTCCGCGCCCGCTGGCACCGAGGTGATCGACGCGAAAGGCAAATACGTCTTCCCCGGCTTCATCGATCCGCACGTCCACATCTACCTGCCTTTCATGGGCACCTTTTCGAAGGACACGTACGAGACCGGCTCACAGGCCGCCCTCGTTGGCGGCACGACGACCCTGATCGAGATGTGCTGCCCCGCGCGCCAAGACGACGCGCTGAAATCCTTTGAACTCTGGATGAGCCAGGCCGTCGGCAAGAGCGCGTGTGATTTCTCGTTTCACATGGGCGTCACGAAGTTCGACGAAAAATCTGAAGTCCAACTCCGCGAAATCGTGAAGCGCGGAATCGCGTCGTTTAAAATCTTCCTCGCCTACAAGGGCGCGTTTGGGATCGACGACACCGAACTCTACCGGACGCTCAAGCTTGCGAAGGAACTCGGCGTAGTCGTCACCGCGCACTGCGAAAACGAGACGCTCGTAGCTGAGCGCTGCAAGGAACTCCTCGCCGCCGGCAAAACCGATCCGGGCCAGCATCACGAGAGCCGCCCGCCGTCCGTCGAGGCCGAGGGCGTGCACCACTTGATGACGTTCGCGGAACTCACCGGCGCCGCGACCTACATCGTCCACCTCTCGTGCAAAGAAGCCCTCGACCAAGCGATCGCCGCGCGGCAACGCGGTGTGCGCGTCGGCATCGAGACACTCATCCAATACCTTACGCTCGACAAAACCTACGCCGAGAAGCCGAAGTTTGAAGGCGCGAAATATGTGATGTCGCCGCCGCTGCGCGACGCCCGCAACCAGTCCGTGCTCTGGAACGGTCTACGCGACGGACTCGTCAACACCGTCGCCACCGACCACGCGCCGTTCGATTTCAAAAAGCAAAAGCCGATGGGTAAAACGGATTTCACGAAGATCCCCAACGGCATCCCTTCGCTCGAGGAGCGAATCAATCTGCTCTACACCTACGGCGTGAAGCGCGGAAAAATCGATCTCCATACGATGGTGAACGTCGCGAGCACCGCCGTCGCGAAGCAGTTCGATCTTTTCCCAAAGAAAGGCGCGATTCAGCCGGGCGCCGATGCCGACCTCGTTGTCTTCGATTCGAAGTATCGCGGAAAAATTTCGGTGAAGACCCAGCACATGGCGGTCGACTACAGCGCGTTCGAGGGCTGGCCGCTCGAGGGGCGTGCGAGCGTTGTAACCGTCCGCGGCCAGGTCGCCGCGCGCGACGGCAAATTCACCGGCAAACTCGGCCGCGGCCAATTCCTCAAAAGGAACCCAAGCCATTTTTGACCAAACCTGCGCGCGAATCACGCGAATGAACGCGAATAATATCGGTCTCAGACGTTCGTGTCTATCCGCGTGATTCGCGGATAAATTTTTATGCCCACTGATCCCGGACTCCGCGACAACGCCCCCGACGTCGAACTCGATCTTTCGATCATCGAGCATTCGCACCTCTACAACGCCGACCTCGCGCCGGTGCCGGCGAGCGGACGCAAGTGGGGCCTGCTTAGTTTCGCCGCGCTCTGGGTCTCGATGTCGGCGTGCATCCCGACCTACATGCTCGCCTCCTCACTCATCGGCGGTGGCATGAATTGGTGGGAAGCGATTTTCACAATCTTCCTCGGCAACTTGATCGTGGTCGTGCCAATGATCCTCAACGCCCACGCCGGCACGAAATACGGCATTCCGTTTCCCGTCTTGTGCCGCGCCTCGTTCGGCACGCGCGGTGCAAACATTCCCGCACTGCTCCGCGCGTTCGTCGCGTGCGGTTGGTTCGGCATCCAGGCGTGGATCGGCGGCAATGCGATTTACAAAATCCTCGGCGTGTTCTGGCCGGCGCTCACGACTGGCTCGACGGATAATTTCCTCGGCATCACCGGTGCCCAGTTTCTTTGCTTCCTCTTTTTTTGGGGCATCAACATGTGGGTCATCTATCGCGGCATCGAGACGATCCGCGTGCTCCTCAACATCAAGGCTCCGCTCCTGATCGCGCTCGGCCTGCTGCTGCTCTTCTGGGCGTATCGCTCCGCCGGCGGCTTCGGCCCGATCCTCTCGCAACCGTCCGCCTTCGATCCCGGCCAACCGAAGGCGGGACAATTCTGGGCTTTCTTCTTTCCCGCGCTCACCGGCATGATCGGATTTTGGGCGACGCTCTCGCTCAACATCCCCGACTTCTCCCGATACGCGAAAACCCAGCGCGACCAGGTCGTCGGCCAGATGCTCGGGCTGCCGCTGACCATGGCGCTTTATGCATTCATTGGTGTCGCCGTCACGTCGGCCACCACGATCATCTACGGCCAGACGATCTGGGACCCCGTAGACGTGCTGACGAAGTTCAAAAATCCAGGTCTGCTTGTAATCGCGATGGTCGCGCTCTGCATCGCTACGCTCGCGACCAACATTGCCGCCAACGTCGTCTCGCCCGCCAACGACTTTGCCCACCTCGCACCAAGGAAAATCTCGTTCCGTGTCGGCGGCTACATCACGGGGTTTATCGGTATCTTGATGATGCCGTGGAAACTCGTCGCCGATCCCACGGGCTATATCTTCACGTGGCTCGTCGGTTACAGCGGTCTGCTCGGTCCGATCGGCGGCATCATGATCGCGGACTATTTCGTCGTGCGCGGCCGCTGGCTCAACGTCCTGGGGCTCTACAATCCGGGCGGCGAGTATTCCTACCGGCACGGCTTCAGCATCGCGGCGATCGTGGCGCTGCTCGCCGGAATCCTGCCCAGCCTCCCGGGTTTTCTGGTCACCGTGAAAGTCATCGACGGCGCGCACATGCCGCCGCTTCTCCTCGGGCTGTACAACTACGCGTGGTTCGTCGGATTCGGTGCGGCGTTCACTGCCTACCTCGTTCTTCGCAAGCTCACGCCCATATCCTAGGTCGCCAGCGGACTCGCCGTCCAAATAAATTCCGTCCAAGTTAAAACCTCCATGAAATCAATCCCCCTCCCGCCTACCGCGCACCAGCCCGCGAAATACTCCGGCCCCTCCGCCGAGCATGTGCTCGCGACGCGCAAGCAATACCTCAACCCCGGTCTCTTTCTCTACTACAAGAAGCCGATTATGATCGTGGAGGGCAGCATGCAGTATGTCTGGGACGACACCGGCAAACGCTACCTCGACGGACTTGGCGGCATCGTGACGATTAGCGTGGGCCACTGCCACCCGCACGTCGTCGCCGCAGCAAACAAGCAGAATCAAACGCTCCAGCACTCGACCACGATCTATCTTCAGCCGAACATCGCCGAGTTCGCCGAGAAACTCGCCTCAAAGATGCCCGGCGATCTCAAGGTCTGCTACTTCGTCAACTCCGGCTCCGAAGCCAACGATCTCGCGATGCTCATGGCGCGGCTCTACACCGGCAACTACGACGCCATCGCGCTCCGGAACGCCTACCATGGCGGCAGCCCCGCCTCGATGGGCCTGACCGCGCACAGCACGTGGAAATTCAACGTGCCTCACTCCTTCGGCGTCCATCACGCGATCGCGCCCTATCCCTACCGCGGCCAATACGGCTACGACGATCCCGACGCAGGCCGCAAATACGCCGACGACGTCAAGGATCTCATCAATTACGCCACCCCCGGCAAAGTCGCCGCGTTCATCGCCGAGTCGATCCAGGGGGTGGGCGGCTTCGTAGAGTTTCCGCAGGGCTACCTCAAGCACGCCTACGAACACGTCCGCGCCGCCGGCGGCGTGTGCATCGCCGACGAAGTGCAGACCGGCTTCGGCCGCACCGGCACGCACTTCTGGGGCTTCGAGACGCAGGGCGTTATCCCCGACATCGTCACGATGGCCAAAGGTATCGGCAACGGCGCGCCCCTCGCCGCCGTCGTCACCACGCCGAAGATCGCTGCGGTCATGGCGCAGAAAGTTCACTTCAACACCTTCGGCGGCAACCCCGTCGTAAGCGCGATCGGCACCGCCGTGCTCGAGGTGATCGAAAGGGAAAAGACCCAGGAAAACTGCCTCAAGCTCGGCAACTACATCCTCGCCGGCCTGAACAAGCTGAAGGAAAAACATAAAGTCATCGGTGACGTGCGCGGCAAGGGCCTGATGCTCGGGATCGAATTCGTGAAGGATCGCGCGACAAAGACGCCCGGAAAGGAAGAGTGCGCACAGGCCGTCGAGAATGCTCGCGAACTCGGCCTGCTCCTAGGCAAAGGCGGCCTCTGGGGTCAGACAATCCGCTTCGCCCCGCCGATGAACATCACGCAAGCCGACGCCGACTTCTTGCTCGCCGTCCTCGACGAAGCGATCGGGGCGCTATAAGCGTCCAACCAATCGGTCGCTACGAACCTAACGCCGGCCGCCGACCGGCGTTATTTCTTTTTTCAGGCAACAGGTTCTGCCGCGCGAGGAAATCCAGGATGATTGTCCGCGTTTTTTCGCGCCATTCCGGCAGATCGCCGGAGAAATTGTGCGAGCCACCGGGGACGTTGACGAATTCGCTGACGTTCCCGGTCGCGATCAGTTTGTCGCGCAGGGCGAGCGACTGACGCTGCGGCACCGTCGTGTCGGCGTCGCCGTGAAACACGAGCATCGGCGGCATCTTCGCATCGAGCTGATCGATCGGGGAAAGAGCGGTCGCGTTTTCGCCGAAGCGTTTCGGGGTGTAGCCTTTTTCCACCGTCGTATCGGACACGGCGCTCGTGAGCACGAGGGCGACGGGCTTGAACTTCGGCGCTTCCCTTTCGTCAGAGCCCGGCGGCGTGTGCGCGATTGCCGTCCAGAGCGCGACGTGACCGCCGGCGGAGTTCCCGCCGACGACAATGCGCTGCGGATCGATGCCGAGTTCGGCGGCGCGCTCCTCTACCCAATGCAACGCGGCGCGGGCGTCGGCGACAGACGCGAGCGGCGATGTGCCGCCGAACCGATCGTGGGTGCGGTAGTCGGGCGCAACCCCGACAAAGCCGAGATCGGCGGCCCATTTCGCAAAACCGACCGCGTTGGCCGGTGTGCCGTGCGACCAGCCACCACCGAAGAACCACACAAAGCCGGGCCGCTTCTCACCGGCTTGCCAGTTCTTTGGCTTGAACACGTGCACGCGCAGCGGGTCGGGTGTCAGCTCGCGAAAGACGAAGGTTTCGGCGCCGGGAAAGGCGACCGGCGTTGTTTCCGGCGGACGCTGCGCCGCGGGCACCTTGGCCGTGGCGGCGGTTTGCGAGAACGCCGCGCCCGCGAGGGCCAGCGGGACGATGCAGCCAAACCATAGGGCCGATTTCATCATCCCACGGTGCTGATAACTATTAAGCGCGCAAGTCCGCACACCCGACGCCGTTCATCGTTTCAGCTTCAATAGCCGCTCGCCCGCCGCGTGGAGCGTCGCCGGCTTTTTCGCAAAGTTGAGCCGGATGTAACGGTTTTCCTTGTGCGCAAAAAAGCTTGAGCCCGGCACGGGCGCGACGCCGATCTCGCGCGTCATCCAAAGGGCAAACTCCGCGTCGCTCGCGTAGCCGAAAGGTGAGATATCCACCATGACGAAGTATGCGCCCTCGGGTCGGGTGTACCTGAGGCCGGTTTGATCGAGGTAACCGAGGAGTATCTCGCGCGAGCGCCCGTATTCGGCGGCGAGTTCAACATAGTAGCTTTGCGGAAAATTCAGTGCGGTCACGACAGCGTGCTGCAGCGGCGCGGCGGCGCCGACGGTGAGGAAGTCATGCACCTTGCGCGCCTGCGCAATCACTTCGGGCGGGGCGTGCACATGACCGATGCGCCAGCCCGTGATCGAAAAGGTTTTTGAGAGCGACGAGCAGCTCAGCGTGCGCTTCGCCATGCCGGGCAGCGACGCGAAGTAAACATGCCGGTGCGGCGCGAACACGATGTGCTCGTAAACTTCGTCGGTCAGCACCCACACATCAAACTCCTCGGCGAGCGCGGCGATCTGCAGCAACTCCTCGCGAGTAAATACGCGACCGCACGGATTCGACGGATTGCAAAGCACGAAGGCCTTCAGCCCGCTCGCGAACGCCGCGCGCAGCTCCGCCGGATCAAATTTGTAGTGCGGCGGGTGCAGTGGCACCAGGACCGGCGTCGCACCCGAGAGAATCGCATCGGCGGAGTAGTTTTCGTAAAACGGCGAGAAGAGCCCGACTTTGTCGCCCGGATCGCAGACGGTCATCATCGCGACCATCATCGCCTCGGTCGCGCCGCAGGTGACGACGAGCTCACGCTCCGCATCGATCGGCATGCCCATGAAACGCTGGAGCTTCGCGCCGAGTGCAGCGCGCAACTCCGGCGAACCCCATGTGACGGCGTATTGGTGGCGACCAGCATCCATCGCAGCGCGCCCCGCCTGCACGAGCGCGGCCGGCGGATCCCAGTCGGGAAATCCCTGCGCGAGGTTGATCGCATTGTGCTGCGTGGCGACGCGCGACATCGCGCGGATCACCGACTCGGAAAAAATGGACGTGCGCTGCGAAGTGCGAGGCATGGCTCAGGGAATCTTCAATTCGGTGCCGACGCGGGGCAGCGAGTTCTTATTCTGCATGACGGCGCGGTTGGCCTCGAAGATCGCGTCGACCTTCGAGCCGTTGCCGAAATATTTCGCGGAGATTTTGTAGAGCGTGTCACCGGGGGCAATGGTGTGCTTGCGCGCGTTGGCGGCCGGAGGCGGGGCGGGGCGCCCCACTTTGGGCGCTGGCGTCACTGGGCTGGTTGACGGCGACCGGGACGGCGCGAGCGTGAAGGCCGGCTCCTCGCTCGCGGGCGGCGCAGACATCGGCGCGGGCGTTATCACGGGCACGCGGGCCGAGACCGATACTGCGCCATCGCTCACCTCTACCGGCGCGCGGGTGGAGCGCAGAAATTGCGCCGATTGTCCCGCACGCATCGCCGTGAGCTCGCTGCGCAGTTCGTCGTTCTCACGCTGCAGTTGCCGGAGCTGCTCCGACTGATCGAGCCCGGCGACCTGGCTTTCGAGCGGGTGCGCGGGCATCGCGCGCCAAAATTCGCGCTTCGCCGTATCGACGAGTCCGCGGACCTTGGGCGCCAGCGACGAGTTGGGCTGGAGTTCGAGGTATTTCCGAAAATGGTGGATCGCCTCGATCGGATCTTTGATGTGGTAGAGGCAGATCGTGCCAGCGTTGAGGTGCGATTCGGCCGACGCCTGCTCGCCGCGCTTCTCAATCACTTTCAAAAAAGCCGAGAGCGCCTCGGCCTCGCGTCCCTGCCGCAGCAGTCGCTGGCCTTCCTGATAATACGCTTCGTCCGTCTCGGCGGTCAGCGTCACCCCTCCCCCGCCGCCGCAGCCCGCGCCGCACATGAGCGCGAAGGCGGCCAACACAAGGGCGGTTTTTAGACGGACAGTCATCTCGCGGTGAAAGGGATTGAACGAACAGTAGTTCACCGTAAATTCCGCAACCTCGCACTGCGACTCAAACCCTAAATGGCCCTCCAACCGAAACCCGCCCTCGCTCGCGCGCGTGCCTGCATCCGCATCGAGACGGCGGCGCTCACGGAAACAGCCCGGAGTCTCGGCGCGGAGTTCGTCGCCACCGCCCGCGCCGTCGAGGCGGTGCACGCCACCGGCGGCAAGCTGCTCTTCAGCGGCGTCGGCAAGTCGGCGCACATCGCGCAGAAGATCGCGGCAACGTTTAACAGCACCGGCGTCGCCTCGTGTTTTCTCGACGCCACGCAGGCGCTCCACGGTGATCTTGGGCTCTGCGCCGAGGGCGATCTTGCCTTTCTGCTCAGCAACAGCGGTCAGTCGGACGAGATCCTTCGACTCGTGCCGATCTTGAAACGCTTTGGCACAAACGTCGTCGCGTTCACCGGCCACGCCGACTCCGATCTCGCGCGCAGCGCCGACTATCGCCTGCTCTACCGCGTGCGCCGGGAGGCATGTCCGCTTGAGCTCGCCCCCACGGCCAGCACCACCGCTGCGCTCGCGCTCGGCGATGCGCTCGCGAT
Source organism: uncultured Opitutia bacterium (assembly GCA_903896015.1). GTDB lineage: Bacteria > Verrucomicrobiota > Verrucomicrobiia > Opitutales > Opitutaceae > CAITWF01. Next base: position 31,151 of record CAITWF010000075.1, on the reverse strand, counting down.
GGTCTTGCTCGAAGCGCGCGGCCTTACGCGCGACGACTTCGCGAAATATCACCCGGCCGGCAATCTCGGCCGCGTACTCCTGCTTCGCGTGAGTGACATCATGCGCACTGGCAACCGCCTCCCGATCGCGCCCGACACCGTATCCACCCAGGATGCGATCCTCGCCATGACGAAGGCGAAGAGTGGCAGCATCGCGCTCGTCGCCAAAAAATCGGGCCGGCTCACCGGCATCCTCACCGACGGCGATTTTCGCCGCAGCGCGCTGACCGGTGCCAATTTTTTAACGCAGCCCGTCGCGACCTTCATGACCCGTTCACCCAAAACGATCCGCGACAACGCACTCGGGGTTGAGGCCCTGCGACTGTTCGAGGCACACAAGATCGACGATCTCATCGTGATTGATGCGCGCGGCCGCCCCGTCGGACTGATCGACGGGCAGGATTTGCCCAAACTTAAAATCGTGTGAAGGCGCCCATCCGAATCGGAATCATTGGCATGGGCGGCTTCGCGGGGATCCACCACGCGACAGTGGCGCGACTGGAGGAGCAGGGCCACGCCAAGCTCATTGCGACGTGCGACCCGCGGCCGGAAGCCTTCGCGATGGAGCAGCAAACGTGGCGTTTTTCCGAGCGCGGCGTGCACGTCTATCCCGACTATCGCACGCTACTCGATGCCTGCCACCGAGGCTTGGATCTTCTCGTCGTGCCGACGCCAATCAACTTGCACGCGGAGATGCACGCGGCGGCTACAGCGCTTGGGCTGCCCGTCTATCTTGAAAAGCCCCCTACCCTCGATCACGCCGAGCTTGAGCAGATGATCACCGCGGATGCGCGGGCCCGGAAATCGTCGCTCGTTGGGTTTAACTTCATCATCGAAAAGCCGCGCCTTGCGCTGAAGGAGCGAATTCTCGCGGGCGAGTTTGGCGCGGTGCGCGGCGCGACGCTCAGCGCCCTCTGGCCGCGGCCCGCGAGTTATTTTGCGCGCAATAACTGGGCCGGCCGCCTGATGATCGACGGACGCATCGTGCTCGATTCCTGTTTCGGCAACGCGATGGCGCACTTCGTCCACAACCTCCTTTTTTGGGCGGGCGGCCCGGAGCTTTTCAGCTGGGGACAACCGGCCGCGGTGCGCGCCGAACTGTATCGCGCGCACGCGATCGAGGGGGCGGACACGTTTTTTGTCGAGACCGACACGACGGCAGGCGTCAACCTCCGCTTTGCCCTCTCACACGCCTGCGCCGGCCCGAGTTCACATCTGGAGGTGGTGCTCTGCGACAAAGCCGCGCTGCGCTATGTCGTCGGCCGTCAAATCGAGATCCGTTGGAACGACGGGCGCGTGGAAAAAATCGCGGCCGAGCCCTTCGATCCACTCGCGGAAAACCACCTCGACTACTATCGCTATCTCCGCGGCGAAACGACCCGCCCGGCAACGACGCTCGCCGATTCGCGCGCGTTTGTCGCCCTCAACGATCTGGCCCATGTGTCGAGCGCCCGAATCGCGAAGATTCCGGCGGCGCTCGTCAGCGGTGTGCGGGACGAGAAGGAACAGAAGGATTATCTCAACACCGCGGGCCTTACAGCCGCACACGAAAATTTTCTCGTGCGCGGAGCCTGGCCCGGCGCCAACGGCTGGGAACGCGAACCCGGCGAAGTGGCCACGCCCGCCGATCTCGGCAAATTTTACGACGTGGTGCGGACAATGGCGAAGCGTTAAGCACGAGCCAAGGCGCCGGGGAGCGAAACTTCTCGTTGCCGCGTGAGACCTAGGCGTCGCTTTACTTGCCGCCAAGTTCGGCCAACTTTCCCCTCATCATGCCCACCCCGCCCTTCGTTTACCAAGATCCACTCCCGCTCGGCGAAGACACGACCGACTATCGCCTGCTCTCAAAGGAAGGCGTCAGCACAACGACCTTCGAGGGCCGGGAGATTCTAAAAGTGGAGCCCGAAGCGATTGCGTTTCTCACGCAGCAGGCGTTTCACGACACGTCGTTCATGCTGCGGACGAAACATCTCCAGCAAGTCGCCGCGATCCTTGAAGACCCGGAGGCCTCGGACAATGATCGCTATGTCGCGCTTACGCTCCTGAAGAACGCCGAAATCGCCGCCGAGGGAATCTTGCCGATGTGCCAGGATACGGGGACGTGTGCGATCTTTGCGAAAAAGGGCCAGCAGGTGTGGACGGGCGCGAATGATGCCGAGTGGATTTCGAAGGGCGTCTACGACTGTTTCACCAAGGAAAACCTCCGCTACTCGCAGACGGCGCCGCTCGACATGTGGAAGGAAGTGAACACCGGGACCAACCTGCCCGCGCAGATCGATGTGTTCGCAACCGAGGGCGCGAAGTTTGAATTTCTCTTTGTCGCGAAGGGCGGCGGCTCGGCCAACAAGCTTTTCCTGTTTCAAGAAACGAAAGCGGTGCTAAATCCGAAGAGCTTTGAGAAATTTGTCGCCGACAAGCTGCCGCTGCTCGGGACCGCGGCGTGCCCGCCGTATCATCTCGTGTTCGTGGTCGGTGGCACGAGCGCCGAGGCGTGCATGAAGACGCTCAAGCTCGCTTCGACCAAATACCTCGACGCGCTGCCAACGACCGGCAACGAGCACGGTCGTGCTTTTCGCGACCTCGCGATGGAGGCGAAGGTCATGGAGATCGCGCGAGCGACGGGCATCGGCGCGCAGTTCGGCGGGAAATATTTTGCGCTGGATGTCCGGGTGGTGCGACTGGCGCGTCACGGCGCGAGCTGCCCGGTCGGCATGGGCGTCTCCTGCAGCGCCGATCGCAATATCAAGGCAAAGATCACGAAGGACGGCATTTTCCTTGAGAAGATGGAGACGAATCCGGGTCGCTTCATCCCCGCCGCCGCGCGACTCTGGAAGGACGATAAGATCGTGCGGATCGATCTCAATCGGCCGATGAAGGACATCCTCGCAGATCTCTCGAAGCATCCCGTCACGACGCGCGTCTCCCTGACCGGCTCGCTAATCGTCGCGCGCGATTCGGCGCACGCGAAATTGAAGGAGCGCGTGGACGCGGGCCAGGGTCTCCCTCAGTATTTTAAGGACCATCCGATTTATTATGCGGGGCCGGCGAAGACGCCCAAGGGCTATGCCTCGGGATCGTTCGGGCCGACGACGGCTGGACGCATGGACAGTTATGTCGACCCGTTTCAAGCGCTCGGCGGATCCATGATCATGCTAGCGAAGGGCAATCGCAGTCCGCAGGTCACGGCTGCGTGCAAGAAGCATCACGGGTTTTATCTCGGCAGCATCGGCGGGCCGGCGGCGATTCTCGCGAAGGAAAACATCAAGAAGGTCGAGGTGCTGGAGTATCCCGAACTCGGCATGGAGGCCGTGTGGAAGATCGAGGTGGAAGATTTCCCCGCGTTCATCCTCGTCGACGACAAGGGGAACGATTTTTTCGCCAATGGCTGCGGCGCCTGCCTGCCGGCGAAGAACTGAACACCCTACTCCCCCAACACCGTCACGATCACACTGCGCGGGTGCGGCGAGCGGCGGTGCTCCCACAGGAAAATTCCCTGCCAAGGGCCAAGGAGCAGACGGCCATCGGCAAACGGGATGGACTCGCTCGTACGGGTGAGGGCCATCTTGATGTGACTCGGCATGTCGTCCGCGCCTTCGAGCGTGTGCGTGAAATGGGGATCGTCGGCGCGCACCAGCCGATCGAGCCACGCTTCCAGATCGCACCGCGCGGAAGGATCGGCGTTTTCCATCAGCACGAGCGAGCAACTCGTGTGCTGGCAGAACACTGTGGCGACGCCGCGCGAAAGTTTGCTTTCGGCCAAGATGCGCGCGACCGGCTCCGAGATCTCGTGGAGGCCGGGGCCGCGGGGGCGGACCGGCAGCGTGGCTTGGTAAACGGGCATGGCGCCAGACAACCGGCTTTTCGCGCCACGCCAAAAACAAAACGCCCCGCGAAACGCGGGGCCAAAGGCATGCTCGACTCGGGCGATGTGATCAGAATTTCACGAGCACGCTATTGCCGCGGGCGCCGAAACGGCTGATCGTATCGTAGAGCTGATCGTCGGAAAGACGGCGGGAGTGCGATTCAGTCGTGCGAGCGGGCGCAGAAGAGTTAAGTGAGGCCGACAGGGCGGTCGCGCTGAGCAGCCGTGAGCGACGCACATCCGAGGGCGACGCCATTTGCGCCAGCGGCTCAATAACCGGCGTGCGCGCAGACAGCGCGCGCGACTCGAAACCGTGCGACGCACCGAGGAGATTTTGAGCGACCGCAGGCTCCACGGCCTTGGCCAGAGCCAGGTTCTCCGCGACAAAGCGAGCCGTCGGCGTGAGCGGTTGTTCGTCGTCGACGGCAGGCGTCACTCCGAGAGCCGGAAGCAACTGGGTGAGATGGTTGGCCGCGCCCATTTGGGCGGTGGCCACGGAAAGCGTCGTGACGTCGCCCGGGGTGACGTTTTCTGCTAATGCCAAAGTGCGCTCATCTTGAATCGGAGCAGCCACGGAGATAGCAGCAACCTGCATGGCCGGCACGGATGCGGGAATCTTAACGTTCGTCAAGTTCTCTGCGATCACCGCCATCGGAGTCGTGCGATACTCGCGAACCGTGACCACCGTAAGGGCAAGAATCGCCGTCGCGCCGAGCGGAATGTGATAACGCGAGAGGCTGCCAAACAAATCGGGCACTGTCCGCCACCACGGGCGTTTTTCGACGAGCGCGGCAAGTTGTTTCGCCCGTAGCTCGCGATCAAATTGGGACCAGAATTCGGCGGGCGGACGCTCGGCCCGCTTCAGGCGGAGAAGATCCTCGAGGGTGACGGGGCGTTTGGGCTCGGGATTGATCATCGACGCATATAGGGCTGTAGCTCCGATTGAAGGAGCTGTTTCGCGTAGTGCAGACGCGAACGCACGGTGCCCACCGAGCAGTTCATGACCTCGGCGATCTCTTGGTGGCTCAGCCCGTCGATTTCGAATAAAGTAACCACAGTGCGATGTTTGGTAGACAACTTTTGCATCGCATCGTTCAATTTTTCTTGGAGCTCGCGAACGAAGGTATTGCGGTCCACGCCGGTCTTGTCCGTGAGGGCATCAATGATTTCCTTCGAAACCGGCTCATCGGCGTTCACCCGCTCAAGGCTGAAAAACGACCGCAGCCGAGCCTTGCGCAAGTGACTGAGCGTAGAATTGATCGCGATGCGGTAGAGCCAGGTGAAGAACGACGATTGGGCGCCGAAGCGCTGGATCGACTGAAAGGCCTTTATAAACGCATCCTGCGTAAGATCAGCGGCGTCTTCGCGGTTCGAAGTCATGTTGTAGACGATCCCGAAGACGCGCTCACGATATTTCAGGATGAGCTGGTCGAAGGCGGCGACATCGCCAGCTTGCACGCGGCGGACAATCTCCATGTCGGAATCGGCTTCCTGGCGGCGCTCCGGAGAGGCCACGAGGGTTTTGCCAATTGCCTTGATCGCATCCATGACGAAGGGAGGAAACGCTAAATGAAAGGTGGGCGCAAACGGAATTTTGCGAACGCGGCGTGAATTCAGTCGCGCGGGCGCAGGCCGGCGACTTGGGTGCGGAGGACGTCGCAAAGGCCGAGCAACAGCGGCGTCGGAGAATGCGTCGGCCACTCCTGCAAGGCGGCCGTCGCCGCGGCGATCTCGGCCTGCACGGCGTCGGCCACGAGAGCGAAGACGCCAAGTTCGCGCATCTGCCGCAGGCGCAGGGCGAGTTGCGCCGGGCGCTCGCCCTTGATCTCGGCCGTCAGGCCGGCGCGATCGCCGGGGGGCAGGCGGTCGAGGAGCGCGAGGAGCGGGAGCGTGAGCTTTCCGCTCGCGAGATCGGTGCCGAGCGTTTTGCCGATGCGCGTCTCGTCACCGAAAAAATCCACGAGGTCGTCGTAGATTTGGTAGGCGATGCCGAGGTGGCGGCCGAACCGGCTGGCGGCATCGACGTAGCCGGCTTCGAAGCCCGCGAGACGCGCGCCAAGAAAACACGAGACGCGGAAAAGTTCGGCGGTCTTGAGATCGACGATGCGTTGGTAGTCGGCGCGGGTGACGTTGGTCGAGCCGCGGCGGAGTGTCTGCACGATTTCTCCCGCGCAGACCTTGCGCGTGGAATCGGAGACGGCGGCGCAAATCTCGGTCGTGGGAAACTGCGTGGCGAGGTGGAGCGCGTGCGCGAACAGCGCGTCGCCGAGCAGGACGGCGGCGGTTGGGCCATATTCGCGGGCGGCGGTGCGGCGGCTTCGGCGGACATCAGCCTCGTCCATAATGTCGTCGTGCACGAGCGTAGCGAGGTGAACGAGTTCGACGACGGCGGCCACACGCACGAGGTCGGGCTCGACGATACCGGGGCCGCGCCAGCCACTAAGAAACACGAGCGCAGGGCGGATGCGTTTGCCGGACGTATCAATGCAGTAATCGGCCATCGCACGAATCTCGGGCTCAAACGACGCGAGCTGGCCGTGCAAAAACCGATCAAGCTCGGCGAGGTGCGGCGTGAGCAGCGTGAAGACGCCGGCGAAGGCGTGCGGCTTCGTCGCCGGAACGGTGGAGGCGGGGCTGGGCGCGCTGCTCATGGTCGAGTGAAAAAACTAGGCGCGAAATTGGAAATGACCAATCAATAGTCGCACCATTAAGCGGTGCGCCCCCGTCATCGCAGCGACTAATGAAAAACGCCGCGCGAAAATCCGCGCGGCGTCTTTGTTTCGAGGCTGAGCGCCAAACTCAGGGCACTTCGTAGACTTCGACGAGCGCGATGCCCGTCGCGGTGCCGGTGCCGCTGACTTCCGCGCTGTAGCTGCCGGGCGGCAGCGCAATCAGGATCGCGGAATCCTTGCCGCCGGCGGCCAGCGGGAAGGCGCCGGCACCTATCGTGGCGGCGCTCACAAGGGAGGCGTCGTTGCCCACCTCCCAGTTGTCGTTTTCGCGAATGACGAGCTGGTCGGAGTTGCGAATGAGGCGGAGATATGGATCGGAGAGGACGCCGGGGATGTTGAACGGCGGCGTGCCAAGCGTGGGGCCGACGGCGCGAATGAGGACTTTTTTCGCGGTGGTGCCGCTGACCACGAAGCCCGCAAGGAGGCGGCTCTGGCCGGTGCCGACGACGGCGCGTGTGGAGATGTTCAGCACCTTTTGCGACGAATAGGGCGTAGGGTTGTCGACATCGTAAAGTTCGACGAGGGCAAGGCCGGTGCCGCTGTTCACGCCGCTGACCTGCGCGGTGTAGTTGCCGGGGGCGAGCTTCGCGAGGATGACGGCATCAAGGCTCGTCGGCGAGAGCGGGAAGGCACCAACAAGGTTCGAGGCGTTGTAGATCGCGACGTCGCCGCCCCAGTTGTCGTTCGAGGCGATCTGCGCGGTGCCATTGGCGCCGCCGAAGAGTTTCAACTGCGGATCGGCGAGCGCGCCGGTGATGCCAAACTGCGTGAGCGACGGGCCGATCGCGCGGACGAGGACCTGTTTCGTCGTGGTGCCGCCGACGACAAAGCCGGCGACGAGGACGTTGTTGCCCGTGCCGACCGCACCGCGCGAAGAGAGGTTGCGCAGGAAGCCGTCGCTAAATGAGACGCCCGACTCGACCGCGCCCATGAGGCTGCCCGCGAGCGGGCCCGTGAGCGTGCCGGAGAGGAAGTTGGTGAGCGGATCGGCCTTGCCGTTGAACACACCGCCGCCGAGCGCGGCGAGATTGCGGAAGGTGCCGGTGCTATCGACCGTGCCGGCACCGGCCGTGCGGGTGGTCCCGTCGATCGCGACGATGATGATCGAACCGTCCGGGCCGACGATTGCGGCAAGCTGGCTTGAAGCGCGTCCGCCGAGGCTGCCGGTGTAGTAACCAGTCGCGACGCTCACACCGGACGGGAACGAGAGGATACCGATCAGCGTGACGGGCGCGCCGTCGAGCGTGGTGATCGTGGCGGCGGTGTCGTTGACCGCGCCGGCGAGCAGGACCTTGCCTGTGGCATCGGTGAGCGTGAAGCCGTGCGACGCATCGACCGTGAGGCCGGGGTAGAAGTAGACTTTGCCGGCGCCGACCGTGGAATAGCCGATAAACGCGGCGGTCTTGTTGCCGCTGTTGATGACCGAGAATTTGCCGTTTTCACCCAGGCCGAAGAACGTGCCGGTGTAAACGGTGTCACCGCCGCTTTGCGCGCTGACGGCAAGCACCGTGGAAGTGATCGTGGTCGCGGCCCCCGAATTATCAATCGCGGTGGCGGCGATCGTGTAGATGCCCTCGGCGGCGGGGGTCCATTGCGTACGGTAGCCGTTGGTCGTGAGGGTGGTGATCGGCGAGCCGAGCGCGACGCCGTTGGCGAAGAACTGCACGCTGGCGATCGATCCGTCCGGATCGGAGGCGGTGGCGCTAAGGGTTGTCGACGAGCCGGCGCGAACGACAGAGCCGTTGGCGGGCGACGTGATCGCGACGATCGGCGGCTGGTTGGCGAGAACGGTGACAGTGACGGAGCCGGAGTTGGCGACGTTGCCGAGGTTGTCGATCACCTGCGCGGAGACGGTGTAGGTGCCGGGAGAAGTGGGTGTCCACGTCGAGGCGTAGGGCTGCGCGGTGGCGGAGCCGACGACGTTGCCATTCGCGAGGAATTGCACCTTAGCGATCGGGCTGTCAGTGACAGTCGCAGTGGCGACGAGACCGGTGCTCGCGCCGGCGCTGAACACAGTGCCATTCGTCGGGGCGCTGAGACTGACGGCGGGCGGACGGGAGGCGGTGACGGTGACGGCGACAACGGTGGAGGAGCTGACGTTGCCAGAGTTGTCCGTCGCCTGGGCGATCACGGAATAGATGCCCGCCGCCGTGGGCGTCCACGTCGAAGTGTACGGCGCGGTGGCGCCGGTGCCGACGACGACGCCGTTGGCGAGGAAACGGACGTTCGTGACGTTGCCGTCGATATCGGAGGCCGAGGCCACGAGCGAGACGGCGGAGCCGGCAACGAGCCGCGCCCCGACGGACGGGGTCGAGAGCGCGACACTCGGCGGCACATTGCCGGTGTAGGTAACGGTGACGGGAGTCGAGAGCGTCTGGTTGCCGGCGGCATCGGTGACGGAAGCGGTCAGGGTGTAGATGCCAGGGGAACCAGGGTTCCACGCCGCGACGTAGGGCGCGGTGGTGACCGTGGAGAGGGAGTTGCCGTTCACGTAGAACTGCACGTTCTGGATCGTACTGGTGGTGGACGTGGCCGCCGCAGCGATCGAGAGGGAGGTGCCGACGACGTAGGAGCCGCCATTGGTTGGGCTCGTGATGCTGACCGTCGGGGCGGCGTTCGACGTGACAGTGATGCGCGCGGGCGTGGAAACGATAGTGGTGTTGCCGACGCGGAGCACGGCGTGAATGTCGTAGGTGCCGGCACGCGTGAGACCGATGATATACTGGTAGGGGGCCGAAGCGCTGCCCGACGCGGGTGCCGATACCGTGGTGAGCTGGCTGCCGTTGACGTAGAAATCGATCTTGGGGGGATTAGCGGTGCCGAAATTATGCGTCGCACTGAAGATGATCTGACCGCCCACGGTGTAGGTGGAACCGTTAAGCGGGCTGACGAGGGTCACCAGATTGCCGGTGGGATCAGCGGGCTGCGTGCTGACCAGAATCGGCGTGGTGTAGATCGCATTGCCAGAGTTGTCGGTGACGAGAGCGGTGAAGGTGACATCACTCAGGGTATTGAGCGTGTAAGTGGTGTAGTAAGGAGCGGCGCCAATGGTCGCGATGGGTGTGCCGTTGGCAAAGAACTGCACGTTGGCGATCGAGCCGTCCTGATCAACGGCGCCAACGGAGAAGATGAGTTGCGAGCCGAAGTTGACCTTGACGGGCGTGAAGAGCGCGAGCGGCGTGGACGAGGCGGACGCATCGACGGTGGGATTATTGAAAGCGATCCCGGCGACCGGCACAACGCCGACTTGCACGGTCGCGGTGATCGTGGAGGCAGTGGACGTGACGCGGTTGCCCGCATCGTCGGTAACGATGGCCGTGATCGAATAGGTCGTGGCAGCGGTGGGAACCCACGTAATGGCATAGGGCGCGGCGGCCTTGGAGCCAATGAGCGCGCCGTTGGCGTAAAACTCGACGTTGGTCACGACGCCATCGGGATCGCCGGCGTTGGCAGCGACGTAAACGGGGGTATTTGCGGCGACGTTGGTGCCGGTGGGAACCGAGGTAAGGTAGACGTACGGCAGGCTGGAGCTTCCGGCACCGACCACGACGCTCACGGTGCTGGAGGTCGTCTGCGTGCCGAAACTGTCGGTCGCGACAGCGCGCAGCACGTAGGTGCCGGGCGCGGTCGGAGTCCACGAGGTGGAGAAGGGAAACGTCGTGCTTGTGCCAAGGGTCTGATTCCCCGCGGTAAACGCCACGGAGGCGATCGACGCACCGGTGCCGGCGGTGGCCGCAGCGGAGATGGCGATCGTTTTGTTCACCGTGATTCCGGTGCCGGAGGTCGGGCTGGTGATTGTGACGACGGGCGCGGCGACGGCGGTGACGGTGACAGTCGAAGAGGTCGATGTTGTGCGGTTGCCCGAAGTGTCGGTGACGACCGCGGTGAAGACGTAGGTTCCCGCTGCGGCCGGCGTCCACGTGAGGTTAAAGAACGGTGCTGAGCCCTGCCCGCTCGCACCAGCGCTCTTGGAGCCGATGGCGACGTTGTTCGCGAAGAAGTCGACGCTCGCGATCAAGCCGGCGCCGAGCGTGGTCGTCGCCGAAAGCGAGATGGGGCTGCCGACGGCGTAGGAGGTGCCGGTATTCGGCGAGACGAGCGCGATGGACGGCGCCGTGCCGGTGCTGACCGTGACGGTGGCAGCGGCGGAAGTGGCCGTGCTACCGGCATTGTCGGTCGCGACAGCCGTGATCGAATAGCTACCGAGCGCGGTGGGCGTCCAAGCGACCGTATAGGGAAACGCTGCCGAAGAGCCGATCGAGACGCCGTTGGCAAAATACTGAACATTGGCGAGCGTAAAGCCCGCCGCCGCGGTCGCGGTTGCTGTGAGCGTGACACGGGTGTTAACGGCCACACCCGACGGCGGATTCGGGCTGAGGCTAACCGTCGGCGCGGCGCTGCTGCTGCCGCCACCACCACCACCACCACCACCGCCACCGCCACTGCTGGCGGCCACAACTGAGACGGAGCTCGTCGCGGTTTGCGGCGTACCCACGCTGTCGGTTGCGACCGCGGTGAGGGTAAAGTTACCCGTGGAAGGCGGTGTCCACGATACACTGTAGGTCGAGCCCACGGCCGTGCCGGCGCCAAGGCTCTGCACCGCCGACGTCGATCCACTCGTGATCGGTCCCGTGGCGGAGAACGCCACACTGGTGATCGTTGCGCCGGGGTTGGAGGCCGAGGCCACGGCCGAAACGGTCAACGTGGCCGGCGCGCCAAACGTGAGCGTGCTGTTGGCCGACGGCAGCGTGATGCCGACCGAGGGCGCGGCGTTGATCGTGACAGTCACGTTGGTGGACACGCCGAGATTGCCGAAGCTATCGGTGACGAGCGCGCTGAGCGTGTAGGTGCCGACGGCGGTGGGCGTCCACGTCGCCGAATACGGGAACACCGTGCTCGTCCCGACGCTGGTGCCGTTGACATAGAACTGGACGCTGGCGACGACACCAATCGTGGTCGTCGCGCTGGCAGTGATGCTGATGGGGCTGTTGACGAGCGCGGTGCCGTTGTTTCCGGGGCTCGTGATGGTGACGGTGGGGACCGCGCTGGAATTGGGCAGCGTGTTGATGCGGCGATCGAAGAGGAAGATGTCGCGCGCGCTGTTGCTGTCGAGCGCCAGCAGATTGGTCGCACCGAAGGCGAGACCCCCGCTACTTTCCGCATCCGAGGGCAGAGCGACGAAACGGCCGTCGGCGCTCATCACCGGGTAAATGTTATTGGAAGCAGTGCTCGGAGTGCCCAGCAGGCCGGTCGTCTGATAACCAAAGGTGCTTACGCTCACGAGCTGAGTCGTGGTGTTGTTAGCCGTATCGAAAGTGCCGGTCGCCGTGGCATCGCGGTCGCGCACGAAGACGTCGAGTGCCACGTTGGAATCGCCCGAATCCGCGAAGATCGTGACGGTGGGCGTGGAGGTGTAGCCGGAGCCGCCGGTGACGACCGTAATCGCGGTGACGACCGTGCCCGTGAGCGTCGCGGTCGCGGTCGCGCCGGAGCCGCCGCCGCCGGTGATGCGCACGACAGGCGCTGTGGTATAACCCGAGCCGCCATTGGTCACGGCGATCGCGGTGACGGCGCCACCAGCGAAGGTAGCGGCACCGGTGGCGTAAGCGCCGTTATGGAACTGGCCGCTGGAATCGCCCGCTGCGAGATTGCTGTCGAGTGAAGCAAAAGCGACGTAGCGGCCGGTCGAGCTGATCGTCGGGTTGATGCTGCCAAGTTGCTGCGTGGTGGGGCTCGTCGGATCGAGGCCCTGGGCGCCGGCGCTGCTCACGCTCATGCGGCGGACGATCGGCGTGCCGACAGGCTGCGTGGTATCGTAGACGAAAATGTCGGAGACGCCGTTCGTGTCGCCCACGACCAGGTTGGTCGCGAGCGAGGCGAACGCGACGTAGTGGCCGTCCGAACTGAGCGAGGGCGTCTGGCCGTCGTTGTTGCCTTCGGCGGCGCTGCCGTTGACGACGTCGACGGCCTTGAGACCGCTTGTGGCGGTGCCGACGTTGGCCGCGGCGCGAATGTAGACGTGCTGCCGACCGCCGCTGGTGGCGGGCGAGAGGAGATTGTTACCGCGCGAGGCGAAGCCGATCATCGTGCCGTCGGAGCTGATCGCGGCTTGGATGGCGCTGGCGTTGCCGGCGATCGAGGCGGGGGTGCCAGCATCAACGTCGACGAGCTTGGTTGAGGTGTTGCCCGCAGTGTCGAACGTGCCGCTATTACTCACGTCGCGGTCGTGGAGGTAGATGTGGCTGACACCGCCGGACGAACTGAGCGCGTAGTTGGCATCCAAGTTAGTGGCGGTGGACTCGAAAACCACGTAACGGCCCGTGGAGCTGATGGCGGGCCGGAAACTCGGGTTGTTCGCCTGCCCGCCGGCGGTGGTCACACTGATGCGCGAGATGAGGCCGGTGATGGTATCGACCGCGAAGATGTCGCTGAAGCCGTTCGTGTCGCCGAGAATCAGGTTGTTCGCATCGGAGGCAAAGGCGACGTAGCGGCCGTTGGCGCTGATGACGGGATTGTTCGAGGCGGCGTTGGCCTGCGCGCCCTGCTGGGAGAGATTGAGGCGGCGGGAGACGTTGGTCTGCGCATCGAAGAGGAAGATGTCGCGCACGCCGTTGGTGTCGTTGGCGACGAGGTTGCTGGCGTCGGACGCGTAGGCGATGTAGCGGCCGTCGGAACTCATCGACGGGTTGTCGCTGTAGGCGTTGGCGCTGGTGTTGGCGCCGGTCGCGTGCGTGACGAGCGAGGTCGAAGGGAAATTCGACGGGAGAATGTTGATCAGCGTGGCGGTCGGGGTAAGCGAGTTGGTGCCCCAAATGTTGTCGCCGTTGACCGTAAGCGTGGGGTTGTCGTTTTCGTCAACCGCATCGAGCGCGTCGATTTTCGCGAGGATGTAGTAGGAGCCGGCGAAATTACCCGGCAGCACCTGATTCCACGAGTAGGTGCGCGTGGTATCGTCGGCGATCATCTTCGTGCCGTCGTCGAAAAACGTGAGCTGGAAATCGTCGGCATCGCCGAAGGTGGCGTTGGTGGAAAGGACGAGCTTGATGCGGAAGTAGGAAGGAAATCCGTTCGTGCCCTGGTTGATCGGGACGTTCTGCGTGCCGTTGGTGGCCTGCGTGTTCTTGTAGGTGACCGACATCGGAATGATCGTGCCGCCGACGTAAGACGATCCCGCGGGATAACTCACGTTGGTGATGATCAGGTTGGGCTTGCCGACAACGGTGAGGATGCCGGTCGAGGACGAGTAGGTGCCGCTGGCCACGCCAGGTCCGCCACCAATCAGTGTGACCGTGGGATTGGTCGTGTAGCCCGAACCTCCGGCCTTCAGCGTAATGCTCGTGACTTTACCACCGGTCAAAGCCGCAGTCGCAGTTGCGTTCGAACCGCCGCCTCCGGTGATTGAAACGACCGGCGCGCTTACGTAGTTTGCTCCGCCGCCATTCCCGATTGCGAACGCAAACACCGGGTAACCAATAGTCGCTTGTGCGGTCGCACCCGTGCCGGGGCCGGCACCGTCAGTAATCGTAACCGTGGGAGTGGATGTATAGCCTGAACCACCGGCCGTTATCGTAACGCTGGTAATAACACCGCCGCTGGCGGTCGCGGTAGCGGTTGCGCCCGAGCCACCGCCACCCGTGATGGCGACTGAAGGGGACGTATAACCCGTTCCGCCCGTCTGAACGTTCAACGCACTTACCGATCCGTTCGTCAGGTCACGCGTGGCCGTCGCGGTCGCCGCTGAGAAAGCACCATAGGCACTGCTCATCGAAACACTCGCGCTGTACGAGCCGGCTTCCGTATATTGCACCAGAACCGTCGAGGTCATCGAAAACGTGCCTGAGCCGCCGCCCTCGGGCGCCGTCGAGGTGGCGGTGCCCGTGCCCGAAACCGTGAACGAGTAACCGCTGCCTATGTTCGTGAGCGTAACCGAAAAATTCGCCGTCCCGCCCGCCGGGAAATCGTTCTGATTGGTCGGGCTAGTCGTCGCAGGCGCGCTATTGGTGACCGAGATCGAGAAGGTGATCGGATCGCCCGGCTTGGCCGAGCCCGGCGAAACGCTGATGCCGCTCGGTGTGAGGATCGGCGCCGCGTGGGCCGCCGCGGTCGCGAGCAGCGCCAGTGCGCCCGCGAGGAAAAATCTGAGCCAAAGTTTCATGATTGCACCTCGTGAATCAATATGGGGGGAGAACGTGCTCAGGGTGTTCATTTCTTCTCGTCCGAATTGAGGAACGGGAAGAGCGATTTCTTGGCGGGCGTTTTTTCGCTAGAATTTAACGACGGGGAAGGCAGGAACGGATCCGAGCCATCGCGGTGGCCGGGCAGCTCTTCGCGGCGCATCTGGAGTTCGCGGACGCGTTCGGACTCGAAGACCTGCTCGGTGGGAGCGCCGTCGGCGCTGAGCGTTTTGGCGGTGATAAAGATGATCAAGTTGGTGCCCTGCTTGTCGGTGGTGTCGGACCGGAAGAGACGACCGAGGCCAGGGATCGAACCGAGGATCGGGACTTTCGAGCCGCTCTTGGTAGTCTGCGTGCTGAGGAGGCCGCCGATGCCCATGGTGAATCCGTCTTTGAGCGAGACGATGGTGCTGGCCTTGCGGGTGGCGATGATAGGGAGCTGCGCGGCGCCGAACGTGAGCGTGCCGTTTTTCTGCGAGACTTCGGGATTGAGGGTGAGGAGGATAGTGCCGCGGGCATTTACCTGCGGTTTTACCTTCAGTATGATGCCAATGTCCTTGTAGGTGAAGCCGGAGACTTCCTGCGTGCCAGTCTGAGGATTGAAGGTGTAGTTCGGCAGCGGATCGGATTCGCCAATATTGATCGTGGCCTCGTTGTTGTTGAGGGTGACGATGGTGGGATTGGAAACGATCTTCACGTCGCTGAGCGTCTGGAGCGCGCTGAGGACCAAGTTGAACTGCGAGGCGCTGAAGAGCGCGGTGGCAGCGCGCGCGGTGTCACCGGTGTTGGTGAGCGAATTGACGAGGTTGAGCGTGTTGGAAAGCGTGTCGGAGACGGTGTTGGTGGTGCCAGTGGTGGTGCCGCTGGTGGTGCCGTTGGTGAGCGCGCCATTGGTGCCGGTGGTGGAGGTCTGGGTGGGCGTGCCGTTGGTCGAGGTGACGCTGCTCGTCGTGTTGGACCCGTTGTTCTGCTGGGCGTTCGTGGTGTTGGTCGTGCTGCCGTTGGTGCCGTTGGTGGTGGTGCCCGAGGTGCCACTGCTGCCGTTGACGCCGTCGCTCGCGTTCTGACCGCGATTGCGGCTGAGCGTGCTCTGAAGATTGCCGGCGCTGATCTGATAGTTACTCAACGAGGACCAGTTGACGCCGATATTCTTGATGTCGCTGTTGGTGACCTCGACGAATTTCGATTCGATCATGACCTGATCGGTGGCCCGATCGAGCTGCTCGATGATGGGGCGGATACGGCTCATGCGCGTGGGGCGCTCGGTGATGACGAGGCTATTGCTGCGCGCATCGACGACGATCTTCCCCTTAGCAGTGTCGACGAGCGAGCTGACAGTAGGAAGGATGTCGGTGGCCTTGGCGTAGTTGATCAGGAAAATCTCGGTCGTGACCGCCTCGTCGTTGAGAGAGTCTTTGGTAACAATTTTGATGATGTTACCGTCCTCGACGTAGGTGTAGTTGACGGGATCGAGGACGTTTTGGAAAATTTGGCGCCAGGTAACGTCTCGGAGCTTGATCGTGGTTTTGCCCTGCAGGGTCTCGGGCATGATAATGTTGAGCTCGAAGAGATCGGCGACGTTGCGGAGGATGTTGCGGACATCCTCGTCAGGGAAATCGACGGAGAGGGTTTCGTGGCCGGCGGAGTCTTTCGCGCCTTTCGCGACGGCGGCAGCAGCGGCGGCGGCCGTGGCGGCGCCCTTTGTCGAATCGTCGGAGGTTTTGACGGCGACTTCGGCGGCGGCGGGTTTGTCGGCGAGCTTGGCGACGTCGGCCGGGATCGAGGAGGCGTTGGCCGGGTTACCGGTGGCCGAGGCGGGCTTATCGCCGGCGGCGGCGGGCGCGGTGGGCGGCGGCGTGGCGGGCGCGGGCTCGGTGGGTTGCGCGGCGGCGAAGGCGGGTGCTGTCGCGGATAGGGCCGCGGCAGTGAGAAAGAGAAGGTGGCTGGTTCTCATGGGACTTACTTTCCTGTTTTGATGGGCCGGGTAATTTCTTCGCCGTGGTAGCGGAGCGTGAAGGTTGTGCGATCGATCGTGATGAGCTCGAGTTCGTAGTCCTGACCGTTGTAGGCGACGGTGAACTTGTCGCCGACTTTCACGCGATTGCGGCCGACTACGAGGAGCGGTTCACCGTTGAACACGAACGTACCGGTGGCGGGGAGTTTGCCGGCGAGGGTTTCGAGAATCTCGCGCTCGCCTGGCGGATGGGCGGGCTGGCCCGCGCTGCCACTGCCGCCGGCGGTGGCAGCGGTGCTCGCCGGCCCGGCCCCGACCGCCGGGGCAGGACCTACGCCTTTGGCGTAAGCGGCGGCAGCAGCGCGCGCCTCTTCGGGATCGGGTTGATCGAAGCCTGGAGGGTTAAAGGGGCTCGGGAGATCGGTGGGCGCGGGAGCCACCTCGGGGGCATGGGTCAGGCGCTGCGCAAGCTCGACGGCCGTGCGGCGTTTATCGGGCGAGACGAGATCGGAAAGCGTCTTGCCGACCAGCGGCGGGAGCAAGGAGACGAGCGCGAGGCCCGTGGCGAACAGGAGGCGGAAATGATTCACGGGACGCCGAGGAGTTCGAGGTTAAGGGCAAGGGTAATCGGAGCGCCGCGCTCGGAGGTGGGGGCGCTGCAGGTGACGCTCACGACCCGGCAGTAACGGGCGTTGCTTTCGAGGCGATGCAGGTAGTCGACCAACTGCGCGATAGAGCCCTGCACGGTGATGGTGAAAGGTACGATTGAGTAGATGGTCTTGCCCGCGCTCTTCGGCGCGGCTGCGAGCGAGCCCTGAGAGTTCACGGTCATTTTCACGCCGGTGTCGGACTCAAGTTTGTAGAAGAACTGGAGGTTGGTGAGCGTCTGCGACGCATGCATGAGGCGCGACTCAAGCTCCTTTTCCGCGATCGTCAGGGCATCGTTTTGCTCCTTCAACTGGGCGGCGTTCTGGAGATTCGCCGCAAGGCGGGCGCCCTCCTCGGATTTTTGCGCGAGTTCGGCCTCGGCGGCGGGCACTTCGTCGGAGCGAAAATAAATCCCCGCGCCGAGCGCGAGGCTAAGGACCCCGCAGATGACCCCAATCGGGTTTTTCTTGAGCAGCGCCAACAGCTCTTCGTTCGTCATCATTTCTTCGCGTCCTTTCCGGGTTTGGCGAGGCTGAGGAAGAACTCGACGCTGAGGCGGCCGGTGCCCGTGTTGCGCTGGACGCTGGTAATCGCGAAGCCGTTCTGGCCGCTCTGATCGAAGCGGGCGAAGCGTTTGTCGGTGCGGAGTTGCTCGAGATAGGAGTTGGCGTAGCCGCTCGCGGCATCGGGCGTGCCACGCACGGTGAGCCGAAGAGCGAGGCCGTTTTCGCGGAGATCGAGACTGTCGACCGCGATGTTGGGCGGGAGCGTCTGCGCTAGACGAACCAGCAAATCAGAAACGGGAGGCTTGGCCTTCAGGAAAGCCTCCACTTCGGCAAACTTTGCCTCCTGGGTTTCGAATTTCTTGAAGAGCGCGACGGCGCGATCGCTGCCGGGCTTGTCGCGGGCGATCTGGCGATCCCAGTCCGCGATTTGGGATTTGAGACTGCGAAGCTGCCACTCCCCGAAGCCGAAATACGTAAGCAGTGCAAGGACGAGGGTGATCGCGGCGGCGTTGACGAAGAACGCCGTGCGCACGACCTTGATGTCCGGCAGCTTTTCAAAGTTGCGGAAATTCGGGTGCCACGCGGGCACGAGGGGCACGGCGGCCGCCTCACTTTTTTTCTTCAGGAACGGGAGTGCCATTGGCGGCGGATGAAGCGGAGTGGTAGTGGGCCATCAGGCTGAGCAGTCCGAACCAACGGATGTCCTGGGCTTGTTTGACGAGGTTATCCGGCACGGTGACCTGCCGCGATTGCAGCCAAGCCACGGGATCGAGCTTGAGGCTGCTGATGCCGAGGGCGTTGGCGATCGCGACGTCGAGCCAGGCGAGCTTGGGCGAGAGTTGGGTGGTGAGCACCTGGCCGACCGACTGGCCCGTCTGCACTTCGTAGAATCCGATCGAGGACTGCAGTTCCTTGAGCAGCTTCTTCGTGAGCAGTGGGCCCATGCCGGTGAAATCGAAGGTGTTGGAATAAAACAGCCGCTTGGCCGACTCCTCGTCCTTCAACCCGAGCTCCTTCTGCACGATCGGCACCATCGCATCGAGCCCCTGCGGGATCGGCCGCGAGGCTTCTACGCCGCTGGCCGACACGATGAACGAGTGCGTGAAGTCCGCCCCGATCTCGAGCACGAGCGTCGGCGTCTTCGACTTCGTGAACGAAAGGCTGTCCACTACACCGCCCAGCATCGCCACAGTGCCGAGTTCAAGCCGCTCGGGATAGATTGACGATTCCAGCAGTGAAGTCTGCAGCGCGAGAATATCGTCGTTCGGCAGCCCGCAGAATAGCACCTCCTTGTTCGCCGCCTTGCCGAGATCGTAGTCAGAGCCGTCGGTGGAATTGATAATCGCGATCGCGAACTTGTCCTGCTCGACGCGAAACTGCTGCGAAAACACCTCGGTGAAATAACCGGCCTCCTTCAGCCTTTTCAGTTCCAGCGCATGCCGCCGCACGAGCCGCTTGGCCGGATAAACTCCCACCACCGCATGCAGATAACCGGTCGGACTCTTCTTCGGCTGAATCTGGGCCAGCGCATCCGCCAACGCCACCGCATCATTCGGCGGACACTCCCGCAGCTCCTCAATCGTGAACGGCAGCGTGGGTGCCGAGGTGCGCGCCAGCATAATCGCCTGGTCGTTCATCTCGACGAAGAACCCTTTGGTTTTCTGGGAAAGAAACATGTAGTCGGCTATCTCGGTGCGGTAAGTCTGAGGTGCGGGTGCAAACGTCTAGGGTGTTTTTTGTAAAAAAACGCCCCCCCGTAGCCGGCTGGCGCAAATTGAGCGCGAAAGTTCCCAAAAGGCCTCCGGCAAGACAAGATTAAACACAGGCCTTACCCTCGCTCCAACCGCCATTTACCTTTTCTTGATCGCAAGACGGAAAAACACTTACGCCGTCAGGAAACGGCCGCCGCAGCCGGGCTTATCCCCGCACGACTCACCGGTTGTTCACCGATCATTGGCGTCCTCGCATCCGTGCGGGCGTCGTCACCCCAATCGTGCGACGAAAAACCCGCCGCGGAGGAGCGGCGGGCTTGAAGAGGTGAAGGCCCAAGTGGGTGAAGAACGACGCGAAACCCGCGCCGCTCACTTCTGCCACGTGCGCTTTTTGTGGCGATTCGCCTTCAAGCGCTTTCGGCGCTTGTGCTTGTTCATCTTCAGACGACGTTTCTTTTTCAGGTTACCCATGAGGATTGCGTGTTGGTGAACGCGCACCGTGCGACGCGCCCGGCGCGCTGTCCAGCTAGAATTTCCGGCTTGTCACCGACACCGGTATCCGACGCCGCAGCCGCGTCCACACCACCTCCCCCACCACCGCGCTTTCCGGGAGCCCGGCGAGGCGTGCCGCGGCACGGCAATAAATACCAATCTGCGCCGCGTGCCGCGCCACCGCCGTTGCGTTGTCTCCACCCGCCACGCGGTCGGTTTTGAAATCAAACACCGTCGCACGCACCGCGCGCCCCTGCGGATCGCGCTCGATCACCACGCGATCGAACACGCCCGTCACCCACGCGCCGTCCAGCACGATCTCGAACGCCCGCTCGCGCCACAGCTCGGCACCGAGATTTTCTTTCCAAACATCCGCCAGCGCCTCCGCAACCAAGCACGCGAGTGCCTCCGCGCGCACCTCTGGCTCGACGCCGCGCTCGGTCCACCTCGACGCAAATTCTTCCCCGTCGCCCGGCGCGAGCCACGAAATCTCAGCGAGCAACGCATGTACGCCGCGACCGAACGCCGCCCCCGCGTCGCCCGTCGCGAGCGAAAAAAGCCCCCCACTCTCGATCACACCCGATTGCAGGCCCGAGGGGGTCTGCGACGGACGACGTGGGGCGCGCGGCGCGCGCGTCTCATCGATCGTGGGCAGCGCCTCGGCGGGTTTTTCCGCCGTAACCGCGCGCGAGATTTTTTCGAACCAGCGCGCATCACCCTCGCTCCACTCCTCGCCCAGCGTGTCACGCAGCAGCCGCGGAAAATTTTTTGACGACGAATTTCCGACCGGATGCGTGATAATATACATCGCGCGCTTCGCCCGCGTCATCGCCACGTAGAGCAGACAGAGCTTTTCGTAGCAGGCGTCCGCCTCCGCCGCGGTCGCGAAGGCCGACAGCGTTTCGTCGCGCGCAAAAAATTCCTCGCTCGGCAAATCCAGCACCCACTCCACCGATCGATCAGCGGCTTTTTTCACCGCTAGCCCGCGCCGCCTCGCCGCGATCGATTTCCCCTCGAGGTCGGGCAGAATCACAAGGTCGAAGCCGAGGCCTTTCGCCTTGTGGACCGTCATTACGCGCACGACGGCCGCGGCGTCCGACTCGCGCACCGTGTGCCGCGCGATGAACTGCCCAAACTCCGCCACGTCGCGCGACCCGGTCTCGTCGAACAACCGCGCCGCCTCGACCAACTGCCGCCCGCGCTCGCGCGAAAACCGATCATTGGGCGCGAGCGCTGGCTCCAATTTTTGCAACCACGCCTCGATCGTGCGCTCGAACCCGCGCGCGTGAATCTCGCCCAGCAGCCGAGCGGTGAGACCGTCGGCATCGAAACATTTTTCCGCATGGAGTACGTGCGCTAGCGGCGTCATGCCCACGTGCTCCCACGCCGCCCGATCGCCGGGATGCGCGGCGGCGCGCACGAGCGCGAGCAGCGCGCACGCGAGCGGATTGTCGGTGCCCACGTGCAGATCCGACTCGGCGATCGCGGGCAGCTTACCTTCGCGCCGCAAATAGTCCGCCAGCTCCGCCGCCGTGTCGTTTTTCTGCACGAGCACCGCGACCGACAGGCCGCGCGCGAGCGGCTGCACCTCCTGAATCACCCGCAATGTTTCCGCAAAACGCCCCGCTTCGTCGGCGGCATGGCGCAGCTCCGAAAAACCACCGAGCTCCGGCCGCGCGCTCGTATGCGCGCCCCACTCCGCCGACCAGCGCTGCGCGGCGTCGGCGGGAAACAGCGCCCGCAACGCCTGCGCATCGCCAAACACGCGGTTGACCATCGCCACGATCGGCGGGCCGGACCGCCACGAATCGTTGAGCGGCCTGACTTCGATCGTGCCGGGCGCGATTTGGTTATAGTGATCGAGCACTTCACGGAACAACCGCGCGTCTCCTTCGCGCCACGTGTAGATCGCCTGCTTCACATCACCGACGCAGAAAAATGTCCGTGCGCCCTCCGCGTCCTGCACCGCCTCGTCGATCAAGTTTTTCAACACGCTCCACTGGCCGAAGCTCGTGTCCTGAAACTCGTCGAGCAGCCAGTGGTCGATTTGCGCGTCGAGCCGCCAGTCGATGAAGAGCCGCCGATCGAGGTCGGCGTCGCGCGTGAGTGCCGCGGGCTGCAACAGGCGCTGCACATCCGCAAACGTCAGCCGGCCGCCCCGCCGCACCGCGTCGTCATAAATCGCCTCGTAGCCTTGCAGGACAGCGCACACGCCGCGCGTCATCTCGAGGTGTCGCACCAGCTCCGCGCCGACAATCCCTCCGGCGAGTTTGCGCAGCGCATCGCCCGCTGCGCGCGACAGCGGAACCTTTTTCCGTTCGATCCGCACCTCAGCCAGCGCCGGCCACTCCTCCAGTGCGTTTTTCAGCATATAGCCCACCGCGTCGGGCAACTCCGCACCGGGCGACCACGCGGGCAGCTCCGCGAAAAAATTATCCAGCCGCGCGCGCTGCTTGTCGTTAAGTTCGTCCCACGCCAATGCGGCGTGCAGCGCGCGCGCTGCGGCGTCGCGTTCGCGCGCGGTGGCGTGCGCGAACCACAGCGCACCCTGCGGCCAGATTTTATCGACCCGACCCCACCGCGTCGGATCCGGGGCGGCGAGAAACGTCTCCGCGTGCTCATCCAAAAATCGGTCGAGCGTTTCCCCGAGGCGTTTTTCCTCGCGGCCGAACGTCGCGCGCTTGAAGGCCTCGACAAAGTCCTGCTGCGCGGCGTCGTCCCGACCCGCGTGCGCAAACATCCGGCGCAAAACCCGGCGGCGCTCCAGCCGCGCCGCGTGCTCCTGCAAAATTTCGAAATCGCCGCCGAGCCCCAGCTCGAGCGGGAAAGCGCGCACCACGCGTGAAAAAAAACTGTCGAGCGTGCCGAGGCTCAGCCGCGGCATCGCCTCGACGACGGCCCGCAGCATCGCCAAAAATTCCGCGCAGCCCAGCGCGGGCAGCCCGATGCGCGCGGCGAGTTTTTTCGCCACCGCCTCGTCCGCCGCCGCGTGCGCCAGCTTGCGCAGAATCTCGTCGAAAAATTCGCCCGCGGCCTTGCGTGTAAACGTCAACGCCGCGATCCGATCCGGCGCAGCGCCGTGCGCGAGCAGCGCAACAAACCGATCGGTGAGCGCGAAGGTTTTTCCCGAGCCAGCCGAAGCCAGAATCATGCTGTGGCTCAACTTCATCGCGTCGCCCTCCAATCGACACTCGCCGCCGTGCCTTGGTGAAAGAGCCCCGCGAGCCGCTCGTCCTCGCGCCGCGGATCGATTTCGGCAGGCGGCCAGAAAATCCGCGCTGCCACCGCCGCAGCCACGCCTTCCGCGCAGCGCCGCGCCGCCTCGCGCCACTCCGTGGAAAAATCCACCCATTCACTCACCGCGGTTTCGCCGACAGCTTTCGGCAGATTGAAATAGCCGCAGGACACAGCCGCGCCGAACTCGGCCGCGACCGCGTCGAGATAGAGCGGTAGTTGCAGATCGGTCCACACGAGCCCCTCGCCGTCGATCGTGAAACGGGCGAACTCCGGCGCGGTTTCGCCGGTCCGCACGCGGCGGCAGTGCGCATCGCGCGGACGCACCGGCCGATCCGAAGTTTTGAAATCAAGCACGCGCACCTGCGCGGTGGTCGCATGCCGCTCGATGCGATCAATTTTGCCGCGGAGCGCGAGGCCGCCGACAAGATGGGCCTCGGGAAATTTCCACTCGACGCGCTCGACCACCCAGCCCGCCGCGCGCTGCTCCGCGAGAACGTCCGCCGCCCGCGCGAGCCGTTGCCGCGCCGACTCAAACTGAATCACGAGTGGCAACGTAAGCTCCGCCCCAAATCGCGCGCGCGCCACGCGATTGAATTCGGCGAGCAGGAATTTTCGCAGCGTTTCGGGCTCCGCGCAGTCGCGTAGCGTAATTTCGTTGCCGAGTTGCTCGAGCGCAGCGTGCACGAGCGTGCCAAAATCCATCGCATCGAGTTCGGTCTTTTCCGGATCGACCGGCTCCATGCCGAGGCCGTGGCGCAGATAAAAACGGAAAGGACACGTCAGATAGTCGGCAAACGACGTGACGCTCAGCGCAGCGATCTTCGCCTCGGTGCGCGGCGTGAGTCGCCACGCCCGCTGCCACGCCGGGCCGGGGCGCGCGATCTCGGCGTCACGAAATAAAAATTCCACGCGGCGCGGCAATTCCGCATCAGCGCAGCGGAGCAGCAGTCGCGACGGCCGCAGCGGATCGCCCGCGGCCGAAACTTTGCCAAACAAAAGATCGAGCCGGCCGAGCGCGGTGTTTCCGGTCCGGCTCGCGACGAGCGCGGCGAGCAGATACGCGTCGCGCGCGAGGCGCGACGCATTCGTCTTCAGACCAAGGCGTGCGCGAAGCGTTTCCGGCAGAAATGCGTCGCCCACCACCGCCTCCGGCACGCGACCGTCGTTGAATCCAGCGACTACGAGATGCGGAGCATCCTCCCACAGCAACTCAAGCCAGCCCAGCAATTCGATCGCCCCCGCGGGCCGATCATCGGTGTGCTTTTCCTCGGCAAAAAGTTCCAGCGCCAGTTCCCACCACTCGGCGTTCGTCAGCACGGGAAATTTCTCAGTGGCGCGCGCGATGGCCTGGAGGATTTCCATCCAGGCCTCGGCCGCGCCGCCAATCTCGGCGTCGCGCGCAAACGCGCGGGCGTGGAAAATCTTGCCGAGTGTAGCGATGACGCTCGTTGAAAAATCGCCGCCGGTCAGCGCCGCTCGCAACTCGCCCACGCCCGCGAGCAACGGTCGCACGGCCGCAAATCGCGCTGCGTGGGCGTGCGCCAGCGCGGCCGCGAGCGTAGCCGGCAGGTGCCGGGCGTGCAGTTCGTCGAGCGCGGCGAGCGCATTCGCCGCGGAAAAATTCTCCGCCTCTGGCCGGTTTGCGAGCCACGTCAAAAAGTCCGGGCAACGGGCCACCGCCGCCACCGCCGCAAACTCCGGCTCTCGCACGAGCGCCGCGAGCGCCGCGAGCAACGCGTAAAGTCCGTCGCACCGCCGGGGCCGGCCTTCGGGGTTGAACGGCGCGAGGCCCGCCTCGCGCAAGCCGTGCTCAAGCGCCGGCGCGACCTCCGCGTCGGCCAGCCCGAGGGCGAGCCGACCATCGGTGCTGGAGTAGCTTTCCGCGCACGCGACGGCGCGCGCCGCCTGCTCCGTGGGATCGGCACACAGGTGCACGTGCGACTCAAAATCGTGCACCACCAGCGCCCGCTGCGCCCAGGCCTCGTCGCGCGGCCGGCCCCAGCCGTCAAAGTCCGCCTCATCCCTATGCGCGCCAAACACGACGATATCGACCGGCAGTCGCATCGCCAGCCGCGCCAGCGCCTCGATCGCGATCGGCAGCGGATCGGGCGTGGCGAGCATGACGAGCCGCACGATCCCCGCGGGCAATGCGGGCATCTGCGCGGAGGAGATCTTTTCCTTTTGCGGATCGAGCAGGCCGCGAGATGCGAGCGCGGCGTCGTAACGCGCCTCGAGTTCGGCAAGTTGGGCCCAACGCGCGGCCTCGGGAAAGTCCGCGCCCGCGCGCGCGACGACGTCGCTGAAACGCAGGCCGTTTTCCGCGAGCGTCCGCTGCAACAACAAGAACTGGTTGGCGAGCCGCACCGCCCAGGAAAAATTTTGTGCAGGCGGATCGACGGGAAACACCTCGCGAAAATCGGCGAGCGCGAGCTCGCGGAGCGCGCTGGTCCATGCGAGCTGCGTTTCGATCCGCGACGCGACGGGCACAGTTGTCTCGCGTAGCTCTACAAGTTCCTCCGGTAACATCACGCGCGGCGCAAATACCGCCTGCCCGCGCGCGAATGCAAATTCCGCCAGCGCCTCGCGCAACCGGCGGCCAGACTGCCGGGTCGGCACCACGACCAGCGCGCCCCCGAGATCGAGCGGGCCGTCGCCCTGCCAGTCGCCTGCGAGCCACGCCGCCGCTTGCGGCAGCAGCGCGCGATCCCAAGAGAGCAAATGGCGGCGGACGTTGGGCGGAGGAGAATCCACGGAGCGCCCCGAACAACCCAGATCACCCCGGCGGCTTCAAACTAATCTGCGTATTCAACTCCGATCGTTCGCGCCTAAAAACGAACAACCCCGCGGCATTTTCATGCGCGGGGCAGTAAAATTGGAAGGGAACCGCAGCAGGGACCGGCTTACTTCGCGAATACGATCTTCGCGACGTGCGCCTTGGCGCGGGAGGCGGCGTTGCGGTGCACGACCCCAGACTTCACAGCCTTGTCCATCGCGGACGCGTAGAGCGAGGCGGCAGACTTGGCGGCCGCGGCATCCTTCGAAGCGACAGCGGCGTCGAGCTTCTTATGAAGCGTCTTCAGACGGGTCTTGACGCTTTGGTTGCGCGTAGTGAGGCGGACGGCTTTGCGTGCGGCTTTAATGGCAGATTTGGTGTTGGCCATGATCGAAAAGGTGTTTTTAGCCCGCCAAGCACTCAAACGCCCGCGGGCGAGTCAAGGGTATTGTCGGTTCGGCGGTTGATCAGTCCAAACGCCATCGTGGTTGTCGGTGGACCGGAATCGGAGTTTTCAGCCGCCGCCCGCCTCGTGCGCCAAAGTCGGCGGCGCAAGGATTCCGTAAGGGCCGATCGGCCCTAATTGGACCCTAGGCCCGCGGATAAAATCCTGTAAGAGACCCCGCCGGAGCGCCTTTTTCCTTTCACGTCCGGCCAATCAGGCGATACTCCGTTCCATCCAAACGAGGGCGCGCCCAGCAATGAACTTCGCCGCACCATCGCTAAACAAATCATCGCCTCGCCGAGCCCCACACGCCGTGATCGACCAACCCTCCCAATTCCTGACGATGTCCGGGGCACGCGCTCCCCGACCCAAGCGCGGATTCACCCTGATCGAAGTGCTCATCGCTTCACTGGTGATGACGATTATCATGTGCGGCGTTCTGACGACGATGATCCAATCGCGACGGCTCACCGAGGGCAGTATCGTCCAGAATTCCGCCAACACCATCCTCCAAGGCTACATCGAGCAGATCAAGGCCCTCGACTTCAATTCGGCCACCCTATCGCCGGCGACCGCGCCCAATCCGCCGGTGGTTGGCACGTCCGTCTATGTGGCGACCGAAATCGGTTCGGGCGTCTCCGACAAACTTTATCTCTCGGCTGGCTCGCCCCCGTCGTCGATGCCCGCGATCGGCACCACGCCTTCCGGCGCCGTGGACAACGCCAAGAGTATACCGCTGAAAGTCCCTGCGGTGAATCCAAACGACACCCTAAGCCTCAACATCTGGCTCTGGATTAATGCCATGAGTGACCCCACGAATCACA
The DNA here is from genome assembly GCA_903896015.1 of uncultured Opitutia bacterium. Classification (GTDB taxonomy): domain Bacteria; phylum Verrucomicrobiota; class Verrucomicrobiia; order Opitutales; family Opitutaceae; genus CAITWF01. The sequence goes on along the minus strand of CAITWF010000075.1, from coordinate 3,753 downwards.
TCACCGACACCAAGTCCGTCACGATGATCTACACCTACACTTTCCTCGACGGCGGCCGCTCCAAGACCATCCGCGGTTCTGTCCGCACAATTCGCTCGGTCGTCCCGACTCACTGAGTTTTTCCGCCATGAAAATTCGCCCGCAACGCCGCGCCTTCACCCTCGTCGAGATCATGGTCGCGATGTCCGTCATGGTCATGATCATGGCCGTGCTCCTGCGGACGTTCATTGAGGTGCTCAACACCTACAAATACGACACCGCGAAGATTCTCATCAACCATGACATCCGCCGCTTCACCGCTTCAATGACTGAGGATGCCACTTACTCGAATTACTTTAAAATTTTTCCCGCCTACGGGAACCTGACGCGTTCGGTCACAACCTTGGTCAATCCCTCCGATCCCGATCAAGGCTACACCACTGCGATGACGGATTCCTCGATCGCCGACGGCCAGACCGGAGACTGCCTTGTGCTCGTCTACAAGGACACGAGCGACGACACCAAGATCGCACGCATCATTTGCTACTTCCGCAACCCCGGGCCTACCGTCAACGGGGTGCAGCAACCCGGCCCCGTCCGCCGCTTCGACCTTCCAATCACACCGAGTTCCAGCCTCCCGGTCTGGCAACTCATCCCCGACATCCCCGATCCCACGATTTATCCTGTCGTTGTCGAACTCTCCCAGGACATCGGCAGCGGCCTCCTTTTCTATGATTTCCAAGACCGCGCCATCATCATTAACGGCCAGATCGTGCAGCGCGGCGGTGCGCTCAACAGCGTTCACTTCAACGCTACCAACACCTACAACTTCACCGTCTCTCCCCGCGGCTAATCCCATGAACTCTCGCCCGCTCTCTCTTCATTCGCGGCGCGGCAGCGCCCTAGTCACCACCATGATGCTCGCCATGGCCTTGATGGTCATCATCGCCAGCGTCCTCGGCTACTCGCTCAGCGAACGCCGGCTCAACTACCGCGAGAACATGCGCCTCGAGGCGCGCAATGCTGCGGAGGCCATGGCGGAATACGGGATGGCCCAGGTGCACGACATCATGCAGCACCGCTACGATATGACACCCACCCGCTTTACTTCTACGGAAGGCACCGTCGTCAGTCCCGTCACCACTGGATTCTTCAACGGCAGCCTCGTGGCTCAAAGCGGCGCAAATGCCCCCGAACTCATCATCGGCACCGTCGTTCCAATCACCCAAAGCAGCACCAGTTCGCTTTACTACTACAGCGCTACCGATCCCGACAACGCAAACGATCCCCTCAAGGGCTGTTATGCATTTCGCTTCGACGTCAAAGTCATCGCCAAGGCAACCGTCGTGCCGCCCACCGGCGGCGCCGGCGCCCCTCAAACTTGCTATATGAACGAGACGCTGTCCGCGCGTGCCTCCCCGCTCTTCTCCCGCGCCATCTTCTACAACATGGACCTCGAGATCGCGCCCGGCCCCACGATGAACATCCTCGGGGCGACCCACACCAACGGAAACATGTATGTTAAGAAGCAGAGCAGCACCGGCCTCGGCCTCAATTTTGTCGGCCCCGTCACCGTCGCGAAAAACCTCTACGCCACCGTCAAGCAATACCTAACCAACGTCAACGGCACCACCGACGACCTCAGCGGCTACACCGACAACGTTTACTTCTCCACTGCCGCCGGTGGCCTCACCGGCATCTACGGCCCGCCTACGACCGGTGCCACTTCAATCTGGCGCGACCAAAAATGGGGCAACGCCACCGAAAACGCCACGACCGACGCCAGCTTCCGCTCTTGGGCTTCACAAACCTACGGCGGCAATCTCCAGACCATCCTCCATGGCGTGCAAGCACAGGTTCCGCCCGGCATCAGCACCTACGTCGAGGACGCCACACCGGCCAACGGCCAGGACAACTCGGTCAATGCCGCCCACCAAATGATCGAACCGGCGATGACCAACGTTGCCCCCAACGCCGATTCACTCTATTCGAGCGCAGACGTCGAGTCCCAGAAATACGCCACGCAGTGCGGCATCTACATCGTCGTCAACCCCACCTCCACCACGCGCAACGGCCACATGCCCGACGGCACGCTCATCAGCGTACCATCCCACAAATACCGCGCCTTCGCCCACAACACCACCGCCAACTCCATTTACGAAATCGTGCTTCCCGGCCAGCCCGACTACGGCACCAACAATGCCACGATCAACGTCGCCGCCAACGCTAATTCTCCAATCAGCGTGGGTTGGGACGCTAAGAACACGATCATCACCGTTCGCGTAAATGAAATTACCGACCTCCGTCGTTCAACCTACAACTACCGCACGATCTCCGGTAATGCCGCCAAGTCACCCCCGCGCAGCGCCACCAACCCCTACACGCCGAAGCAAATCACCCTGATCGACGTTGACATGACCGCCCTCAAGATGGCGATCGACAAGTCCCTCAACGGCCTCACCACAAGTTCCGTCTACTACACGACCGTCCCGGCGGATGGCACATCCACGGGTAGCACGGCGTGGACCGGCTTCATTTACAACAACACTACCGGCACCGGCGCCTCTGTGCTTCCGACGGCGACTGCGCTCACTGGCGCCAATCAAATCACCAACCTCGCCGGCGGCGCATGGAACGGCGGCATCTACATCGAGTCCATCGACGCCCACCAGCCCGCCGTTCAATCCGATTTTGTTACCGCCAATCCCCTCTATCGCAACGGCGCGCCCACCCTACTCTACCCAGCCGGCGGCACTGCGCCCACCAACGAGCCCTCCGGCGTTCGCCTCATCAACGGCCGTGGCCACGTCGCCACCTACTCCGGCAGCGATGCCACCATCCCCAAGGGCCTCACCATCGCCACCAATGACGCCTGCTATATCCTTGGCCACTGGAACGCCGATGGGGTGATCGACAGCACGACCACCGTCGGCAACACTACCAACAGCGGACGATTCCCAGATGATGCCGCCGAACAGCCGTGCTCGATCTGTTGCGACGCTATCACAATCCTCTCTACACCCTACTACACCAACAACGGAACCACTATCACTCAGCGCAACGGCTGGAACGATGCGCTCAGCGCCCTTTATTACGGCACTGGCACTTACACCACATCGTGGGCCACAACCGCGCCCTCCAACTCCAACACCGCCGACGGCTCGAATACGTCGACGTCACCGCGACGTATACCCTACGACATCACTTCACCCACTTTTGGCGCAGCACGCACCTACAAGTTCGAAGCGGCCGACATTGAAATCTCCGCCGCCTTCATGGCTGGCATCGTGATTTCCAACAAAGACAATAACCTCCAGAATAGTGGCAGCGCCAATAACTACCCCCGTTTCGAGGAGGAATGGGCGAACGATCCTCAGAGCCTCGGCCTCGCTCAACGCACCGTCGCGATTCGCGGCTCCATTGTCGCGATGTATGAAAGCCGCGCGGCCACCGAACCGTGGAACTGGCGCATCATGAACGCCCCTGTCCGTCTCTGGGGCTTCAACAATCTTTTCGCCACCGGCCATTTTCCGCCCCTCACCCCGATCGTGATGGACTACCGCCGCGTCAACTTCAACGACATCACCCAGAGCTTATACAACAGCTATAAGTCGTCTTGGGGACTGTAGCAAAGTAAGCGTCCGGTCCGGTTCCTCCCGCTCGTGGATTGATCATCAGAACTGCGATGTCGCAATGGTGACCATTACGACATCGCAATGGTCACCATTACTACGAGTAGATCTGCGTTAGCGTGCAGGCTGCCAGAGAGCGGGG
>CAITWF010000074.1 GCA_903896015.1 uncultured Opitutia bacterium | reverse complement strand
GGCTGACCCCGACCACCCGGAGCGCACGCATCTCCTCGAGTGGCTCGGCCAGCCCTTTGACCCCGACGCTTTCAGTCCCGCCTCTCTGAGCAGTCTTCTCAAAGCATTGAAACTTTGATGATTTCTATGGGACGCCTGTGGCTTAGGTTGATGCTTAAGACCGAAGGGGCCGCCTGCTTCAGTGGTGGGTGCTCGGGGCGGGGCTCGAACCCGCACTTCCTGGCGGAAAGGGAATTTTAGGTCCGCCAGGTTAAGCTCCCGGTCTTTGCCTGTTACACGTCTGAAACTGGGCCGCCGGAAAAAGATTCCCAGAATCGTGAAAATGCCCGGTTTCGGGGCGTTTTGAAACCCTTTCTAGCCACTTTTAGCCACAACGCTGAGCCGAGCAGCAACTGGTGTCCGGATTCCGGGGGTTCGCCATCATTCCGGCGCTGCGGCTCGTGGAGCTCCGGCGGGCTCGCCGAACTGTGCCGGTGGTTTAATCGATGGCCGTTCGAACGACACTGGCAGTCTAGCTTGACAAGAATAACAGGTAAAACATAGTTTTACAGCATGGTGAAAACAATCTCCAAAATTGGAAATTCGCAGGGGTTGATGTTTGACGCGGCCCTAATGGATCTGGCGCGCTTAAAAACGGGTGATCAGGTGAATGTGGAGGTCCACGAAGGTGGTACGATCACGCTTACGCCGTTGCGACCCAAGCTCTCCCCCGTCGAGGTTTCACGCGTCATCAAAGCCACGATGAAGGACTACGCCGGGACGATGAAGAAGCTGGCATGAAAGCCACGCCAGACAGTTGTCTGCACCTGACCGTAGAAATCGTGCGGGAAATTCACGCTGAGGTAATCACGAGATTTGGCGGCTCGGACGGGATGCGGGAGTTGGCGCTGTTGGAGTCAGCGGTGGCGGCACCGCAGGCGAGCTTCGGCGGGCAGTCGATCTACCGGGACATTGCAGAAGTGGCCGCGGCCTATTTGTTTTACCTCTGCAAAAACCATCCTTTTGTGGACGGTAACAAGAGAGCGGCGCTGGGCGCGTGCATCGTGTTTCTCCGTCTGAACGGGATTAAACCAAAGGCTGACGGTCCAGAATGGGAAGAACTTACGTTGGCGGTTGCATCGAGTACAATCGATCGCAGCGAGGCTACGCAGCGGCTTCGAAAACTCCTGCCAAGACGCGTTTGAGGAATCCTACGGCATTTTCCTGATTTACCGCCTCCTGACTTTTTTGACCTGGATCCAAAGTGGTGCCCGGGGCGGGGCTCGAACCCGCACTTCCTTACGGAAAGGGGATTTTAAGTCCTTCTAATTTAGGCCTATAAAGCGACGTATTTTACCTATGAAAACAGTCGTATAAATAAATCGACCAAAAAAACCGAAAAAACGGCAATTTTCAGAGGTTTTCTGGGCATGTTTGGACACAACTGGACACAAAATCCGGTATTGTTACCGGCAATAAGAAGGGGGGCTGGGCGCCCCCTCCGCCGCGCTCATTCCAAGTTGCCGCACGCGACCAGAGGACCGCCGGCGAGCCGACGATTGAAAACCCCATCGCGGCGCGGCGCAGGGTTTATGGCGTCGCAACTGACCATCATCGAATCTCTTCGACTTGATACTTCGTGTGAGTTGCCCGTTTGAAGAACAACTTCGCCTCTCGCTCCGCAGTAAGTTTGTGATGCTTAGCAGCGTCGTGACATTGGCGCGCTCGGGTGATGACTTTGTTAGCCAAAGTGTCGACGGCAGGACTTGAAGTCTGCGCCACCCCGGCCAACCGCGGCGCGCAAGCAACGACATCCAGATCTGCGGCCATGCCGATTCGCAGTCCGAGGCCTTTGCAGTTGCGAAGTAGGGCGGTGGCAAAATCCCGAAAGCCCTTGATTGACGCGAGCCATTCGATGTTGAGCGCGTCACTCTCCGAAGGTGCTTCAACCACAATCACTGCGCTAACACCGTCACCATATCGCGGGGAGACAAACATTCCCACGGAGCGTTTTGCCAAGTCATCAAAGGCAACAAGGATTTGGTCGACAACCGTTCGGGCGAGATGGGCGTTTGATTTGTATTCGGCACGACTTTGCGCGAAGTCCAAGCTCAGGGCTATTAGGTAGGGTTTGTTTTCATTGCCCCTAATTTCTCTTGGTTTGGTCGGATAGATTTCGAGCAGTTCGTCCGGAATTGCTGGGTTCTTTCCCGATGTGGAGGCAACGTCGCTCGATGTTGGAGGGAGGAGTTGGTTTCGCTTATAGGTCAAGCGACTCCAAGGCTGCCAATACACGATCACGGCCTCTGTTGGGTTGAGCAGATCGGCATCTTTGAACACACGGTTCGCGATAGTGTCTTTGCCTTTTGCAATGCCCCCGCACCTGTTGGGGATTTCGCCATAAAGAGATTCAACGCAAACGGGCCCAGCCAACAACATCATGTGACTAGGCGCCGAAAGCAGCGCTTTTCCGCGCAGCGTCCCGTATCCTAGGACCATTCGAGTTGTCCGCAGTTTTTCGTTGCTAACCTCTTTCGCCAAAAGATCTGCGGCCAAAGACGCCGTAGTTAGCATGGCCTGAATTGGAACTGATGCGACGGATGCTTCAAGCGACCCACCGCATTTGTCGACCCACGCGGCCAATCCAAAGCCTTCATTTGGCTCCATTGCCCCGAGATAAACTTTAGCTGCGACTGCGGCACGGGCATAAATCGCGTAGATTTTCTGTTGGAGATCACTGCTTGGAATATGCAGCCCGTCGCGTTTAGCCCATCCGACATACGCGAAGCACCCCGCGTGCTCATACCGATCCCGCATATGTGTTTCGAACATTGCTTTGGCTGCGCGCCCGCTTCGCGAACCTCCTACATTAAGCTTCGGAGCCACTCCCGCTAGAATCCACTCCAAGTGGTCGAATTCGACCGCATCTCGGTTTTGGTGCATAGTCAGGCAGGTGTTTTTTCGTGCTCACCGGCAAAGCCCACTGAGCAGGCTTCTTCCAGCTCGAACAGAAAGTCGATGGTGTCCCGAACCTCCGTCAATCGGTATTGGAAGGCCCATAGCTCGGAAATATGTGCCGTTGGCATAAAATCATCGGGTGTTTTCGTCCCGGTGACGAATACACCTCTTAGGTAGTCATCCATGATATCCAGATAGCCGCCGGACGCGGGTTCGAATCAAAGACGGGAAGCCGCTTACGCCGAGCACCTACGCAGAGATTGAGAAGAAACTGCTCGAGGTGGTCGCCGCACTGTTTCCGAAAACATGCGCAGTGAGCAAATGCGCTCCACACTATGTTAGGGAGTATCTCCAACTGTGGCGAATTTCCATGGAAGCCGCTCCCCGGTCGGTGAAAGCGCAGGGCTTTACGCCAAGCCCGTCCGGCGCGCTGGGCCGGGCTCTCGTGCGGGATCTCGCGCTTCGCATGGCCTACCTCGAAAGCTGTGAGCGAAAGCTGAGCCGCGCGACTTTTAGCCCATGGGAATTGGCTCTACTGCAAATGAACTCCCCGTCGCGAATCTACCGCGGGTTAATCGAGGCCAAAAAGCGCACGCTCGGTTTCACCCAAATAGAATTGGGCGTCGAACTCGGCATCCATGCGCGAAAGCTTCGTGGATTCATGGCTGGCGAAGCGCCCCCTCAGTGGGCCCACCTGCGGTTTCTCTGCCCACGCAGCGAAAGCCACCGGTTGCTGGTCGCCATCGGATTCTTGGACACGCTGCTGAGGAGACTGCGCCTTAGTGACGTGGGGCTTTCTCAGGAGATCCTGCAGATGGCCGAAGCCTTCCTGCCGGGCTACAGGCAACTCTTGGAAACCTTCAACGGAACCATTCTGCACCGAAAACGAAATGGCTCAATCGGTCGAGAGTCGCGCGATTTCAAAAGGTATGTCGGTTGGCGTGAGCATTTGCTGATTCATCCGGGATTCGAAGAGCTCATTCGAGCGGGACGAATGCCAACGGCCCTCTGGCGGTGCCATCTTTTTGCTCTTCGCTTCGCCACCTTCTTGGATCTATCCCAAGCCTACTTCCAGTTTTCCGACGACGAAAACGACCGCCATCTCGAGAAGATGTTGCGCGCAGCAGAGCGCACTTCGAAGGGCCGCCCCGACGGATGGATCGCGAAACTTAAAGAGAGCAATCCGGTCGTGGCATTTCCAGTGCCAGCCAATCGGTGGTGACCCCGACGAACATTTTTTTGCTCGAAGGCGAGGCCGGCCAATGACTCTGGACCGTGAAGGAACGATTCAGCGTTGTGCGCGGGTCGCACTTGGCGCACCGGCGGGCGCGATGAAACACCTTGGGCGTTTTGTTTCCTGTCCGAGCGGACTGCGCGGCGGGGCGGGATGAGGAAGGAGCGCGGAGGGGGCGGCGCAGCTCTGCGGCATGTCCTGGTCTCTCACATATACTGATCCCGTCACTTGTGTCGGGGTCGCCTGGATTTTGTTTTCGCTGCACCTCGCTGCCGGATTGCCACGCATCGCCCTGGGGATCGTGAAGGTGTTTTTTTTGATTGGGCAGGCGGCGTTCCGGCGCGGGCGAAAATCACGGACTCCGACCCTCCGGGGATTCGAGCCGCCGGATCGCCCCCGGGAAATTTCTTATCGCCGTTACCGTGCGCGCGGCCGCGGGCGCCGCTTCCGCTGATTTGCAGCTTTTCCCCATGCTCCGCGCTTCCTGTCCGACCGAACTCGACGAGCAACGCGTCATCGCCGCGTTGAAGTTCTTTCCGCTCTCCGAGCAGGTCATTGTCATCCTCGGCTTCGAAACGGGACTGCGCTTGACCGAACTGTGTCGCCTGCCGACGGGGGCGGTCTGGCGGAATGGCGCGTGCGTTTCGGTCCTGCGAATCAGTCGCCGATTTTTGAAGGCCGGGAAAGTTGGCGCGGTCCGCGCCCGCTCAGTCCGGAGCCGGGAAATCCCGCTGAACGATCACGCGCGGGAATATCTCACGCACTTCCTCGAGGACCGCGAACGGCAGGGTCCGCTTTGGCCGCAGGCACCGCTCTTTCCCGGACGTGATGGCAGGAAACATCTCTCCCGCGTCCAAGCCTGGCGAATCATCCGTAAAATCTTTCTGCAGGCGGGCTGTGATCCTGCGCGAACCTGGGCCGGTCACTCGCTTCGCCGGCGTTTTGTGCGCCGAATTTTTGAGGCGACCAACCTGGAGATCGCGCGCCGCAGTGTTTCACATGCGAGCGCACTTACGACCGCCGGCTACCTTTTTCTCGAGACCGATGGCGAGGCGGCGACGCAAGCGGTCCTGAACCTGTCGCGCCGGCATGTCCGTGATGAGACCACGGGCGGGGAGAAATTTCCCGCCGAGAGCGCAGCCTCTGACAGTGGCATGTCCTCCGTTGGCTTAACACCGTCTTGATGAAAATCCTGCCCCCTCCGATCTATGTATGGATCCTCGATCCTCAAAGCTACAACGCGAGGATCATGGCTGTCAGCGAGGCAGGGCTGCGCGAGCGGGTGAGCTCTGCGCTCAAAGCATCGCACCGCTTCGAGAACGAGTCCCGTCCGACAATCTGTGGCGTGGCGGACGATTTTGCGGGGCACCTCCGACGTGCCTTTGATAGTCGACGACTCCTGAACCTGTCGGCCCTCGGTGCATGGCGTTTGTTCGAAAAGCGGAATCTCGTTGTGCCGGTGGACGGCAAACCAACGGTCGATATCCTGACCATCGGCGCCCTTGACACGGCCTGCGCCCACTACCTGCGCTGCACGATTCTAAACCGTGAGACGTTGCTGCAGGACGGCTGGCCTGGATTGAGCGAGTGGTTTGTTCACTCGGAGGAGGAGCCGCCAGTGGTTCTGCCGAGCGTCCATGGCGCCGTGTCGGCCTTCCTGCGGCGCCAGCTTTGGTTTAACCTGCAATTGTCTGACGATGACTATGCTGCGCTGCATGTCCTCGGTCCGGTGGGCCGACCGATTAAGATTTTGGGCTCCGGTGAACCGTGCGGGACCTTCCTTGTGCAGGCAAAAGCGCGCACGGAGGACCGCGTGGTGGGCAGCTCTGGGCCATCATGAGAATTCGTCTACTCGTCAGCCGCGGACGTGCTCCGCACTGGCGCGACGGCACCCACGAGGAGATTCTGACCTGGGCGCGGCGGACTACCAAGTATGGCGTGCGTTGGACGGAGACCTGCCTCCCTCGCTATTTGGACACGCTCAACGCGGACCCGATCTACTCCCAGCGGGACTGCGATGAAATGGCCGTCGTGCTCGAGGACTTCCCTATTTCGGCTCTGACGGAGTTAGTGTCCGATTGGGACGTCACCGTCACTCTGGTCGCGTGCGAGCGTTGGAATTGGGCGGAGGAGGGCGACCCGGTTTCGCACTCGCTCGTGATCAGTGACGAGGAGGACTGACGTTGCCGTTGGTGGAAGTGCGCACGCGTCCTCGCACAGACCAAAGCGTTGGCAGGAAACGGCTGGGGTGGACACACCTCACCCTCGGTGGAGGATGAGGATGACAGACCGAAAGCCCAGTATAGGTATCCGTATGGTCATTGTAGCTTCGTGGCACCGTCGTTGGTTGTGCCGCTGTCCGACGCGGGAGCCTTCTCCCGCCACGAAGCCCTCCCGCGCCTTTCGGCCGGATCACGCTTTAACCTGGGGTGGTTTGTGTTCAATCCCAGGACCAAGGTGGCATTGAGCGCTTCGCATCGCTCTCGTTCGCTGCTTTGAAATTCGATTTATGCCTTCGGCTACGGAGCCTGTTCCCGTGATCTTGTTAACGAACACGCAGGCCGCGCTCCACGACTTTCGCCGTTGTCTTTCATTCCGTGCCGGTGGTTAGGCGAAAGGCTAGAGGGGCAGAAAGTCTTAAGCCCCCGCCGGCGACCGAGGCTCACCATGTTGTTTGGAGAGAACCGGCCGTCGACGTCGGTAATATACCACATCGCGAAAAAAGGCCTCGAAATTTTGCAGTCTCCACTGGGCGATGGCCCTCCAGCACCTCGATCTCGCCGAAGGTGCCGGCACCAACCTTGGACGGCTATACGGCGTAGATACGTCCGAGAGCATCGACGGCTTGGTGGCCCAATCCTGTCACGAGGGCGGGGCACTTTTCTTATCGACGCCATTCTTCCACGCGGAGAGGCACAGCACATGTTGCTTTCTGTCATCTTGCGCCAGGCTTGAGACGCTTTCGATAAAGTCCTCCTGATGCGGCTGGCCGAGCGCCAAACGATAGAGCCAGCGCTGATGACTTAGCCGATCAAAGCGGGCGATTTCTCGGGATTGAGGCATCACGACGAAAAAATTGTCGATCCGTTCGTTGGTGCACGACCACCACGGGCTGAGCCCGGACGGATCGTGGTCATATTTTCGCTCGGCAAGATTGGCCAGCGAACCCCAGACGCTTCCGGTTGCACCCTTGCGGGCATCACTTCCGAGTTCGTTCGCCAACGCGGTCCGCACGGACAGACCACCAAATCGCTGGATCCGTCCTTCGCGCTGCTCAAGATCGAGGGGGCTGTGGCACAAGTCCCAATGCAAGAGTTGCCGGCACCAAACGTGGAAATCCAGTCCCTCTTGCCCGAGCGATGTCGTGACGAGGACATGCGGCCAGAACGGTGTGTTGAACGCGCGCCTCAACTCGTCCGTTCGAAGCTTCCCCTCGTCGGCGCCAGATTTGTCGACGACTTTGGCTCCGCCGAACGGCATTGCCGCATGGCACCGCAGTTGAAATTGAGCAGGTTTTCCACCGGGTTCATGCACCAGGTGGCGCCCTTCGCGCAGCGTAAACACGTTTTTGAGATGCTGCGGAAATCGTGTGACGGCGTCGGCATCGAGGCGTCCGGCGACCCACAGGTGTTCGTCGATGACGGATTCAAGATTGCCGTCCACTACTGCGGAAAGAACGGCCTTTGTGTAGGTTTGACCACGACGGGTCAGTGCCGCGTGGAAAATCGACCGATTGAGGTAAGACCGAAATCCATTCCAGCTAAGATCGAGGATCTCGGAGAATCGGTCGCTCTTCACGCAACTTGGATCGAATCGAAATAATGCTCGGCCGAGCGCGACACCTGGTCCCGCCAACGCGAATTCGGCCAGTGTTGCCGCCTCTCGCTGGCTGACGGATGTCACCGAGTCGTAGGCAGCAACGGTCCATTGGTTCAGGACACCGGTCATGATCTCCTTTTGTCCTGCACCAACTCTGCGCCAGTGGCGTTTCATCTCTTCCCAACTGGGGAGTCCGTCGTCCCCCAGCATCAAACACCGTTGAACCTCCAGTGCACCGATCAGTTTCCAGAGGGGACGCGATTGACCGCGTCGCTTGATGGCGACGCCCAGCTTTCGTAGCAACGCTCCCACTTGGCGGCGCATCGATGCCCGCGCTGCAATCAAACTGGCCGGCTTGTCCCGCAGGGGATCCGTATAGGCAATCAGTGTCGGTGATGGAAAGAAGAGTGCAAGGAGCGCCACGCGCTTAGGCTGAAGCTGGAGCGGTTGAGCCAGACCGGCTCGACGATAGTTGTGGCGAAGTCGCGCCGCATACGACGACTCCAGGTCGTAACTCAACATGCTCGCGAGCGCCTGGGGGACTGCCTTGAATCGTGAAAATACCAGAAGTTTTCCGCCGCCCGCGTCCGGCTGGTTCCAGGCCCCATTCAAGTCCCACCATGGCACGGACGGCGCAACCCACGGTAGCACCAGTCGAGAAGGCCCGACCAATTTTTTCAGTTCTCGAAATTGAGGGTGCGGCCAAATTTTTGGAGCTCTGAGCCGGTCGCGGTGCTTCTGGCGGAGGATCGGCTCGTTCCGCCGCCGATTGCTCCTATTCGCCTTGCGCCACGCCATGTAGTTCCGACCCAGCATTTGGATGGGCAACGGAACCGACAGCCAGAACGGCACGGCGAAGCTCGTCATATCAACTCGTCCAGGTTTTTGGGACGTCCGTTCGCGTAGCCGCTCTACCCAGTGTTTGAAGAGCTGGATGTCTTCAGAGCGCACTTCTGACTTCGGGTGAATGGCCGGCCTTTTCCCTTCTTCGAAATGTGTTCGTTCAGTTCGGCTTAATATCGGTGCCAACAGCTTTTGGATTTCGTAGCGCAAGGCTCCCAGGCGCGCGAGATCGGGCGCCTCGCCGCGCTTTTGCATGAGTTCGCCAAACTCCAGCAGCTTCGATTCGATCTTCTTCGGCCCGGATTCAGAGTCGGAGAGGAATCGGATCAGCTCGAAAAACTCATGATGGTGAGAGAATCCATCGGCGTCATCTAACCGTGATGAATAGAGGCGAAACGGCGTTGCAGAAAGCAGCAGCAAGGCGGCCGCTGGCTTGGGCCCTTCGCCGCGAAATGAGGCAATCAAGGGATCGTGGCTTGGCTCCTTCCGGTCGATGAGAAGATCCCGAAACTTCTGAAATTCGTCGTAGATGATCAAATCCGGCTGGAGCACGCGAAAGACCGCGAGTCCCAGCGCGGATCGAAGGCGGCCCAAGGCACGGGAGGGGACTGGTTGCGATGCGATCCGGAGGAGTGATTGCGGAATGTCGACCTCGATCAGAAGGCTCGCATCGGCCCGGATCGCTTTCAGGAATTCGTCCCGCAAGGCGCGTTCGTGCCGCGTCTGGCTTTGGGCTTTTAGCGCTTCTAACCAGCGTTTTTGGCTCCGACCCCCTCCGCGGCAGAAATCTCGGAAAAACGGTTTCGCCACGCTGGGAAAGCACGTCGTGAGCAATCGATAGATGAGGGCGCGTTCCTCCAAACGCCCCATCCCGGCGCGTCGACGATACTGCGGCGCCGAGGTGTCCGGAGTGAGAGTGTAGAGGTGAACGCGTTCGTGCCGCGGCCGCATGGCCGGATTGGCGGCGAGTGTCAGTCGGTCGGATTTAGCGACGGCGGACTTCTGCTCCCCCTCGGGGAGGATTTCGATCAACTTGTTTCGATTCTGGTGCGCGATGTTGAGGTTGCTCGCCACATAGAAAACGACGAGGGGCTTACGCTTTCCTTCAACGAGTCGTTGCAGGACGGTGCGCGCCACGACGGTTTTTCCCAGGCCGACTTCATCGGCGACGAGAAATCGTCGCGCACCTTCACCCCTGAGTGTTTTCAAGGCAGCGCGAACGGTCGCCTGCTGAAAATTCTTGGGCGGGCTGATTTGCCGCGTGCTCACCTCAGCTCCCTCGCAATCTGTTCCCATAGGGTCTGAAATGACCGCAACGATTTCTCGTCAGCGCCGCGGCCGCGCTGAATTGCGACGTTCAGCATATCCCCAATGTAGTCCAGGACCTTGGCATCGACTTCATTGAAAACCGTGGGATTGCGAGTCCAGGCACGCAGAATTTCCTCCACACTTAGAATGTCGGCGGGAGTGGCTGGGTTTCCAGCCGGACGTCCGACGGGTTCGCGATCAGGACCATCCCAGTCGCCACCGCCCTCGTGGTCGGTTTCGTCTGCCAGAACACTTCGCAGCCACTGAATGAATGAAGACGCATCCAAGTAATGCGCCACAAGCGCGCGGTTCCGCTTGGCATCGGGGCGCGGGTCGCACGGAGCAATCTGGATCCATGCGCAACTCTTGTCGCCGCAGACCAGCCGCACCTGAACGAAATCGGATCGCTCGGGATTTTGGGGATCAGGAGAAATGGTCACCTCGCGCGCTCCAGCTGGCCAAAGCGTCCACTGCCCGCCCAGCGCGGCGACTTCGATTTTGACGGCTGGATCGCCGGTCGCGGGAGGCTCATCGCATGAAATATCAATCATGGACCCCGATACCTTTTGATTTAGGTGCCACGAGTTTGACAGCGATTGCCGGGCAAAATGGAGCAATGCTTCATTTTGGTCCGGGTCGGGCAGGGGTGGGCCAGGGGAAAAACGTTCTGCACGTTGCGCGAATTCTTCCAGTGAAGCGGACACTTCCCGTGGCACAGTCAATCGCGCCACAGCCTCGTAGTTGCGTCCATTCCACGCTCGCTCCGTGGCATTGGCGCTGCCGATCCAGAGAGTTCGGTGGGCTCCTTTCTCGGTGAAAAACAACTTAGCATGCAGTCCAGCAATCGCGGTATCCTCCGCGTCGGGGGTTTCCGTTGAGCTGGTCTCCTCCTCGCTTACTAGCCCAGTGCCTTCGGCGGGTCGCTCTGGGTCTCCGAAACAGCTGACATTCTCGAATCCTGAAAAAACACCCGCATCTTGCTGATGCAGGGTTTGAAGAGCATGCCGGGTTGATATGAGTGTTCGCTTGGCTCGACTGCCGCCCGAAGCCGCCAGCGCTCGAACCGTCGACAAGTCCAAAAATGGACTAAATGCCATGACCTTATCTACCGCTTCGGTCGCACAAGGATTGATCGACGGTAGACCGGGACCCAGCAGGCGGATTACTGCGGCATCGCACCCGGGCGGACACTCCCACCGCTGCCCTTCGAGCTCCGTCGCCAGCGCGGCCGCTTTCAACTTTGGTAAAGCCGCACGGACGGCCAATTCCCTGGCAAGAGTGGCAAGGCCATCAATGCTCCGGCCGCCATCGGCGCGACTGTTCAGCGTGATGCCGGCGTCCCAATTCGAAGCAGAGGTGAGGTTTCGGCTTCCCAGCCAGAGGCGCCATTGAAAATCGGAGCTGTCGCCTTTCCGGGTGTAGCGGATAAGCATGACTTTCGGGTGCCAAGACAGCTTCGCCTCGTCGACGTCGACGATGGATACAAACTGATCGAGCAACTTGAGAATGGTCTGCTGCGAGGACGCTCGAGGCACCGCGATCCGATTCTTTTGGACCACTACGCGAAACCGATCTCGTAACAAGTCGACCGCGCGAATCAGTTCAATGCGGCTGCCGGTTCGGCGATTGTCGAGGTCGCAACCGGCCATCGCGAAAAGCGCCGTGACAATAACGGTGAGGTCGGCGGAGTAGGTGGCGATGATCGCGTGGTCCGTTCGCCAACCCTCCGGCGGCCGCAGGACTTCGACGATAGAAAATATCGGCCAGGCTTCGCGTTTCATGATTCGCCGAAGAGGTCGTTAAGCATGTCGTAGACGACGCCCCAGCGGTAGTGGAGTCGTTCGGTGTTGTGCTGAAGCGGGTCCCAGTCTCGCCGACGCAGCGCCGCCCGATGGGTATTGGCCAAACGGGCGCGCTGCCCTTTGCGCCGACATTCGGACTCGCGGTAGCAGGTGAGAAGCCCCGCGAACTGCGACGGGTCGCCGAGACGAGCGAAGTCCTTGGTTTGCTGAAGGACCTCACGCACATACTTTGGCATGGTCGGCATGAACGCTTGGAGTTCGACGATGTCGCAGCGACCCGCCTCTGCACCGAAATCGACCAAATGTTCTTCTAGCAGGTTGCGGAAGGTGGGCTCGATATTGATGCCGTCGGCGGCGAGCAGGTGTTCGACCAGTGCGCCGTAAACGGCGCGACCAATTGCGGTCAACGATGCGGCATCTCGTGCCACCGCGAGTGCCCGCTTGTCGTCCTCATCGGCCACGGCATCTAGCGCCTTTGGCAACGCAAAGGCATCATTGTGAATGCAGCGGCGCGCTTCCATGAGGCGAGCGAGAAGCGTGGGCTTTCCGTCGGACCTCAAAAGCTGGGTCAACCTTCCGCGGAGAAATTCTCGTTCCCGTGGGCGCATGGGGAAGTTCAACGCTCCGTCGGATTTATCCCAATCGTCGGGCGGCGCCACCAGGCTGCGGAATACTTCGATGCTGCCGTCATCGATGCGGTCGCCATTTTCATCGCGCTGCCCGGGGGACCGCTGCGCCTGAAGTCGGCGCCGTGCTTCCGTCCTAGATGTTACATCCTCAAGGACGATTCCCCAAGTGCGGAGCGCACCCCAGTAGGATACGTCGGACGGCTGCGCCGTCAGTTCGTCGGGCTTGTCGCCGCCGATCACTCCGCGAGGTTCCTTGCCGATCAATTTCAGTCGCCGAACCAGCTCGATCAGTAAGTCGCGAATCCGGGCCTCCAGATCGCGTCCCCTGCGCGGCGAATCTGCTGCACGCTGATAGAGCCACGGAATGAAGAGAGCGTAGCGCAACCGAGTGTGGAGCACCGACGTGCCGGGGAAAAAACGGTCCGCAAATGCCTGATGAATGAGGAGGAAGCCGATTTCGTCACGCGTGCCACGATCACCGCTCTCCAAAGCGCGTTCGGCTTGTCGCATATCGGCGCGGGACAACATGGTCCACCCCAGGGACGGCTTCATTCGGGACCGAAACTACCGGACGCGTGATCCGACGAGCGACCTTATTCCAAGGCGTAGTAGTGTGATGTTCCCGGATTAAACAAGGGAGGCACCTGACTATGGCAACGGAGCTTGCGGAGGGGTTGATTGCACATGTGCGCCCTGCATTGTTTGTTTCCCAAAATTGATTCTTCACATCCCTCATTCTTCTTCAGTGATTCCGGCAGATGTTCGCAGCCAGTTTACGGTGACCGATGTAGAATTGAAAGCTGAGCTGCTTCATTCAACCGACTGGTTCACTGATGAGCTTTTTTCCCGACCTGACTGCACGGTGGCTTATTATCCAGTTTCACGCGTCGTCGTCGATCCGGAGCGATTCGTGTCAGATGACGAAGAAGCCATGGCCCGCGTTGGCCGCGGGGTCATCTATTCTCATTGCGTGGATGGACGACCGCTGCGCCGGGCGCTCACTGCCAGCGAACGACAATCATTGCTCGACCGATTCTATCGACCTCATCACGCCGCGTTTGAAGAAATCACGGCGGCGGCGCTGAGCCTCGATCAGAAGGCGCTGATCATTGACGCACATTCCTTTCCCGCGATTCCGTGGCAGGTCGAGCAATACCAAGACCGTCGGCGGCCGGACTTCTGTGTCGGTTCCGATCCGTTTCACACTCCGACCTATTTGGCAGAGGCGGCATTAGCCTTTTTTGAGTCGAGGGGGTTCAACGCCCGTTTGAATTGGCCCTACGGTGGGGCCATTGTTCCGACTCGCTACTATCGGACGGAGCCGACGGTTCACGCCCTCATGATCGAGGTGAACCGCGCGCTTTACATGGACGAATCAACGGGAGTGCGCTCAGCGCGGTTCGAGGAGATCAAGCGGACGATCCAAGAGGTGTGTTCGCAACTCCACAGATTGAGGGCATAGGTTAACGCCTTTCGACAACTGATCAAACTGATCATGGAGTCCACGCTCGCCCGCGCGAGTTTCCAGGTTAGTATTGCACCCATACTATGACCACCTGGTTCCAACCATTTCCTCTGAACAGCGGCGATTCGTCGGCGTGGCTCAACCTTTTGCCCGAGAATTCCTATCGAGTGGTGTCCCCGAGCCTGGTTCCCGCCCCGGTGGCGTCCGCCCTGCTCGCAAAATGTGATTCGGTCCTGCTTGTTCGCTCGGGGAGCAAGAACGAAGAGTTCGTGGTCGCGAACCTTTATCGCAAGGACCATGGGAAGATTGATCAGATGCCCTTCGGCACCGCTTTTATTTCTGGTTCAGGGTCAGCTGCCGTCTTGACGCATCACGGTGACTGGCTCGACCGCACGGCTTCTGGCTCAAAAAATCCTCCAACATACGGTTCGTTGTCGAACACGGGATCGGGGATCTACGAACAGTGCTTTGCGACATTGGTGCTCCCCACGAAGGAGAGCGGTCATATCGAAGAGCTGGACCCCAAGACCAATGTCTTCGCCTTCCATCGCGTCATCGAAGAAATCAGGAACCAGCGGAAGTAACGAAGCGCACCGGCGCTCATGCGGAGGCCTCGGTCTCCCATCGCATTGTTCAGAACGGCGGCTTCTCGCCCGCGGCCGGCTTAGTTGTGCGATAGCGATGAACCTCAAATGAGCGCCCACTGTATTCGACTTTCGCGATATGCGTTACCTGCACGCTCTTCGTTTCAAGTCTGAGGGTGACGGGTCGTGGGTCTACAGGCTCGCTGCTGCCCCAAAACTCAAATACTCCCATCCCTGATATCTTCACTCCGTGCCCCTCCCTCTTGGGTGGAACGATTTCAGGAACCTCCTCGCCGACGTAATAGTCCGCATCGTCCTCATCCGGTCCCATCATGCCCCCCACCGCGCTGATCTTGCTTCCCTCTGGGAGATCAAGTTTTTCCACGCGAGAGGCATGATGGAAAAGCACCACATTTGCACTCTTCGTGCCGGTTTGGACTGAGCGAAAGATCACGCCGTCGAGCTTTACAACGTTGGCCAGGTAGTCCGCGACAACTTGGGTTACCAGATAACCGGACGTTTCCTCCTCTGGCATGACCGCGCGGCAAAGTAGAAAGCCCAAGGTGCCAAGAAATGCCGCGCGCTCCATGCGTCCCGCATGGTTGGGGTCGAAGATGCTCCCCTTAACATAGACATCAACGAGAGCATCCAGGTTGAGCAGTTTCAAAGATCGCGTGATCTCAAACTTTCCCGATACGACTCTGCTCCCGACCGGCGGCCGAACTTCTGCCGTGGCCACTTTAGTTGATCTAGCGCCGTAGAAAACCGAAATGCCGGCAGGGTTCATCCTTCCTGCCGTGGCACGGTTCGGTGGTGGCGGGCCGAGACGAAGGTCTGGCCGTTCAATAGCTTCGAGCACGGCTCTTTCAGATTGAAAGACTCGCGCCCTGAAAAGGTGGTCGATTTTTGTGCTCGGGCCGGCATCAGCGACCACCGTGTGTCCTGAAATGGTCTTGTGTCCGGCGACTCCGTCGAAAATCCGGTCGAGGGTCGAGCGAACGACCGGGGCAAAGTAGCGGGATTCTTCGCGCACGGTCCGCTCAAACTGATTCCAGTCCTCCTGGTATGGGGCACCCGTGATCTCCTTTTTCGCGTAGTGCGTATCGGCATCGAACGCCTGCTCGTCACCAACTTCCGCCGACGAGCGGTCGAAGTGCCGATCACTTAGCACTTCTCTGACATCCTCGGCAATCTCCTCTGAGACTCCTGCCGCTTCCGCAATGGCGTCGGCGCTCTGTTGGCCCGAACGCTCCCATTCGTAGCTGCTTTCCGGATCATTGGCCATCGTTGCCTCGACGCCCTCTGGATTCGCGGCGGTTTGCTCGTAATGTTGCTCGAAAGCCTTATCGACCCGATCTGTAAGTTGTTCGACTGTCCAGCATTTCCCCGGCTCTCCACAATAGTGGCATGTAGCATCCGCTCCAGTTATCTCCATCTCGTGCTGTAGATGTTTTTCACCAACGCAGGAACTGCATACGAGTTGGGACTCGATGGCGTCGGAGTGTTGGCCTGAGGGGAGAGGCGACATTTAACATGCTCAGCAAAGAATTAGGACCAGCAGGTCGCAACCGGTTTCTAAATGACACCCGGTTACATGCCGCGCCCACCAAACAGCCAGCAACGGTCGGTCGCGCGGGGCGGAGGGGGCTTCAGGGAGGGCTCAAACGTCGGCCGTCGTTCGGCGCGCGTTTGGCTTCCGCGGATTCCAACTGTTGAATTTTGATGGTGATTCCGATCCAGCCGTAAACTTCGGCGAGACGCCGTTTGGTCGCCAACTGTTCCCACAAGGAGGGCGCCGCCGGATCGCGCCAGATAAACCGTTGCAGGAATTCGATATCAGCCTCCGGCATATCAGCTATGGCTGAATCGACCATAAACGTGCCGCCGTTCGGACGAAGGTCAGCGCCGCGCTTCAGCAGGTATACCGCCATGGTTTTCCGCCGATTGGACAACGCCAAGTGCAGCGGTCGCCAGCGGTGGATGTTTTCGGCGTCGATGTTGGCGCCCGCGTCGAGCAGGAGACTCACGCCTTTGCGAAACCCCGTTTGCACCGCCGCGTGCAGCGGGCGGAATCGATATTTTGAGCTCACGGCAATCGGCTCCATTTCCTGTTCGATGAGCATCCTGAAAGTCGCCGAGTCGCGAGCCTTCGCCGCCCGCTCGAATTTCTCGTAGGCCCAATTGGCGATGATCCCCGCTGCCTTTTTCCCGAGAGCCGTGGCGGCAACATGCCAACGATGAATCTGGACGAGCGACACCGTTCCCGGCGCGCGACGCCGAAAGTTCGCGAGCACTTCGTCGCACGCAGCCCGCACCGGCCAAGGAATGAGGTCGGGGTCCCACTGTTCGCCTGACTGGCTATTCCTCAAGCGCGTTACCATGGCTGGTGTGGAGGCGGGCTTTTATTGGGCCCGGTCGCGAGGTGATCAACGCCCAATCCTGCGCACTTGTTGTCCGGCTCTTTTGCAGCTCTAGGCCATGCAACTGATCACCTTTGGCGACCTTCATTTTCGACGGACGTTTTTTGAGTTTGTAGCACGGGTCGTCGCGGAGGATCGGTTCGACGCCGTTTGCCTGGCGGGCGATTTTCTGGACGCTCATCCCAACGCGGCAGTTGCGCTGCCGCGACAAGTGGAATGGGTGGTCGATTGGTTTGAGAAGCTGCATGTTGGGGGGCGGACGCGCGTCTTCGCTGTTAGCGGCAATCACGATTGGTGCCCCGATAAGCCGAATGACGAGGCGGGCTGGCTGCAGCGCGCGCGGCGACCGGGCATTGCCATCGACGGCGACGTGGTCGCGGTGGCCGGCTTCAATGTCGTGTGCCGACCGTGGGTCGGAGAGATTGAGCCCCCGCCGGGACCCACCGTCTTGCTTGCTCATGCGCCGCCGGAGGGGGCGGACGTCGCCAACCGCCGGGGGTGGGATGCCGGTGGAGATTATTCGACGCGTCTCGTGGCGGAGAGTCTGCAGGGAACCGGCGGCATCGTCTTGTCGGGTCACGTTCACGAACCCGACGAATGGATCGCCTACGTTGGCGACGTCGCGTGTTTCAATCCGGGGTGTGATTTGATGGCTAGGGTTCCTCGGCACGTCGTTATCGACACCGTTGCCCGCCGCGCCGAGTTCGTGACCGCGGAGGGAGTGGTCGGCCCGGTCGCTTTCTAACCGCGCAGCTTTTCAACATGGCTGGAAGAAAACCAATTCGCGCAGAGGATGAGCCGAAGTTCATGGCGGCGCTCGTCCAGCCATAGCAGCGCCGCAACCGGCATGAGCAAAACAGGCGTGCTCCGAGCGAGGTCGCATCGATTTGACGTCGGGAAAAACTCCCGACTCTAGGACTCGAAAATTGCTCGCGCGTTTTTGCCCGGCCAGTCAGAAAATTTGCGTCCATGATTGTGTCCGCCCCTCCAGCCCCCAAGGCAGGCCAGATCGTCCGAGTCCGAGCTCGCCATTGGCTTGTGGAAGACTCCGCGCCATCGCAATCCGGCACTTGGCTGCGGCTCGCGTGTGTCGAGGACGACGCCCAAGGTGAAATTGTTGAAGTGATATGGGAGGCCGAACTCGATGGCCTAGTCATCGATGCCGAGGCTTGGGCAAAGATCGGCGAAAAGGGTTTCGATGATCCGCGGCAGTTTGCGGCCTACTTCAACACCCTCCGCTGGCACTGCATCACCGCCACGGACCCAAAACTTTTTCAGGCGCCGTTTCGGGCCGGCATCCGAATTGACGCCTATCAATTGGAGCCCCTGCGCAAGGCGCTTCAGCTTCCTCGGGTAAATCTTTTCATAGCCGACGACGTAGGTCTCGGCAAAACGATTGAGGCCGGTCTGATTGCCACGGAACTCCTCCTCCGCCGCCGCGTTCGTGACGTCGTGGTCGCGTGCCCGCCGTCGATGCTCAAGCAATGGCAGGACGAACTCGATGCTCGCTTTGGTCTGCGCTTCGAGATTTTTGACCGCGACTACGTTGACCGGATCCGTCGCGAGCGCGGCTATGCCGTCAACCCGTGGACCACGTTCCCACGTTTCCTTGTGTCGCAGCGTCTGTTGATCGACGAGGCCTACACGTCGCCCCTGCGCGTGTGGCTGGACAACCTCCGTCCGGGAAGCCTGCTGATTCTCGACGAGGCGCACCACGCCGCGCCATCCAGCGGCGCCAAATACGCCATCGATTCAAAGATCACGAAGGCGATTCGCGACATCGCCCCACGCTTCGAGCATCGCCTTTTCTTGTCGGCCACTCCGCACAACGGGCACTCCAACAGTTTCAGCGCTTTGCTCGAGTTGCTCGACGACAAACGCTTCATGCGCGGCGTCGCCGTCCGGAAGAGCGATTTGGAAGCTGTCATGGTTCGTCGCCTGAAGGAAGATGTCCGTGTTGTCGCCGGAGGCTTCCCGATCCGTGAAGTCGTTCAGATCGATCTGAAAAATCTCTCGCCTGATGCGCCAGAACTTCGGCTCGCCGAATGGCTGGATGCCTACAGCACCATTCGCCGGCAGCGTTTCGACGGGGCGAGCAAACGAGAACAAACTCAAGGCGCCCTCATCCTCTCGACCCTGCAGCAGCGCCTTTTCTCTTCGGTCGAGGCGTTCCAGCGAACCCTCGCCTCCCATCGGCGTGCGATGGAAAAAGTCTGGGCCGGCGAAGGTGCCGTGCGCAGCGCCACCTCCACGGCTGACATCGCTCAGCTCTCCGCCGGTTACGACAACGATGACGAGCGCGGCCTGCTGCCACCCGATCAACAGGAGGCCGAGGCAGCAGCGGCCATGGAGCAGGCCTCTCTTTTGGCCGGTGGGAAGTCTACGTCCGCCGATGTAGCGACGGAGCGTAAGCTTCTCGGAGACATGGCGCGGGTCGCCGAGCAGCACCGCTTCCGTCCCGATGCGCGCATCACTTGGTTGCTCGACTGGTTGCGGCAAAACGCCTGCAGCGGGATTCGGACAGAAGGAAACAAGAGCCCGCAGCCCGGGGCGACGTGGACACCGCTCCGGTTAATCATCTTCACCGAATACGAGGACACCGCCCGCTACCTGCGCAGTCAGCTCGAGGCGGCCTTCGCCGGCACCGAGCGCGCCGATGCGCGACTCGAAGTCTTTCACGGCCCGACTCCTCCCGACAAAAGGGAAATGCTCAAGCGCGCGTTCAATGAGCCACCCGCGCGCAACCCCCTCCGCATCCTGATCGCCACAGACGCCGCTCGCGAGGGCCTCAACCTGCAGGCGCATTGCTGGCACCTCTTTCATTTCGATCTCCCCTGGAACCCGTCACGCCTCGAACAGCGCAATGGCCGCATCGACCGCAAGCTTCAGCCGAGCGACAAGGTGTTTTGCCATTACTTTGTCTACACCCAGCGCCCCGAGGACCGCGTTCTTCGCGCGCTCGTCCGGAAAACGGAAACGATCCGACTCGAACTCGGCAGTCTTTCTGAAGTCGTCGAGAAGCGCCTGCGGAACGGCATCCGTCGTGCCGACGCCGAAGCCGCGGCCGCAGAAATTGAGGCGCTGGAGGACGACCCTGAAAAACGGGCCGCCCGCGATGCGGAATTGGATGATGCCGCTCGCACCCGCCAGAGTCGCCTGCGTTCTGAAATCGAGAGTCTGGGGAAACGGATCGAGGACGCCCGCAACTGGATCGGCCTCGATGAAGTTCAACTTCGAGACGCCCTCGGCTGCTCGCTCAACATGTTGAATGCGGAGCCGCTGAAGGAGACCCCCTCCGCGCCAGGTGAGCCCACACGTTATGTTTTTCCGAACCTTCAGGCCCGCCATGGCGGCGATCCCCGATGGGCCGCGACGCTCGACACCCTCCGTCCTCCGCCAACTCGCGACCAGACGCTGTTTGAGTGGCGCCGCGAAGCACCGCTTCGGCCAGTTGTATTTTCTCCTCCTTTGGGATTCGACGGGGACACCGTCCAGCTTCACCTGTCGCACCGGGTCGTCCAGCGTCTGCTCGGTCGCTTTCTCTCGCAGGGTTTCGTCTATCACGACCTCTCCCGGGCGTGCCTCGCGCAATCCGACGACGCCATTCCTCGCGTCGTGCTACTGGGAAGACTTTCTCTCTACGGTTCGGGTGCAGCACGTCTGCACGAAGAGTTGATCACGGTTACGGCGCGCTGGATCGATCCAGCCACCCGCAAGGCCCCGCTCTCTCCGTATGCGCGCGATGCCGAGTCGCGCACCATCGCCATCCTTCAGGACTCTCTCAAGTTGACTGGCAAGGATCGGGCCGTGCCTTCCAC
Source organism: uncultured Opitutia bacterium (assembly GCA_903896015.1). Lineage (GTDB taxonomy): Bacteria > Verrucomicrobiota > Verrucomicrobiia > Opitutales > Opitutaceae > CAITWF01. Next base: position 18,194 of record CAITWF010000074.1, on the reverse strand, counting down.
CGCAACCCGCCGTCTGAAGGACAGCATGGCGCAGGATATTCGGGAGCTGCTTCCGCATTTGGAGCAGCGCGGCCATGCCATGCAGGTTGACGCGGAGAAAATGCTCGCTGAGCGAGGACGCATCGAATCCGAGGCGCTGCGGGCCACGTTGCAAGACCAGCGTCGGCGCGTGCTCGCCAAATACGAGAGCACGGGCCACGAACAGTTGCTCCTCGGTTTCAGCGACGAGGAAAAGAAGCAGCTCTCTGCTGATCGTCGCCACTGGCAGCGGTGGCTCGAAAACGTCGATGGCGACCTTACGCGCGAACCCCAACGCATCGCCGAATTTTACCGGACTAAATCGTTCCGGCTCGAACCTATCGGGCTCGCCTACCTGTGGCCCGTCACCGGTTGACCATGGTCTTCATTCCCAAAGATCCCGTGCTCGCTGACCACCTCGCGTGGCTGGGTTATGTCCAGCCGGAGGGGCTCGTTGTCTCGGCGCCGGCCTTGGTGGATGCTCAAGTCGTCATTGACCGGGCGCAGTTGGGAAACCTTCAGCGGCGCTTCGCTGAACACGTCACAGACCTGCCGCTTACCGACGGCGACACGGCTGACACCGTCGCCGGCGTGCCTGACATACCGCGATTCCTCACCGAATTTCTCGAGTGGCAGGCTGACCAGATTGTCGGATGGGATCCGTCCCGACCATTGCCCGACGCCCTGTCAGTCGCGTTGCCAGAATTTCAGGAGACCCTCCGGCCCAGCTACGCCGTGACCAACCCCAATGCCAAGGAGGGGACGTCACCGTGGCTCTTACTCGTCCAGACGCATTCGTCCAAAGTCGATCTCGACCGGCCCGCCACCGGTGGCGAACGCGGCTGGCCTGCATCCCCGGCCAAGAAGTTCGAGCGCCTGCTGCGCGAGAGCGGTGTGACCATCGGACTGCTCACCAACGGCACGGAATTCCGACTGGTCTACGCTCCGCCGAAAGAAAATTCCGGCTCATTGAAGTTCTCGGTTGGTCCGATGTCCGAGGTTTCGGGTCGCCTGATCCTCGGTGCGTTTCATCTCCTCCTCAACTCGTGGACGCTGTTCACGGCACCGAGCGATGCGCGGCTGCCGGGCTTGCTTCAGCGCAGTCGCGATTACCAGGCCAGCGTCTCCGAGGTGCTTGCCGAGCAAGTTCTCCACGCGCTCTATGAACTGCTGCGCGGATTCGAGGCAGCAGATGGACGGGTCAAGGGCGCGCTCCTCCGGGAACTCGCGACGAAAGACCCACACAGTATTTATGGCGGTCTGGTCACGGTGTTGCTTCGGCTCGTCTTCACGCTGTTCGCAGAGGACCGCGGGCTGTTGCCCCTGAGCGGACTTTACGTTAGGCACTACTCCGTGCGCGGTCTGTTCGAGCGGCTGCGCAACGATGCCGAGCATTATCCGGACACGATGGACCATCGGTTCGGTGCGTGGCCGCAGTTGCTCGCGCTCTTCCGCATGATTCACGGGGGCTGCGAATACTCCGAAATCAAGATGCCCGCCCGTGCCGGCCACCTCTTCGACCCGGACCGCTACCCGTTTCTCGAAGGCCGCGCCTCGCGCAGCGAGGCAATCGGTGCGCTGCCGCTCGTTAGCGATGGCACGCTCCATCGTATCTTGGAAAAACTCTGCATCCTCCAGGGTGAACGCGTCAGCTACCGCACACTCGACGTGGAAGAAATCGGTTCGGTCTACCAAACCATCATGGGCTTCGGCGTTGAAACCGCAGCCGGCACGGCCATCGCGCTCAAGGGCAAACGCAAGAACGGCGGCGTGCCCGCTTCGCCCGTCATCAGCCTAGAACAACTCCTCGCTATCCCTGCCAAGGACCGCGCCGGGTGGCTCAAGGAAAACGCCGACACCGAACTCACCGGCGAAGCTGACAAGCGCCTCAAGACCGCCGCCACCGTGGACGACCTCCTCGTCGCGCTCGGAAAGCGAATGGACATCAACGCCACGCCTGCGCCCGTGGCTAGGGGTGGACTCGTGCTGCAACCTGGCGACGAACGCCGCCGCAGCGGTTCGCACTACACGCCGCGCTCGTTCACCGAGCCCATCGTCCGCAAGACTCTCGAACCGATTCTCAAGCGTTTCGGCGAACAACCGACGCCCGTGCAAGTTCTCGAACTCAAAATCTGCGACGTCGCCGTCGGCTCCGCGGCGTTCCTTGTCGAGACCTGCCGTCAGCTTGCCGACGTTCTGGTGCGCTCCTGGCGCGTGCATGGCGGACGCCCCGCGTTGCCGGCCGATGAAACCGAGGAACTCCTGGCCATGCGCACCATCGCGCAACGCTGCCTCTACGGCGTGGATCGCAATCCGATGGCCGTGGACCTCGCCAAGCTTTCCCTCTGGCTCGCCACCCTCGCCAAGGACCATCCGTTCACGTTTCTCGATCATTCGATTCGGTCGGGCGATTCTCTGGTGGGGCTTACCACGAAGCAGGTCGCCGCCTTCACCTGGGGACCGACCGCCGGTGTGCAGCGGCTCCTGGGACAGGATCGATTGGAGAAGCGAATCGCCGCGGCCATCGCCTACCGGCGCGACATCCTTGAGGCCGGCGACCTCTTGTTGCCCTCGCTTAAGACGCAAAAGCTACAGTTGGCCGACGAGGCCTTGGATGAAATTCGTTTTGTCGGCGATCTCGCCATTGCCGCATTCTTCGGCGCGGGAAAGGACAAGGCACGTCGCGAACTGCGCGATGATTTGCTACAGCGATACGCCGCCACGGCGTCCGAGATCACCGGAAGGTTGGAGCTCAAGAAAATCCAAGTCGCGTTGCGTGGCGGACAATCCCCGGTGACGCCGTTCCACTGGGAAATTGAATTTCCGGAGGTGTTCGACCGCGAAAATCCCGGCTTCGATGGCATTGTGGGAAATCCGCCATACGCAGGGCACTACACCTTGTCTTCGGGAAACCACACCTTCTATTCCGAGTTCCTGCATTGGGTCTACCCCGAGTCGGGCGGAAAATGTGACCTCGTCGCTTATTTTTTTAGGAGAGCTTTCGCTGGGCTAAGGACTGGTGGAGTGCTCGGTCTACTCGCGACAAAAACGATTGCCCAAGGGGACACTCGTCAGTCTGGCCTTACGTTCATCTGCCGAAGTGACGGGTTCATTTTCGACGTTGTTTCACGAGTTCCCTGGCCAGGACAAGCGCAGGTCTTTGTTACATCAGTTTGTCTCCAAAAGGGCGTTCGTCCGAAAATCCCTCTGCTCGACGGAAAAGCCGTTGGCCGAATTAGCGCATATTTGAAGGAATTTCCCATCGACGAAAGTCCTGCGCAATTGGCCGGTGGCAGGGGCTTCACCAGCTATCAAGGCTGCGTCCTGCGCGGCGACGGGTTCCTGTTTGAGGACGGCAATTCCGGCGCATCGCCACTTTCAACCAGAGACGAGTTGCTTCGCAAAGAGCCGCGCTACTCGCAAGTGATCCGAAGAATCATTGGCGTTGAGGAGTTTTACGACGGTTGGTCAGTTCCACGCTACGCGATTTACTTTTCAAATTGGGACTCGGAAACGGTTAGCAAATGGCCCGCAGCTCTCGAAATCTTGCAGCAGAAAGTATTTGGCTACCGGGGTAACTTGACGGCCAAGTCAGCCAAAGGCCAAGCGCAAGAGAAATGGTGGCAGTTTAACTATCCGTCGGCTGAATTGCATTCCGAGTTTCTCCGAATCGGCTCCCTATTCGCGACTGCCAAGACTAGCGCGACCTTCGCTTTCGTTAAGGTGACTGGCGACGTTATACTCTCTCAATCCCTGATTGGATTCACAACGGATCGCTGGGCGGCCTTCACGACTATGCAGAGTCGTGTCCACGAATTCTGGGCGCGGTTCTTCTCCTCGTCTTTGAAGAACGACCCGCGTTACACTCCAAGCGAATGCTTCGACACATTCCCGTTTCCCACCGAGTTCGAGCGGAACGCAGTTCTGGCGGCGGCAGGGACCGAGTATTACGAGTTCCGTGAGACGCTCATGAAGGACCTCTGGCTCGGTCTCACGGAAATCTACAACCACTTTCACTCGCCCGATGACGAGGCCCTGGCGCGGTTGGAGGCCCGCTACCGCAAGCGCTCCGCCACCAGCGATTGGCGCACCGCCGAGGCCGTCCCCGCCGACCGCTCGCCGCTGACGCATTACGCCACCCCCGCCGCCGCGCTCGCGGGCGTCCAGCGCCTGCGCACCCTGCACGCCGCGATGGACGCCGCTGTCCTCACCGCCTACGACTGGTCCGACCTGCTCCCAAAATGCACCTGCGAGTTCCTGCTCGATTACGAGGACGACGAGGCCGAGGAATCCACGGGTCGCCAAAAGAAAAAACCCTGGCGCTACCGCTGGCCTGACGAGGTCCGCGACGAAGTCCTCGCCCGTCTCCTCAAACTCAACGCCGAGCGCGCTGAGCAGGAACGCCTCGCCGGCTCGAATGTTTCCGCCAAAGCCTCCCTGAGGAATTCCTCCACTGGAGCTAAACGCGGTCGCAAGCCAAAGTCAGAATCCACTGGTGTTATCGGTGCACAGCCCGAGCTCCTCCCGCCCGCGCAAGGCGATTTTTTTGAATCTGCAAATTGAGCAATGCCAGTCACGGAAGCAGAACTAGCTCAAGTAAGACGGATTCATCTTCCGTCCGTAGAATTGTCGCGACTGGAAGCCGGTTATCTACGAGTTGAGCACGTCGCAACTCCATCGCTGATAGTCGCAGGAGTCGCCGCGTCGCTACGAACATTCAAAGGAAAGGTTAGGCGCATTCAAGTCACCCTGAATTCGGGGCAATTGCTGATTGCTGGCGCAGGAATTGAGGAAGATCTTTTTGCTGCAGCAGTCTTTGAGTTGGAGGCCTCCGATTTTGGATTAGACGGCGACATGTTGTTTTTTTCTCGCCGACATCGTTGGCAAAAACACCCAAATCTTCCTCCTACGGATCTCCTGGCCTATCGAAACGTGGTTCGAGAAAGCTGGAGTTCCGGCCTTACTCTCGTCGCGGAAACGACTGATAATAATGGTCGCTCGATTACGAAGGGCCTAAGGCCACCCCAAATTGGAGCCCTCCATTCGCTGGCCGCACACTGGACCGTGGAAGGTGGGGCGGCCTTGGTGGTCATGCCAACCGGAACAGGCAAAACAGAGGTTATGCTCGCAAGTATCATCATGCAGCAGCCTCAACGCGCATTGGTGTTGGTTCCGTCTGATTCCTTACGAATCCAAACCTTCGAGAAGGTGCGAACGCTTGGCGTGCTTCCGGACTCACCGATTTTAGCGGTTCAGTGCCGGCGACCAATCGCTGGACTTTTAGAACACGCCCCTGCAGACGAAAACGCTATCGCAGTGATGCAAGTGTGTAATGTGGTTGTTTCGACGGTTGCCATGTTGGCTGCCCTCCCGACACTGCTTTTGCGGCGATTATTAGCCGAGTTCGACGTCGTCTACTTTGACGAAGCACATCACCTACCTGCAGGAACGTGGCTAAGGATTAAGGACAATTTGAAGTCACAGCGGATAGTCCAGTTCACCGCGACGCCGTTCCGCTTTGATGGATTACGAATCCCAGGGCGAATCATCTATAATTTCCCACTTAGAATTGCGCAGAAGCAGGGCTATTTCCGGCCGATAAAATTCTTGGAGGTTAATGAGACGGACGCCCAAGTTGCGGATCGCGAGATTGCAAACAGAGCTGTCGAGCAGTGGCGACTCGATACGGCGGCCGGGCTCAATCACCTTATTCTTGCTCGAGCAGAAACGAAGGAGCGGGCCGATTCGCTTTTTTCAACGATCTACTCACCGCTTTTTCCGGACCTTAACCCGATTGTAATCCATACAGGTATCCCAGGTCGCAGGGAGAAGCTCAAAGCGATCAAGGAGGGTCGCCACAAGGTTGTCGTTTGCGTGGATATGTTTGGTGAAGGCTACGATCTTCCCTCACTAAAGATCGCCGCTATGCACGAAGTGCACGGCAGCCTTGCTATTACTCTTCAGTTTACAGGGCGATTTACTAGGTCCGGGGAAAACATCGGCAGTGCAACGCTGATAGCAAATATCGCGGACGTGAAGGTGAACGAAGCGATTGAAGATTTGTATGCTGAAGACGCCGATTGGAATGAACTCATTCCAGCCCTAAGCTCGAAGGCGATTCAGTCTGAGATGGATTTCGCCGCATTCTTAAGCGGCATGAGCCATGATCGGGACCACGGAGATGGGTCATTTGACCTGAATATTCTAAGGCCGAAGACCAGCACGGTCATCTACAACGCAGCGACGTTTAACTACCGAGCCTTCCGGAAGGGCCTAAAGAAAGGCACGATGGTCGAGCATTCGTGGCCGAGCACAGACCGGAGGCTCTTGGTATTTGTCACGAAGACCAAGCCGCCAATCGACTGGGCAATTATCAAGGAAACCACGAATGAGGTGTGGGACATTTTCGTGCTGCACTACGACGCGGTTCGGCAGCTACTTTTCATCCACAGCTCCCAGAAAGGAACCCTTCATGGAGACATCGCCAAGGCGGTCAGCGGCGATAACGCGCAGTTGGTCAGCGGCGAAAGGATGTTCCGCGCGTTTCATGGCGTTCAGCGCCTCGTTTTCCACAACGTTGGGCTCTACGGGCGGGGTAGTCTCAGATTCCGGATGTATACCGGACTGGACGTCGGAGAAGCCATCTCTCCGACACAGCAACTCGGTAGCACCAAGAGCAACCTTTTCGCCGTTGGCTACGAGAACGGTCAGCGCGTTAGCGTTGGAGCCTCGCAAAAGGGACGCGTTTGGGCGATGTCATCATCTTCGATCCCGGATTGGCAGGCCTGGTGCGGTGCAGTCGCGGACAAGATCCGGGACGACAGAATCGGAACCAACGCATTTCTCCAGCACACCTTGGTGCCTCAAGAGATCATCGAGTTACCGTCTGATGAAGTTCTTTCACTTTTGCTTCCCGACGAATGGTTCGGAGTATTTGAGGAAAACGCCAGGGTCCTGGCTGCGGGACTGGAGATTCCCCTCATCCAACTTGGTATCTCGTCGTGGACCAGGGTAGATTCGCGCCTCTTGAAATTCACCGTGGCGTGGGATGGTGATGCGACAGCTGAGTTCGAGATTCGGTGGGGCGTAACTGGTAGTGAGCTCGGAATTTCTCAAGTGGCAGGGCCATCCGTCGAAATTCGCCACGAAGCGTCATCTGCTTCGCTGGCCAGTTTCTTTCAGGAAAACCCACCTGTCCTATTCTTGATGGACGGCTCTGAGATTAGAGGGAGGCTCTATTTCAAGCGGCCTGACGCTGTCCAATTTACTTATGCGAGGGAGAGTATTAAACAGGTTGAATGGGGAGCTACGCCAATCACCGTCGAGTCTAAGTGGCGAAATGGCGAGCAGCGTGCGTCGTCTGTCCAAGGTCACTTCCTAGGGGTGCTACTGACGTTGAATAATAGCTTCGTGATCGATGACGATGGCTCGGGTGAGTCTGCTGATATTGTTGAAATCGAAGAGCGTGGGACCGACGTCATGATTAAATTTTTCCACTGTAAGTTTTCCGGGTCGGATGATGCGGGTTCTCGTGCCAAAGATCTCTATGAGGTGTGCGGCCAGGCTGTCCGCAGTGCTAGATGGGTCGAAAGACCCGAGTCACTGTTGCGACACCTCGAGAAACGTGAAAGCAGGCTGAACGGTCGGCCTACCCGCTTCGAGAAAGGGACGATTAAGGAACTCCGTGCTTTGCGAAAACGCCTTTCGCATAGGCGCAGCAAATTTGAAATTGCGATTGTTCAACCGGGATTGTCGGCAGGTTCCCTCTCGGCAGACCATTCGGCAATTTTAGGGGCCGCCGACAATTATGTTCGAGAATTTACCGGGCGTGCACTTGTGGTTTACGGCAGCGCCTAAGCCAACTATTCACGACTAAGGCATGAACTCACCTGAAGCCCGCGCGAGACTTGTCGATGCGCTCCATCTCGACCTTGTAGGCCCGTGGCCCGGGCACGCGTTCGAGCGGGAATTGCTTCCGGAGAATCCCAACCGCTGGTATCTGACCGGCTATCTCGTGCCCGAAGCAGCGCCCGTCAGTCACCGATCTGATGCGGATTCAAAGGACGAACTGGACCTCGGTGGCGAGAGCGGTGGAACGGACGACAACAGCACGCCGGACAAGGCCGCGATTCCGAGTCTTTTGCCGAGCTCAATTGGCCTCAGCGTTCTCATTCCTCCCGGCACGAAAGAAATCCAAGCCGAGATCACCTGGGGCGACTACATGTGGGAAGATCCGTCCAAGGATGAAGTGGAGCCCGTGGACGATGGGCTGGGACTGAAGGAGGATCCGACTGCGTTGCCCTATCCGCTACCGGCTGGCGCCGATCCTGTCGTAAATGATCCGCCGAGCGGAGACGTAGTCGTTCCAACCCCTCTACCCAAAGGCTTTCGCCGCACACCCCGTCTCGAAATTCTGACGCTTACTTTGCCTCAAGCAAACGGTCGCACTGAGTCGTTTCTGGTGCCCAATAGTGGCGGGCTCCGCGTGGTCGTTTCTGCGCGACCGATTTCAGCCGACAGCCACAGCCGAATTCCGGCGGGAACGCGTGCGGTGTGTGTATTCTTGGTGAATGGCCGGCAGGCCGCCGAGCGGGCTTATCAAGGCAACGCGTTCCAGGCGCGGCTGCAGTTGAAGAGTTCCGTTCCGTTCGTGCCGCGTCCCGATTTGCGCAGCGGCGAGGATGGCAGCCGAGCGCAGGATTGGGATGAGCAGGTGGCAGATCTACAATACCGCACGGTGTCCGATTTCGTTTCTGGCATTGGTTGCGCCGGCGAAACGGTCGGCATCCAGGAGGGCAAACCATGCACGACCGTGCAGACGTGTTGGATTCCATCTGCCGAAGTCGAATTTGTCGGCCATCTCAACACGACGGCGCTCACCGGAGTCGACTTGTCGATGGAGTCGCTCGCAAACGTCGCCGATGTAGCCGATGCGCGCGCTAAGATGGGCAAGTTGGTAGATCACTACCGCGCGTGGATTGACGTGCAGGCCACGCACCTCGCTTCGGAGGTGCTCGAGAAAAGCCGGAGGAAATCGGCGGATGAGCTCGTCCGCCGTGCCCGACTGGCGGCGGATCGCATCGCGGCAGGTATCGAGCTGCTCGTTCATGACGATGTTCGAGAAGCATTCTGCACAGCCAATCGCACGATGGCGCGGCAAGCCCGGCAACGCGAGGCGCAGAAAGCCAACACCACGCCGGATAAGGTCGACGTGCCGACTTGGCGTGCGTTCCAACTCGGCTTCATCTTACTCAATTTGCGCGGTCTCCACGATCCCGCCCACGCTGAACGGGAGCTAGTCGATCTTCTGTTCTTTCCCACGGGTGGCGGAAAAACAGAAGCCTATCTCGGTCTTGCGGCATTTTCTCTCGTGCTTCGACGCCTGCGTAATCCCGGCCGACGAGGTGCAGGGGTAAATGTGTTGATGCGTTACACGCTGAGGCTTTTGACGCTGGATCAATTGGGCCGTGCATCGGCTCTTGTGTGTGCGCTCGAGCTTGAACGCCGAGAACGACTGAAGAGCGGCGATACCAAACTCGGTGACTGGCCTTTCGAGATCGGCCTTTGGGTAGGATCGGCCGCAACCCCTAATCGCATGGGCGGCCGGGGAGACAAAGGGCCAAGCGCAGACACCACTGCGTATCGTCGAGTCCGCGCGTTCAAGAGTGATTCAAGAAGGAGCGCGTCGCCAATTCCTCTCGAAAATTGTCCGTGGTGTGGGACGAAGTTTGCCACGCAGTCCTTCCGGTTGCTGCCATCGGATGAGGCACCGCTGGACCTTCGCATCATCTGCGTAAACGCGAAATGCGAATTCACCGGAGATTCGCCGTTGCCTATCGTGGCGGTGGACGAACCGATCTATCGGCGGCTGCCGGGCTTTCTGATCGCGACCGTCGACAAGTTTGCTGCGCTGCCCTGGATCGGGCCGTCGGGAAAGCTTTTCGGCAACGTAGAGCGAAGCGACAAGGATGGTTTTTATAGTGCGGCCGAGCCAGGCCGTGGATTGCCCCTGGGCGGGCCGCTACTGCCGCCGGAGCTGATCATCCAGGACGAGTTGCATCTGATCTCCGGCCCGCTGGGCACCATCGCAGGTGTTTATGAAACCGCCATCGGGCAATTGGCGGAGCGCGATCTCGGCAACGGTCGGAAGCTTCGGCCCAAGATCATCGCCAGCACCGCAACCGTGAAGCAGGCCGAAGCACAAATCCGTGCTTTGTTTGGCCGACCGCATTCGATGGTGTTTCCGCCTCCGGGACCGGATCGCCGCGATTCCTTTTTTTCGCAGACCCATACTTCCGACAAAACCCCAGCGCGTCTTTACCTCGGCGTTGGTGCCCAAGGGCGAAGCCTGAAGGTGGTTCTTTTGAGAACTTCGCTGGCACTGCTGTCAGCAGGACAGACCCTCTTCAAACAAGCCGGCGGCAAATCTCCGAGCAACCCGGTCGACCCTTACCTGACGCTGTTGGGCTACTTCAACAGCCTCCGTGAGCTCGGCGGCTCCAGGCGCATTGTAGAGGACGAAGTTACGAGCCAGCTCCGTCGCTACGCCGGCCGGCGCCGACGCGATCCGGTTGATGCCCTGTTTTCCAAACGTGAAATCGGAGAGCCGCTCGAACTGACATCGCGCGTGTCGACCAATCAAGTGTCGGAGGCCAAGCGACGCCTGACGCAGACGTTCGCCGAAGATGACCGCGTAGATATCGCTCTGGCGACGAACATGATTTCGGTCGGCCTCGATATCACCCGGCTGGGTTTGATGGTCGTGCTGGGGCAACCAAAGATGTCGGCGGAATACATTCAAGCGACCAGCCGTGTCGGCCGCGATCCTTCCCGCCCCGGTCTCGTGGTGGCGCTTCTCAATGTGCACAAGCCGCGTGATCGCTCGCACTACGAACGCTTCGGCAGCTATCACGAGTCGTTTTACCGCACGGTCGAGGCGACGAGTGTTACGCCGTTCTCCCCGAGGGCGCTCGACCGGGCACTTGCTGCAGCGGTTGTCGCGCTCGCGCGCCATCAAACAATTGGCTTCGGCGCCTCCGAAGGCGCCGCATCCGTGCTCACCAACCGGGCTGCATTAACAGTAGTTGCCGATGCTTTCGCCGACCGAGCGATGGCGCACCGTCAGATGAATTCCCACGACCAAGCCGCGTTGCGGGCAAAGGTGCGGGACCGGTGCATCGATCTTCTCGACACCTGGTATAAGCTCGCCGACGTGGAAAAGAACAAGGGTGCTCAACTGCAGTATGGCACGGAGCTGCCAAATCATCCGGCACTGCTCCATGGTTTCCTTGATGAAGCGCTTGCTACACTGGCTGACGACTACAGAAAATTCCGAGCCAATCGCTCGATGCGTGACGTTGAGGCGAGTGTCGACCTGTTCCCGCAAACCCTCAATGGCTGACCACGATGAGTAAAAGCGAAGTTCGTTCGAGTCAGCTGCTGACCACGTTTGGTCCGGGCGCCATGATGGATCTGCCCGATGGCTCCGTGATCGTCGGCGGATTAGATAACTGGCGTTATGCATCCGGGGCTCAACCTCTCATCGACGAGCCGCGGTTGGTGGCGAAGCTTCGTGCCCGCTTGGAAAAGCCGACCTTGGTGTTGAAGGCGCCGCCGGCATCCACGGACGACCCGACTGCCGGCAAGCCAGGCATCGTGGTCTGGCGATTCCCCTGTTGGTTTCTCGTGCAAAATCCAGAGAGTCTCTCGAATGGTTCGGGAAACCGGAGGCGACTGGTCCCTCAATCCCAATTGGCCGGGGCTAAATTCAAAGACGGCGACAAGTCCTACGACATCGTGCCCGTGCGCTTCGTTCGTGCGTGCGAGCACGGGCATGTCGACGACATCGACTGGCCGGGGTTTATCCACGGCTACAAGGGTGGCTGTGGCGGCAGCCTGCATTTGGAGGAGCGCAGCACGACGGGAGCGCTGGTCGACGTTTGGGCGACGTGCTCGTGCGGAGAAAAACGTTCGCTAGCGGCAGCGGCGATTCGAGGAAGCAAGGCCCTCGGACTGTGCAATGGTGCTCGCCCTTGGCTCGGCTCCTACAGCCATGAGAAATGTGATCAACTAAGTCGCCTGCTCATTCGCAGCGCGAGCAACGCCTATTTTTCTCAGACGCTCTCGGTGATATCGATTCCCGACCGAAAATCACCGGTCGATGAAATCGTGAAAGCCTTGTGGGACGATGGACTCAGCATCCTCGCTTCGACTCCCACGAGTCTGCCCGTGCTCCGACAAATTCCCAAAATCGCCACGCGCCTGGCGGGAATCGCCGACACAGAAATCATGGCGAGTGTCGCCCGGGTCGCGCAGGGGGTGGCGCAATTCGCGGAACGCCCGGTAAAAGAAGTGGAGATTGAGGCGTTCACCGATGCCGCGGAAGAACTCGGCAGTGATCATCCCAGCGACGATTTCTTTGCACGCACATTGCCGAAGTCAGCGTGGGATGCGCCGTGGATGGCGCCGATTCAACGCGTAGTGCTGGTTCACCGTCTCCGCGAGGTGGTCGCACAGGTTGGATTTACGCGATTTGAATCCCAAGGCGCGGACATCGCGGGTGAGCTTCCCGATGAACTCGCTCTTGAACTCAAGGTTGCTCCCATCGCACGGGACGCGGACTGGCTCCCTGCCGTGGAGAATCGGGGCGAAGGCGTGTTCATTTCGTTCGATGCCGCTGCAATTTCAAACTGGCTCAAGCGCGACAAGGTGCAGGAACGCCTCGCGGTCATGAACGCCGGGTTTGCCTCCTGGCTGGAGGGTCACCCGAACAGCAGCCGAACGTTCCCGGGCGGAGCCTACTACCTGTTGCACACGTTTTCACATCTGCTGATGACCGCCATTTCCTTGGACTGCGGCTACCCCGCGTCGTCATTGCGCGAAAGGATCTACGCTCTCCCGGGTGTGCCAGGACAGCCGGCCAAATATGGGGTTCTGATCTTCACGGGATCGTCCGATGCCGAAGGAACGTTGGGCGGACTCGTCGAAGCGGCGCGCAGAATCCGCGAGTTTGTCCGCAAGGCGCTGGAGTTGGCTGCGCTTTGTTCAAACGATCCGATCTGCGCTCATCATCAACCTGGACAGCACGACCACGCTCCACTTCTCGGAGCGGCCTGCCACGGTTGTGTCTTGGTGCCGGAGACGTCCTGTGAGCAGCGCAATGAGTTCCTAGATCGCGCGCTCGTGGTGACGACTGTCGAAAACTGCGGCGCTGAATTCTTCCCGCCGCCGTGAGCGCTTCGGATGCAGTGCTCGTGTCATTGCCTGACGCCGCGCTTGCCGCGCTCGCGACAGCCGTTGAGGCGGGCTGGTTGGCAAGCTCGTCGCCGGAGGCGGCTTTCACGTCCATCGTCGGGGACGAGGGAGCGCGCGCTGCTGAGTGGCTGCAACAACTGGAGTCGGACGGATTTTCGCCAAAACAGACTGCTCGGTTGATCACAGCCGTGCTCGCAGGGCGTCAGAGAGACCGGGCACTGATGCCTGAACTCGTGATGTCGGGACCGGATGTCGCAGGCGTGCCAACTGCGGACACCCACGCGGTGGTGCAAAGCCTCTTTCAACAAGCCGAGGCCGAAGTGCTAATTGCAGGCTACGCCTTCTACAACGGACGCGCTTTGTTTGAGGGCCTCGCCTCGAAGAAATCGGCCAACCCCAACCTTAAGGTGACCTTCCATGTCGACGTTCCGCGCCGACACGGGGACACGTCTTCGACAGACGCCATCATTCTCCGCTATTCTCAAGATTTCCGAGAACGCCACTGGCCGTGGACGCCACCCCCCGAAATCTACTTCGATTCTCGCGCACTCGAAACCGAGGCCAAGGTCCGCGCCAGCCTCCACGCCAAGGTCGTTATCATCGACCGCCGGCTGCTTTTCATCGGGTCGGCAAATTTCACGGAGGCCGCCCAGCAGAGAAACATCGAGATTGGTGTGCTGTGCTCGGTTCCCTACTTAGCTGAGCGGGTCGGCTCCTATTTTGAAGGCCTACGAAAAGCTGGTCAGTTGCGAAGGCTTCCGGCGCTCTGACGCCAAGACTCACATCTCAAAGGACTAGCCGGTTGGGACGGAAGTGTATTTGTTACTGGTGGATGAATTCGACCGACCTAGTGAATGCAACGTTGGCCAGCTTCCTCGCGGACCCGGAGCCTGGGGTGATCGCACTCAAGGGCGAATGGGGTGTCGGCAAGACTTACGTTTGGAAGAAATTTATCGCAGAACAAAAGACTGTCCCGGGCTACCGCGCATATTCTTATGTGTCTCTCTTTGGAATCGCCGGCGTCTCAGAACTTCGCCGGGCGATCTTTGCCAACCAAACGCCACTCGGGTCGCAGCCCGGGCGCATAGAATTCTGGGCCAAGCGCATTGTGAGCCGTGCCGCCCGACATGTGGATATCGACTTGGGTGTGCCAATGGTCGGACTGAAAAATACCGAACTTTGGGCTGACGCCATCGAAGCCCGCATGCTACGAGACTGCATTGTTTGCCTCGATGACCTAGAGCGTAAAGAGGACGATGTGACCACCTCCGCGGTGCTTGGTTTGATCACTAACTTACGGGACGAGCGCCGGTGCAAAGTGATCTTGCTGTTCAATGCGAACAAGGCCGAGGAGGCAGACGAATTTATTTCCAGCCTGAACGAATATCGAGAAAAGGTCATCGACCGCGAAATCGTCCTACAGCCTACCGTCAGGGAATGCTACGAACTGATCTTCAAGGATGGAAAATACGATCTGCCGGCTGGGCACCCGGGCCCGGCAAACGCATTTCAAGCCGAGGATCATCGCTCCGTGGTCGAGCTATTTGAGGCGCTCGACCTAGCCAACATTCGGGTCATGCGTAAGACCCGATTGGCCCTGGATTATTTTGCTGCAGCCATCTCGGGCAAATACCCGAAGATGTGGCCGGGCTTTGTTCGGCAGGTGGTCAAGTTGTCGTGCCTGCACTACCGATATGGGGAGGAGGTGAAGCTCGCAGACATCGTCGATCACAACCGCTGGGTTGAAATCCTTGTTAAGCGACGGCGCGACGGCGCGGAGGGGGAAGCTATAAAGAAGAAATATGCGCCGGTAGAAAAAATCGCTTACAGTCCGGCCGCAACAGACCGCCTCATTGTGGACTATCTCACCGGTGGTTTCGTCGATTGGGAAAAAAATGGTGATCTGCTTCAGAAGCAGGAGGACGAGCAAATTCGGCTGGAAAAGGGCGCCCTCTACCATGCCAATTGGAATCTACTCTGGGATAACTTCCAGACTACGCAGGAGCAGTTTGTGGACACGCAGTTGACCTTCTTAAGGCAACACGCGGCGACCATGAGCCTCAATGAGGTCAGTCAATTAGTGGAGTTCCTCCGTCGCCTGCAGGTCAAATCCCCGGAAGCGGAGGCCATCTTGACGACGAAGATTGATCAGGTTGTCGAAGCCTGCGCAGTGGTCACCGACATTGACCGCGATTTCTATGGGCTGAGCAAAGAGGTCACTGAGGAGATTCAAAAAAAGCTCGAGGCAAAGGTCATCATC
This sequence comes from uncultured Opitutia bacterium, assembly GCA_903896015.1. Taxonomy (GTDB): domain Bacteria; phylum Verrucomicrobiota; class Verrucomicrobiia; order Opitutales; family Opitutaceae; genus CAITWF01. Next base: position 2,662 of record CAITWF010000074.1, on the reverse strand, counting down.
AAACCGATCCCCGAGGCAGTGGCTCTCCTCGCAGACAAGTCGGGTTGGAACTCAAGCGATTTGGTCTACCTTGCCCGCTACACCGAAAAAGACTTTCTGGATTGGCTCTTAACCGAGAAGGATCCGGGGTTACTGAGAAATGTGAAGAAGCTACGAGAGCGATTCGGGAACGATGCCGCCGGCAAGCCCATCATTGAAAAACTCGATGGCGCGCTGAGGCAGTTGGCAAAACGATCACTTGCGGACGCCCAGCGCGTCGCCATCGGTGCCGGCCTGAAGTGAGCCGCTTGGCGACTGCGGTCCACTGAGGGGTTCGACGATCATGGGGATTTCGGCGATTCGTTTGGCTCAGATTACGGGCGCGGCGGCGACGGTTGCCGCCGCGATTTCCTGCTCGCGCCGGCTGAAGCGACGGTAGGCTTCGACGCGATCCACGTTGGTCATTGATCCGTCCTGCTCCATGACCGCGAGCTGGTGGGTCGTTCCGTTTGAATTTCGGAAATCCTTTTGTCCCCAGGCCACGATCTCCCCGGCACGGCACGGCACCCGCATCACACCCGCCTCACCGCGGTCGCCCGAACTCTGGCCGAATTCGTAAACGGCCTTGGGACCATCCGGGAAGGTCACTTTTGCGCACCACGGTGACGAGTAGCGTTTCCGATTGTAGGCATGCGTGTCCTTCTCCCAGCAACCCGACTGCAGGCGCTTCGTCAGGAGCTGCTGTTGGGCGTGCTCCTTCTCGGCCTGTCGTTGTGCTTCTGCGGAGTCGACCTGCGCCCAGTAGGCATCGATGACCGCCGCCTGTTCCTGGAGCGCGCTGACGTTGGCGGCCTCGATCTCCGACCGATTTTGGGCCTCGAGTTCGTCTGCCCGTCGGCGGAGTGCCTCCCACTCGGGCATGTTTTCCTGGAGCACGCCGTCACTCGTGAATCCCCAGCGTGAGTAACAGGACACCGCCGGGATCTCACGAATGAAGCTCTTGATCCTTGGGCCCGAGGTGCGACTGAGCTGCGAGCTGTGGCGATTGACGACAGAGAACTCGTAGGTCTCCCGCAACGGCTCGCGGAGCGCCGCTTCACGCGCTTCGACCTCCGAGCGCAAACGCGCGAGGGCTTTGTCACTCACGATTTTTGCCTCGGCTGTTTTAGCGTCAGCGTGCGCCTGCTGCTGGTCCATCATTTCGAGGAACGCAGCGACCGTGTCGGTGGCGACCGGCGGCAGGCTGCTCTCCGCGGGAGTGACAGCCAGGTTAATGAGGGATTCCACGATGGCCGGCCAGTGAGCACCGGCCTGATCCTTCGTGATTTCAATGACGGCGCGGGGTCCGAGTTCGAGGCCCTGAAGCAAGGCCGCTTTCTGGTCGATGCGAATGCTGATTTTCATGTTACGCGGTATGAGAATGGAGAGGAGTCGTTGATCGTTTTGATTGTCCCGACGGCGTCAGGATGAGGGCGAAAAGCGCACGTTGATGATCCCCGCACCCGCCGGGAACGCATCGAACCCCTGGTCGTGGTTGCGAACGACCTGACCTGCGGCCAAAGCCGCTCGGGCCGGCGCATCGAAGGTGCCTAGCGGGGCGTGCCATTGGTGGCCGTTGCGGCGAGTTCCAATATTCTTCTCGGTGGTGTGAACGCCCCGATGGAGGGCGGATGTGTAGTGGGTGGTCTGGGCGATCATTGGTTGAGGTGATTTGTGTTTTGGCCGTCGGCCACGGCCTCCGGCGGTCTCAAGGCAATTATACCAGACGGCCTGAAATCTGGTCGTAAATCCGGGGTGCCCCGCCCAACGCCCCCTCCGTCAGGGACCGTTTCTGCTCAAATGGTAGGTCGAAGGCATTGGGCATGACGGCCTGGAGCTGCGATGACAGGCTCACCCGCCCAGCCGGCGGAGCAGTTTTGCCGCCTCGAACGATAAGTTCCCATAGGCGACGGCACGCGCGGTTTGCCCTTCGGCGGTGGCCTTTACGTCTGCACCTTGGTAGACCAAAAACTGGATGAAATTCAAGCCGGGTGGGCTGTCATCCATTGCCGCAAAATGGAGCGGGGTCAGACCCCTTTCCGTGCGGGCATTAACGTCGGCGCCTCGCTTCAAAAGGATGCGACCGATTTGGTGGCATCCTGTGAGCGCCGCGTCGTGTAGCGGGGTGCGTCGAGCGTGGTCTGCGCCATTGGGATCAATGCCCGCGTTGAGCAAAAGCGTAACGTCGGAAGGGTGCCTCATCTCAACGGCAAGGTGAAGAGCGTTGTCACCTGTGGTGGCACTGCATGCCCAATCATGCGCCCCGGTATCGATCAGGAGGCGAAGACGGGATTCAGCTCGGTAGGCCATGAACCGAGAAAACCGCAGATAGGCCCAGTGCGCCGGACCCCGATGTGGTTCTAGTATCATGTAACATGCTAGCTTTCGTATCTTGACCGGCGAAGCCCGGTGTGGCAGTCCAGCGGAATGCCACCCCGATACAAAGTCACCCTGACGCAGGAAGAACGCGCCGAGCTGGAAGCGCTGACCAAGAACGGACGAACGACGGCCCCGAGTTTCGTGCACGCGCGGGCCTTGTTGTTATGCGATGCGGGTCGCTGGGGCGATCCTTGGACGGTCGCGGATATCGCCGGCGCGCTGGGTGTGACGGCGCGCACCATTGAACACCTCAAGCAACGCTTCG
>CAITWF010000073.1 GCA_903896015.1 uncultured Opitutia bacterium | reverse complement strand
GCCTCCACGAATTGAAGCTCATTTGCGACCTCATGTATGAGAGCGGCATCGCCGGGATGCGTTTCTCCATTTCCGAGACCGCCAAATACGGCGACATCACCCGCGGCCCCCGCGTTGTGAACAAGGCGACGAAGAAGGAAATGAAGAAAATCCTCACCGAGATCCAGACGGGCAAATTCACGAAGCAGTGGGTCGCGGAATACAAGGGTGGTCTGAAGAACTACAACGCGCTCCTCAAGAACGGCGAGCAGCACCAGATCGAGAAAACGGGTGTCTACCTCCGCAGCATGATGCCCTGGATGACCAAGAAGAACATCAAAGGCGTTCAAGCCTCCTACGCCTAAGCACGCAGCAGTTGCCAAAACTTCGGAGGCGCAGAGACTTTCTCTGCGCCTTCTTTCTTTCCGATGACCAAGATTGTCCTCGCGACTCGCAAAAGCCCTCTCGCTCTTACCCAGACCGAAATGGTCGCCGCGCATCTGCGCGAAAAGCTCGGCGTCGAAACCGAACTGCTGAAGATCGTCACGACCGGCGACAAACAGACCGAGTGGTCGCTCGAAAAACGCGGCGGCAAAGGGCTCTTCACGAGCGAACTTGAAGCCGCGCTCACGCGAGGCGAAGCCGACGTCGCCGTCCACAGTACCAAGGACCTTCCGGGCGAACAGCCCGCGGGGCTCGCGATTGGTGGCTACATGCCGCGCGCTGACACGCGCGACGTGCTCGTGCTACACGAAGGCGTCACGACGCCAAAGACGGTTGCAACCGGCAGTCCGCGTCGCCGACTTCAGCTCGCACGGATTTTCCCCGAGGTCGCATTTACAGAAATTCGCGGCAACGTGGACACCCGCTTGAAAAAAATCGGTGAGCTACACGTCGCGGACGCATCGGTGCTCGCCGCCGCTGGCATGAAGCGACTCGGCATCGCGAGCTGGCCGAAAATTACGCTGCGGCCGCTTTCGTTCAACGAAATGGTTCCTGCCGTCGGGCAGGGCGCGATCGCGATTCAATGTCGCGCGGCGGATGCGGCGAAATTCGCTCCGGTGTTCGATGCTGCAACGATGCGCACAGTCACGCTCGAGCGCGCGTTTCAAAACGCACTCGGCGGCGGCTGTCACACGGCCTTCGCGGCGCACGCCACCGAAGATACACTTTATTTGTTTCACGAGAAGTCCGGCCCGAAAGCCCTGCCGCTTACGGATGCCGACTATGCCGCCCCGACCGCCTGTGCTGCGCGCGTCCTGAAGCAACTCGGGCTACTTTCATGAGCGAACCCAAACCACTCGCGGGCCGCCGCATCGCCGTCACGCGCGCGACCGAGCACGCCTCCGATCTCTCCAACAAGCTCACGCTGCTCGGCGCTGAGGTCCTCGAACTTCCTTTGATTCGCGTGTCGAAATCCGTCGATCTCCAAGGGCTCGCCGATGTGCTGACGGAACTCGGCGGCTACGATTGGATCGTGTTCACGAGTGCGAATGGCGTGCGGTATTTCTTCGAGGAATTTCACCGGGTGTTCGATGACATCCGCTCTCTGGGGCTCCTGCGCTTCGCCGCGGTGGGCGACGCCACCGCGCAGGAGATCGCGAAACATCATCTCAAAATCGAGTGCCAGCCCAAGGTCGCCACGGCGGAAGCATTGGCCGACGCGCTGATTGAAACTGGCAGCCTAGATAGCGCGAAGGTTGTCGTCATCACGGGAAATCTGAATCGCGACGTGCTCGTGAAGAAACTCGAGCATGCCCGGGCCATCGTAGACTGCCTCAAGGTTTACCAGACGGACAAAACCGATCTCACGAACGATCTGGCGGCGGCGGACTTTCGCGAACACGGCGCGGACGCAGTTTTGTTTGCGAGTTCCTCGGCGGTGCAGTCGTTCACCGATCAAGCCGCGGCGTTGAAGCTCGCTCCGAAGGCGAAGAAGCCGATCGCCGGCAGCATCGGGCCGCAGACGAGCGAGACGATGAAGAAGGTCGGGTTGCCCATCGCATTTGAAGCGAAGACGCCGAGCCTCGATCATCTCGTCGAAGCGCTCATCAAAAAACTCGGCTCATGAAAGTCCCGTTTCTCGATCTCAGCCTGCAGCACAAGGCGCTGCGCGAGCCCGCGCTCGCCGCTCTGACATCCACTTACGACGGCACGCGTTTTTGTCTCGGAAAGGACGTTGAGGATTTCGAAAAAAACTTCGCGAGCGCCCTCGGCTATCCACGCGCGCTCGCTATGAACAGCGGCACCGCGCCGCTCCACGTCGCCTGCATGATCGCCGGCTTTGGCCCGGGCGATGAAGTGATCGCACCGCCGTTCACGTTTATCTCGACCGTGTGGGGCGTGAGCTACGTCGGCGCGACGCCGCGCTTCGTGGATGTCGAGGAAGGGACCTTCAACCTCGATCCGGCGAAAATCGAAGCGGCGATCACGCCGCGCACGAAGGGCATCATCGTCGTGCACCTTTTCGGCCAGCCGGCGCGGATGGACGAGATTATTGCGATCGCGCGGAAGCATGGACTCTATGTGATCGAGGATTGTGCGCAGGCGGTCGGAGCTCGTTACAAGGGCAAGCCGGTCGGCCTCTTTGGCGACGTCGGTACGTTTAGTTTTTATCCGACCAAGAATCTTGGCGGCTGCGGTGAAGGCGGGGCATTCGTCGCGAAGGACGAACCCGTTCACATCAAGGCCCGTCACATCCGTGTGCACGGCTCAGATCGGCGCTACTACCACGATATCGTCGGCGGAAATTTCCGGATGGACGGTTTTCAGGGCGCTTTGCTCAACGTGAAGCTCCCGCACCTCTCCGCGTGGACCGCCCGTCGCCAAGCGGTCGCGGCGCGTTATCGTGCTGAGATTAAACTCGCCGATGTGCGTCTGCCCGACCAGCCGACCTACGGCCAATCGGTGTTTCACCAGTTCACGATCCGCCACCCGCGCCGCGATGCACTGCGTGAGCACTTTGCCAAGCGCGAGGTCGGCACCGATCTGATTTATCCCGTGCCGCTGCACCAGCAGAAGTGCTACGCCTCGCTCGGTCAGGTGCTCGGCTCGCTTCCGGTCGCCGAGAAAGCGGCGGCGACGTGCGTCAGCCTGCCGATCTTCCCGGAGCTGACGGACGCGCAGGTCGACCATGTGATCGCGGTGATTAATTCCTTCTAGCGGATGATCGACGGCATTCGCATCAAGGTTTGCGGGCTGACTTCGCTCGTGGATGCCGAGTTCGCCGATCGGTGCGGCGTGGATTGCCTTGGCTTTATTTTTTTTCCTAAATCGCCGCGCTACATCGCGCTCGAAACCTACCGGGCGATGGCGAAGCGGCTGCCGGAACGACGGAGAGTTGCGGTTTCGGTCGAGCCGACGGCGGCGGAGTTGGCGGAGTTTAACGCCGCGGGTTTCGATTTTTTCCAGATTCATTTCCGCCACGACTTGCCCGCGGCGCAGGTAGCGACGTGGTCAGAAGCTGTTGGTGTTGATCGTCTGTGGCTCGCACCGAAACTGCCGCCCGAGGCTGACGTCCCGGCTGCGCTGCTGCCGTTGGCAAAAAACTTTCTCCTCGATACGTTTCACGCCGACAAATTCGGCGGCACAGGGTCGACGGGCGATTGGGCAAAATTTTCACGCCACCAAAGCGGGCACGCCGACAAGACGTGGATTCTCTCGGGCGGTCTTAATCCTGGAAACATTGGCGGAGCGTTGCGGGCGAGTGGGGCGCGTTTCGTCGATGTGAACAGTGGCGTCGAGTCCGCGCACGGCGTGAAGGATCAGGAAAAGTTGAAACAGTTCGTGCTGGCGGTGCACCAGGCGCGCACGGCGACGTCCGCTTGACGCGTCCGAGCCTCGCCGCTCCTACTTCTTCATGGCCACACCCGAACTTCAAGTTGAGATCATCACCGCCGGAACCGGTCGCACGCCCAACAAGGGCGAGACCGTCACGGTCCACTACACAGGAATGTTTCCAGACGGAAAGGTGTTCGACAGTTCCGTGCGTCGGAACGAGCCGTTTAAATTTGTGCTCGGCGCTCGGCAAGTGATCACCGGTTGGGATGTGGGTGTCGCGCAACTGAAGATCGGCGACAAGGCGAAGTTTACCATTCCGGCTCACATGGCCTACGGCGAGCGCGGCTTTCCGGGCGCGATCCCGCCGAACGCCACCCTCGTGTTCGAGGTCGAGTTGCTCGGGATCGGCTGACCCGCCTTCGCTCGCGGATGGTCAGGCGGCGAGCGCCATGGCTGCCTCGTGGGCGAGAAGTCGTCGTTTGATCTCTTCGCCGAAGGCGAACCCGGTGAGCGAGCCGTCGGCGCCGATCACGCGGTGGCAGGGCACGATGACGCAAATCGGGTTGGTGGCGTTGGCGCGGCCGACGGCGCGTGAAGCGTCGGCATGGCCGATTTCAACCGCGAGCTGGCCGTAGCTGCGCGTTTGCCCGAGCGGGATGCACTGAAGGGCCGCCCAGACTTTGGTTTGAAACGGCGTGCCGCTTGCGGCGAGAGCCAGCGTGAATTTTTTTCGATCGCCGGCGAAATACTCGGTCACCTCACGCCGGACTTCCGCGGCACGCTTTTCGTCGCGCTCGAGTTCATCGGGCTGAAATCGCTCGCGCAGTTCTGCGAGGCCGCCAAAGGCGGTGGCGATGACCGCGCCGGTGGCATTGAGGGCGACGGAGAAGTCGCCGAGCGGCGTGGAGAAGGTGTCGTAGAATTGTCTCATGTCGGGAGGGGTTGATTGAATTGCCAGAGATGCGCGGTAGCGAGGCTGCGATACGGGGAAAACACCGCCATGAGGCGGCGGGTGGCGTCCACGTCCGGACGAACGTCGAGTTTGAGCAGCGACTGCAGGCCGCTCGTGACGCCGGTGTCGCCGAGCGGCACGCAATCCGGAAAGCCGAGCGATCGCATCATCAGGTAGTTCACGGACCATGGGCCCAGTCCACGCACTTCAAGGAGCGTGCGGGCAGCGCGCGTCGCCGACCTCGTGCGCAAGGCTTCGAGATCGAGTTTGCCGCTGGCGATGAGGCGGGCGGTTTGGATCACGTAGTCGGCCTTCTGTCGGGAGAATTGGAGTGGCAGCAGATCGCTTGGCTCAAGGGCGGCGACCTGCGCCGGTGTCGGCGGTGCATAGAGGCCGTCCACGAGCGAAGTGCCCGCGCGCTCGATGAGCCGGCGCTTCAACAGACAGGCGAACGTGAAATTGATCTGCTGGCCGATGATCGACCAGAGCACGCCATCGAACACCGAGGGCGTGCGACTGATGCGCAGTTCTGTCCGCCCGGCGACGAGACGGGCGAGCCCGAGGCGTTTCGCGAGGCGAGAAAACGCCGCGGCGTCCTCGTCCTGGCCGAGCAGGCCGATTACGAGCGCGTGGGCTTCTGCACCTGCACCTCGCGAAATTTTTGCGCGAATCACTTCGGCGGAAAGTTCGAGCGTGAGCAGTGCCGGTCCGTCGCTCAGTTGCACCGCGCTTACATAAGCATTCCCGACCATCCGCTCTGTTACACTGTGGATATCGCGACTCAGCGCGCGGCGCAGGTAGCCGAGGAGAAATCCTTTCGGCAGCATGATCGCGAATTCACGCGAGGCTGCGAAAGGCGGCGGGCGTGAGGCCATTGAAGGTTTTGAAGTGATCGTGAAAGACCGAGATCGATTCGAAGCCAACCTCACCCGCGATCGCGGCCAGGCCGGCGCGGGTTTGCAAGAGTTTTTGCTTGGCCGTATCGAGTCGCGCCCGCAGCAACAGATCCGCGGGCGTCGTATGGTAGTGGAGCCGGACGAGCTCGAAGAGCCGCGTCGCGCCGAAGCCCGAGCGCTTTACGATCGCGCGGGCATCGGTGAAATTTTGCGGAGCGGCACGCACTTCCCCGACGAGCGATTCGATCGTTTCGAGCACGGGGTCGGCGCCGCGCGCGAAATCATCGGGGTGGCATTTTTTGCAGGCGCGCAGACCGGCGGCGCGTGCGGCCTCGACGGTCGGGAAGAAGCGCGTGTTTTCGGGCCTCGGTTTCTTCGCGTGGCACGAGGGCAGGCAGTAGATGCCGGTGCTCGTGACGCCGAAGAAAAACCGGCCGTTGCAACCCGCGTCGCTGGCAAGCACGCGGGCATACATGGTGGCATTGGTCATTCGCATGGCCGCACCCTAGCACACCCGGCGAGCATCGTCGTCCGGAATATTCCGGCGTAATTTCTATTGCTGTAACGCGTGGAGCGCTCGCTCGACGGCGGCGATGTCGCGAGTCGCCGCGGCGGGCAGCGGAAACTCGTCGGACCACGTGTGCATCGGGCCGTGTTTTTCGATCGTCACGTGGGACTCGTCGATCGTGCCGCTCGAATCCAGCGTAGGGGCGAGGCTGAGGCCGAAGCGTTCGGCAATGAAGCGATAGACGGCGGCGCGTTTCGACGGACCGTAGTCGTGCTTCTCCAGCGGGAGATGGACGTTGGCGACGTTCTTCTCCGCGCCATAGTAGCTGTAGATTTTTTGGAGAAACGGGAACTCGGTCTCGGGCACATGCTGCGTCCAATCCGCGCCGTCGGAAACGACGAGCATCGGCCGCGGCGCGGCGAACGACGCGATCATCGCATTGCTCACAAAATGATCGGCGCTGCGGTGGATCGGTGTGCCGCTCTCGCAACCGCAGCCGCCGAAGAAATATGACGAGACCATCACGACCGGCGCACTGACGGTCACGCGCGGGTCGAGGGCGGTGAGCAGAAAGGTCTGTGTGCCGCCGCCGGATTCGCCGCTGACGGCGACGCGTTTCGGATCGGCGCCGTCGAGGGAGAGGAGGAAGTCGAGCGCGCGCGTGGCGTTCCAGATTTGGAGCGTTTGAGAGAAGGGGCGATTGTGGACTTCCTGGGTCACCTGAGCAATCGAGTCGCCGTAGCCGACCATCTCGATCGAGAGCACCATGGCGCCCATTCGCGCGAAAGTGCCTCCGCGCGCCTGCATGGTCGGCGTGAAGCGACCCTGTTTTTCGAAGTCATCGGATTGCTGGATTTTTCCGCCGTGACCGTGGGTGGAGAGGATGACCGGGTAAGGCGGCTTCGCGATGAGCGGGCGGTAGAGATTTCCGCAGACAAAGTAGCCGGGCACGGATTCGAACGCGACGTTCTCCACCGAGTAGCCATCAAACTCGCGGCGCGCACGGATGATCGCGTTGAGCGGCGTGCGCTTCGGCCACGGTGCGAGCCCCGCGCCTTCTTGGATGCGTTGGCGGGCGTGGGCAACGTAGGCGTCCCATGCCGCCCGATCGGGGAACTGGGCGAGTGCGGCGTCCAGCACGGCCTTGCCCTGTTCCGGCTTGAGGAAAGCGCCGAGGCCCTGGCCGGCAGTGGGAGCGGGCGGAAGATTTTCAGGAACCCAATTCACGTTGGTCGCAGCCTGTAGAGCAGAAGCAAACACGATGAGGCAGACGAGCGGGGTTTTCATCGCCGCGATCGATAGCACAGTTAGGCGGAGAAGCACGGCGAAACCCCAACGTTGCCCGCTCGACACGGGGCTGAGTCCGCGCACGCTGGGCACATGGCCACGATCTACGAAACCCTCCGTGCCGACATCATCACGGCAATGAAAGCCCGCGACCAAGTCGCCACCACCGCGCTCCGCACCGCCGACGCGATGGTCAAGCGCACCGCAATGGACGCGAACAAGGAAATCGACGACGCAATGACGATCGCGACGCTGCGTAAGGCCGTGAAAAATCTCGCTGATGCCTGTGCCGAATTTGAAAAAGGCGGTCGCGCCGATCTCGTCGCCGCGAACAAAACCGAAATCGGGTTGCTCGAGAAGTATCTGCCGAAGGGCCTCGATGCCGCGAAAGTCGAGGCCCTCGTTATCGAAGTGATCGCTGCCACGGGCGCGCAGTCGAAAAAGGAAATGGGTAAGGTCATCGCCGCGCTGAAGCAGCGTCCGGAGGCCGGGCTCCTCGACTTCGGCGCGGTGAGCAAGCTCGTGCAAGCGAAGCTGCCGTAGCTTCCTATCGCGTTCTTTTCATGCGTGCCCCTCACGCGCTTCGCCGAACGCGCACGGTCGCGTTCGCCCTGGTGGTTTCCTTTCTCGCGGGAAAAATTTCGGCTGACGAAACGGAGTTCGTCACCGCGAGAATTACTGCCGGGCAAATTCGCGGCTTGCTCGATCGCCGAATCGCCGTGTTCAAAGGAATTCCTTACGGGGACGACACGGCAAAGCGCCGCTTCCAAGCACCGGTGCCGCCGCCCGGGTGGGACGGTGTGCGTGGCATGTTCGAATTTGCGCCGATGGCGCCGCAGGGCGGGGGCCGCCGCACCGGCCTCGATCCCGCGAAGCCCGGGACGACCATCAGTGAAGACTGCCTGCACCTCAACGTCTGGACGCCCGGACTGCGTGACGGCAAGAAGCGCCCGGTGCTCGTTTACTTTCATGGCGGCGCCTACAGCAACGGATCCGTCAACGAAGACCTCTACGATGGTGAGCACCTTTGCCAGCGCGGCGACGTGGTCGTGGTCACGGTCAATCATCGCCTCAACGTTTTCGGCTATCTCTACCTCGCCGAACTGGGTGGCAAGGAGTTCGCCGAGTCGGGCAACGCCGGCCAACTCGATCTCGTCCTCGCGCTTCAGTGGGTGCGCGACAACATCAGCGAATTCGGCGGCGACCCGGGATGCGTGACGATTTTCGGGCAGTCGGGCGGCGGTGCGAAGTGTGCGACACTGATGGCGATGCCGGTCGCGCGCGGACTTTTCCACCGCGTCTGGACGATGAGCGGACAGCAAGTGACCGGCCGCACGCGGGAGCATGCCACGGCGGATGCGCGCAAGGTTTTGGAGAATCTGGGGCTTACGCCGGATCGCATCGCGGAAATCAAAACGTTCCCGATGGAGAAAATTATGGCGGCCGCGCGCGCCGGAAACTGGACCCCCGTCGTCGATGGCGCCACGCTTCCGCGCGATCCGTTTGCGCCGGATGCTTCGCCGCTCTCTGCGGACATCCCAATGGTGCTCGGCAACGTCCACGACGAAACCCGCAACCTGATCGGGGGCGGCAATCTCGCGCTCTTCGAGCTTTCGTGGGATGCGCTGCCCGCCGCCATCGCGCAAAATGTGAAGCCGTTCATCGGCGCTCTCATGCCCGAGAAAATCATCACGACCTATCGCGAACTCTATCCGGCTTACTCGGCGAGCGACGTCTTTTTCGCGGCGACCACCGCCGCACGCTCGTGGAAGGGCATGGTGCGGGAATCCGAGCGTCGCGCGGTGCAGGGCGGTCCGACATGGATCTACTACGTCAACTGGCCTTCGCCCTCCGACGGCGGTAAATGGAAATCGCCGCACACGATCGACATTCCGCTGACCTTCGACAATCCGGAGCAGAGCAGCTACACCCGCGGCGCTCCCGGCGCGCAGCAGCTCGCCGACGCGGTGAGCGACGCGCTGATCGCGTTTGCACGCACCGGAAATCCGAACACGAAAAACCTGCCCGCTTGGTCGCGCTTCGATCTTGAACGACGCCCGACGATGATTTTCGACACCCCGCCGCGCCTCGAAAACGATCCGCGCGGGGCGGAGCGGAAATTGTTCGAGCGCGCGCCCTACGTGCAGCCCGGTACCTGACTTTTCCCCATGAAAAACCTCGCCCCCTGCCTCCTCGCCGCGCTGCTCACCGCAGTTGCGTTTGCCCAAGACGCTGCTCCTCGCGGCTCCGCAATCCAATCCGGAGTGTTTCCGTGGGGCACGCCCGCGCTGCAGCCTACGAAGACCGGCGGACGCGCGATCGTGTTCGATGGACCCACGTCTACGCTCGATCGGTTTCACTGTCACATCAGCACGCTCAACCCTGGTCAGAACACCGGCGCGCTGCACCGCCATCCGCAGGAGGAACTGATCGTCGTCAAGGAAGGCACGCTCGAAGTGAACATCGACGGCAAGATTTCGACTGCGAAGGTCGGCGACATGATTTTATACGCGGCCAACGAAAACGAAAACATGACCAACACCGGCAAGACGCCCGCGATATATTACGTGATCCAGTTTTGGACGCCGTCTACGCCGAAGAGCTGACGCCGAGGTATCGGCTGCGGCGTGCGCCGCTCTTGCCCTGAGGGGCCGAGCGTTCGCCGGGTGCGCTGTAGGGCTGCCGCCGATAGCCGCTGCGTGCGGGGTCGGCGGCGCAGCGCATCTGAAATTCCTGCATGCGATCAAAAAGAGCGAGGAGTTGCGCGGGCAGCGGATAGGTGTCGAGGCCCGCGCGCTCGAGGGTCTGCAACAACTGGTGCGTTGCCTCGAGGGTGGAGAGACATCCATCCTGCGGCTGCTGCTTGATGACGTAACGGCTGCGCGCGGTGGCGTTGAACATCACGCGCGGCAGGCGCTGCAGAGTCGGGCTCAGCCGGAGCATTTTGCGCGCGCAGCTCCACGTCGCATCCAGGAGGAGGACGACCAGTTGCCGTTTGCCCAATTCGGCCGCCGTGAGCGCACCTTCGGAAAGATTACGCGCGTGAGTGCCGGGGTAGAGGAGCACGGCAAAGTTTTTGGGATCGGCGATGATCTCCTGCACCGCTTCGTTGCGGTCGAACTCGATGCCGACGTGGATCGCACTGTTCGGAAGGCAGAGGTGGGTGAGCCGGCCGGTGGCGGCTTTCTCCTGCTTGAATTCCTTCGGATGCATGAGGAACATGAAGTTCGTCCGCGTCGCCATCGGTACGATCGATGGACACCAGCATAGCGGCTTCGGCCAGAAGCATCGGTAGCAGGTTTCTCGACTCATCGGTGAGACGTCATTTCGTCGACTCGCAAGCGCGCGCCATGCGGTTTACGTTACTGTCGTCGTTTCGCCGGTGGCGCGGCTCAGCACCACCACGAGCGAGTCGAACTCGAATGGCTTTTGGAGGAAGCCGGCGAGTCGTTTGCCGGCGAGACCCGACGATGCTTCCTCTTCGTTGAAGCCGCTCATCAGCACGACGCGGACTTGCGGGCGGATGCGCCGGAGTTCGGCGAACGCTTGCTTCCCGTCCATCTGCGGCATCGTCAGGTCCATCAGGACCACGGAAAAGCGATCGGGATCGGCGCGGAAACGTTCCACTCCTTCGCGTCCGTCGCACGCGACCTCGACGGTGAAGCCGATTTTTTCGAGCATGGCGCCAACGGTCCGTCGCACGTTCTCCTCGTCGTCAACGACGAGGATGCAGCCCTCTCCGCGGTACGTGGCGGGAGCTTTGCCGGCGGAGTTGGTGGTCGGATCGACTGTCCCCTCGGCCGAGGGGAAGAAGAGCTTGAACGTCGTTCCGCGGCCGGGCTCTGAATAAAGCTTCAAGGCGCCTTTGTGGCCGCGCACAATGCCGTGCACCGCGGCGAGGCCGAGGCCGCGCCCGGTGAACTTCGTGGTGAAAAACGGATCGAAGATGCGTGCCTGCGTCTCCGCATTCATACCGCAACCCGTGTCGCTGACTTCGAGGCAGACGTAGGCGCCGGCGGACAACTCGGGCGCGATCTGCATGCCGAGGGGTTCGCCTGGCGACACGCGCACGATCGAGGTGCTGAGACTGATCAAGCCGCTCTTCGCGCCGATCGCTTCGGACGCGTTGATCACGAGGTTCATGATCACTTGGTGAACCTGCGTCGCATCGGCCTCGATGGGCGGGAGGTCGGGTGAGAGGTTAAAGCGGAGTTCGGCCTGCTTGCTGATCGAGAGACGGAGCAATTGCGTGGTCTCTTCGACGAGCGTGTTGAGGGAGAGTTTGCGTACGACGAAGCGGCCCTTGCCGGAGTAGGCGAGCATCTGCTTGCAAAGATCGGCGGCACGGAGGCAACCCTGCTTAATCGATTCAAGGTAATTTTGCGCGGGTGCGCCGGCGGTCATACTGTGGCTTGCGAGGTGGGTGTTGCCGAGGATGCCGGTGAGGAGGTTATTGAAGTCGTGCGCGATACCGCCGGCGAGCAGGCCGAGGCTTTCGAGTTTTTGCGTTTCGCGAATCTTGCGCTCGAAGGCCTCCATCGCCGTCTCGGCGGTCTTGCGCTCTGTAATGTCGGTAATGAAGCCGTGCCAGAGCGTGGCGCCGTCGCGTTCGCGCTGTGGCAGGGCGTTGCCGGAGAGCCAGCGCACGGTGCCGTCGTCGAACTTTACGCGATACTCATGCTTCCATGGGGTGAGGTGCTTCGCCGATAACTGGATCGAGGAGCTGACACTTTCGTAGTCGTCCGGATGCAACGCGGCGAAAACGCGCGTGGCGTCGGTGCGGACCGACTCGGGGTCGACGTGGTAAATTTGTCGGATGGCATCGCTCGCAAAAGGGAAACATGAGGTGCCGTCGGCGTTGAGCCGGAATTGGTAGACGACGCCGGGCACGCGATCGGCGATGTTGCGGAGGAGATTTTCGGTTTGTCGCAGCCGGGCGGTCTGGCGGCGCGACCAGACGATCAGGCCGACCATGATCACGATGACAAGGGACAAGCCGGCGAGGCTGATCACGAGTTGCCGCACGCGGTTTTGCTCGCGCGCCAGTTCGCCAATCACGGCGGTGGTGGGATTGGGAAAAAATGTCCAGTGCTCGACGAGTTGCGTGACGCTGCCGTCGTTCATCATCGACTGCATGCCGCGGCGCAGTTCGTCGGCGACCGCGGCATGGGCAAAGGTGGCGGCGAGGGCGAGCGGCCGACCCGGCGACCGGTCGGGCAGCATGCGGAGGGGCGTGTGGAGCGTGCCGCGTAGGAGCGAGGTCGTAACCGCGTATTGATCCACGAACGCGGCGTCGGCGAGACCGGCGGTTAGCCGCTCAACGGCGCCTGCGCTGCTGCCAGCCGCGATGAGCTGCGCGTTGGGCAGCAACGCCCTCACGGTGTCGCGCAGGATCGCGGCGTTGCCGTAGCTGATCCGCGCGGTTTTCAGATCGGCGAGGCTGTGAATCGGGCCGTCGGCCTGCACGAGGAAGCAGCTTTCCGCCTGCAAATACGGCTCGGTGAGATGCATTTGGCTGAGCCGTTCCGGTCGCACGGTTTGCAGCACCCAAAGATCCATTTTGGTCTGGTTGAAACCCGTGCCTTCGATCCAATGCAGTTTAATTCCGGTGCGCTGCGCGGACTCCTGCACGAGTTGGACGGCGAGTCCTGTCGGTAGCCCGTCCGGACCGACCAAGTGCAGCGGGGCGTCGTTGCCGTAGCCGATGCGGTAAACCTTTTCGCGATCAAAGGCCGGCGGACGCAGCAGGAGCCACCCGAGCCACGCGGTCGCGATCAGCGCGAGGGCGAGCAGGAGGAGTCGGACTGCGCTACCTTGCTTAGGGGGGTTCAATGCCATGGCTATCCCAGTGCCTTGGGCACACGCTACGCAGGGCACAAAGGTGATGGGAAGCTTTCTTCGAGGCTTTTAAAAAGGCACGCGCTCGTCTCCGTCATGCGAGCATCATCGGCGCCATCGATCGCCGGTTGAGTCCCATTGTGATGAATTTGTGAGTCAAGCGGAGCGCGGCGCAGCCGAAGGGTGGGCATCCGCTCCTTGCATAACTCATGAAAAAACGCTCCGCCCTAGGCCTGACTGGCAAGCTGGTGCTCGCCTTCATTCTTTTGGGCACAATTCCGCTCGTCGTCATCGCCCTCTTTTCGTTTCGCGCCCTCAACCACATGAACGAGTCGGTAGCTGACTCCTACCGCGCGGCCAGCCAGTCGATGCTCGAGAAAATCGATCGCAATCTCTTCGAGCGTTATGGCGACGTGCAGGCGTTTGGCCTCAACCAGGCGATCACCGTGACCGGCGATTGGTATAAAGCCGGTGCCGAGGCCAACCCCATCGTTCGCGCGATGAACAGCTATGCCAGTCTCTACGGTTTCTATCAACTGACCATGGCCGTCGATCTTCAGGGCCGCGTGATCGCAGTCAACGACCACAGTCCCGACGGCAAGTCGATCGATACAGCCTGGCTTTACCAGCAAAACTACAAGGACGCCCCGTGGTTTAAGGAAACGCTCGCGGGCCATTTTCTGAAAAGCCCGACGCTCGATGGCACCTACGTCGAGGACGTCTACTTCGATGCCGACGTCGCCAAAATCTACAACAGTGACGGCCTGGTGCTCTCGTTCTCGGCCCCGATCCGTGACGCGAGCGGAAAGGTGATCGGCATCTGGACGAATCGTCCGACCTTCAGTTTCGTCGAGGAAATCGTCCAAGACGAATATCGGGACTTCAAGAAGCGCGGCATGCCGTCCGCGTCATTCAGCGTGTTGAACCGAGAGGGTGTGACGATCGTCGACTACGATCCGTCCGCCAAGGGCAGCGCGGAATTTTCCCACGATCGTCAAACGATTCTGGCGCTCAACTTGGCCGCGCGCGGAGTCGAGGCGGCGCGGCGTGCGGTGAAGGGCGAATCGGGCTTCGTGAGTTCGATCAATTCGCGGACGCACATCGAGCAGGTCACCGGTTTCTCGGTCTCGGACGGCGCGTTGGGCTTTCCAGGGCTCAAGTGGTCAGCCCTCACGCGCGTGCCCGTGAGCGAGGGCGAGACAGCGATCATCGCGGCGCGCTCTCAGGCCTATTGGGTGATTGGCATCAGCCTCGCGCTCCTGACTGTCGCCGCGCTCTGGCTCGGCGGATCGCTTTCGCTGCCCATCTTCGCGGCGCTCGAAGCTATTCGCGAGGGCGGGGAGCGCGTCGCGGAAACCAGCGCGCTTGTTTCACAGGCCAGTGGCACGCTCGCTGAGGGCGCCACCGAGCAGGCCGCTTCACTCGAGGAAACGGCCGCCTCGATTGAGGAGATGTCGAGCATGACCAAGCGCAACGCCGACCACGCTCAGCACGCGCGCGATGCAGCGGTCCAGGCGCGCAACTCCGCCGATGCCGGCGCCGGTCGCATGCAGGCCATGCACGCTGCCATGAGCGAAATCGAACGCGCGAGTCAGGACGTCACCAAGATTCTCAAAACAATCGACGAAATCGCGTTTCAGACCAACATCCTCGCGCTCAACGCCGCGGTCGAAGCCGCGCGCGCCGGCGAAGCCGGCCTTGGTTTCGCGGTCGTTGCCGAGGAGGTGCGCAATCTCGCCCAACGCTGCGCTGCCGCCGCCAAGGAAACCGCTGTCAAAATCGAGGACTCCGTCGCCAAGAGCCAGCACGGGACCGCCCTCAGCGCGGAAGTCTCCGCCAGCTTTGCGGCGATTCAGGAGCAGATTCGCACGGTCGACTCGCTCGTGAATCAAATCGCGGCAGCATCGCGCGAGCAGAGCGAAGGGATCGGTCAGGTGAACACGGCTGTCTCGCAGATGGACAAGGTCACCCAGTCCAACGCCGCCTCGGCTGAGGAGAGCGCTTCAAGTTCCGTAGAGCTCAGTGGCGAGGCCGCGAAGCTCACGCGCGTGGTGGGCGAACTGCTGCTTCTGATCGGCGGCCGTCGCGAAAATGATCCTGTCGGTCGCGCCGGCGTGCCGAAGCCGGGCGGAGCGCGCCGAATCGATGGTGCCGCCGTCGCGCACGACCTTCCACCCGCTGAGCCGCTCACGACTAGCGGATCGCGCGTGCGAAGTCTGGCGCGCAACTGAGCGGCCGCAGGTCGGCGGCACCGTTTGGAAATTTGTGCGCGGAAAACTCCGCTCACATGCCCGGAAAACCGCCTTTGCCTTTCATCGCCTCCATCTGTCGCATCATCTTTTTCGCACCACCGCCGCGCATCATTTTCATCATTTGGTCCGGTAAATTTCAGGGTGTCTCGCCGACGCTTTTCCGCTGTCTCACGACGTCGTTTCAGAGGAGGAAAGCTGAAGCCGCGTCTCAGAACGTCTCATGATTTTTGGCGACGGAGCATTCGAGTGGTATAACGGGTGGTATAAGGCAAAATCGAGTGGTATAAGAGAAAAGTGGTAGGAGGAGAGATTTGGAATTCAGTATGAAAAGTTCGCACAGGCTTTAGGGATGCGGCCCCGTGCCTCATCTTTCGCGCAGGGTATGGCGCCATCCTTCCCCCGGCTTCCACCGGCTGGCAATTCCTTCGTTCCGCAGGATTGGTGCGACGAATTCTCGAACGGCCTCGATCACCTCATCGAAGTTCAGCGGTGCCTCATTCAAGCGGATCAGGGGGCCTTTAGAATCTCCTCGGGCTTCAAACACGTGACATCGGTAAACTTCCTAAAATCGCGGTCGTAACTGGCGACCGGCGTCGCACTGTGGGCGGCGATGGCGGCCGCGTAACAGTCCGGAAAATCGGCGTTGATGCGGGCAAAGCGGTCGAGCGCACCCAAGATTACGTCTTGGTCATTAATTTCGACGCCTTTGTGTAAAATGAGTCCACGCAATTTCGGGCCTACCTCGTGCCGAGGAAAATTGAAGAAAGACCCAAGCACCCAAACCAGTTCGGCGACGGCGACATGAGTAAGGCGCAAACGGACACGTCCCGATTCAGCGAGCACGAACAGTTCTTTGGCCTTGGGAGATTGGGCAGGGTCGTCCGCCAGCAGGAACCGCAAAACGACGTTGGCATCGAGGATGAACGTTTTCACCGCGAATATTTTGCCGCGTAGTGTTTTTGCCGCGCAGCAAGGATTTCCTCCTTGGTGGGGGGCTTGCGCCCTGACTTGAACACGCCGTAAAGCGCTTCGGTAGAAGCGACCGCTGGTTCCAAGAAAATCCGATTTCCTTCAAACTGATAGACCAACTTGTCGCTTGGCCCGATGTGGAGAAACTCCCGGACCTTCGCCGGGATGGTGGTTTGCCCGTTTTGAGAGAGGGTAGAGGTTGTCATGGAGGATATCGAATTTCTGTAGGGTGATCAGTATTCTTTAGGTCCGGCCATTGTCAATGGTCGCCCGGCGACCATGGACGGGAGGCCGACGGATCATTTAGCGCAGACTGCCAAAATACGCCTCGCCGTCCTTCTTTCGCGCAAGTGAGCGACTTGCCACGGCACTTCACCGGAGCCGAGCAGCTCCACGATTGGCGCACCACGGAAACGCTGTAGAGAATCGCAGCCGGCGTGTCCCGGCAGGCAGCGCTATTCTTGCGGCTCGCAACACCACAAAGAGCGCGAGGTTCACGCCGGGATTTACTACCGCCCCATTTCTCATCGCGAGCAACCCGCGCCTGGGAGCCTGAGTGCAGGGAGAAACGGATCTTCGTGGTTGGGGCCTGCGTTCAGAATCTCTCCAAGATGACAACGCCGTTTCCCGGCACCGCATCATAGCAGGCGAGGCCGTCGACGACGGCGCACATCGCTGGCTGCCCCAATTGGTGGATTGTGCAGCGCGTCAAACCCGCCGGCACGCGCGTTCGGAGCGTCAGCGGTTGGTCGTAGAGCACGGGATCGGTTGCGCTATTCAAGCTGACCTCGATCTGAGCCGGCGAGACCAAGGTCGCCTCCACGCGGGCCGTGGCAAATTCGGTGCTGTATTTGTGAACGGCGAGATGCGGCGCGATCCAAAGTTGCTCGCGACGAGTGGCGAGATAGTCGAGAAACGGGGTGAAAACGGCCAGATCAACTGTGATGTAGTCGCCACCCACGCCGTGGAAACAGATTTTTCGTTCCCCCCCAGAACGGAGCAGCGCGTCGGTCCACGCGGTAAGTTCGGAGAAGGGTTGGCCGGTATACATGAGCAGATTCTCGTCGCGACTGCGCAGCTGGTTTTGCTGCAACAGGGCTCGCTCCGCTTCCCGCGAAACCGGCCACGCGCCCTTGCCCCCGGGGCGCGCGAAGGCGAGCAACGGGCTGGTGACGGCGGACGGACGGAGTTGGCGCAAGAGCCGCGCGCACTCGGCGAGGTCGTCGGCGACGGTGGCGGGATCGGCGCGGTGGTTGAGGGTGTGGACGCCGTAGTCGTGGCCGAGGGCGGGGACGGTTTTTTGCCAAAATGGATCGGTGGTGAATCCGTATTTGGCGGGGTTGACGTAGAAGGTGGCCTTGAAGCCGCGCGCGGTAAGGGCGGGGACGGCGTGAGCTTTCTGGCTCGGGAGGTTGTCGTCGAATTCGAGGGAGAGGGCGGCGGCGCGGACGTGGGCGTCGGGCGAGAGGTCCATGTCGTAGTAGATCTCGTCGTCCATCTGCCAGTTGGACGCGTCGCGGGTGATGGCGTGGTAGCGGTCAGTGAAGTAGAGGTGCATCGGGGCCTCGAGCCAGCGGGTGGTGCCCTGGCGCCAGGAGCCGCCGATGATGGATTTATACCAGTCGGTGTCTTTGGAGACGGCGGCGGCGTGGATGACGACGATGCCGCCGCCGCGGGCGAGGTAGGCTTCGAGGTTGGTGCGGTCGTCGCCGGTGATGTTACCGCCGTCCTGGGCGTGGATCACGAGGACGTCGGTGGCGGCGAGCTGGGCGGCGGTGGGGAAGGTGTTGCCGCCGGAGGCGACGGCGCCGCGGGAGTTGAGGAGCGGGACCCAGTCGGCGAGGAAGCGCGGGTGGTCGTGCTGACCGGGGCCGTGGGACTTGGGGCCGGAGCGGATGTAGACGCGGAGCGGCTCAGCGGCGGAGAGCGCGGAGGTGAGCGCGACGGCGAGGAGGGTAACGAGGGTGAGGAGGCGTTTCATGTCGGGGAAGGGGTTGGTTGGCCCACGGAACACACGGAACACACGGAATACACGGAAGGCTGAAGGGTGATAGTTGAAGGAAAACCGGAGCGCGGGCTGAAGCACCGCGCTACGAGCGGGTTTTGCAGGCGGGGAGGTTTTGGCGGAGGCTGGCCCAAGGTTCCTGAGTGGAGACGTCTTGGGGATCGGCGACGGCGGCGAGGGGGTCGGGGAGTTTCGCGGGAGAGAGCATCGCGAGAAAGACGAGCGGCTCGGCGTGGGGGTTGTAGGTGGCGTGGATGGTGCCGGCGGGGATGTGCGCCATCTCACCGGCGCTCAGGATGCGATACTCGTTGCCGACCCATTGCTCGGCGCGGCCGTAGACCACGTAGATGATTTCCTCGCGGTGCGGGTGATAGTGAAACGGGTGACAGTGCATCGGGTCCATGTTCGCGCGGACGAGGAGGAGTTTCTCGGCGGCGACGAGGTCCGGGCGGCAGAGCCATTCGTTATTGGTCCAAGCGTTGGGCTCGCGGAGGGCGTCGGCGATTTGGACGAAGCGCTTCATGGGAAAAGTGGGAAGGTGGAAAAGCGGAAAGGTGAAAAGTTGGGAAAGTGGGAAAGTGGAAAACGGGGTATGACGGGTGGACGAAGTGGGGCGGTGGTGGCGAGGCCGTTGCGGCGGACATCGCCAACGACCCCGACGACTTCGAAGCGGGAGCCGGCGGCGGTGGCGCTGGTGATGAAGCGGCCGATGGGATCGTCCGACCCGAAGAGGCGGCGGGTGGCCGTCTCG
>CAITWF010000072.1 GCA_903896015.1 uncultured Opitutia bacterium | reverse complement strand
TTTGCTCGCGCGTCATCAGCTTTTTTGTCATGTCCTTCATCGGACGGTTCATGGTTTTTCCTTTGTTGTGGTTTTGGTTTTGTCTCCAAACCACTCACCATGAACCGTCTTTCTTTTTGCTGAAGAATTTTTACACGACCGGTTCAGCTCGCCGGACCCGGGACCGGGATGTGGGCTACGCCTTCGACCAATAGGCCCTGCGACCCGCCGGAGAAAGCCGTCCTCAACCCGATGACGAACCTGGCAGCGTTTACTTCGGCGCACCTCCCGGGGACTAAAACCTTATGTCACGCGGTCGGCTCGGAGGGCGTGGGCGCAAGGAGTTGCTCCAGTTGTTTCCGCCGTTCGGCGAATTTCAGGCCCGAAGTTCTGCCGTGTGAACTCGGGCTTTGCACGGGGCCCTGGTCCGATCACAGCGCGGCGTCGCCGAGGATGGCGTGAATTTCCCGGGCCAGGTTGGTCGCCGTGAGCGGTTTGCCGATCATACTGCGCAGACCGAGCGTGCGCACGCTCTCCGGCGTCCACGCGCCGCCGTGGCCGGTCGAGAGGACGATCGGCACATCGGGCCGGCGCGCGAGCAGCCGGCGCGCAAGTTCGAGCCCGGTCCAGTGCGGCATCGTGAGATCGGTCACGACGAGATCGAAGTCGGCCGGCGCTCGGTCAAACGCACTCCACGCCGCGCGCGGGTCGGTGTGCATCGTCACGCGGTAGCCCAGCCGGCCGAGCAGATCGACGACGGCACGCGCGATGGTCTCCTCATCGTCGACGAACAGCACGCGTTGCCCGGTGCCACGGGGCAGCGGCGCCTCCGCCGGCGCCGCATCGAGATCGAGCGCGCTGAATTCGGGGAAATAAATATCGAAGGTCGTGCCAGCACCCGGCGCGCTGCGCACAGTGATGACGCCATCGTGCTCCTCGACGATCCCGTGGACGACCGCGAGCCCGAGGCCCGTGCCTTGGCCCGGCTCCTTCGTGGTGAAAAATGGTTCAAAGATGCGGCCCAGTGTCGCCGCATCCATGCCGCTGCCGGTGTCGGCGACGGTGAGACGCGCGTGCCGGCCAGGTGCGACGCTCGCCGGCGTCGCGTGATCGCCCGCCCGCACCTCGCCCGTCGCGAGCGTGACCGCGAGCCGGCCGGGGCGATCCTTCATGGCGTGCGCGGCGTTAGTGCAGAGGTTCATCAAGACTTGGTGGACCTGCGTGGCATCAGCGAGGACAACCGGCGCGAGGTCGTCGATCTGCTCGACGATTTCGATCGTGCGCGGCAGCGTGGAGCGCAGGAGCTTGAGCGCCTCGCGGACGACGGCGGAAAGCTTCACCGGCTTGCGCTCCGGTGCCTGGCGGCGGCTGAACGTGAGAATCTGCCGCACAAGATCGCTGGCGCGGCGGCTGGCGGCCTTGACGGCAGCGACGTGCTTGCGCACCTCGGCCGGGCGCTCGGCATCGAGCTGAATCAACTCCGCGTAGGCGAGGATGCCGGTCAGGATGTTGTTGAAATCATGAGCGATGCCGCCGGCGAGCTGGCCGAGCGCCTCGAGTTTCTGCGTCTGGCGGAGCTGCGTTTCCAACGCCGTGCGCGCCTGCTCGGCGCGGCGCTGCTCCGTGATGTCGTGAATCACCGAGAGCGCGCAGGTTTCGCCGCCGATCTCGATGATATCGGCACTGACGAGCGAAATGACCGGCTGGCCCACGCGCGTAAGAAACGTGCACTCCATGTCACGCACGATGCGATTCTGCAGCAGTCGCCGGAGAAAAACCGCCCGGTCCCCGAGATCGGCCCAAATCCCGATCTCGATCGCCGTACGCCCGACGACCTCCTCACGCGTGTAGCCCATGGTGCGTTCGAACCCGGCGTTGACATCGACGTAACGGCCGGAGGGCAGCCCGGTGATGGTCAGCGCCGTGGGGCTGGCGCGAAACGCCCGCGCGAATTTCTCCTCCGATTCGCGCAAGGCCTGCTCGGCGCGCGTTTGCTCGGTGACGTCATGGCTGACGATCACCAGGCACGGCCGGCCGGAAATTTCGACCCGCTCGGCCGAGAGCAAAAACTGACGATCGCCGTCGTTTCGCGTCCGGAACGTCGTCTGCAAATTGCGCACCGAACCGGTGGCGTGCACCTCGGCGAGCATCCGCTCGCGATCCCGGAGATCGATCCAGAAGCCGAGTTCGCGCGCCGTGCGGCCGATCGCCTCCTCCGGCGTATAGCCGAACAGGCGCACAAAACCCTCGTTGACCGCGATGAACTTGGTTGTCGCCAAGTCCGACAGCGAAAATGCGTCCGGGCTCGCGCGAAATGCCTTCGAAAACTTCTCCTCCGATTCACGCAGCGCCTGCTCCGCGAGCCGCTGCTCCGTGATGTCGCGGCTCACGATCACGAGGCAGGGCCGCCCGCCGATCTCAACGCGCTCCGCCGAAAGCAGAAATGCCCGCGTCTCGCCCGTGCGCATCCGCGCCTCCACGGGCATCTCTCGCACGGCGCCGCGCTCCGCCAGCTCCGCCATGATCTGCGCGCGCGCCTCTGGCGTGGTCCAAAACCCCATTTCGGCGGACGTGCGACCGATGATTTCCTCGCGCGTGTAACCGGAGAGCCGCACGAAGCCCTCGTTGACGTCGACGATGCGTCCGGTGGCCAGTTCCGAAACCGAGATTGCGTCGGGGCTCGCCCGAAAAGCCTTGGAGAATTTTTCTTCCGAGGAGCGCAGTGCCGCCTCTGCCTGGACGGTCGCCGTGACATCCGTGATGAATCCCTCGAAATCACCGAGGTTCCCGCTGGTGTCGAACAGCCCGACCCCGCGCTCCCATACCCATTTTTCCGCGCCCGTCGCCGCAACGATCCGGTAACGCAGCTCGAACGCCTCGTGCTTCGCCACTGCCGCCTGCACCGCCTCCCAAACCGCCGCGCGATCGGCGGGCACGATCAGGTGCGCGTAGCTGATGCGATGATTCCCGATCAACTCCTCCGGTGCGTAACCGGTCAGCGCACGGCAGCCTTCGCTGACGAAGAGCATCGTCCACTCCGCATCGTTGCGGCAGCGATAGACCATCCCCGGCAAATTGCTCAACAAGGTCTCCCACATGCGCGCCTGCTGCTCGAGCGAAACGGCGCTTCCGTCACCCGCCGCGGAGGCTGGATCACTGGGGGACATGGCCGGCACGCTACGAACCGCCAAACACGACGCAATCACTTCCGCGCCGCGGACGTTTCCAGATTTGCCAACGAAGGCGGTGGCGCGTTGCCTCACGGCAAAAACCCATGTCACGCACGCTCATCAAACACGCGCTCGACGCCACCGCGCCCAACGACGCCGTCCTCCTCCAAGGCTGGATCCGCACCCGCCGCGACGCGAAGACGTTCTCGTTCATCCAGCTCAACGACGGCTCCTGCCTGAAGGACATCCAGATCGTCGCCGACGCGTCGCTGCCCAACTACGCCACCGAGATCGCCAAGGCCCACACTGGCGCCTCCGCTGAAATCCGCGGCAAACTCGTCCCGTCGCAGGGCCAGGGCCAGAAGTGGGAAGTCGTCGCGACCGAGTTCAAAATTCTCGGCGAGGCCGACGCCACTTACCCGCTCCAAAAAAAGGGTCACACGCTGGAATTCCTCCGCGAAATTGCCCACCTGCGTCCGCGCTCGAATCTCTTCGGCGCCGTCTTCCGCGTGCGCTCGCGCCTCGCGTATGCCGTGCACCAATTTTTCCAGAACAAGAACTTCGTCTACGTCCACACGCCGATCGTCACTGCGAGCGACGCCGAGGGTGCAGGCGACATGTTCCGCGTGACCACGCTCGATCTCGAAAATCCGCCGCGCGGCGAAGACAAGCACGTCGACAGCACCAAGGATTTCTTCGGCAAGAAAACTTTCCTCACGGTGAGCGGCCAACTCGAAGCGGAGATTTTCGCCACAGCGCTGAGCAACGTCTACACGTTCGGCCCAACGTTCCGCGCCGAAAACTCCAACACCTCGCGCCACGCCGCCGAGTTCTGGATGATCGAGCCCGAGATCGCGTTCTGCGACATTCACGGCGACATGGATCTCGCCGAGGAGTTCGTGAAGTATCTCATCCGCGACGCGAAGGAACACTGCGCCGCCGACCTCGAGTTCTTCGGCAAGTTCGTCGACAAGGAACTGATCGCGCGGCTCAACTTCGTGTTGGAAAAGCCGTTCGTGCGCTGCAGCTACACCGAGGCCGTCGAGATATTGGAAAAGTCCGGCAAGACGTGGGAGCACCCCGTCTCGTGGGGCTCGAATCTCCAGGCCGAGCACGAACGCTACCTCACCGAGGAGCACTTCAAGTGCCCCGTCACCGTCTACAACTATCCGCGCGCGATCAAAGCGTTCTACATGCGCAAAACCGACGGCTGCGCCCAGGACCGGCAGACTGTCGCCGCGATGGATCTACTCGTGCCAGGCATCGGCGAGATCATCGGCGGCTCGCAGCGCGAAGAGCGCCTCACCGAGTTGCGCGAAGGCATGATGCTGCACCACCTCGACGAGAAAGCCTACTGGTGGTATCTCGATCTGCGACGCTACGGCAGCGTGCCGCACGCGGGTTTCGGCCTCGGCTTCGAGCGCATGCTCATGTTTGTGACCGGCGTCGGCAATATCCGCGACGTGATCCCCTTCGCCCGCACGCCGGGCACGGCGGATTTTTAGCAGCCAGGGCGCGTTATCCCCAACGCGCGCTCAGGACAGCGCGCAGGCGCCTCAATCGAGCACCCGAATCCGCACGCTCTTGAAATAATACACGCTCTCCGGATCGTGCCCTTGCAGGGCGATGGCGCCGCCTTGGGGATTCAGCACCCGGCCCTTGCGATCCGGCGGACGCTGCACGTTCTCCGGCTCGGCGTAGTCAACCGTCGTCCGGCCGTTGATCTGGATCGTGATGTGGCGTCCCTGGACCGTGATGTGAGTGGTAAACCATTTCGTCTCGTCCACCGGCGACGCGGTGAGATCGACAATCGCGTAGAGACTGCCGGTCTTGCGCTGGTCTTTTGCGGTGCTGTTGAGCTGGATTTCGTAACCGTGGGCCAGATGGTTTTTCGCGTTGCTGACGGCGAGATCCGTGTGAATGAAAATGCCGCTGTTGGCGCTGGGCTCGGCGCGCGCCACGACCTCGAGTTCGAAATTCTTGAAGCGCACAAACTCCTCCCTCCCGTCGCCGACAAAAAACAGGTGTGAGCTTTCCTTCGTGGCGTGCGCGCGGATTGCGCCGTCCACGACGGACCAGGAATCCGGATAGATATTAGCTTTCCAGCCGGTGAGGTCCTTGCCGTTGAAAAGTTCGCGCCAGCCGTCGGCGGCCCGGGCAGAGGAAAAAGCGAGCATGAGTCCCGCGAAGAGATAACGGAAGAAGCGCATTGGGAGGTGGCAGACTAGTTCGCGCAAACCGAGTTTGTAAACACCGCCGCGCCGACGGGCGGATTGATTTTGTTTCGAGCGCCACCAACATCCGCGCCGTGCCGAATTCACCCGTCATGCCCACTTCTGCGCATCAGTTGATCGAACGCTTCAAGATGGAGCGGATTCCTCAAGAAGGCGCGTGGTTCGCGCCTTCTTACCGCAGCGACGAGTCCGCCACAATCGTCGGCACCACGCGCTACGCCGGCCGCCGCGACGCGTGGTCGGCGATTTACTGCCTGCAGACGCGCAACGATTTCTCGGGCCTGCACCGGCTCGCCACCGACGAGCTGTGGCACTTCTATGACGGCTCGCCGATCGAACTGCTGCTGCTCCACCCTGACGGTCGCGGCGAGACGCTCACACTCGGCCGCGATCTCGATGCGGGCCAGCAACCGCAACTCCTCGTGCCGCGCGGCGTGTGGCAGGCCTCGCGTCCGATCGGCGGCGCCGACGCTTGGACCTTCTTCGGCAACACCCTCGCCCCGGGCTTCGACTACGCCGATTTTGAAATCGGCTACCGCGAAGAGCTGACCGCGCGCTACCCTGCCTTCACGCAAAAAATCGCTGAGCTCACCCGCCCTGAACACGCCCGGAGGCCCGTGTGAGACACACCGCACGCCACTTGGTTTTCGCTGGGATCCTCGCGCTCGTCGCCGGCTGCACGCGCCACGAAACCCTCGTCGATCAGGGCAACCGCACCGGCATCCTCCACGTTGGCAATGGCGCCGAAGTTCAATCGCTCGACCCGCACATCGCCGGCGGTGCGATCGACCAAAACGTACTCTCCGCGCTCTTTGAGGGGCTCGTCACGCTCGACGAAGAAACCTTTGCGCCACGCCCCGGCGCCGCGGAGCGCTGGGAAATTTCTGCGGACGGACTCGTTTATACATTTCACCTTCGCCGTGATGCGCGATGGTCCAACGGCGATCCGCTCACGGCGCGCGATTTTCTCTTTTCGTTCCGCCGTGTGCTCTCGCCAGCGCTCGCGTCGGAATACAAAGACGTCCTTTTCCCGATCAAAAACGCCGAGGCGTTTGCGCTCGGCGCGGTGAAGGACTTCGCGAAAGTCGGCGTGCGCGCGCCCGATGATTTTACCTTCGAACTAACACTCGCGCACCCGACCGCGTATTTTCTCACCGTGCTGCGCAACGCCGTCGCGTGTCCCGTGCACGAGGCTTCGGTGACGCGTGGCGGCATGCGCCCCGACGACCGGCTCGCGAAGTGGACGCGCACCACACCGTTCGTAAGCAACGGTCCGTTTCGCCTCCGCGAATGGAAGGATCACCAGCACGTCGCGCTCGATAAAAACCCCAACTACTGGGACGCCGCGCGCGTGCGGCTCAACGGTGTCGTGTTTTATCCGAGCGAGAATACACAAAGTCAGGAGCTCGCGTTCCGCGCCGGCCAACTCCACACGACGTGGGACGTGCCCCTCAGCAAAATTGACGCGTATCGCACCGCCTCGCCATCGCCACTGCGGCTCGAGCCCTACGTCGAAAGTTATTTCCTCCGGTTCAACGTCACGCGCCCGCCCTTCACCGATCCGCGCGTGCGCCGGGCCCTCGCGCTCGCGATCGATCGCGACGCGATTGTGAAAAACGTTCTTCGCGGCGGTCAGTTGCCCGCGACCGCGCTCACGCCCCCAGGCTTCGCCGATTACGCGCCGCTGAACCGCGTCGGCCACGATGTCGCCGCCGCGAAGAAACTCCTCGCCGACGCCGGTTTCCCCGATGGCCGCGGCTTCCCGGCATTCGAGCTCCTCACGCTCTCCTCCGAAATCAACCAGCGCATCGCCGAAGCCGTGCAACAGATGTGGCGCCGCGATCTCAGCCTCGACGTCGCGATCGGCCAGAAGGAATTCAAGGTGCTGCTCCAAGTCGTCGACAACGCTGTGCTCGACTACGCCGTCGCCCGCGGCCGCTGGATCGCCGAGTATCCCGACCCGCTCACCTACCTCGCGATATTCTCGTCGCGCAGCGGCATCAACTGCACCGGCTATGCCGACCCCGCCTACGACGCGCTCCTCGACGAAGCCGCCCGCGCGTCCCCGCCCGCCGCGCGCCTCGCAACCCTCCAACGCGCCGAAGCACAACTCCTCGAACAAATGCCCTTCGCCCCGATCTACTGGGGCGCCCGCGCCACGCTCGTCGCGCCGTCCGTCCACGGCTGGAAAAATTCGCCACTCGGCTTCCACAATTATCAGGACGCCTGGCTCGAGCCGTAGCGATTAGGTTCGCTCCGGCCAGACTGAGTGGCAGCGGTACTTCGCCCAGAGCGGCGCGGTCTTCTCGTTTTTCCTAAACGCGATCGCGGCGATGCCGACGACCACGCCGCCTGCGCGCTCGATCAATTCCGCCGCGGCTTTCGCGGTCGCGCCCGTTTCGATCCAGTCGTCCACGAGGAGCGCGCGGGTGCCGGGCGGCCAAGGGTCGGCGCGCAGTTCGAAAATTTTCTCGCTGCCCGAGTAGTCGCGATACGCGACGCGCTCGTGTTTCACGGGCAGCTTGCCGCCTTTGCGCACGGGCACGAAGCCGACGCCGAGCTTGAGCGCGAGTGCGGTGCCGAGGATGAAGCCGAGCGCGTCGGTTCCGACCACGCGTTCGACCGGCAGCTGGTCATGCGCCCACGGCGCGATGAGATCGTCGACGAGCGCGCGAAACGCCGCGGGCTCCGCGAAAATCGGCGTCACGTCGCTGCGCTTGTAGTGCAGCTTGCTGCGGTCGATGAGGCGCAAGTAATCCACGCGCCACGTTGAGCCGGGATTTTCGCCCGCGCGCAATCCTTGTCGTCGGGCTGCCAACCCTCTTACGTCCCGCCATGCGCCGCCTTTTCGTTTTCATTCTGCTCGCGTCGATTTCAACTATCCGCGCCCAACCGCCCGCCGATCTTGTCATCACGCATGGCACCGTCGTCACCATGAACGACAAGAAGGACGTCATCGACGACGGCGTGGTCGTCATCCGCGACGCGAAGCTCGTTGCGATCGGCCCGGCGGCGATTGCGGCGAACTACGCCGCGAAGAAAACGATCGATGCGCGCGGCGGCATCGTGATGCCGGGCATGATCAACACCCACACCCACGCGGCGATGACGATCTTCCGCAGCCTCGGCGACGACGTGGCGGATCGGTTGAAGCGCTTCATGTTTCCGCTCGAGGCGAAGTTTGTCGACCGCGAGGTCGTCCACTGGGGCACGCTCCACGGAATGCTCGAGATGGTCGAGGGCGGCGTGACGACTTTCGTGGACATGTATTATTTCGAGGACGAGGTTGCGCGCGTCGCGAAGCAGATGGGCATGCGCGGCGTGCTTGGCGAAACCGTGATCAACCAGCCCGCGCCCGACGCGAAGGAGCCTTATGGCGGCTTCGAGCTCGCGAAGAAATTCATCGCCGACTTCCGCGGCGATCCGCTCATCACGCCCGCGTTTGCGCCGCACGCCCCCTACTCGCTCGACGAGGCGCACCTGCGCGCGATAGCGAAGGAGTCGGAGGCGCTCGATGCGCCCGTGCTGATGCACGTCGAGGAAATGCCTGACGAGATGGCGACATTCCGCAAGGACCGGAATCAGACGCCGATCGAGTTTCTCGATTCGATCGGACTGCTTAACCGCCACCTCGTCGCGGCGCACTGCATCTTCGCCAACGATTCCGACATCGCGTTGCTCAAGGCGCGCGACGCCGGCGTGGCGCACAACATGGTCGCCAACATCAAATCCGCGAAAGGCGTTTCGCCCGCGCTGAAGATGTTTGATCAGGGCGTGCGCGTCGGCCTCGGCACCGACGGCCCGATGAGCGGCAATACCCTCGATATCATCGGCCAGCTCGGCTACGTCGCCAAGCTCCACAAGCTCGTAAACCACGACCGCACCCTCGCTCCCTCGGTGAAAGTCGTCGAGATGGCCACGATCGGCGGCGCCCGTGCGATCCATCGTGAAGCCGATCTCGGTTCACTCGAGGCCGGCAAACTCGCTGACGTAATCATCTTCGACGTCGACGCCACCAACCTGATCCCGAACTACGATGTCTACGCGACGCTCGTTTATGGCGCGTCAGGCAAGGACGTCCGCACCACGATCATCAACGGCCGCGTCATCATGGAAGATCGCAAGCTGCTCACGGTCGACGCCGCTGACATCAAGGCCCACATGCGCGCGATGGCGAAATCGATCGGCGAACGCGTCGGCCCGGTGCCAAAATAGGCGGCCAAAAAACGCCGGTCTCGCGACCAGCGTTGAAATTTTCAGCTGCCCGCTCGGCTCAGCGCCAGTGGCCTTCGATGAAGACGTAGCCACCACCGCGAGATTCCCAGCGCGGCTCGATCCAGGAATGCATGCCGCGCGGCGGCATGTCCCAGTGGCCGGCGACCCAGACGTAGGCGCGGCCGTCGTGCCGCCAGAAGCCCGAAACCCAAATGGCCTCGCGCGAAGGGCGATGGCGTTCATCGATATATTCGCGGCGCGGCGGCGGCGGACCCTCGCGGAGCAAGACGATCGGTCCGGGCCCCGGACCACCGATCGACACGCCCACGGAAATCCCCGAGCCGCCGACGTCGCGCCAGAGGCCCTCGACGAAAACATATCCGTTGCCGCGGTGTTCCCAGTGCGGCTCGACCCATTCGACGCGCTCGCGGGGCGGCAATTCCCAGTGTCCGCCGACCCAGACGTGGCGGCCGGCGCGCCAACCCCAGTAGCCACCAATCCACACGTGGCGCGGCGACGGACGTTCGACAATTACTTCCTGCACCGGAGGCGGTGGCGCCTGTTCGACGACCACGACGGTCGGCGGCACCTGCGCCACCACCTGCGTGCCGGGCGGCATCGCCATCACGGGCGGCGCTTGCGTCGCCGGCATCACGGCGACCGGCGCAGGAGCCGCGACGGGCACCGATTCCTGCCAGTAACCCCCGACCAAAACATAACCCGCGCCGCGGCGGTCCCAGCGCGGCTCGACCCATGCGACGTTCGCGCGCGGTGGCAAATCCCACCGGCCCGCGATCCACGCGTAGTGGCCCTCCTGCCAGCGCCAGTGGCCGCCAATCCAAACGTGTTGGGTGGACGGGCGCTCCTCGATGATTTCCTGACTCGCGGCGGGGGCGAGCGGCTGGTTGACGACAGCGGCGTCGGGAAGCCCCGGAGCGGTCGGCACCGTCGGCGCATTCGGGATGGCCGCGGGCTGCGCCGCGAGGCGCGCACCCGGCGCCAGCGCGCAGAGCGAAAACACGGTCAACGCCGCGAGCGGCGACGTGTGGCTGAGAAAGGGTTTTAGGACCATGCGCGCTTAGACGTGCACGGCGGGCCAATGTTTCCTCGGGCTGACCCAGTTCTTAAATTTTCACCAGCGTCCGCCGGCCGGTCCGGGCTGCGTCATAGATCGCCTCGATGATTTTCATGTCGCGCAGGCCCATCTCGCCCGACACGCGTGACTCCCGGCCTTCGCGGACGCACAGCGCGAAATCGTCCATTTGCAACGCCTGCTGGCTGGGAAGTTCGGCCAGCGCGCTCGGGCCGCGGCTTGTGGTGAGCTTGATGCCGCGATAGCCAAACGCCGGATCGAGGTTGATCCAGCCACCCGCACCCTCGGCGCGGAAGCGGCCGACGTTCTGGCCGTAACTGGTCATGAGTTCGGCCTTCGCACCAGTCGCAAACTCCATCGTCCAGTCGAGCCCCTCCTCGACATCGGTAAACATCTCCGGCCGCGTCTTCGGGTGCTCGCGCGCCGTCACTACGATCGGCGCCGCGCCGTCGGCCGCCATGCAGGCGGCCTGCACGCAGTAGATACCCATGTCCATCAGCGGCCCGCCGCCAGCGAGTTTGTAGTCCGCGCGCCACACTTTTTGGCCCATCCGGAAGCCGTTCGCGCCGGTCAGCTTTGCGAGCAAGCCGAAATCCTTTTCGCGCGCGAGTCGCTTCAACTCCTGGTGAAACGGATCGAAGTGCAGCCGGTAGCCAATCGAGAGCTTCACCTTCGCGGCCCGGCACGCGGCGAGCGCCTTCTCGGCGTCGGCCACCGTGGTCGTAAACGGCTTCTCGCTGATCACGTGCTTGCCGGCCTGCGCGGCGATGATCACCTGCTGCGCATGGAGGGCGTTGGGCGTGACGACGTAGACGATGTCGATCCCCGGGTTGTCCGCGATCCGGTGCATGGTGTCGTAGCCGTAGATACTCGTTTCGGGAAACCCGAAGGCCTGCGCCCACTTTTTCCCCTTTTCCGGCGAACCGGTTACCACGCCGCGCACCTCCACGTGCTGCGTCAACTTGAGGGCCGGAGCGAGCTGGCCCGAGGCGTAACCGCCGAGGCCGACGATCGCGATGCCGAGTTTTTTCGGCGGGGCCGGTTGCGCACGGGTGCGCGAGGCGAAGGTCAGGGCGGCGGCACCGCCGACCGCGAGTTGTTCAAGAAAGGTGCGACGCGACGGCAGGGCGGGGAGGTCGGGGTTCATCTTCATCGGGGGCGCCGGAAACTTGCCGCGATTTCCGACCCGCGCCAATCCCCAAAGCGCGCCCCTCGAGGCCGAATTGTTCTAATCGGAGACCAACAAAACCATTGCCCGGCGGCACAATCATCAGATCGTCCCGAACCAACCCCGCCCCTGATGCATGCTTTGAAACGTCTCCTGCTGGTTGTCTTCACTGTCCTGGCCGCCCACGCCCAAGCCGATCGCCCCGCGCCACGCACGGACGCCAACTCCCAACTCGCCCACGAGGAACTCCTCGCGAAGGCCCGCGCCGGCGGCATCGATCTCTATTTCATCGGCGACTCCATCACGCGCCGCTGGGGCGCAACGGACTACCCGCAGTTCCTCGCGAACTGGAGGGATAATTTCTTCGGCTGGAACGCCGCCGACTTCGGCTGGGGTGCCGACAAAATCGAAAACATACTCTGGCGCCTCGAGCACGGCGAACTCGATGGCGTGCACCCCAAGGTGATCGTGATCCTCGCCGGCACCAACAATGTCGGCCCCCAGGCCGCCGACGACGCGAAGATCGCCGACATCACCCGCGGCCTCCGCGCCCTCGTTGATCTCTGCCGCACGAAAGCGCCCCGTGCCACGATCGTCCTCACCGCCATCTTCCCGCGCAACGACAACCCGGCCGCCCTGCCTGCGATCAACCGCCTCAACGAAAACTTCGCGGGCTTCGCCGACGGCAAGGCGATCCGCTTCGTGAACATCAATGCGCAGCTCGCCGACGCCAATGGAAAACTCTTCGATGGCATGACGGTCGACCAACTCCATCCCGCCCTGAAAGGCTACCAAATCTGGGCCGACGCGCTGAAGCCCATCCTCACCGAGCTGCTCGGCCCGCCCGCCACCACCGATCACGCCCCGCAGCCCACGGGCGACCCGAGTGCAAATAAAAAATAAGCCGCGGGCGCCTCACGCTCTCACCAGCGTGCGCTTTCCCGTCCGCATCGCCTCGTAAACCGCCTCGACGATGCAAAGGTCGCGGCGGCCCATCTCGCCCGGCACGCGGGATTCGCGACCGTCGCGGATGCACTGCGCAAAGTCATCCATCTGGAGCGCCTGCTGGTTCACGAATGGGCCGAAGTTGAGGCGTCCGGCTCGGCTCGTCTCGACGACCGAGCCGCGATAGGTGAACGCCTTTTCCTTAAACTCAATCCAGCCCTTCTCGCCCTCTGCCCGGAACTGATCGCCACTGCCCTGATAGCTCGTGAAAAAATCGGCGCGCGCGCCGTTGGCAAACTCGAGCGAGTAGGTCAGCGCCTCCTCGGTGTCGCGCGAGATGTCAGGCCGTGTTTTCGGTCCCTCGTGTGCCGTCACCGCGATCGGCGCCGCGTGGTTTTGCGCCATGCACGCCGCCTGGATCAGATAGACGCCGAGGTCCATCAGCGGACCGCCACCAGCGAGTTTCTTGTCTGCGCGCCAGCGCCAGGTGCCCATGACGAACGCGCGCCGGCCGTTCATTTTCAGCAGCGGGCCGAAGTCCTGCTCACGCGCGAGCCGCATCATCTCCTGATGGTACGGATCGAAATGGAGGCGGTAGCCAATCGACATTTTCACTTTGGCGGCGCGGCAGGCCGCGAGCATCGCATCACACTCAGCGACAGTGTTGGCCATCGGCTTTTCGCTGATGATGTGCTTGCCGGTCTTCGCCGCCGCGATCGCGTGCTCGGCGTGCAGACCATTGGGCGTGACAACGTAGACGATGTCGATGTCCGGCGCGTCAGAGAGACGAGCCATCGTGTCGTAGGAAAAAATAGCTTTCTCCGAAAACCCAAACTCCTTCGCCCACGCCTGCCCCTTCGCGCGATTGCCGGTGACCACGCCCGCGAGGTAACAATTTTTCGTCACCTTCAGTGCCGGCCCAAGCTGACCCTTGCTATAGCTGCCGAGCCCGACGAGCGCCACGCCGAGTTTCTTCGACGGCAGCGCTTCCGCCGCTCGGCCGCGCGTGGCGAGCGCGAGCCCGGCTGCACCGAGCGAGAGCTGACCAATAAATTCACGACGCGACACAGGGCCGAAAGCGAACGGAGTCTTCATGGAGTTGGGGTGACTCGGAACCTGCGCACCGCGCGCCCGGTGTGCAAGATCGCCGCGCGCTCGTATCGTTAAGCACGCTCGTGCGCCGGGCAGCGCACCCCGGCATTCGCGCCTTGCCCGCGCCGCACCGCGGACTTTGCTCTCCTGACCCCACCCCATGAAACTCCGATTGTTTTTTACCTTCATCGCGCTGGGCGCGCTCGCGCGCGCCGAGGTCCAAATCGAACGCACGCTCATGCCGTTCGACGCCGGTCCGAGCAGCTTCGCCGTAGGGCTGCCGGGCGGCGTGAACTTTTGCTTCGACGCGGTACGCGGCGGCCTGAGCTACGCGTGGACCGGCGGCTTCGTTGACATTACGTCGGTCCGGCCCGGCATGGGTAAAAAAATCACGCCCGTCACGCTGCTCGGCCCCGTCGTCTACCGCGAGAGTGGCAACGCGCCGCTGCGCCGCAACGATCCCGTGCACCCGCCTGTCGTCGATTTCAAAGGCTACACGCTCCACGCCGCGACCGTGGAATTTCGCTACACGATCGACGGCCTCCTCGTCCGCGAGGAGGTGAGCGCGCGTCCCGACGGCACCGGGATCATCCGCCGCTTCACCGTCGAAAATCCCGCGGGAGAAAAATGGTGGTATGCGCGCGACGGCCAGCCGCCGGCAGCGCTCACGTTTGAATCAACCGGCTCGTTCACACTGGCCGTGCCGTTTGGAAAGGCTACGCCATGAGCCGCTCACTGCGCTTTGCGCTTTTCGTTTCGATCGCGGCCTTCACCACGCTCACAGCCAGCGCCGGCTATCGCGTGGAGAACGTCAAATATCCCGCCGAACTGCGCGGCGGCATCTCCGCGGTAACGTTCACGCCGGGCGGCACACTCGTCGTCGCCACGCGCTACGGCGAAATCTGGATGCGCTCGCCCGCGGGCGCCTGGCACCTCTTCGCGCGCGGGCTCAACGAGCCGATGGGCGTCGTCGCCGATTCGGAAAAAATCATCTACGTCGCGCACCGCCCCGAGCTGTTGCGCTGCACCGACACCGATGGCGACGGCAAGGCCGACACGTTCGATGCGATCGGCGGCTCGTTCGGGCTTTCTCAGAACTACCACGAATTCTTCTTTGGCCTGCGCCGCGACAAAGCCGGTAATTTCTACGGCGCCATCTCGCTCGAATCGACCGGCGCGAACAGCAACGATCCCAGCGCCGTCGTGCCCGTCACGCCGCAACGTGGCGAGCGCCGGGCGGCCAATCTCCTCGAAGGGACGTTTCACCGCTCCGACCTCGAGTGGCGCGGCTGGGCGATCGAGATCACGGCCGACGGAAAATTTGTGCCGCTCGCCAACGGTTTCCGCCAGCCGTGCGGCATCGGCCTGAGTCCCGAGGGCGAATTTTTCACGACGGACAACCAAGGCGACTACAAGCCGTCCTGCGGGTTGCTCCACGTCGCAGCCGGCGATTTTCACGGCCACGCCTCGAGCGTGAAATGGGAGCCCGGGATCGACCCGGCGAAGATCACGACTGAGATGCTGTGGAAACGCTACAAGCCCGACGCGATCGTATTTCCGCATGGGCCGATGGGCGTCTCGAGCGGCGAGCCAACGTGGGATCAGACCGGTGGAGAATTCGGGCCGTTCGGCGGGCAGATTTTCCTCGGCGACTTCACCAAGCTCGTCATCCGCGCCTCGCTCGATCGGGTGGCGGGCGCTTGGCAGGGCGCATGTTTTCCCTTTCTCGGTCGCGTCGATAATCCGGCCTACGTGAGTGGCGACAAACTCGGCGCCGGCAGCGTCCGCAGTCAGTTCGGCCCCGACGGTGCGCTTTACCTCGGCGAAACGGGCGGCTGGGGCGGCGGCTCCGACGGCCTGCAACGCGTCGTGTGGGACGGCAAACTCACTCCCGAAGTGCGTGACATGAAACTCACCGCGCGCGGTTTCGCGCTCACGTTCACGAAGCCGATGAGCGCCGCCTCGCTCGCGAAACTCGAAAATTTCGAACTCAACCGCTTCAAATATTTCTACCACTGGAAATACGGTTCACCGTGGATCGACGAGGCGAAGGTCGCCGTGAAGGAAGTCCGCCCAAGCGCCGACGGCCTCGCCGCCGAGCTCATTCTCACCGACCTTCAGCCCGGTTTCATTTACGAACTCTCGGTCCCCGCGCTGCGCACAACCGACAACGAACCTCTCGCTAATCCGCTCGGTTACTACACCGCGAACCGCCTCGTCACCGGCGAAATCGCGCCCGGCGGCTACACGCGGCTGGCGCGCCCCGACGAAGCCAGCCTCGGCGCCAAGGACGGTCCTGAGGTCGCGAAAACGCCCGACGCGATCGCCGCCGCCGGTGAAAAAGTCTACCGGCTATTCTGCGTCGCGTGTCACCAGCCCGACGGCCGCGGCCTTCCCGGCAGCCAGGTCGCCAACTTCGTTGAAGACAAAACGCGCCTCGCCAAGACCGATGCGCTGCTCATCCAAACGATCAGCAACGGTAGCGAGGCCAAGGGCATGCCGGCGTTCGGCGTGCTGCTTTCGCCGGGCCAGCGCCGCGCCGTGCTCGCCTACATTCGCGCAAATTTTGGCGCAAAAGACGCTGACGGTCCCAAGTGACCACGATCTCTTCGATGCGGCGATGAGCGAAACTCCTCCGAAGCCCGACGCGCGGCCGTATTTTCACGTCGCGCTGAATCTGCCGCACGCCGGCCGAGTCGCACGCCGCATCCTGCCACTGCTGCCTGCGAGTTCAGGCCCCGCTGGGGGCGCCGCCGAAGCCGCGCAACGCTCCACGCTCGAACTCATCGAGCTACTCGATCCGTGTCTCGACGCAGATGACAATCCACCCGGACCCGCCGCCGCACGACTGCGCGACCGCGCCGCGGAGCTCGGGCGCACGCTCGTGGGCCATATCGAACGCGGCGGTTTCGGCCACGATCGGCTCGGCCAGTGTGTCCGCAATTTGTTCGAATGCCTTGAGCTTGGGATCGAGGGTGCCGAAATTTCCCTGCGCGCCGGGGAAAATCCGCAGTCACTCCAACGCCCGCACTAATCGCCCCATGAAGCACATCCTCGCCCTCGCCTTCGGATTTTTTTGCGTCGTCCCGATCGCGGCGCACGCAGCTGAGCCGGCGGCCGCACCGCGCGACTCGTCCGCGCGTTTCTCCGTCGTTCTTCCCGAGCGGTTGGCACCCGGCACGACCGCGGGTCGCATTTTCCTTTTCGTCGCCCCGAATGCCTCGGCTGAACCGCGCTTCAGCTCCGGCGCGAGCCTCTTCGGCGTCGACGCGCACGACGTCACCGCCGGTCAGCGAATCTTGGTCGATCCTGCAACGCCCGGCACACCGGAAAAGACGCTGGGTGACCTCGCGCCCGGCGACTACGTCGTCCAAGCCGTTTTTAATATTCTCAGCGAGTTTCACCGCGCCGACGGACACGTGATCTGGGCGCACATGGATCAGTGGGAGGGGCAGAATTTCGCGCGCTCCCCCGGCAACCTTTTCAGCGAGCCACAGAAAATACGGATTGGTCCAGGTGCGCCGGCGGAAATCTCGCTGCGCGTCGACAAAACCATCCCACCAATCGATGTGCCGGCCGACACCGCGTGGGTGAAACGCATCAAATTCCAAAGCCCGTTGCTGAGCCAGTTTTGGGGGCGGCCCATGTTCATCGGTGCGACTGTGCTCCTGCCTGCGGGCTACGCCGACCATCCCACGTCACACTATCCCGTCGTCTACATCCAAGGTCATTTCGGCTTGGGCGCGCCCTACGGTTTCGATCCCAACGCGCATACCGACGAAAAAGTGAGTTGGGGCCGCCAGCGCGCCGAGGCGCGGGCGAAAGGCCAGCCCCTGCCGGAGCTTCCGCCGGGCGCGACCGCCACCGGCCCCTACGCGAACCACGAATCGGGGGCGGAGTTTTCTCAGTCGTGGATCGCGGCGGGTTTTCCGCGAATGATCCTCGTGACGTTTCAGCATCCGACGCCGTATTTTGACGACTCGTATGGCGTGAACTCGCCAAACTGCGGCCCTTATGGCGACGCGATTTTGCAGGAGCTGATCCCCGAACTGGAGAAACAGTTTCGCCTGATCAAAGCCGGCTACGCCCGCGTGCTCACGGGCAGTTCGACCGGCGGTTGGGGCTCGCTCGCGCTGCAACTCTACTACCCGGACTTCTTCGGCGGCGCGTGGGCCTTCTCGCCCGATCCGGTGGACTTCCGTCTCTACTACGGCGGCGTCGATCTCTACCACGACGAGAACGCGTTCGTGGAAAAGTCCGCGCCCGGCCTCGCGGGCGGCGCCACCATGAACCGCCGCTCCAGCCAGCGCGCTGCGATCCTCGGCACGCAGGAAGGCCGCTTCGAATGGTGGAAACACACGCCGGTCGGCCCCGACGGCTACCCACTGCCCGTTTGGAATCTCGCCACCGGAAAGATCGATCGCGCAGTCGTCGAGGCGATGCGCGCCAACAATTTTGACCTGCGCGAATATCTCTCCCGGCAATGGCCGCACATCGGCTCGAAGCTCGTGGGCAAGCTCCACGTCTGCGCCGCCGCCGTGGACAGCTTCTATTCCAACTTCGCCGTGCACCTGCTGGACGAATTCATGCAGGGCACAAAAGACCCGCACGACGCCGGCTCGTTCACCTACGGCCCGCCGGCATCGCGCCACGGCTGGCAGCCGATCACCAACGAAGAACTCCTCCGTGAAATGGCCCGCCACATCGCCGATCGAAGCCCGCCCGATGAAACGGCGGCTTGGAATTATTGAATTGGTTGGCGCCCGTCTCTCATTCGAGCCGCTCATCGTGCGGATCGAACGCCGACTAATTGACGCCAAGGCACCAACTCAGCATTTATTTCGCCGGCCATGATTTGCTCCGCGTGAAGGGAACTCGCCGGCGCTGGTATATGTTCAAGTCATTTCTCCAAGCTTCACTCGTCTTACGGCTGCTGTGGATTCCCTTGCTTGCCGTGCCTGCGCGCGAAGCCCGCCCCGACGTTTCCATTGGCGCGATCCGGTGGGATGCCTGGCATGGCGATGCGAGCGAGGTCGGCCGCGCTGTGCAGCGGAGCCTGGCACCTTCGCGCTGGCAGTCGCGGCTCCCTTTTTTTGCCAACGTGAACGCGAACGGAACCGTGGCCATCGACGGCGACACCGACGAAATCATGGCGCGCGAGATCGCCTACGCCAAGGCGGCCGGGATCGATTACTGGGCGTTCCTGGCCTACGATCCCGAAAGCGCGATGAGCCGCGCGCTGCACCGCTATCTCAAGAACCCGGAGCGTAACGCAGTCCATTTTTGCATGATTGCAGACGTGCGACAGTGGCAGCCGGAGCGCGTGGCGGCTGAAGTCGCGCGTTTCGCCGAACTGGCGGCACTCCCGAATTACCAAACGGTGCTTAACGGTCGGCCGTTATTCTACCTTCTGAATCTTAGCCCAGACGCGATCGAGAAAGCACCAGGGGGCAATGGCAGTTTCCGGAGCGCGATTGGCGCCCTGCGAAGCGCGGCGCGTGGTCGTGGACTCGCCGATCCCTATTGCGTG
The DNA here is from genome assembly GCA_903896015.1 of uncultured Opitutia bacterium. Taxonomy (GTDB): domain Bacteria; phylum Verrucomicrobiota; class Verrucomicrobiia; order Opitutales; family Opitutaceae; genus CAITWF01. The sequence continues at coordinate 108,535 of CAITWF010000072.1, read as the reverse complement.
GTGATGACCCCTTGGCCTGACAAAGCCAAAGCTTTCGCAGACGCAGCCGGGTGCGACGCGATCAGCGCCTATGCCGTGCAAGCGGGCGGCAGGGATGCACCCTTCGATGAGCTGACTTCCTTTGCGGAAGCCTTCTGGGCTCGCTGCGCCGCCACCAGCGCCAAGGTCGTCCCGCTGGCCATGACTGGCTGGGACCGCCGGCCGCGCGTGGAGACACCGGTATTTTGGGAGCACAACGAAGGGTGGGGCGCGGAGATCGAGCGCTTTTACCGGGCGCCCACGCCCGCGCAAATAGCCCGTCACATCAGGAAAGCCACCGACTGGGTCCAGACGAATGCATCTTCCGCGGAGGCAAGGACCGTCATCGTCTACGCGTGGAATGAGTACGACGAAGGAGGCTGGCTCTGCCCGACTTTGGGCGAGGGTGACGCCCGCGTGCGGGCGCTGACCGAATTTTTTTCTGCTCAACAGGCCCGGTGATTCTTCGGCCAGTGCCTGAAATCAATGTCCGGCACGACGCGAGGCCGATCGCAGTCTCTCAATCGAACCACTCGTCGTGCGGATCAAACGCCGGCACGGGGATGTTCACGATCTTCATCTTGCCGACGGCGCGATGGCGGCAGCCGGGCTTGATCAGGATCGAGGTCATCGGCTTCACCGGATAAAGCTCGCCGTCGAGTTCCATGAAGCCCTCACCCTCGAGAATGAGGTAAATTTCCGTGAGCTTCTTGTGATAGTGCGTCTGCGCGTCGGTCTGGATGTCGACCATGTGGATTGTCGCGACAGGATTGTCCGGCGTGACAAATGCGCGGCGTGAAAAGCCGCACGGGCATTTCACGGCGGGCACTTCGTCGAGCTGCGCGATGGCAAACTTCCTGGTCGTCGCGGGAGCGGCGGTGGTGGCGGGCGGAGTCATGGCGGGGAAAAGACGGCTGCGACCTTACACTAGTCCCCTTTCTTTTTCGAGCGGGAGCGGCGGGGTTTTTCGGCATCAGCTCCGCCCTCGCCCTCCTTCGTGTCCGCGTATTTCGACGCCTTGGCGTTGAGCCACAGCTCGTCCTTTGTGTTTTTGTTGAACCAGAAGATTTCGCCCGCGTGCTCGACGAAGACGGGTTTTTCACGCGCCTTCTCGGGCACCTTGAGCCCGGCACTGGTGAGCGTGGCGACGAGTTGATTGACCGGCTGGCCGATTTCTTCCGCGAGCCGATCGACCTTGCCGGCGAAGCCGCCCGTCTTCGTCTCCTTCAAAATCAAACGCAGCGCTGCGAGCGGGCTAGCGGGCGCGGCTTCGATCACTGGCGCCGGAGTGGAAGCAGGCGTTTCAGGAGTCGGTGCCGACGCGGTTTCAGGTGCGGGAGCGACGGCCTCGGTACCAGGCGCGGCGATCACTTCGCCGTCCTTTTTCTCACGGCCATTGATCCACACGCCGCCGCGTGAATCCTGATTCAGCCACCAGACGTCACCCGCAATCTCAACAAAGATCGATTTGTCGTTCGGGTTGGCCGGCAGGATGAGTCCGAGCGCGGCGAATCCGGCCAGCAAGTCCGCTTCGGCGCACTTGAGCGCGCGCGACAGGAAACTCGTGCTGCCCGAGCCTCCGGGACCGCGGCGATTGCGCCGCATCAGCGGCTCGATTTTGGCGAGCAGCTCGGTGCCCGCCGGCAGCGGCGCTCCCGGCTCCGCGGGCGCGGTGACCGCCGCTGGTTTCTCCTCGCGCCGCTGTTCCTCGCGGCGGGCCTTCGGTTCGAAATGCGGTTTCTCGGCGGACGGCTCGGCGGAAGTTTGCACTTCAGGCTTCGGCTCCTCGGCTGGCGGCTCGATGCGCGTGCCCTTCACGGCCCGAAACACCGGGCGCGGCTTCTCCTTTGTGTTGATCCAGAGTTCACCGCGGCGGTTGATATTCACCCAAAAAAGATCACCGTCGTATTCGACGTAGACCGGCGCGTCGTCTTCATCCTGCGGAATCGCGAAGCCACACTCCAGCAGCGCACCCTTCAGGTCGTCTTCGGATTGGTCCCACTTCTTCGCGAGATAATCGACGCCGACGCTCATCCCGGGACCGCGCTGGTTACGGCGGAAGTGCGGCTTCAGCGCGTCGAAGAAGGTCGGCAGATCTTCCTCAGAGGCGTCGAGCTTGTCCCACTCGTCCTTCGGCTCGTCCTCGGCCTCGGGATCGTCGTCGCGGGAGGTGTCGACCAGCTTGCGCAGGCCATCGTCAGGTGCGGTCTTTTCCTCAATGAAACTCGCGGGCGCCTTCTCCTCGGCGGTGGTCGCGGGGCGCGTAGCGGCCTCGAATTTCGCGGCAAATTCCGCGCGGAGTTTCTCCGCTTCGGCCTTCGCAGCCGCAGCCGCGGCGTCTTGTAGCGTCCAATCTCGCTGCGTCGTGCGACGCGCGAGACCGGAAAACGCGAGCGGGTTGTCAGGCGCGGTTTGATAATGAATGATCTCCCATTCGTCGCGGCCCAAATCCCCGAGAAATTTTTCCAGCAACGCCGGCGTGGCAAACCCGCCCTTGCCGCTGCTGATGACCTTGTATTCCCAGACTGACATAAGTGTGATTTCGTTTTTGCGCTGAACCGACAAGCCTTCCCAAATGACCGCGTGCTTGCCGAGACAATTCGCGCGGCGCGCCGACTGCCACGCCTTCCCACGCGCATGAAACGCTTCCGATCCACCCTCGCCGGCAGCGCCCTTGTCGCCGTGCTCGCGGGGTCGATCCATGCCCAGACCGTCACGCTCCCCACCGAGGTCGTCACCGCCACGCGCACGCCGCAGCCCGCGGAACAGGTCGCGTTTTCCGCCACTGATTTTGGCGCGGAAACACTGCGCACCACGCCCACCCTCACGCTCGATGGCGCGCTACGCACATTGCCCGCTTTCAGCCTGTTTCGTCGCAGCGACAGCCTCACCGCCAACCCCACCGCGCAGGGCGTATCGCTGCGCGGGCTCGGCCCAAGCGGCGCCAGCCGTTCGCTTGTGCTGCTCGACGGCGTGCCGCTCAACGATCCGTTCGGCGGCTGGGTCGCGTGGACGAAGGTCCCGCGCGAAGGTCTCGCGCGCGCCGAAGTCGTCCCCGGTGGCGGCGCCACCGCGTGGGGCAATGCTTCGCTCGGTGGCGTCGTGCAGTTGTTCAGCGCGCCACCGGGTGAGCACCCCGTTCACGCCTCCGCGACTGCGGGAGAGTTCGGCACGCGCAACGCGGAAATTTCGCTCACGCAACCCGTCGGCCGCGGCGCGCTCCAACTGCTCGGCGACGATTTCACGACCGACGGCTTTTCCGTCGTCGCCCCCGAACGTCGCGGCCCGATCGATGTCGCCGCGTGGAGCCGGCACCGCTGGCTCACCGCGCGCTGGCTCACGCCGATCGGTAAAAATCTCGAGTTCACGGCGACGGCCCGCGGCTACGAGGAATTCCGGGGCAACGGCACCCCCTACACGCGCAACGGCTCGCGAGAAAAATTTTTCTCCACCGCCCTCGCCGGCTCGCCCGTGAAAAATTTCACGTGGGATGCCGTCGCCTACGCGCAAGACCAGTCGTTCGCCAGCACGTTCAGCTCCGTCAACGCCACCCGCACCGCCGAGACGCCCGCGAGCGATCAGTTCGCCGTGCCCGCGACGGCGTTCGGCGGCGCCTGGACCGGCACGTGGAAACACGACGACGGCGCCCGCACGAGCGCGGGCACCGATGTTCGCACCGTGCGCGGCGAGACGCGCGAGAACTTCACGTTCACCAACGGCGCCTTCACGCGCCTGCGCATCGCCGGCGGCGAGCAATTCGTCGGCGGCATCTTCGTGCTCCACGAGCGATCGCTTACGAAGCAACTTTACGCCACGATCGGCGCGCGGCTCGAGGACTGGCGTGAAACCGATGGTCACCGCCGCGAAACCGATCGCGCCACCAGCGCCGTGCTCCGCGACGATCACGATACCAAACGCGATGGCACCGAGTTCAGCCCGAGCGCCGGTCTTGTGTGGACGCCAGAAACAGCGTGGCGCATTCGCGCCGCCGCGCAGCGCGCCTTTCGCGTGCCCACCCTCAACGAACTCTACCGTCCGTTCCGCCAGGGCACCACCGTCGTCGAAGCCAATCCCACCCTTCGCACCGAGCACAACACCAGTGCCGAACTCGGTGCCACCTTCTCGCGCGAGCGCCTGCAACTCTCTGCCACCGCCTTCTGGAACGATCTGCGCGACGCTGTTGGCAATGTCACGCTTGCGCGCGGCCCGGGCACGTTCCCGCTCTTCGGCACGCTCGCCGCCGGCGGCATCGGCCGCCAGCGCCTCAACGTCGATCGCATCCGCGTGCAGGGCGTCGAGTTTTCCGCGACGTGGCATGCGAGCGAAACGCTCTCATTCACCGCCGCCGCGCTCTTCAACGATCCGATCGTCCGTCGCGCCTCGGTCAATCCCGCGCTCGTCGGCAATCAAGTCGCCCAAGACCCGCGGCACAGCGCCTCGCTCGGCGCCACGTGGCGCGCGCTGGGAAAAATCACACTGACCCCGCGGCTCCGCTGGATCGGCCGGCAGTTCGAAGACGACGAAAACACCCTCCGCCTCGGCGAATGCGTCGTCGCCGACCTCGGCGCCAGCCGCGCGCTCACCCCGCACCTCGAGCTTTTTCTCACGATTGAAAATCTCGGCAATACCCGCGTCGAAACCGGGCGCAGCGCCGATGGCATGGTCAATGTCGGCACGCCGCGACTTGCGCTGGCTGGCCTCCGCGGCCACTGGTAAGCCAAGGACACGGAATAATTCTGGCGTCCGAGTCTCTCACCTCGACACCCACCACCATGTTGATCCGCACGCCGAAAGATTGGGAACTCCGCGAGTCCGCCACGACGCCTGAAACGATCTACCAAAACCGCCGCACGTTCCTGAAAACGCTCGGGTTCGCCGGAGCCGCGTTCGCCGCCCGTGACCTGTTCGCCGCGACCGCGGGATTTCCAACCACGAATAACCCCGCCTTCCGCGACCCCGCTCTCAAGCCCACGCCCTACGAGGCAATCACCCACTACAATAATTTCTACGAGTTCGGCACCGACAAGTCCGAGCCCGCCGAACTCGCCAACCGCGGCTGGAAGACCGATCCGTGGACCGTCGAGGTCACTGGACTCGTCGACACGCCGCTCAAGCTCGACGTCAACGAACTCGTCGCGAAAGTCGGCGGCATCGAGCAGCGCGTCTACCGTTTCCGATGCGTCGAGGCGTGGTCGATGGTGATTCCGTGGGACGGCTTTCAACTCTCGAAACTCATCGCCCTCGCCAGCCCCAAGGCCGACGCAAAATTCGTTAAGTTCACCACCTTCCTCGATCGCAAAAGCGCGCCTGGTCAGGCGGACGGCAACCTCGACTACCCCTACATCGAAGGCCTGCGCCTCGACGAGGCGATGCACGAACTGGCGTTCATCGCGACCGGCATCTACGGCAAGCCGATCCCCAATCAAAACGGCGCACCGCTGCGCCTCGTCGTTCCGTGGAAATACGGTTTCAAAAACATCAAATCGATCGTGAAGCTCGAACTCGTCGCGAAAGCGCCGCGCAACACCTGGCAGCAGATGGCCGCCAGCGAGTATGGCTTCTACGCCAACGTGAACCCGCTCGTCGATCATCCGCGCTGGTCGCAGGCAAGCGAGCGCGTGATCGGCGGCGGTGGCGGCGTGTTCGGCTCGCGCCAGCGCACTCTCATGTTCAACGGCTACGAGAAGCAGGTCGCCGCGCTCTACAAGGGCCTCGATCTCGAGAAGAATTATTGAGCAAACCGCCCGCCCGCGAATCACACGAATCTCCGCGAACGAATCGAAGCATTCGCAACCCTTCGTCTGATTCGCGGGCAGTTTCTACCTCGTGACCGCCCTCGTCGAAAAACTTCTCCGCTCGAAGCCCGTCGCCTGGACGCTGCTCGCGTTGCCCGGCCTCTGGCCGCTGTGGCCGATCTATGTCTCGCACAATCAGAGCGTGCTCGCCGATCCGCTCAAATACGTCCTGCACCACCTCGGCTTCGTCGCGTGCGTGCTGCTGGCGACGACGCTCACCTTTACTCCGCTCCGCGTGCTCTGGCCCAAATGGGGCATCGCGCAGGCGCTCAACCGCCACCGCCGCCTCGTCGGCGTGGCGTCCTTTGTCTACGCCGCACTGCATTTCACGACACACCTCGTCTATGAAACGGCCGGCGATCTTTCCGCCGTGGGAGGCGTGCTACGGACCGCGACGAAAAAGCCGTTCCAGCTCGTCGGCCTCATCGCGCTCGCGATCCTGCTCGTGCTCGCGATCACGAGTCTGCACGCATTCGTCCGCTGGCTCGGAGGGAAAAATTGGAAAAATCTGCACCGGCTCGCCTACGTCGCTGCTGGCCTCGCCGCGTATCATCAGGCCATCGCGCGAAAAATTTTCCCCGTGCAGGTGCTCTGGATTTTCGTCCCGCTCGCTCTGCTGGAAATCGCGCGGGTCGGGAAGCAATGGAAGCAGTCGCGCGGCGCCATCAGTTCATCCGGTGTGGCACGAACCGGCTGAGATTGCCGGTGATGCGGCGCGTGTCCTCGCGGATGCCGAGGCCGCACGCCTCGTGATTCACAATCCACACGCCACAAACCGGCCTGTTCCCCTCGAACTCCGGGCTCGGCGCGAACGCTTGGAAGATAAAGCCTTCCTCGCCGTAGTCGCCGCCGTTTGCTTCCACGGTCGCACCGCGTTCGACGAGCGTGATATTGGCGCCCTCGCGACTCAGCCGCGGCTTCTTCGCGAAGCTGCCACCGAGCGAAGCATCCGGCGTTTCAAACGCGGGCAGCAAATTCGGGTGGCCGGGATTGAGTTCCCACAGGATCGGCAGGAGGCCTTTGTTGCTCAGCAAAAATTTCCACGGCGGCTCGATGAAAAGATTTTTGCTCGCGGGCAGAAACTCCGCAAACGGCTCGTGCCACATCCATTCCCACGGGTAGAGCTTGAAGAGTGCGTTAATTTCCGCGGCCTCTGCATCAACAAACACACCCCGCGCGCGATCCCAGCCGACGTCGTCGATCGCGATCCACCGCGTGTCGAAGCCGGCCTGCTGGCACGTGTCCATCAAATAGGCGATCGTCTGCGTGTCCTCAGGCAGATCGCTCACCGCGGAAAAATGCACGCGGGCCGCCGCGACGTGCCGCCACGCTTCGATCAGCCGCTCGTGGATCGAATTGAACTGATCGCCGCCGGGAAAACGTTCCTGCAGCCAATACCATTGCGCGACCGCCGCCTCGATCAAGGTGGTCGGCGTATCGGCGTTGTATTCGAGAAGCTTCGGCGGTGTGCGGCCGTCGTAGGCGAGATCGAAGCGACCATAGAGGCTCGGGTCGTCGCGGTCCCACGAAGCGAGAATCGTCGGCACGGCTTTTTCGGGAATGCCGAGCCGCGCCCACCAGCCGCGATCGATCGCGACTTGCGCGGCATCGATGCAGAGCTGGTGAAGCGTGTTGCCCGCCGCCTCGAGTTCGTCGATTTCGCGCGCGGAAAATTCGTAGCATGCGCTCTCATCCCAATACGGCCCGCGCTCGTGGGTATGATAAGTGAAGCCAAAGGCCTCGGATTTTTCGCGCCAATCGCGGCGCGGCGTGAGGGCGGTGCGTTTCATCGCGACGTTGAATCATTCGCCGCCGCCACCGGCGCCGTGCGCGGAGCTGCCGAAGCCACCGCGCGAGATCGATGAACCACCGCCGCTTCCGGTCGGGGTGCTGCCGCCCGGGGCCGTGGAGGAAAAACCTGAGCCGCCGAAGCCGGAACCGCGAAAAAACATTCCGCCGGACGATCCCGTTGAGCTCTGTGCTTGCTGTTGCTGCTTCCGTTGCAGGTCTTCGCGCAAGCGCTGCGTTGCGAGCGCGGTCGCAACGGCATCGTTGCTCGGACGCGAGTTCAGCAGGCTCACCAGAAACGGCGCGGCCTGCCAAAGTCCGCCCGCGTAGTAGCCGCGCACCGGATCATAGTAATTAAACGGGTGCGGAAACCACGCGTGATACGGCGCGTGATAGTAGCCGACCCCGGGAATGAACGCGTTGTTCGTGTAAACCTGATCGGCGCTCACGGGCGGCGCGGCGGGTTGAGGCGACGGCTGCCGGGCGCTCGAAGCCTGCGCACGCTGCCACGCTTCCCACGCGGCGAGTCCGCCGGCGACGGTTACCGCGCCAATAAAGACGAGCGCGATGTTGCGGCTGCGACGGCGCGAGCCGTCGTCTGGCCCTGCGGGCCACGCGTTCATCCCATGATGGCCGCGGCGACGACGATGCAGGAGCCGATGATGATGGCGGCCCCGATCAGCGCGGCGGCGACGTTGCGGTGCTTAATGATCTCTTCGTGGAGATCTCCCGGCGTGCACCAATCGAAAAGTTTGTAGCCGATGATCGCGACGGCGATCCCGACGAGGGCGAAGACGGCAGTGTTGATCAAAGCGCCGCCGAGCGACGCGTCGTGCCAGCCGGAAGGCGTGGCGGCCTGAGCGAGGAGTTGAAGCGAGTGCATGGAATTCTTTCCGGGACGCGGCCGACAATGTGCCGTGCGTCGCGCACGTAAATAAAAACACGCGGCCGTGGAAAAATCCCGCGCGCTTCCACGACGAACATAGCACTCGTCGATCGCGCGCTACTTCGTCACCGCCGCAAGAAACCACTCCACCGCAAACGTGGTAAGCTGGCCGCCGGGGCCGTGCAGATTATATTCAAACGCATGCGTGGCCCACGGGAGCGAGAGGAAGACGTGCGGCACGGCTTGCTCGGTGAGCTTCGCGTCGAGCCGCACGCTGTGCCGATACCACACCAGCGAATCGATCGCGCCGTGGAGCAAGAGCGTGGGCGGTGTGCGCGGGTTCACACACGGGAGCGCGCTCGCCGACTCGTAGTTTTCGCGCGCGGTATCGGGCGTGCCGCCGAGATACTGGCGCATCAGCGTCGGCGATTTCAGGATGTCGTCCTCGCGCGCGTTGACGTAGGCAAAGACCATGTCGCTCGGCGCATAGAGCGCGATCACACCGCGGATCGCGGGATCGTTGAGCGTGTAGCCAACCGCCTCCGCGATCTGGCCGCCGGCGCTGCGGCCCAGCAGCACGAGGCGCGCGGAATCGATCCCACGTTCGGCGGCTTGGCTCTTGAGAAACGCGATCGCGGCGAGCACATCGTCGCGTTGCGCAGGCCACTGAGATTTCGGCGCGAGCCGGTAATCGATCGCGGCGACCGCATAGCCGCGGCTTGCGATCCACTGGTTGAAATGCGCGATCTCGGCGCGGCTGCCACTGTCCCAGCCGCCGCCGTGAATCACGATCACGCAAGGAAACCGCCGGCCCGCGGCGGCCCGCGGTGGCCGATAGAGGTCGAGCGAAAGATCGCCGGCGTAGCGCAGCGTTTGCGGCGGGATGACTTCGGATGATCCACCCCACAGCGTAGCGAGTGAAAAGGGCCGGCGTGTGAGTGGCGCGCGGCCGAATTGTTTTTCGAGTTTCACTGGCAAGTCGCGCGCGAGCAGCGCGGCTTCAAACGCCGGCTTGAGCAAGAGTCCAAGCGCCAGCGCACAAATGAAGACGGTCGCGCGCGCCTTCCATGCCGAGTTAACCGGCACGATCACCACGAGCGCCGCGACCAGCACCGGCGCCAGCGCGATCCAGTGTCCGTATTCGCCCGCGAGCACCGCAAGTTTCCACGGCGCCCAGTCGGGCGTTTTGAAAACCGTGAGCGAGCCCAGAGCGGCGAGCGCGAGGGCCAGGACAAGAAGTAGCCAGCAAAGCATGGAATTGGTTCGCCACAAAAAGGCAGAAGGATGCACAAAACGAGTCCCGAACTCCATGCGCCGCCTCGATCAAATCCTCGCCAACCTCGGTTATTGCTCGCGCCGCGAGGCGCGCGGCTGGGTGGCGAACGGCGCGGTGACGGTGCACGGCGAGCCGGCGGACGATTTCGCGCAAAAGGTCGCGCCTGGCGAAGTGCGGGTCGACGGCGAGCCACTCGATCATCCCGACGGGCTGCTTTTGCTGCTCAACAAGCCCCTTGGCCTCGTCTGTTCGCACGAAGCGCGCGAAGGTCCCAACGTCTACTCGCTACTTCCCGAGCGCTGGCGGCGGCGAAACCCGATCGTCACGAGCGTCGGCCGGCTCGACAAGGACACCAGCGGCCTGCTCCTGCTGACCGATCAATCGCCGCTCGTGCACCGGCTTACCTCGCCGAAGCATAAGGTGCCAAAAGTTTACCGCGCCACCGTCGATCGCGACCTCGATCCGGAACTGATCGGGCGGTTCGCGAGCGGCACGCTAGTCCTCGAAGGCGAGGACGCGCCGTGCGCGCCCGCAGAACTAAAGATCGTTTCGCCACGCGAGGCGGAGCTCACGCTCATCGAGGGAAAATACCACCAGGTGCGCCGGATGTTTGCGGCGACCGGCTCAATCGTGTTGACGTTGCACCGGGAAAAATTCGGCGCGCTCGCGCTTGGCGATCTCGCGCCAGGCCAGTGGCGCGAGCTGCCGCTGGATTTCTTTGACTCGCCGGAAGGCGGCGCGCCTCATCAGGCGTATGTATGAATTTCCTCTCACCGGCGCGCAGAAATCGTTTCTCCGCGGCCTCGGCCAGAGCCTCGATCCTCTGCTCAAGCTCGGCAAGGGCGGGCTGACGCCGGAATTTTCGAAGGAGCTGCAAAAACTCCTCCGAGCGCACGAACTGGTGAAGCTCCGTTTTCTCGGTGCCGAGCGCGACGAGCGCGCCGCTCTCTGCATGCAGATCGCCGACGAGGGCCGTTGCGTGTGCGTCGGTGCGGTCGGACACACCGCGCTGTTTTATCGACAGAATCCCGATCCGAAGGAGCGCCGCGTGGCGCTTCCGGACGCAAAAACGCCGCCCGAGACCGGAGCGGCCTGACCCGTCTTTAAAACTGGTAGGCGATCACCGAATCCTTGCCCGCGAAGTGGAAAATGCGGTTGGCGTCTTCGTCGACGGAGTAGTCCGGATCCTTTTCCTTCAGCACGAGTTGCCGATCGGTTTCGCCACTGGCGAGGTTTACGCCGACGATGCCGATGTCCTTCTCTACTTTCGTGAGGATGTAGGAATATTTTTCCGAAGTCTTCACGCCGCCGGCGCGCTTGGCGGCCTTTTCCGTGTAGCTGTTTAAGCTGTCGATATTGGAGTGGATCGTGCTGATGCCGTTGCTGTAGCCGCTTGAGCCGAAGCCGCTGGTCGCGACCTGCGCGTTGCCGCCGACGGCCGCGAGCGCCGTCACGGCAAACATCGCGACATTCGCAAACGCATCGCTCGGCGCCGCGTAAAACAGCGACCAGTTCGACGTCTTGGTCTGCGGATCGAAGCCGAGGAGGTGCTGCTTGCCCTGCACGACGACCCGGCCATTGGCGAAACTCGCCGCGACCGGCACGTCGAGCAGCACCTTGTTGGCAGAAATGCCCGCCTTCACGAGACCGCTCACACCGCCGAGCGCGCCGAGGCCAATCTTCGCGACCGAGCCGGCACCCATTTTCTTCTTAAACTCGATTGGCAGCTTGAACGCCTCGGTGGGCGTCGCCGCAGCCGTGTCGATTTCGTAGACATTGGCGCCGTCGGCGAAGACGACCAAGTTCGAAGCGGGAACGACGACAAGGTTGGTGATGCCCTCCTTCGCCTGATCGAAGTGGTAGAGCGCCTTGCCGTCCGTCGGATCGAGCACGACGACGCCGAGCGGCTCCTTCAACGCCGCGGTCTTGCCGTTCGAGAAATTGCCGCCGTAGCGCGAAAAGATTTTACCGCCGACGATTTCGAGCTGGGCGACGATCGCGTTGTCGCGCGCTTTGAAGAGCCCCGCGAATTCCGAGATGCGATCGCTCTTCCAAATCGTGGCGCCGGACTTGCGATCGATCGCGTAGACGCTGCCGCCGCCACCGCCGTAGATGCGCTCGCCGTCGAGGCGCAGCGGCGCGTAAGTTTTTTTCAGGCCCTTGGCGCCAGCGGGAAATTCGACGCCCCACTTCACCGCGCCGCTCGTGAGATCGACGCAGTGCACGCCGAGATAACCGAGATACATCTCGTCGCCGTTGAACACCGGCTCGTGATAGCCGGAAAGATCCATCGTAGGAATCCATCGCCCACTGTTGTCGGCAATGTGGAGCGGGATGCCACCTCTCTTGGCGAACTTCGTCGACCACTTCTGCGCGCCCGTCTCGAGATCGTGCGCGTTGAGATAGATGCCGGGGTCCGCGCCGTCGTAGGTCTGCACGACGAAGATCACGAGGTTCTTCGCAGGCACGGGAATCGTGTCGAGATATTGCCCGAGGAGCTGCGGCGTGGCCCAGCGTTGTTCGCCGGTGAAGTAATCAATCGCAGTAAACGTGACCTTGCTGTTCATCATCCCATCGTAGGTGTTGCAGATGAGGAGCGGCGTGCCGAGGACGTCGACGGCGTTGCGCGGGTTGGTCTTCTTGTATTCGGCGTGCGTCCACAGTTGCTTGCCGGTGTCAGGATCGAACGAAACGATCGCATCGTCGGTGCCGACGAGCAGCGTGCCGAGTTCGGTGAGTTTGTGCCATTTGGCTTCGCCGGGCAGCTTGGCGGTCCAAATTTGTTTCGCCGAGCTGGCGGCGAAGGCGAGGGGCGCAAAGCCGGCCGAGCAAGCCAGTGAACCGAGGAAAAAAGCGCCGAGGAAACGCAACGGTGATTTCATGGAAGAAGCGGGAAGGACGGAAGGGCGTTGAAACGAACCGGCTGATTATCGCACGAAAGCGCAGTCCGCGGAATACGCAGACCTGCGTAAGCGAGGCGGCGATCAAGTTGGCGCTGGCTTCGTGGCAGTTCGATGGCACACCGGTGGCGGCGCACGGTCTGACCGGCGCCCTCCGCTTGAGATTTATTCGACGCTTCCTGCTCTGCCTCGCCGCGCTCATCGCGCTCGCCGCCCTTTTCGCGGCCGCGTTGTTCATTCCCTCGGTGCAGACGGACATCGCCCAACGCAAACTCGACGAACACCCCGGGCTCCATGCGTCGCTCAGCTCGCTCTCTGCCGGCGTCGGCCAACTCGAGGCGCGCGATCTCAATCTCGACGTCGGCGGCGCCGGGCTCATCGTGCCGTCGCTCCAGGCGCAACTCCCCGTCGTCCGAGCTTACTGGGAGCACACGCTTTCGATCCGCCGGCTGGTCGCGAAAGGCTGGACGCTCGACCTCGGCAGCCCGCTGCAACGCAAAGGTTCGCTTGCGACCATGGCCGCGCGCCCCCCGCCCGCCAGTCCGCTCGCGACCGTGCAGAAAAACTCCGCGCCCGCGATCGTCGCGATCGTTTTTCACCAGCTCCTCACCGGCTGGGAACTGCCACCCGACGTCTCGATCGACGCAGTCGAGTTGGAAGGCGACATCCTGCTGCCATCGCCCCCGCACACCGATCCCATCGCGGTGCACGTGATCGTCACTGGCGGCGGGATCGGCCCGGGTCGCGATGGCCACTTCGACCTCACGACGACGTTTCCGCTGATCAGCGACGCCGGCTTTCTGATCGCGATGATTACGACGCACGGACAACTCGCGTTAACGACCACGTCCGCTCGCCGGCCCAGCCGGATCGAACTCACAAGCTACATTTCCGCGAAGGGTCGCGCGCTGCCGGCGGACCTAAGTTTCGCCGTCGCGTTGAGCGCCGCTGATCAAACACACGGCGAAACCTACGACCTCAGTCTCAAACGCGCCGACCGCCGCGTTGCCGCGCTCACGGTGCGTTGTCCCACGGCCACCGGCCCGATCGCCGGCACGTGGACGATTGATGCGCGTGACTCCGACCTCGCGACTTTTTTTCCGCCGAGCGCGGTGCCCACGCTCGCGACGACCGGCACCGGTGCGTTTGAGACCGATGACACATTCGCGCGCCTCCGCGTGACCGGCCAGCTCAACACCACCGGCCGCGGCCTCGCCTCTCCGTTCGATCGCGTCGGCACCGTGACGCTCCACACCGATTTCGATCTCACGCACAGCGCAGCGTCACTGCGCGTCGATCGCCTGGGCGCCAAACTCAGCGGCGCAGAACCCATCGCGACCTTGCAGTCGCTGCAAGCCTTCACAATCGACGAAACCACCGGCGCGCTCCGCCCCGCTGCGCCAGCGGCGGACTGGCTGGGAGGATCGCTCACCGGCCTGCCCCTCGCGTGGATTTTCAATCCCACTCGCGGCTTCGCGCCAGCCGGCGGAGCGATGAGCGGTGAATTTTTCGTGCGCGCCGACGCCGGGAAATTTTTCGTGCGCTCGAAATCCCCGCTCACCGCGCGTGGCTTCGCCCTGCAAAACGGCCCGGCCGTCGTCGCCCGCGACCTCGATCTATCGCTCACGCTTGTCGCTGAATTCAGCTCGGGCGCGTGGCAGGCAGCGGCGTCGCCGCTCACGATCGATCACGCTGGCCGGCGTGTAGCAACCGTCGATGCGAAAGCCACGCGCGCCGCGGGCGACGATCAACCGATCAAAATCACCGGCACGTGGCAGGCCGATCTGACGGCGTGGCCAGCGCTCAACGGCGTAGGCCGCTCCGCCGCGGGTGACTTTTCCCTGCAGGCTGGCGCGTGGCTCACGGCCGACACCACCTTCACTGCGACGGGGCGCGACGCCGCCCATACCGTTGCCGCGAAACTCCACGTCAGCGCCGACACCAACGGCCGCCTCACCTTTCTTGCCCCGCTCACAATCACCGTCGGCAAAGGCAAATCGGAGGTCACCGCCGAGGGCAGTTGGGCCCGTCCATCATCAGGCGGTCATGCACTCGTCACGCTCAACGGCGACCAAGTCACCCTCGAGCACCTCGCCGTGCTCGCCGCTCCCTTCGCGTCGATCACCCAGCCCGCCAGTGCGCGCGATCTCACTCCCTTTTGGGGTAACGCGGTCGAACGTGTGAGTTTCGATTTCAGCCAGCTCCTCGCACTCGGGCACGCGTTCACCGATGTCGGCGGCACGCTCTTTCTCAACGGCTCCGCGCTCCGGCTCGAAGGCGGCCGTGGGGTATTTCACAAGGATCGCCATGTGCGCGTCGAGGGGGCGATTACGTTCGATGCCGGCGCCGACGTCCCGTATGCGGCCACAGCCAAAGCCACCGTCGACGAACTCGACGCCGCGCTCCTGCTCGGCCCGACGCCGCGCGGACGCGAACCGTTGTTGCGCGGTCGATTCGCCGTCGACACCACACTGACGGGCAACGGAAAAAACCTCGCCGATCTCACGCACCACGCCCGCGAGGAGTTTCGCCTCACCAGCAAAAACGGGAGCACCAACCTCCTCCAGACCAGCGTCGCCAACTCCCTCACCGAAGCGCCCACGCCGGTGAAAGACGCGCTCGGCACCGTCGGATCGGTCTTCGGCACGCTGCTGAAAACCAAATCCAACATCCTCCAATCCGACAAAAATCCGCTGAGCAAAAACACCGAAGCCGTCCTCAACTTCACTTACGCGACCGCCGAATTCCGCTACGATCAATTCACCCTCACCGCCGTGCGCGACGCTGACGGCTTGATCCGCCTGAGCGATCTCGCGATCACCGCCACCAACGAGCGCGTGACCGGCTCCGGCCAGATCGCCAGCGCCGCTTCCATCCCACTCGGCCAGCGGCCCCTGAGCCTAACCCTGCAACTCGGGCTGCGCGGCCCGCCCGCCAAATTTCTCGTCGACGCCGGACTGCTGCCCGCAGCAAAAGATTCCGCCGACTACACGCCGCTCGTCCAGCCCCTCACTTTCGGCGGCACCCTCGCCGACCTCGATCGCCACGAGTGGCACGACCTGCTCGTCACCGCCGCGGCGCCTCAGAAGCCGGCTCCGGTGAAAAAATCCAACTAACCCGTCGTCGCTGCCGTTCGGCCGCACTCCGCGATTGCGCCGCGGCGCGAGCAGCGCCTCACTCGCGCGATGCACCTCCGCCCCACCCGCCTCGCGGCCGCGCTCGTGTTTGCCTGCGCCGCCTCGTTCGCTTCCGCCCGCACCTTCATCTACTGCGGCGCGATCCTCGACTCCATCGGCGACGCGCCGAAAAAGGAAATGACGATCATCGTCGACGGCGATCGCATCGCCGCCGTGCAGCCTGGCTACACCGCCGCGGCCGCTGGCGACAAAACCATCGACCTTAAAAACGCCACCGTCACGCCCGGCTGGATCGATTGCCACGTGCATCTCGACGGCCAGAGCTCTCCGACGACTTACACCGAGTGGACCTCGATGGAGCCGGGCGACTACGCCCTGCGTGGCGCGTTCTACGCGAAGAAAACGCTCCTCGCCGGCTTCACCACGGTGCGCAACCTCGGCGACACCAAGGGATCGACCTATGCGTTGAAAAAGGCGATCGCCGCCGGCTACACCGACGGCCCACGCATCTACACGGCCGGCAAATCGATCGCCACCACCGGCGGCCACGCCGACCCGACCAACGGCCGCAACCGCGAGCTCATGGGCGATCCGGGCGTCGAGCTCGGCGTGATTAACGGCGCCGACGAGGGCCGCAAGGCCGTGCGCCAGCACTACAAGGAGGGCGCCGACGTGATCAAAATTACCGCGACCGGCGGCGTGCTTTCCAACGCCTCTAACGGCCAGAACGCGCAGTTCACCCCCGAGGAACTCAAGGCGATCATCGAAACCGCCCACGACTACGGCCTGAAGGTCGCCGCGCACGCGCACGGCGCCGAAGGCATGAAGCGCGCCGTCGAGGCCGGCATCGATTCGATCGAGCACGGAACGTTCATGACCGACGAGATCATCGCGCTCATGAAGCAGCACGGCACGTATTACGTCCCGACGATCAGCGCAGGAAAATTTGTCGCTGAGAAAGCGAAAATTCCCGGCTACTTCCCCCCGCTTGTTGTGCCGAAGGCGATCGCGACCGGCCCGATCATCCAGACGACGTTCAAGCATGCTTACGAATCCGGCGTGAAGATCGCGTTCGGCACAGACCAGGGTGTCGCGCCGCACGGCGACAACGCGATGGAGTTCGTTTACATGACCGAAGTCGGCATGCCGGTTGTCGCCGCGTTCAAAGCCGCGACGATCGAAGCCGCGAAACTCATCGGCATCGACAAGGACGCCGGCACAATCGCGCCCGGCAAATGGGCTGACCTCGTCGCCGTCCCCGGCGATCCGATTGCCGACATCAAACTCGTGATGAAGCCGAGCTTCGTGATGAAGGCCGGCGTGGTTTACAAGCAGTAGGCCAGGCCACGCGGCGGCGTGCTTACGCAGTTTCGCGTAAGCCCCGCGCGAGCAGTTGACGCGACCGGGCGCGCGCCTTGTTTTCGAGGCCGTGCTGATTCCGCTTCAGCTTTGCCGCCGGCCACTGCGCCGCGCGGTTCTTCTCGTCGCGTGCGCGCTCGCGGGCCGCGCCGCGCCCGAGGGGGAGACGGGGCGCGCGTTCGTGCAGGCGTTCACGCCGCGCGACTACCGCGCCCACCAGCAAATCTGGATGGGGGCGCAGGCGCCCGACGGCGTGATGTGGTTTGGCAACAGCCACTCGGTGATCGCGTATGATGGCGCCGCGTGGCGGCGCATCGAGGTGCCGCGCACGAGTTGGGTGCGCACACTCGCGTTTGGGCCCGATGGCCGGCTCTACATCGGCGCGACGGATGAGCTCGGCTGCATCACGCCCGGCCCCGATGGCGCGCCGGTGTTTACGTCGCTGCTCGAAAAACTCCCGGCCGAGCACCGTTCGCTCGGCGTCGTGTGGAGCATGGCGGCGACGCGTAACGCGGTGTGGTTCGCCACGGAAACACTCGTGCTGCGGTGGCGCGACGGCGCGTTTCGCGCGTGGCCGTTCACCAACAAGCCGCGCCAGTATCTCCAGCGCGTCGGCGACGATCTCTATTTGCACCGGCAGGGCGTGGGACTCTTCAAGCTGGCCGGCGACGACTTCAAACTCGTCAGCGGCGCCTCGGAAATCGCGACCTCGCAATTCTGCGCGATCGAACCGATCGCTAGCGGCGGGCTGCTGGTCGGGCTGAGCGCCGGGCCGTTTTTCGAGTGGCGCGACGGCCGGCTCACGCGCCGGCCCACGCCGATCGATGCGCTGCTTGCGCGCACGAAGCTGCGCTTCATGCTGCGCCTCCCCGACGGTCGGCGCGCGCTGGCCACGACCACGCTCGGCGTGATCGTGACCGACGCGGACTTCAATTTTCTCTCGCACCTCAGCAGCGCCAACGGGCTCGAAAGCGAACAACTCCTCAGCGTGACGCCCGATCGCGAGGGCGGCCTGTGGATCGGCACAAGCAACGGCGTGGTGCGGGCCGAACTCGGCTCGCCGTTTTCCGTTTTCGATCGGCTCAACGGCCTGCCACGTGATCTCACGCACGATCTGCTGCGGCACGACGGCACGCTCTACGCCGCGACGCCGACCGGCGTCTTGCGGCTCGCCGCGGCCGAGTCCGCCTCGGGTGCGCCCGCGCATTTCGAGCCGGTGGCCGGTGGCCCGCGCGAAGTCTGCTGGTCGCTCGCCAGCCACCCGGCCGGCCTTCTCGTCGCGACCGGCCACGGCGTGCTGCAGTTTCCCGCCACGGGCGCGCCGCAACTTGTGTTCAATGCGCCGGAGGGTGTAAGCAAAATCTCCCCCGTTCGCGGGCGACCCGACGAGTTTTTCGTCGGCCGCTTTCTCGGGCTCACCGTCCTGCGCTATGAAGCGGGCGGCTGGCGGGAACTCGGCAGCGTGCCCGGTCTTCAAACCGAAGTCCGCACGATCGCCGAGGCCGACGACGGCGCGCTGTGGCTCGGCACGCCGACGCGCGGATTCATCCGCGCGGTGCGGCCGCCGGGCGCCGCCGCCGATGACTGGACGCACGCGACCTTCACCGCCTACCGCGAGGATCACGGGCTGCCGAAGGACCAGGGCTGGAGCCACGTCTACCGCGTCGGCAATCGCGTGGTGTTCGTCACCGACGCCGGCACCTACCGCTACGACGCCGCGACCGATCAATTTGAGATCGCCGGGGCGTTGCAAATTTCCGGTCGCCACGCGCGCACGCAGCTTTGGCCGCTCGCGCCGACCGCCGATGCGTCGACCGTCTGGGCGCAGGCCGACACGGAGGACACGACGCTCCCGCGCCAACTCGGCCGGCTCACGCTGCACCACGACGGGCCGGCGGAGTTTGCGCCGCTGCCGGAAAAAATTCTCGAACGCGTGGCGTTTGGCGGCGCGCGCAGCCTCGCGTGGGAGCGGATCGGCGAGCGGGAGTTTCTCTGGCTCGGCGGGCCCGACGCGCTTGTGCGCGCTGAGCTGTCCGCGCCGGCTTCGCCCGCGCCGGAGTGGCAGGTGCTGCTCCGCGACATCGCGCTGCCGGACGGCACGCACCTCGCGGCCGCACCCGGTGCGGCCGCGCCGCGCTTCGCGTATGCGCGCGCGCCGCTCACGTTTTCCTTCAGCGCCCCGCACTTCGGCGCGGGGCCGGGACTCAAATTTCAGACGCGACTCGTCGGTTATGACGACACGTGGCAGCCGTGGTCCGCCCGCGCCGAGGCGGAATTCACCAACCTTTCCGGCGGCCCGTTCACCTTCGAAGTCCGCGCCCAGGATCCCGACGGCCGCGTGAGTGCACCGGCGCGTTTCACCTTTTCCGTGGCGCCGCCGTGGCAGGGGTCCACGTCCGCCTTTGCCCTCTATGCCCTCGCGCTCCTCACCGCGATCGCCGGCTACGTCCGCTGGCGGCTGGGTCGCGGCGAACGCGAGCGCGCACGTCTCGAAAAACTCGTGGCCAAGCGCACGACCGAGCTCGCCGCCGCGCGCGACGCCGCCGAGTCGGCGAACCGCGCGAAGAGCGCGTTCCTCGCCTCGATGAGCCACGAGCTGCGCACCCCGCTCAACGGCGTGATTGGTTACGCGCAGGTGCTTCACGCCGATCGCCGGCTCACACCCGATCAGCAGGAGCGCGTGCGGATCGTGCAGTCGAGCGGCGAGCATCTCCTGCGCATGATCAACGACGTGCTCGATCTCGCGAAGATCGAAGCCGGCAAACTCACCGTCCGAACCGCGCCCTGCGCGCTCGGCGATCTGTTGCGGGACATCGCCGCCGCCCACACCAACGCAGCCGGCGCCAAAAAACTCTCCTTCCAACTCGATCTCGCGGCCGATCTGCCGGCGTGGGTCGAGTGCGATGCGCAGAAGCTCCGCCAAGTCCTCGACAACCTGCTCGGCAACGCCGTGAAGTTTACGATGTCCGGCGGTGTGACGCTATGCGTCGTAACTGCGGCGGATCGCGTGACCTTTTCTGTGGTTGATACCGGCCCCGGCATCTCCGCCGCGGATCAGGCACGACTCTTCCAGGCGTTCGAGCAAGCAAACGATGCGCGACCCGAGGTGCCCGGCGCCGGCCTCGGCCTCGCGATTAGCCGCGCGCTCGTCGAACGACTCGGCGGCCGCCTCACGCTCACGAGCGCGCCCGGCGCTGGCAGCACCTTTTCGTTTGCGCTCGCGCTGCCCGCGGTCGCCCCCGCTGCGCCGGCCCACTCGTCCGGCCAGCGCATCGCTGGCTACGACGGCGACCGCCGCCGCGTCATCGTGGTCGACGATCACGACGTCAACCGCCGGCTACTCGTCGATCTACTCACGCCGCTCGGCTTCGGCTGCGCGGAATTTGCCTCGCCTCAGACCGCCCTTGCGCGGCTGACCGACGGCGCCGAACCGTGGCCCGATCTCGCAATCGTTGACGTGCGGATGGCCGGGCTCGACGGGCTCGCGTTGACGCGCGCACTTCGCGCCCTGCCCCGCGGTCCGCAACTGAAGGTGCTGCTCACCTCGGCATCGGTGCTTTCGTTCAATGTTGCCGAGGGCCGCCGCGCGGGCGCCGACGATTTCGTGGCGAAGCCGTTCCGCACCGCCGAGCTGCTGGAAAAAATCGGTGCGCTGCTCGCGCTGCGGTGGCGCGATACCGACTCGACTCCGCCCTTCGCCGCGGCCGAATCGACCGCTCCGCTGCCCGACGCCGTGCGCGCCGCCCTGCGTGAGCATCTCGTCCACGGCGACCTCGATGCGCTGCGCGCGGAGCTCGCCGAGCTCCGGGCGAAGCATCCGGGCGCGGCGCTCGACGCGCTTAACGAAGCCGCTGCCCGCTTCGATCTCTCGCGCTTGCGGGCGCTGCTCGGGTAGCGTTCGCAAGCCACTCCATTGTTTCCTGTTTCAAAATCCACGCGTCCTCCGCCCTCCTCCATGTCGAAGCCCACCCTCCTCGTCGTTGACGACACGCCCGCGAATCTTGGCGTCGTGTGCGATGCGTTGCGCGAAGCCGGCGTACGCGTGCTCCTCGCGGAGAGCGGCGCCGCCGCCCGTGATGTGCTCGCCCGGCTCACGCCCGACCTCGTGCTGCTCGATGTGATGATGCCCGGCGAAGACGGCTTCGCGGTCTGCGCCTCGCTCCGAGCGAATCCTGCGTGGCGTGAGCTGCCGGTGATTTTTCTCACGGCGGTCGACGCGCCGGAGCAGAAAGTCCGCGCATTCGAGGCCGGTGCCGTGGACTACGTCACGAAACCCGTCCACGTCCCCGAACTCGTGGCGCGCGTGCGCGTGCAACTCGAGTTGCGCGCAGCCCGGCAGGCGCTCGAACGAAAAAACGCGGACCTTGAGGCCGAGGTCGCGATCCGGCTCGACGCCGAGGCGCAACTCGCGACCTCGCTCGATCGCGCGGTCGTGGTGCTCGCACGCGACGGCACGCTGCTGTTTGCCACGCGGCTCGCGCACGATCTCATGGCGAAATTTGGCACGACGCCGGCAGCGCTCACGGGTACAATACGCTTCACGATCGCGGACGGCACGCTCAACGTGCGGCGTTTCACAGAACCTGGCCGCGACGATCTCGTGATGCTCGCGCTCGAGGAAGAGCACGCGCCGCCAGGTCCCGCCGCACTGCTGTCCCTCGGCCTCACTCCACGGCAAGCAGAAGTCGTTTACTGGGTCGCGCAGGGCAAAACCAATCCCGAGATTGGCACGATCCTCGGGGCGAGTCCGCGCACGATCGACAAGCACATGGAACGGATTTTCGAGCGGCTTGGCGTGGAAAACCGCGCCTCGATCATCGTCGCGACGGCGGAGCGGCTGCGTCACGTGAGTAGCTGAGCATGGCACACGGGCCGGAAGCAGCCGCGCGCTCTCGCCTTACGCAGACCCACGTAACGACAGCCTAGGGGGCTTTCGCTATTCTGGGCGTGCATGCACCTCACCTCCCGCTTCGTTCTGCCGCGCGCACTCTTCGCGCTCGCGTTATTTGCCACCATCGCTCGCGCCCAAGTTCCCACGTGGGCCAAAACCACGCCGGCCGACGTTATCGCCGCCGGTATCGGCGTCCAAATGATCGGCGCCGACTATGGTAACAGCACCTTTGTGCTCACCGCATATTTTACCACCGGCCCGATCACCGCACAGGTCAACACCCCCGCCGCTTATACGAGCCCGGATGGCGTCACGTGGACCCGCCGCACGCTCCCCGGCGTCAACTCAGTCCCCTACGCGCCGCGTTTCCTGAACGGAAAATTCTTCATCGCCATCCAGCCCAGCGCCGCCGGCAACGGCGTGATTGCCTCCAGCGCCGACGGCATCTCATGGACCACCACGACGCTCGGCGCGTCAGTCAACGCCCCTTCCGATCTCAGCTTCGGCAACGGCCTCTACGTCGGCTGCATCTCGTCACCCGTACCCGGCGCGAACCAAATCATCACCAGTACCGACGGAGCGACGTGGACGCCCCGCAGCATCACCGCGAATGCCAACGGCAACCACATCGCATTTTTCAACGGTAAGTTTTACGCCACCGTTTCCAACTTCAGCATCGCCAACGGCAGCGGCCTCTACTCCAGCGCTGACGGCATCGCGTGGACCAAAGTCACCGGCGCCCCCGCCAACCCCGGTTACGTCGCCGCCACCACGAACACGCTCCTCGTTACGTTCCAGGGCTCGAGCGTAGGCCAGTCGATTAGCACCGACGGCACGACCTTCGCCACCGCCGCGCCCGGTCTCACGCTCCCCTACGACGTGGAAATCCGCGCCGTAAACGGCGCCCTTACCGCCACCGTCCCCGCCAACAGCTCGTCCTTCGACTTCAATCTCGCCCGCGCCTCACTCGACGGGCGCACATGGACCACGATCGGCACCACCGCGAATCAATCCAGCGCCAACGAACTCGCCTACGGCAACGGCCGCTACGTCTTCGTCGGCGAGTTCGACATCTTCTCCGGCACGACGACGATCACTCCGGGTGGATCTTCGACCGGTGGCGGTTCCACGGGCGGTGGCGCGACCGCACCGGCCGTCACCACGCAACCCACCGCGCAAAGCACCGCCGCCGGCGGCAGCGTCACCTTCACTGCGGCCGCCAGCGGTACCGGCCTAAGCTACCAGTGGCTCTTCAACGGCACCGCGATCACCGGTGCGACGAACGCCACCTACACGATCGCGAGCGTCACCACCGCCAACGCCGGCAACTACTCCGTCGCGATCACCAACAGCGGGGGCACAACCACCAGCAACGCCGCCGCGCTGACCGTCGCCGCCGCCGGATCGGCCGGCGCTTATCTCGCGAACCTCTCCATCCGCGCCTTTGCCGGCAGCGGCAGCCAGACGCTCATCGTCGGCCTGACCGTCGGCGGTGCCGGCACCAGCGGCGCGAAAAACGTCCTCGTCCGCGGCATCGGCCCCGCGCTCGCCGGCTTCGGCCTCGCCAGCGCCATCACCGATCCGAAGCTTACCGCGTTCGCCGGTTCGACCGCGATCGGCGGCAACGACAACTGGGTGCCCAGCGAAGTGGCCACCACCGCCTCCGCCGTCGGTGCGTTCCCTCTCACCACCGGCTCAAAGGACGCCGCGTTTCTCGGCAGCGGCGTCACCGCCGGCAGCTACTCGATCATCCTCGAAGGCGTGAACAACACCTCTGGTATCGCGCTCGCCGAGCTCTACGATGCCACGCCCGCGGCCAACTTCACCGCCGCCACGCCGCGCTTCACCAACGTCTCCTCGCGCACCTTTGTCGGGGCCGGCGATCAGACGCTCATCTGCGGCTTCGTCGTCGGCGGCACCGGCACGCGCCGCATCCTCATCCGCGCCGTCGGCCCCGGCCTCGCGCAGTTCGGCCTCACCGGCCTCCTCGCCGATCCGCAGCTCGCGCTCTACAACGGCAGCAACACCCAAATCGCCAGCAACGATAACTGGGACAGCGCCACCACCCTCACCGCGCAGCAATCCGTCGGCGCCTTTGCGCTCCCCGCCAACTCCAAGGATTCCGTCCTCGTCGCCACCGTCACCCCCGGTGCCTACACCGTCACGATCACCGGCGTCGGCGGCGGCACCGGCACCGCGCTGATCGAACTTTACGAGTTGCCCTGACGCCTCCGCGTCGGATCGACCGCATGCAACACCGCGGACCTTCGGGTCCGCGGTTTTTTGCGACTGCACCGATTGACGCCCCGCACCCGCGCTGATTCGCTTCCACCACCATGTTCATCATCATCGGAGGCGACGGCAAAGAATACGGCCCGGTCACCGTCGAACAAATCCGCTCTTGGATTGCATCGGGCCGCGCCAACCTCGCCACGCAAGCCAAGGCCTTCGGCACCGACGAGTGGCGCAAGCTCGCCGACTTCGCCGAGTTCGCCCCGCCCGACGCCGCGCCGCCCGTGCTCGCCAGCGTCACTTCCACCGCGACTTCCGCCGGCGCTGACCCGAGGCTCGCCCATCCTGGCATGCGGCTCCTCGCCGCATTCATTGACGGGTTTCTTGAATCGATGTGCTGGCTGCCCACCTCCACCGCCGTCATGCACTCGCTCGGCGGCCTGCTAGGCTCCGGGCAAATCAACCCGCAGGACGTGATCGAAATCATGACAAGTTCGATCGGCCGCTCAGCGCCCTACCTGATCGGCCTCGTGGCACTGCAAGCCACGCTGCTCACCGTGCGCGGCCAGACGATCGGGAAAATTTTGACCGGCCTGCGCGTCGTCCGCGCGCCTAGTGGCACACCTGCCGGATTTCTGCACGGATTTTTGCTGCGCGGGTTTCTGCCGCGCTGCCTGCGCCACGTGCCGCTCATCGGGGCGCTGTTCTGGCTCGTGGACAACTGTTTCATCTTCCGAGACGACCGCCGCTGCCTTCACGATTTGATCGCCGGGACCAAAGTCGTGAAGGTCTGAGGAGCGTTTTCCACGCTGATGCCCACCTCCCAAGCGATCTTCCTCAGCTATGCGCACGAGGACACCGACGCCGCGCGCCGAATCGCGGATGCGTTGCGCAGCCACGGCATCGAGGTCTGGTTCGATCAAAACGAACTCCGCGGCGGCGACACGTGGGACCAAAAAATCCGCCGCCAAATCAAGGAGTGCGCGCTGTTCATGCCCCTCGTGTCCGCCAACACGCAGGGCCGCAAGGAGGGCTACTTCCGCCTCGAGTGGAAACTCGCCGTCGAGCGCACCCACCTCATGGCCGAGGGCGTCCCTTTCCTCACGCCCGTCGTCGCCGACGACACCACCGAGTCCGGCGCGCTCGTGCCGGGCGAATTTCTCCGCGTGCAATGGACGCGCCTCCCCGGCGCACTCGTAACCCCGCAGTTCATCGAACAGGTTAAGCGCCTACTCGGCGGCTCGGCCTCGCCGATGCCCACGCCCCACACGGGCTCGGCTGCGCCGCGATCACCCTCGGCTCCTGCGCCATCCTCGGAGACAAAACCCAAATTCCATCTCGCGCTTGTCGCCGGTCTAGGCGTCGCCGTGCTCGCGCTCGTGGGCTACATCGCGTTGCGGCCCGGCGCGAGACCCACGCCGCCGCCCGTCGCTCCTGCGCAACCGATCGCTGAAACCAAATCCGCTCCCTCGCCGGCGCCCACCGCCAACGTCCTTAACAAATCGATCGCCGTCCTCCCGCTCGCCAACATGAGCGAGGACAAGGACACCGGCTTCTTCGCCGACGGCGTCCACGAAGACCTGCTCACTAATCTCGCGCTCGTCTCCGAGCTGAAGGTCGTCTCACGCACTTCGGTCATGCAATACCGCGGCACGACCAAAACGATCAAACAGATCGGCGAGGAACTCGGTGTCGCCTACGTGCTGGAGGGCAGCGTGCGCCGCTCGGGCAACAAAGTCCGCGTCACCGGCCAGCTCATCAACACCCGCACCGACGAGCACGTCTGGGCCAAGAGCTACGACCGCGACCTCACGGATGTGTTTTCCATCCAAGCCGAACTCTCAAAGGAAATCGCCGGAGCGCTCTCGGCCGCGATTTCACCCGAAGCGAAGAAATTTCTCGAACACAAGCCGACGGAAAATCCCGTCGCCTACGATCTCTACCTCCACGGCCGCGACGTGCGCAACCGTTCGGTCTCGGGTGCGGCTGCGCCTCTGGCGGAAGCCGCCACGCTTTTCCAGAGTGCGGTCCAGCAAGATCCGAAGTTTGCCGCCGCCTGGGGCGAACTCGCCGTGGCCCACGCGCTGCATGGTTTTTGGGGCATCGATGGCAGCGCGGAGCGCCTTGCCCAAGGCGACACCGCCATCGCTGAGGCCGAACGGCTCGCGCCCGATTTGCCGGATGTCATCCGCGACGTCGGCACCTATGCCTACTACGCCCGCCGCGACTACGCGAAGGCCACCGAAAAATATTCCCAGCTAGCAAGGCTCCAGCCGAACGATCCCACGGTTTTTTCCTCGCTCGGCTTGATCCAGCGCCGGCAGGGCCGTTGGGCGGAATCGCTCACCAATCTCAAACGCGCGATCGAACTTGATCCCGCCAACGTCAGCTACACCCGCAACCTGCTCGCCTCGGTGGAGGCCGTGCGCCGGTGGGACGAAGTGCGCGCGGCGCATCAACGGATGATCGCCTTGCTGCCCGATCGGCCGCGTGAACTGTTTGCGGCGGCGGACGACGAATATGGCGCCACCGGCTCGAGAAAGGCCATCGACGATCTGCTAGCTGGTCTGACAGCGGAGCAACGCGACTCGCCGCAGGGCATCTACTGGCGAAAGTTCTGGTCGATTACAGGGCGCGACGATTACGCCGAATTCAAGCGGCTCGACCAGCTCCAGCCCAGCTTCAGCGAAGAAGTAGAGGATCCCGCCCTTTCCGCGATTATCGCCGCCACGGTGTTTTGGGCTCACGATGACTCAGCGGCAATGAAGGAGCGCCTCGACACTCCCTATCGTGAACAGCGCGCCAAGTCACTGCGCGAACCGGCCAACGCCAAAGTATGGTCCTATCTCGCGATGATGGAGGCGCTGCTCGGCCGTCCTGAGGAAGCGCTGCGCCTCAGCCGTAAAGCCGCCGACATGGTGCCAATGTCGCGCGACGCGGTAGATGGCCCGATCTTTACGTTCATGCAGGCCCAAGTCTATGCGGTTGTCGGCGACAAGGACCAGGCACTGGAGGCACTGGCACACTGCCTGAACGTGCCCGGCGGGTTTTCGGTGCACCAAATCCGAGCCGTTCAATCGTTCGCGAAGCTCCATGGCGACCCGCGTTTCGAGGCGTTGCTCAACGATCCAAAAAACAACGCGCCGCTGTTCTGAGCGATGAGCGACGCCGGCAAAGCCATCTTTCTCAGTTACGCGCACGAAGACGCGCCCGCCGCGCGCCGCATCGCGGAGGCCTTGCGCAGCCACGGCCTCGAAGTGTGGTTCGACGAAAACGAACTCCGCGGCGGCGACGCATGGGATGCCAAGATCCGCAAGCAGATCAACGACTGCACGCTGTTCGTCCCGCTCGTCTCAAAAAACACCGAGGCGCGCACGAAGGGCTATTTCCGCCTCGAATGGAAACTCGCGGTCGAGCAAACGCATCTGCTCGCCGAGGGCGTGCCCTTCGTCGCTCCGGTCGCGATCGACGACACCCGCGAAAACGGCGCTGTCGTGCCCGCGGAATTTCTGCGCGTGCAGTGGACGCGCCTCCCCGGCGCGCTGCCCACGCCGCAGTTCGTCGAGCAATTCAAGCGACTACTCACCGCCACCTCCGCGCCCGGCGTCACGGCGCCGCCGATGCCGATGCGGCATGCTCCCGCCGCCGTGTCCACACCGGCGTCAACTGCCAAATCGCCTTTCCCTGTGGCGTTGGTCGCAACCCTCGGTGTCGCCGTGCTGACGCTCGCCGCGTTCATCGTGCTGCGGCCGGGCACCAAGGAAACGCCCGCACCGGCCGGCGCGCATGCGCCTGCTGGAACCAAGCCTGCAGCGGACATCAGCGACAAATCCATCGCTGTGCTCCCATTCCAAAACCTGAGCGAGGACAAGGACGCCAACGCCTTTTTCGCCGACGGCGTGCATGAGGATTTACTGACCAATCTGGCCTTCGTCCGGGACCTGCACGTCGTCTCGCGCACCTCAGTGATGCAGTATCGCAACACCACCAAATCGATCGGCGAAATCGCACGCGAGCTGAAGGTTGCCTACATCCTCGAAGGCAGCGTGCGCCGCGCCGGCAACAAAGTCCGCGTGACCGGCCAGCTCATCCGCGCCGCGACCGACGAACACGTCTGGGCCAACAATTACGACCGCGATCTTTCCGATGTATTTGCGATCCAGGCCGAGCTCTCGAAGGCGATCGCCGGCGCACTGCAAGCGGTCCTCTCGCCCGCGACCAAGGCGCTGCTCGAGCGCCGACCCACCGAAAATCCCGCCGCCTACGATGCGCTGCTGCGCGCCCGCGCGCTGCGCTACGACGCCAAGTTCACAGATCCCCATCCAGAAATCGAGTTGCTCCAGCGTGCCGTGACGCTCGATCCGAATTTCTCGGCCGCCTGGGCTGATCTCGCCTCGCGCCAAGCCTACGCCTACTTCAAACACGAGACGACGCCTGAGCAGCTCGCGCAGGCGAAGACCGCGATCGATCACGCCACCGCGCTCGCTCCCGACGATCCCGCAACCATCGAAGGGCTGGGTGACTATTATTACTACGGCTATCGCGATTATCCGCGCGCCACCGAGCAATACCAACGGCTCGCGCTTGTGCGCCCGAACGACGCCACGGTCTTTTCCTCGCTCGCCTTCATTCTGCGACGCCAGGGCCGGCTGCCGGAGTGCGTGGACAACCTGCGCCGCAGCGTGCAACTCGACCCGCAGGTGCTGCAAGTCGGGGTGGAATTCATCCAAACGCTCTTCAGCGTTCGCCGCTACGCGGAGAGCGAGGCGGCGGCGCGGCAGTTCCTCGCTTCCCACCCCGGCAATCTCGTTGTGGAGGCCACGCTCGCCCAGACCCTCTACGCCGCCCACGGCTCAACCAACGCGATCCGCGAGTTCGCTACTCGCAAGGTTCCGGCCGCGGATCAGCCGTTGCAGCGCTACCTCGCGCTGGGTAACGCGCGCGCTCTCGGCGACTGGGCCGAAGCCATCCGGCTCGACCGGGAGCAGCGTTATTTCGACGAGGACGACGACTCGCCGCGCTGGACGCAAGACGTGTTCGCCGCCGCCACGCTGGCCGAGGCCGGCCAGAGGGAGGCGGCCAAAGCCCGCGCTGCGGAAGTCGTGGCACTGGGCGAAAAGGAACTCATCCGCCAGCCGCAGAACGCCCAGCTCTGGGCGACCCTCGCGTTTGCGCACGGCCTGCTGGGCGATCGCGACGAGGCGTTGCGCTGCACCGACAACGCGCGGGAACTGCTGCCGGAGACACGCGACAAGATTATCGGCTGCCAGAATTCCGCCATGTGCGCCTCCGGACTCGCCTACGCCGGCGAAAAAGAGCGTGCGTTGGCGGAGTTTGAGCGACTACTTCACACATCCTATGGCACGAACGCGGTATTGGACGGAGGTATCTCCGCGGGGTCATGGAAACCGTTGCGCAGCGATCCGCGCTTCGAGGCGCTGCTGAGGGATCCTAAAAACAACGCGCCACTCTTTTGAGCGGCGCGCGATTGTGGATCACTTCGCCGATTTCTTGAACAGAAGCGCGTCGAGCGAGATTTTCCCCGGCCCAAACGCGAACACGATCACGCAGGCGAGGAGAAACAGAAACGGCGTCGCGCCCGTAAACTTGTCGGTGTCGGAGAAAATCGACTGAAGCGCCTCCTTGTCCGCCGTCGCATAGGCGACGATCATCGTGAAGATCAGCGGCACGCTTACGAGCCGCGAGCCGAGCCCGAGGAGCAGCAACAGGCCGCCGAAGCATTCCGTCGATCCCGCCATGATCGCGTTGAGCTTTGGCAGCGGCAGGTTGAGCTCAGTGAAGAACGCAGTCGTTTTCTCGAGGTGCGTGAGCTTGCCCTTGCCCGTCAGAAAAAACGACCAGCCCCACCAACCGCGGATGAGGAGGAGCAGGAGCGGTTGCAGCCAGCCACCGAGCGTAGTGACCAAGTCGTCGATTTTGGAGTAAGCGGAAGAGAGGTTCATGGGGTATGTGAGCCGCAAGGCCGGATTTTATTTCCGGCAAACTTGGTCAGGACGCTTTCGAGGTGCGGAGGACTCGGAAAGCCCTCCCTACGGCTTGCAGAACCAGCCGAGTTCCATCCACGTCGCGAACCACTCGCGCACCTGCTCCGGTTTCGCGTTGCGGCCCGCGGCCTCAACGGAGTCAGCGAGCGTGCGGCCCGCCGCGAGCGCGGTAAGAATCTTGAAAGCCGGCGCTTCGATGCGCTTGTAGTAGAGCTTCAGGTTGTAGCGGTGGACGACGATGAAGGTTTTCTTCCGCCGCGGCCGGGGCACCACTTTGCGCGACACCGCACGCGGCCCGCGCTCGATCACGTTGCTGGCTTCACTACGGAGCGTCTCCCGCTGCTTCACCGCGATCACGTAATCGTCGACCGGCCAGTCGAGCGCAAAGAGCGTGAGATACGGCTGCAAGGCGAGCCGCAGCTTCGCCGGCGGCGCGTCGGCCAGATCGTCCGGCGTGAGCACCGGCCGCGCTTCGCCGTCAAACGCCACCGTCTGCGCCCACTCGAAGCACGCGATGGCGTGCGCCAGCGCGGTATCAGGCTTCGTCCAGCGCGGCTCCTCGCGGATGAACTGCGCGAGCCGCGACGAGAGGTTGCGCAGCGTGAACGAACGCGACGGATATTTCGCGAGGTAGGCGCGGACGAGCGCGGAGAATTTCTTCTCGCCGAGCATCGCCCGCAGTCCGGGCGTGTCGTCGTAAACACAATCGATCAGCCGATACCAGTAGCAGCGCGCGTAAATCTGCAGGCGATCGACGGACGAGAGCCGATCGTTCGGCTTGATGAACTCGGCGGCGACCTCCGCCATCGGCCGGCCGTCGTGCCAACGCGGCGCGAGATCGTCGTCATCGGTGAGCGGCTCCACGAGCGCGCGCAACATCATCCGCTGGAGCGCGCGGAGATCAGCCTCGGTCGCGAGGCGTTTCGGTGCGTGGCGCGGCGGCGCCTTGAGACCAACGGGCGTCATGCTTTCGCGACCGCGCGTTTCTTCGGCGACTGAGCTTCGCGTGCTCCGGCGATAAACCGGTTGGCTTTCATCGCCTCGTCGTGGACTTCGTCGAACGACGGAATCTTGTCGTCCCACTCGAGCAGCGTCGCCGTCACGCCCGCCTTCTGGATGGCGTGCGCGTAGAGCTTCCAGACCGGATCGAGCACAGGATGATCGTGCGTATCGAGGATGTATTTCTCAAATTTCGTGTGGCCCGCGACGTGGATCTGGCCGACACGATCGTGCGGCACCCCGTTCAGGTAGTCGTAGGGGTTAAACTCATGGTTCTTCGAGGAGACGTAGATGTTGTTTACGTCGAGGAGGATTCCGCAGTCGGCGCGCTCGACGACCTCGCTCAGGAATTCCCACTCGGTCATCTCGCTCTGGTGAAACTCGGCGTAGCTCGACACGTTCTCCACGCAGATCGGCACCTCGAGGAAGTCGCGGACGTAGCGGATTTTTTCCGCAGTGCGCTTCGCCGCCGCAAACGTATAGGGCATCGGCAGCAAGTCGTGCGTGTAGGTGCCGTCGACCGAGCCCCAGCACAAGTGGTCGCTCAGCCACGGCGTCTTCGTGCGCTTCACGAGCGACTTCAATTTCCGCAAGTGTGTGCGGTCAGGTTTGTCGGCCGAGCCGAAATACATCGAGACGCCGTGCTGCACGACGCGATATTGCTCAAGAATTTGATCGAGCACGTGGAGCGGCCGGCCACCGTCGACCATGAAATTTTCCGAGATGATCTCGAACCAGTCGCACGTCGGCTTTTTTTCGAGGATGTGCGCGTAGTGCGGGACGCGCAGGCCGAGGCCTATGCCGTAGTCAGTGAAGGCGTTGAAACGGTTCGCCGGCATATTTTTCCTCCCAAACAAAAAACGCGGCCGGCGTTAGACGCCGGCCGCGTGGTGTAAGAAATAATCAGCCCGATTTCTTCGTGTCGGCCTTCTTGTCGTCCTTCATCGCGGTGCTGCAGCCACCCTTGCCCTTGCAGGAGTTCTTACCCTTGCAGCCGTTGTCGCCGGCGCCGCAGCCACCCTCACCCTTGCAGGTGTTCTTGCCCTTGCAGTCGTGTTTACCCTTGTCGGCTTTGGCTTTTTCTTCCGTGCCCGCTTTGCTGTCGGCTTGCGCGAAGGCTTTGCTCGCGAGCGAACCGGCGTAGAGACCGGCGATGGCGGCGGAAGTGATGAGGAGACGCGTGGATTTATTCATGACGATAGCGGTATGTTTTTTGGGTTGGACGATGTCAGGCGCGGGCAACTGGCCCACATTGCTGATGTCGGGAGTGAGAGCAACTAGGCCGCGGCATATTCCCGGACGGCGATTTTTTTTCAAGCGGCGAGTGGGAGCGATGCCCACTTACCCTTACACCACGCGATCCACCAACGGCTCGCCGCGCTGAAAGGCTGCCAGGTTTTGCAGGAAATGCTCCACGATGCGCTCGTCCTGATCATGGTGACCACCGGCGGTGTGCGGCGTGATGAAACAATTCGGCGCGGTCCACAGCGGATGCTCCGGGGGCAGCGGCTCCGGATCAAACACGTCGAGATAGGCCGCGCCGAGCCGGCCCGAGCGCAACGCCTCAAGCACCGCCGCCTGATCGACCGTCGTGCCGCGGCCGACATTGTAGAAACGTGCGCCAGGCTTCATGCAGGCGAGCCGGCGGGCGTTGACGTAGTTTCGCGTGCTCGCGTTTTCCGGGAGGATATTGACGACATGATCGGCCGCCACGAGTGCGCTGCTGACGTTTTCCTCGGGAATGATTCGCACGCCGCGCTCGCTGCGCGTCTGCCGGCGCACGGCGATCAGGTTCATTTGATACGGCGCGAGCAGCTCCACCAGCCGCCGCCCGATCGCGCCGAAGCCGAGCAGCAGCACGGTCTGGCCGTTGAGCAGCCGCGAGTCGTAGCGCCGCTTCTCGTAGTGCCACGAATGATCGTTCAACTGGTCGCGATACGACGGGAGGAGCTGCCGGCCGAGCGCGAGCATCATCGCCAGCACATGCTGCGCGCACGGATCGGCGAACACGGTGGACACGTTCGAGAAAGCTGCCCCGCGCGCGCGAAACGCTTCCTGAAACTCCGGCGTGTCGTAGCGCGTGTAGCCTGCGGTCGTGACCTCAACCCAACGCAACTTCGGCAGCGCCATGCACTGCTTCGCGTCGGGTTGGCCAAACGCCACGTCGACCTGCGCGAGCAGCGGATCGGCGCCGCCGGCGGCGAGCACCGAGGTCGACGCGTTCGACGCGTAAAGCACGCGGTGATCGCCCGTGCCGTCGGCCAGCCGCCGCATCACGGCGTCGGAAAATTTCGCGTTGCACCAGATGCTTAGTTTTTCGGAACGCTCAGTCATGGGAAAAATTTATCGTTTTGCTCTTCGATCACCGCCCGCGGCGTGTCGCGCCTCAGCGCGACGCTAGCTCGACGAGCACGGCGTGCGGGGCGTCGACGTTGCCCAGGGTGAGCGCGTGCGCGACGGCCGTGCGAAAGCGGACTTTGTCCGCGAACGAAATGCGCGCGTCGAGGTTGAGCCCATGCCGCATGAGCTCGTCGTCCGCCGTGAACTCGATGCGAAACGGCACCGAGTTGCCCTTCACCCCCGCGATTGTTTTCTCCGCGAGGACCTCCGGCACCGCCGCCACCTTCGCGCGATCGCCGAGCGGCAGATCCTTGCTCGCGGCCACGCGCGCTTGCTCCGTGCCCGCAGGATCGATCACGCGGATGACCACGACCGCGTCGGCAGGCAGCGGCATCTCGGTGCGCACCTCCACCGTGCCGTTCACCACGCGATGCGGATCAGTCTCGGGGATGACTTCGATGTGCGAGCAGCCGGCGGCGAAAACGAGCGAGAGGCTTGCGGCGAGAAAACGGAGCGGACGGGGAGATTTCATGGGGAGAGGATGGCAGCGGACACTGGGCGGGCTCCGCAACGGAGAAGCTCGGCGCGGGCATTGAACTCGGCCAGCAATTCCGTATGCTCGCGCGCCTCGGCGCCGTTGCGGTGCACGAGTCCGCGGGCAAACGGCGGCTGCTCGCCGGGTTCGTCCCACCACTGCCGCCATGCATAGCCGACCACCGCCGGGTGTCGAGCCACGCGCTCCAGCCCGGCGCGCGCGCGGCGCACCATGCGCTCGATCGTCGTAACGCGCCGCAGCGCCTGCGCAAGTCCCGCCGCCGACGCGGGCCGGGTAAATTTCTCGTCGGTCCAGCAAACATCCTCCGCCAGCACCGGCCCGCCTGTCGCCGACACCGGCAACTCATCCCAGTTCACCAGCGGCACATCGATCGCTGGATAAACACCCTCGGCCCGCACCGCTTCGCCCGTCGGACCTACGCTCCGCGCGCCCAACACGAGATGATTCGGATCGGCCGCGCGAATCGCGGCCGCTGTGCTCGTGAAATAGCGCCGCGCGAATTCGCGCGTCCACCGCGTCTGGTCGCGCAGGTAGCCGCGCGTCGCGAGGCCGGTCTCGGTGCGGGTGAGTTCGCGGACGACCTCTTTGTTTACGAGCGGCGTGCCCCACGCGCGCGCGAGCGCAGGGAGTTTTCCGCCGTGCAGTGCGAGCACAAATTCCCACGCCGCGTGATACGCCGCGAAGCTCGGCTCAAGGCTCAGGCAGAGTTGCAGCAGCGTCGGACGCACGCGCCTAGCGTCCCCGTCATGCAACGCTTCCGAGCCGGCCTTCAACGGGATCGAAACATCCGGCTGCGCCCACGCGAGCTCCGCATCCGGAATCCAACCGATCAGCGCACGCTCTAGCGCGAGCGGCGCGCACACGGTGAGTGCGTGCTCCGCCACGAGCCGCGGCCAGTCAGGCGCAAACACATCTGGCAGCCGCGCCCCCGGTGCGACGATTGTCGCGGCCGCCCGGCAAAAATCTGCATTCGCGAAAAACGCCAGCCCGTCCGCCCGCGCGCTATCGTCGCCGCCCACGCCTGCCACGTTAAAACCCCAGCGGCGCATGCGCGACGCCGCCGTTTCGACTACGACACTCGCCGCGTCAGGTCCGTAAGCGACTTCACCGGCGCCCGCGGTTCCCGCCCGCACGCCGTGCACGGCCTTGCAGAAAAACGCCCGATCCTCCGCGTCGGCGAGCCACCAGTGACCGGTTTCGTCGGGCGCGACCCGGAAAAATCTCGGCATGCCGCGCACGCAGTCCCAGCGCAACGCGCCGGGGTTCGGCGCGGTCGGAGCGGTTTCACCTGCGGAAAGCATCGCGGCGACGGTGGTCGCGCGTGGCGAAAAAGGAAAGCGCGCAGTGCGCATGACGCAGACCGGCTACCGCCTTGCGTAACGTCCGACCCGCCATAGCGTCTCGCCTTCCCCATGCGTCACCCCCGACTCCCCCGCGTGGCCGCGCTCGTCGCGGTCGCCCTACTTAGCCTCCGCGCCGCCGTTTTCGCCCAAGAAGACGAGCGCGACGACGACACCACCAAGCGTACCGGCAAACTCAAGGATCTCGGCACCCGCCACGCCGCCGCCGAGATCAACGCCGCCTCCAGTGAAGCCACGCAGGCCCTCAAGCGCATGCAGCTCCCGCACGGTCTCGTCGCGAAACTCTGGGCCGCCGAGCCGATGCTCGCCAATCCCGTCGCGATCGCGTTCGACGAGCACGGCCGGCTCTTCGTCTCCGAGACCTACCGCTACCGCACCAGCACACTCGATATCCGCGACTACATGTGGACGCTCGAGTCCGAACTCGCCACGCGCACCAACGAAGAGTGGCTCGCCAACGTGAAGCGCAACTTCGGCGTCGCCGGCCTCAAGGAGCTCTCGATCGAAAGCGAACGTCTCCGACTCCTCGAAGACACAAAGCACGCCGGCGTCGCCGACAAATCCACCGTCTACGCCGAGGGCTTCAACACACCGCTCGACGGCATCGCCTCCGGCGTCCTCGCACGCCGCGGCGAGGTCTGGTTCACCAACATCCCTAATCTCTGGAAATTCACCGGCGCCGATAAAGCCGAGACACGCACCGTGCTCAGCCACGGCTACGGCGTCCGCTTCAACTTCACCGGCCACGACCTCCACGGCCTTACGTTCGGGCCCGACGGAAAAATTTATTTCAGCATCGGCGATCGCGGCGCGCACGCGACCGCCACCGACGGCAGTGTGGCCGACACACCCGACAGCGGCGGCGTCTTCCGCTGCAATCCCGACGGCACGCAGCTTGAGCTCTTCGCCACCGGCCTCCGCAACCCACAGGATCTCCTCTTCACCGAAAACGGCGATCTCTTCACCGGCGACAACGACTGCGATCAAGGCGACGAGGAGCGGCTAGTCCATGTCGTCGAGGGCGGCGACAGCGGCTGGCGCATCGGCTACCAGTTTCCGCCGCTCGAGAAGAACAGCCCGTGGCTCCGCGAAAAAATGTGGACGCCCCGCCACGAGGGCCAGGCCGCGTTCATGCTCGCCCCGATCTGCAATATCGAGGACGGCCCCTCCGGCATCGCCTACTACCCGGGCACCGGCCTCAACGAGTCCTACCGCGGCAACATCTTCATCACCCACTTCAAGGGCAGTATCGCGAAGAGCGGAATCTACGCCTACACCGTGAAGCCCGACGGCGCCAACTACGCCATCGCGACTGCGAAACCATTTCTGCAAAACTCGCTCCCGACCGACGTAAAATTCGGCCCCGACGGCCGCCTTTATTATTCTGATTGGGCCGAAGGCTGGCCGAAATCAAAGCGCGGCCGTATCTACGCCATCAGCGACCCGCTTCACGAAAACGATCCGATCGTGAAGGAAACGGAAAAAATCATCGGCGGCGATTTCACGAAAAAATCCAACGACGAACTCGCTGCCCTCCTCGCCCACACCGACTGGCGCATCCGCCTCGAAGCGCAATACACGCTCGCGGAGCGCGGCGAGAAAGCCCTATCCACGCTCACCGGCGTCGCGTCGAACCCCGACGCGAATCCTTTCGCTCGTCGCCACGCTGTTTGGGGGCTCGGACAGCTCGCCGCCTCCCATCTGAAATCCGCCGCCATTCACACGACTCTGGCCAGTCTTGCGCGGGACAGCGATTCCGAGATCCGCGCCCAGTCTGTCAAACTTCTCGGAGAATTGCACCTCACCAAGGTCGTCGGCACCCCCCAGGGGGAAAAAATCACATCTATTCCCGGCACCGAAATCTTAATCGCCGCCTTGAAGGACGAAAACAACCGCGTGAAATTTTTCGCCGCGCAATCGCTCGGCAAACTCAAGGTCGCTTCCGCCGCGCCCGCGCTTCTCGCCGCGCTCCGCGAAAGCGCAGACAAGGACGAATACCTCCGCCACGCACTCGTGATGGGCCTGGTCGGCGGCAACAACGTCGCCGCGCTCGCAACCGCCATCACCGACGAATCCCGTTCTGTGCGCCTCGGCGTGCTGCTCGCGTTTCGCCGGCTCGGCAGCGTCGAGGCCGAGAAATTCCTTGCAGACTCCGATCCGATGATCGTCCGCGAGGCCGCCATCGCGATCAACGACGCGCCAATCAACGAGGCCCTGCCCGAGCTCGCTGCGCTCATCACGAAACCGTCGACCGACGACTACGTGATGCTCCGCGTCATCAACGCTCATTTCCGCCTCGGCAAACCGGAGAACGCCGCCGCGATCGCCGCCTATGCAGCGCGCGCCGATACCGCCGCGCTCCTCCGCGCCGAGGCCGTTGCGCAGCTCGCGCTCTGGCCCCAGCCGCCGCAGCGCGACCGGCTCGTCGGCATCTACCGCCCGTTGCCGGACAAAACGCGCGATGCCACCGTCGCCGTCAACGCCCTCACGCCTATCCTGCCCGCCCTCCTTGATCCGAAGGCGCCCGAGGAAGTCCAGACCGCCGCGATCGCCGCCGTGCAATCGCTCAAACTCTCCGGTGCCGCCGATGCGCTGTTCGCACTCGTCACCGCCGAGTCCGCCGGCAACGCCCCGCGCGCCGCCGCCCTCCGCGCGCTCGACACCGCGAAGGACCCGCGCCTGCCCACGGTCGTGAAACTCGCAAGCGCCTCGAAATCCTACACGCTCCGCGCCGCCTCCCTCCCGATCACCGCGCGCCTCTCGCCCGCCGACGCCGTCCCCGTGCTCGCTGGTGTCCTCGCCAACGGCAGCGCCGAGGAACAGAAGACCGCGCTCAAAACCCTTGGCACGCTCGCCGATCCCGCCGCCGACAAAATTTTCGACGAGCAACTCACCAAGCTCGCAGCCGGCCAGGTGCGTCCCGCGCTCCAGCTCGAACTCATCACCGCCGCCGCTACGCGCAGTGACGCCACCGTGAAAAAACTCCTCGCTGATCGCGATGCCGCGCTCAAAGCCGATCCCGATCCGCTCGCACCATTCCGCGTCGCGTTGCAGGGCGGCAACCGCCAGCGCGGCGAACGCATCTTCAACACGCAGCCCGTCATGGCGTGCGTGCGCTGCCACCGGGTCGGCAGCGAGAGCGGCGGCGAGGCCGGCCCCAATCTCGCGGGCGTCGGCAGCAAATACCCGCGCGAATATCTCCTCGAGTCCGTCATCAAGCCCAACGCCAAGATTGCGCCCGGCTTCGACACAGTCGTCGTCACGCTCAAGTCGGGCGGCGTCGCCGCCGGCACCGTCGCGAGCGAGACCGCCGACATGCTCAACCTGCGCGATACTGACAACAACCTCCACGAGATCAAAAAATTGGACATCGCCAAGCGCGAAGGCGCGCCGTCGGCGATGCCGGAGATTTTCGGAATGATTCTCACGAAATCCGATCTGCGCGACGTGATCGAATATCTCGCCAGCCTGCGCGAACGCCCCGATCGCCCGATCGACGACAGCATCCCGCGTGCGCTCCGCGGCATCGCTGCAAAGTAATCGCCACGGTTTCGGTGCCCGGCAGATGACAACAACGTCATCTGCCGGCACGAACCGCCGCTTGTCGTCGCTCGCCGCCGCGTCCACGCTCCGGCCATGCGTCTACTCGTCGTCGAAGACGAAAAGAAGATCGCCGCGTTCGTCCGCAAGGGCCTCGCCGAGGCGGGCTTCAACGTGACGGTCTGCCACCGCGGCGACGACGCACTCTCGCTCGCGACGACCGAGCGCTTCGACGCGCTCGTGCTCGACATCATGCTCCCCGGCCGCGACGGCCTCAGCGTGCTCCGCCAACTCCGCGAGGCGCACAACACGGTGCCGGTGATTTTGCTCACGGCGCGCGACGGCCTCGCCGAGCGCGTCGAGGGCCTTAACCTCGGCGCCGACGATTATCTCACGAAGCCGTTTTCCGTCGACGAACTCATCGCGCGCCTTCGCGCCGTCCGGCGCCGCTTGTCCGGCGAAGGCCTGAGCATCCTCAAATACGAAGACCTCACACTCAACCTCACCACCCGCGAAGTCCGCCGCGCCGGCAAAAAGATCGATCTCACGGTGCGCGAATTCGCGCTGCTCGAATACCTCCTGCGCACGCCCGGCCGCGTCCACACCCGCACGCAACTCTGCGAGCACGTTTGGGATTACCACTTCGATCCCGGCACCAACCTCGTCGATGTGGGCGTGCAGCGACTGCGGAGGAAAATCGACGACGGCCACGCCGTGCCGCTCGTGCAGACGGTGCGCGGCGTCGGTT
Source organism: uncultured Opitutia bacterium (assembly GCA_903896015.1). Lineage (GTDB taxonomy): Bacteria > Verrucomicrobiota > Verrucomicrobiia > Opitutales > Opitutaceae > CAITWF01. The sequence goes on along the minus strand of CAITWF010000072.1, from coordinate 68,704 downwards.
ACACGTTGAAGGCCGGCGCATGAAAAACTGGTCGCTCCGCACGAAACTCACCCTGTGGTCGGCCCTTATCACGGCGTTCACGCTCGTAACCTTCGGCGTCGTCGCCGCCATCAGTCTCTACGTCGAACAACTTGAGGAAGTCGATCGCCACCTCGCGGCCAACGCCCAGGAATTTGTTTCCGAGGCGAAGCAGCGCAGCGCCGCCGAGGTCGCGGAAATCATCCGGCGCGACGACGAGCCGCACTTCGGCTTCGCGTTCTTCGTGGACGGGCGCGTGGTGAGCGGCGAACCCGCCGAACTCTACGAACGGCTGAGCAACCGCACGCCGCGGAAAAAATTCACGACGCTGCGCCTGAACGATAAATTTCTCCGGCTCGGTTATTTTCCCTCCGGCGAAAACCGCGCACTCCTCGTCGCCGTCGATCTCCGGCACGTGATCGGCTCTCTCTTCGAGCTCGGCGAGGCCTATTTGCTCGCGCTGCCGATCATGCTGGTGGTCGTCGGCGCCGGAAGTTGGTGGGTCGCCCGCCGCGCCCTCGCACCCATCGCCGCGATCGCCAACGCGGCGGGCGCAATCACCACCGAAAACCTTTCCACCCGACTGCCCGCACCGCTGGCTAACGACGAGATCGCTCGGCTCACCGGCGTGCTCAACGCTATGTTTGATCGGCTCGAGCGTGGCTTCGCGCAAGCGACGCGGTTCAGCGCCGATGCCTCACACGAACTGCGCACACCGCTCACGATTCTCCGCGGCGAGATCGAGCAGGCGCTCCACGCCGGCGGCGGCGCGGAGCAGGAGAAGATTCTCGTCAGCCTGCTCGAACAAGTCGGCGGCCTGCAAAAAATCTCCGACAACCTCCTCCTCCTCGCGCGCTTTGACGCCGGCAAGAGCCCCGCGCAGCTCGCTCCGCTCGACCTAAGCGCACTCGTCAGCGAGACGGTCGAGGATGCCGAGATGCTCGCCGCGCCCGCGAAGCTAAAAGTCACCGCCGCGGTCGAACCCGCGCTCCATGTCTCAGGCGACGCGGTGTTGCTGCGCCGGCTGCTCCTCAATCTCGTCGACAACGCCGTCCGCTACAATCGCCCGGGCGGCGAGGTGCGCCTCACCTTGCGCCGCGAAAACTGTGTCATCGCGCTCGCGATTACAAACACGGGCGCGGGAATCCCCGCGGGAATGCGCGGTGAACTTTTCCAGCGTTTCTTCCGGCTCGCCGCCGATCGCAACCGCGCGACGGGCGGCAGCGGCCTCGGACTCAGCCTCTGCCGCGAAATAGCCACAGCGCACGGCGGCCAGATCGAACTCGCGCGCAGCGCGGACGACCTCACGGAATTTTCCGTGACGTTGCCCGCGCTCTAAATGCGATCAGTTCGTGCCCCTGACCGGCCCGAGGGACTGCACGAGTTCCTGCAGATCGGCGTCGCTCCACGGTTCGTCGCGCTTCGCCGTTTCCGCACGCGCCTCGGTCACCGTTGCAACCGTCACCGGATCGGCGTCCTGACCCCAAGAGCGGCGGATGAACGTGAGCACGCCCGCGATCGCCTCGTCGTTGAGCGCGGCCTTCCACGGCGGCATCGTGAGATTTTCCTGCACTTTTCCACAGAGCACGATCCGCGCGAGCACGCGTGAATCGCCGAGCACCCAGCGCGAGTAGAGCAGCGAGGGCGCGAGGCCGGCGAGGCCCTGACCGTTCGGCTGGTGGCAAGCGGCACACAGAGTCGCAAACTGCGCCTTGCCCTTGTCGAAGAGCGCCTGCTCGTCGGCCGTGAGCGGCCGCGCCGCGGCGGCCATGCCGGGTTTGCCCGGCCACTTCAAATATTTCATCAGGTCGTTCGCAGCTGCGGCGTCGGGATTGTCTTTCTCCGCGGCAAACGCGACGAGCGCCTTCGGTTCGGCCGGAAGCGCGCCCACGAAAATGCGTTCGCCACCGCCCCGACCACCACGACCCATGCCACCGCCGGGAGGCATGCCGCCGCCGGGTGCGCCACCGCCAGGCCCGCGCGCACCCGCTCCGCCGCCGCCCGGTGCTCCGCCACCCGGCCCGCGACCACCACCGCCGCCGGCAAACCCGCGACCTTCGCCCTTCGGGAGAAAATAGCGGACGCCCGCGAGCAGTTCTTTGCGCGCCCACGGCTGCGTCGAATTTTCCTGGAGCAATGCGAGCACGCGATCGATGCGCGCGGCGTCACCGGATTTCAGCACGGCGCTCGTCGCGAAACGCACCGCCGCCCCCGAGGCCGCGGCTTCGGGCTGCGAAACGATCGTTTTCACAAATTCCACTTCGCGCCCGGCGAGGCCGCTCACGACCGCATCGGCGAGGTAGGGCTGTTTGCCTGCGGCCGTCACGAGCCCGATCAGCGCGGAGTCGGCCGCGGGCGTTTTCGCTTCGGTCAAGGTCAGCGCGAGTTGCAGGCGCACGGCGGGTTCGGTGCGCGTTTCCGCCGCGACGCGGCCGGCGAGATCAGCGTCACCGCCGGGTTTGCTGAGAAAGTTTTCCGTGAGCCGGATGGCGGCGGCGCAGACGTTCGCGTCGGCGTCAGCGAGCGCCACGAGCACCGTCGAGCGATCGAGCGCGCCCATGCCGTCGAGCGTCCACAGCGCATGCAAGCGCGCGTGCGCCGGCTGCTGCGGATCGATCGCAGTGGCGGTGAGTTCTTTCACGGCGGCCGGATCGCGGCGCTCGACCAGGAGGCGTTGCGCGGTGTCGCGCGTCCAGCCGTTCGCGTCGCCGAGTTTGGCGACGAGTTCGCTCGACGACGCGTGAGCGAGCGCCACTTGCTTGAAATTCGCCGCAGGCGCACCGTCGGCCGTGATGCGCCAGATGCGGCCGAGGGCGCGCGGCTGCTCAAGTTTGCGCTCCTCGATTTGCTTGCGCAGATAGCTCGTGACGTAAATACGGTGCTGGATGATGCCGCGATACATGTCGATGACGTAGAGCGCGCCATCGGGACCGTTGAAGAGATTGACGGGGCGGAAGCGCTCGTCGGTCGAGGTCAGAAACTCGGTGCCCTCGTAGGCGTTGGCGCCGCGGAGCAGGCCGTCTTTTTCCGTGAGCTTAATCCGCTTAACCAAGTTGCCCGAGGGCTCGGCGATGAAGGCGTCGCCACGAAATTCCGCCGGCAGCAGCGTGCCGCGATAGATCACCGGACCGCACGCGGAGGTAACGGCGTATTCCTTGCCGTCGGCGTCGAGCGTGTTGTAGCCGCGGTTGATGCCGGGCGTGACCCGGCTCGGCGTGACCTTGAGGTTGGCGGGCGCGAGTTCGACGTTGGCGCCGGCAGCGGAGAAATTCGAATTGCGCTTCAGGTAAGCCGTCGGAATCACGTCGACGCGCAGCGGGTCGCTGTTGCTGTTGTAATAAATGCGGCCGGTGTCGTCTTGCGAGATGCCCCACTGGCCGCGCGTAACGGTGGCATCGCGCGTGAACTTCCCGCCGCCCTCGTAGCGAAAGCGTCCCGTGTAGTTCGCCGAGTAAATCCAGTTGTCCATCGCCCACATGAGGCCATTCGCGTTGTGTTCGGGGTTGTTGATATTGCCGTAATCGGTGGCGACTTCGGTCTTCTGATCGCACAAGCCGTCGCCGTTGGTGTCGCGACAGAACCACAGGTGCGGCGGCTCAGCCACGAGCAACCCGCCGCCCACGAGCGAGATAGCACGGGGCAGGACGAGCTTGTCGAGAAACACGGTGCGCTTGTCGTAGTGACCGTCGCCCTTCGTGTCTTCGAGCACCACGATATCGCAGGTCGGATCGCGTTCGTTGGTGCCATCAACGTTCGGCATGAAGCCGCGCATCTCAAGCACCCAGAGTTTTCCGTCGGGCGCGAACTGCATCGCCACCGGATCGCCAATCAGAGGGTCGGTCGCGACGGACTCGATATGGAAGCCGGGCGGGAGTTTAAAGGTTGCCAACTCTTCCGTCGGCGAAAGCGCGGGCGCGGGCGGGATGACGATATGCGCGGGCGGCGGCGCCTGCACTTCACCGCGGCGATCGCCGTTTTGGGCAAGCACGGGCGAGACAAGTGCGAGCGAGAGGAGCAGGGCGCGGGGCAGGCGTCGGGTGGGCATGGGAGGGAAACGAGACCGTCTAGACGCTCACGAGCGGGAAAAGGTGTCAACCGCGCCGTAAATGAAGCCATCGCGATCGCACCGCGAAGATCGTTATCTCGCCGTGAGACCGAGCAAATACGCATCGAACCAGTCAGCGCACACGCCCATTTCCTTGATGTGATCGCCGAACGCTCCGCCGTGATCTGCGCCGGGTTTGACGATGAGCTTGAACGTCGCGCCTACCTCCTTGCATTTTCGCTCGAACATCAGCGACTGGTAAAGCGGTACCTTGCGATCCGCGTCGCCGTGAAACACCAGCGTCGGCGGCAACTTCGCCGTGACATCATTAATCACCGACAGTCCCTTAGCGATGGCCAGCCGGTCCTCGCGCGTAGCGCTCCTGAGGCCGAACGAAGACGCCGGCGTGTGCGGCGTGGGTTGTGAGACATGCTCCCAGATCAATTCACCCGGCTGGCTGAAATTTTCAAAATCCGTGGGCGGATAGAAACAAGCGACCGCCTGCACCGCACTGCTTTCGCGATCAACAGGGTCCTTGGCGTCGGGTTTGCCCGGCCCACCCCGCGTCGCCATGACCAGCGAAAGATGCCCGCCCGCACTGCTGCCACTGATGCCAAACTTGTTCGGGTCGACGCCCCACCGGCGCGCGTTGTGCCGCACAAAACGGACGGCGCGATGAATGTCCTCAATGATTTCCGGCACGATGAACCGGGGCTGCGCACCGTGCACGACCGCAAACACCGTGTAACCATGATCCAGCAGCGGCTGATAAAGCTTGGGCGAGATGCTGACATGATCGGACACATAACCGCCGCTCACGACATAGATGACGGCCGCGCCGTTTTTCTTCGCCGGCTCAAACACATCGAGTGTGAGCGCCGTGCCGAATTTGCGGCCATAAATCACATCCTCGGTGCGGGTGAAGGCGGATTTTTCCTGCGCGCGGAGTAAAGCGCTGCAGACGAGTCCGAAACCGAGGAGCGTAACATGGAAGATTTTCTTCATGGGGAATGGGGAAATGAAAACGCAGCAAGTGCCGCTCAATACGCCCCGCGGATGTGCGCCGCGACTTCGCGCGCGTAGAACTCCTCCAGCTTCGCGTGGAGCGCCGCGCCGAGTGGCGCGAGCGACGACGCTCGGGTGTTGGCGCGCGCCTGCTCGGGATTTTTTGCGCCGGGGATGAGCACGCTCACGGCGTCGAAGTCGAGACACCAGCGCAGAGAAAAATCCGCGAGTGTTTCGCCGGCGGGCACGAGGGACTTGAGCGCGTCGGCCAGCTCCACGCCCTTCTCGAACGGCAGGCCGGCAAACGTCTCGCCCACGTTGAACTGCTGGCCGTCGCGGTTGAAGTTGCGATGATCGTTCGCGGGAAACGTCTGACCCTTTTTCATCTTGCCGCCGAGCAAGCCGCTCGCGAGCGGCAGGCGGACGAGCAGAGCGACGTTCCGTTTCTTCGCCTCGGCAAAGAGTGTGGCGATCGGCTTCTGCCGGAAAATATTGAATATGATCTGAAGCGCCGCGACGCCCTCCTGCCGCACGCAAAAGTCCGCCTCCTCCATCGATTCGACGCTCACGCCGAAGTCGCGAATCTTTCCCTCTCGCTTCAGCTCGCGCGCGTGCTCGAAGACTTCGCCCTTTTTCAGGACATCGAACGGGATGCAGTGAAACTGCGTGAGATCGAGCGCGTCGACGCCGAGTCGCTTGAGCGATGCCTCGGTGTGCTGGCGCACGCCCGTGCGCGTGAAATTTTCCGGCCAGCCCGGCGGCGAGAAGCGGCCGAGTTTCGTCGCGACGTAGACTTTGCCACGCGCGGCGGGTGTCTCGCGCAGAAATTTTCCGATGAGCGTCTCGCTCCTACCCATGCCGTAGACGTCGGCGGTGTCGAAGAGCGTGGTGCCCGCGTCCCAAGCGGCGCGCAGCGTCGCGAGTGCGACCTCATCTGTCACGTCGCCCCACCCCGCGCCAAGTTGCCAGGTGCCGAGTCCGATTTCGCCGACCGCGCGGCCGGTGCGTCCGAAAATGCGTGTGTTCATCGTCGCGCAGCGTGGCGGACCCGCGATGCGAGGCAAGTGCCGGCAACACACGTTTCACTACGGCCGATTCCGTCGCGTGATACCTGCGTGCCGCCGGGTTCCACCGTTGCCGCCGCGCGGGGGCCTCGCCAGATTGCCCGCACCCCTCGTCTTTACCCTATGCACTCCAACCCCGCCTCCGCCGCGGACGCGCCGAATTTCACGCGTCGCGATTTTCTCAAAGCCGGCGCCGCGCTCTCCGCGCTGCCCCTGATCGGTAGCTTCACCCCCGCCTTCGCGGCCGGCACCGATCGGATCAAGATAGGACTCGTCGGCTGCGGCGGTCGCGGCCTCGGTGCCGTGCGCAACTGCCTCGCCGCCGATCCCTCGGTGCAACTCGTCGCACTCGGCGACGTGTTTGCCGATCAAATCGACGCCGCGATGAACGAGCTCACACAGGGCACGAAGGGCAACAACCCGAAGCCGCCCCTCGTCGCCGATCAATTCTCGGTCACACCCGAGCGCTGTTTCACCGGCTTCGACGCCTACCAGCAGGTGATCAACTCCGGCATCGATCTGGTGCTGCTCGCCTCGCCGCCGCATTTCCGCCCGCTGCACCTGAAGGCCGCGTTTGAAAAGGGCATCCACGTTTTCGCCGAGAAACCCGTCGCCGTCGATCCGGCCGGCGCGCGGCTCGTGATGCAGCTTGCCGATCTCGCGAAACAGAAGAATCTCGCGTTCGTCACCGGCACCCAGCGCCGCCACTCCGCCGATTACCTTGAGACGATGGCGCGCATCAAGGACGGCGCGATCGGCGAACTCACCGGCGGTCAGTGCTACTGGCTGCAGGGCGGGCTCTGGCACAAGGGCCGCCCGGCGGCCTGGAGCGAGATGGAATACCAGGTGCGCAACTGGCTTTATTTCACGTGGCTCAGCGGCGATCACGTCGTCGAGCAGCACATCCACAACATCGACGTCATGAACTGGGCGTTTGGCGGTCCGCCGGTGAAAGCGCTCGGCATGGGCGGCCGCCAGAGTCGCACCGATCCGAAATACGGCAACGCGTGGGATCACTTCTCGATCGAGTTTGAATATGCCAACGGTGCGCGCGTGCAGAGCTTCTGCCGGCAGGCCCCCGGCGCTTCGAATCGCGTGTCCGAGCGGCTCACCGGCACGCGTGGCACCGCTGATCCTTCCGGACGAATCCGCGGCGAGAAGGCGTGGGAGTTCGCCGGGAAAAAGGAAATGAAGAATCCCTACGATGTGGAGCACGTCGATCTCATCCGGAGCATCCGCGAGGGCCAACCCCTCAACGAGGGTCACCGGATCGCCGAGACCACGCTCACCGCGATCCTTGGCCGCGTCTCGGCCTACACAGGCCGCGAGGTCAGCTACCAGTGGCTGCTGGGCGCATCGAAGCTCGATCTCACACCGCCCGCCTACTCGTGGGGCGCAGCACCCGTCGCCGAAATCGCCGTGCCCGGCGTTACGCCGCTGGTCTGAGAGGACGCGGAATATTCTTCATCACGTGCGGCTCTCATGGTCGCATGAACAAATTCCTGTTTTGTCTCGGCCTCGTGGTCGCACCCTTTGCATTGATCGTCCGAGTTCACGCCGCTCCTTCGCTCGCCTCCACCGCCGCCGAAGCCACGCCACTGGCCATCGGCGCGCACGCGCCGGGCATCACGCTATCGGACATCAACGGCGCAAAGCTCGATCTCGCGGTGGCGTTCACGGAGAAGCCGACCGTGCTGGTGTTTTACCGCGGTAGCTGGTGTCCGTTCTGCAACCGCCAGCTCGCGGCTCTCGGCGAACTGGAGCCGAAGCTGCTCGCCCTCGGCTATCAAGTCCTTGCCGTCTCTCCTGACACCGCCGACGGACTGAAGAAGATGGCCGGCAAAAACCACCTCGACTACCGCCTGCTCTCCGATCGCGCCATGGACGCTTCCCTCGCCTACGGCGTCGCGTTTCGAGTCCCCCTCAAAACGGAAGAATCCTATCGCGGCCACGGCATAGAACTCGCCCCGATCCCCGGCGGCGAGGGGACGTGGCTGCCCGTGCCGACGGTCTTCATCGTCGGCCGCGACGGCGTGATCAAATTCGTATTCTCCGACCCGGACTACAAAGTCCGCCTGTCCAACGAAGCCCTGCTCGCCGCCGCCGAAGCCGCCGCGAAATAATCGCGTCGATCAACGCGCCCGCGCGCGCCAGGTGCACGCCAGCAGCAGAGCGCCAACGATCGCCGAACCAACGTAAAACCAAATCGCCGCATTCCACCCGAGATCGTCGATCAGCGCGCCCGTGGTGACACCGCAGACGGATGCGCCGATGTAGCCGAACAATCCCGTCAGCCCAACCGCGCTCGACGCCGCCTCCTTCGTCGCAAAGTCCGCCGCGGCCACCGCCACGAGCATCTGCGGACCATAGACCAGAAACCCGAGCGCGCTAAACACCACCGTCATCGTCGTCACGCTGTGGTGCGGCACCGCGAACAGCGCAAGCAGCCCACCGATCAGGAGCACCATAAAGCTGACCGACACCGGCGCGCGGTGGCCTCGAAAAATTTTGTCCGACAGCCAGCCCGACGCATACGCGCCGAAAATTCCCGCGACCTCGAATCCCGAAAGCGAGTAGCTCGCCTCCTGCAGCGTAAAGCCCTTCGCCTCGACGAGGTATTTCGGCGTCCAGCTCAGGATACCGATGCGCACGACGTAGACGAAAAAATTTGCGACGCTCACAATCCATACCCAGCGGTTCGTCAGGATGTGCGTTTTGAAAATATCGCGGAACGGCAGGCGCGGTTTTTCCTTGGGCGGCGCCTCGCGCTTGAACACCTCCACCGGCGGCAAGCCCATCGCCTCCGGCGAGTCCGTGAGCCGGTTGACGAGCCAAGCCGCGCCCACGAGCCCGACGATCGCCGGCGCCCAAAACGCCGCGCGCCACCCAAGGTGCGTCACCAGCCAGCCCGCCCACAACGCGATGATCGCACCGCCGATTTGGTGCGACGCATTCCAGACGCCCCATGCGCGCCCGATCTCGCTCGGGCTATACCAATACGTCAGCAGCCGGATGCACGGCGGCACGCCAGTGCCCTGGAAAAGATTGTTGAGCGCCCAGAGGAAAACGAAAAACGCGAGCCCATGCCCGGCGCCGAAAAACAAACTCACGACCGCTGAACCCCCGAGCCCGAGCGCGAGCAGGAAACGCGGATTCGCCCGATCGCCGACGATGCCGCTGAGAAACTTAGAAAACGCGTAAACGATCGTCGAGACGCTGATCACGACGCCCCACTGCTTGTTCGAAAAATGAAACTCGTCACAGATCGCCTTGGCCGCCATCGGCAGGTTGTTGCGCAGAAAATAAAACAGCGCGTACCCCGCGACCATCGCATACATCACACGCAGCCGCCAGTAGCGGTAGCGTCGATCGATCTCGGCGCCATCCGTGATCGGCGGTGCGGTCGACTGGGCGCCGAGCGCGGCGAAAATGCGAGCGAGTGGGGTCATCGCCAGTGAGTCGCTCAGGTGTTTCAGGCGCACCGACCTCCGGCAATTTATTTCAGCCGGGGTAACGACCGCGTTACGTTCGGCGGGTCGATCACCGCGAGCAGGGCGCGTTTACTCACCCCGAATATCACCGACCCGGGGAACAAACCTCCGCGTTTGCGCCTCGCACCGAAAGCTCCACACTCTCTTCCATGTTTTTCGTCCGCCGCCTGCTGTGCGCGTTGCCGCTCGTGTTTCTTCCGTTGCTCCGGGCCGCGACGCCCTCGCACGTCCAGGCCTCGCTCGTCGCGGCCGACGCCACCGTGCAGCCCGGCCACCCTCTGACGGTTGCGCTCCGCCTCGTCCACGATCCGCACTGGCACACCTATTGGATCAACCCCGGAACCGGCTACGCCACCAAGATCGAATGGAAACTCCCCGCGGGCTGGACCGCCGGCGAAGTTCAATGGCCCGCGCCCCACATCCTAAAAGATCACACCGGTGCCACCGTCGGCAATGGCTACAACGACGAAATCCTTCTCCCGGTCACGCTCACGCCGCCCGCCGCTCTCAAGCCCGGCGAAAAAATCGTTCTCAACGCGAGCGCGGAGTGGCTGATGTGCGAAGACGTCTGCGTCCCCGGTGACGCCAAACTCTCCCTCACGATCGAAGCTGCGGCCGACGCGCCGAAACCCGACGCCGCGTGGGGCGAAAAAATACGCGCCACCGTTACCGGGCTACCGCGTTCTGACGCCGCGTGGAAAGTGTCGGCCTCGCGCTCCGGAAAAAATATCCTGCTCAACCTCGCACCGTCCTACCCCGGCGCTCCCACCCCGACCGATCTTCACTTCTTCGCCGACGATGCGCTCGTCGCCTACGAACTCCCTCAAACGATCAAGCCCGACAGCCACGGCGGCTTCGCGCTCACGTTGCCGATTTCTCCCGACGGCCCGGCCGACGCGAAAAATCTCATCGGCGTGCTCACGAGCGAAACTGGCTGGCTCGCCGGCGGCGCACTGCGCGGCCTGCGCGTCGACACGCCACTGACCGTCGTCGCCTCGATCGCCGCCCCAACCACCAGCGCGCAAGCCGCGCCCGGCGCGACCACGTCGCTCGCCGGCACACTCCTCCTCGCCCTCGTCGGCGGTCTCATCCTCAACCTCATGCCCTGCGTCTTCCCGGTGCTAGGCATCAAGATTCTCGGATTCGTCAACCAGTCCGGCCACGACAAAAAGAAAGTCGTGATGCACGGCCTCGTGTTCGCGCTCGGCGTGCTGCTCTCGTTCTGGACGCTCGCCGCCACGCTCGCCGTGCTCCGCGCGGGCGGCTCGCAACTCGGCTGGGGCTTCCAACTGCAGTCGGCGCCCTTCGTGTTTTCACTCGCCGCCGTGATGCTTGCGTTCGCCATGAACATGAGCGGCGTGTTCGAATTCGGCCTCGGCGCCACCGCCGTCGGCTCCGAGTTGCAGCAAAAGTCGGGCTTTGCCGGATCGTTTTTTACGGGCGTGCTCGCGACTGTTGTCGCCACGCCGTGCAGTGCGCCGTTTCTCGCGCCCGCGCTCGGTGCTGCGCTCGCGCTCTCCACGATCGAATCGTTCGCGATCTTCACCGCGATCGCGATCGGGCTCGCTACGCCCTACCTGTTACTGTCAATTTTTCCCGCAGCGATCAGGGTGCTGCCGCGGCCCGGCGCGTGGATGGAGACGTTCAAGCAGTTCATGGCCTTCCCGCTCTATGCCACCGTCGGCTATCTCGTGTGGGTGCTCGCCGGCCAGACTTCGGACGAGGGTCTGCAAAACGCGCTCTTTGGCCTCGTGCTCGTTGCGCTCGGCGTCTGGGTTTACGGCCGCTGGACTGCACCCGGCGCATCCGCGGGCCGCGTTCGCTTCGGCGTCGCCGGTCTCATCATTGCCGCCGCTGCCGGTGCTTGGCTCGGCTGGCCGCACGATGCCGCGGCGAAGACCGCCGCTGGTCTCGCTTCCGGCGCGCCCGAAGTTGTGTGGGAGCCGTGGAGCCCCGAAGCCGTCGCGAAATTCCGCTCGGAGGGCCGCATCGTCTATGTGGATTTCACCGCGCGCTGGTGTGCGACCTGCCAGGCGAACAAGAAACTCGTGTTCCACTCCGACGACGTCCTGCGCTATTTCGCGGAGAAAAAGATCGTCACCCTCCGCGGCGACTGGACCAACAAGGATGCCCGCATCACCGCCGAACTCGGCGCCTACAACCGCAGCGCCGTCCCGTTCAACCTCATCTGGTTCCCCGGAAAAAAAGATCCGGTACTGCTCCCTGAACTCCTTGGCCCCTCGGTGGTTTTAGAAGCCCTAAAGAAGGACTGAAGGTCGTTGTAGGCGCAGACCTACGTCACGGCTCCGCGTAAACCTCGACCAACGCGAGCCCGGTGCCCGTGACCTTTCCGTGCACGACCACGGAATATGCGCCCGGATCCAGCGTGGCCACGATCGCGGCATCGCGGCTGTCCGCCGGCCATGCAAACGCGCCCACGCGTGCGAAGTGCGGCGCGAGATAACTGCTCCAGTCATCCGACGTCGCGATCGGATCGGTGCGGCCCGCGGCGCGCAACTCGATCACCGGATCGCCCAGCGCGCCCACGAGACCGAAGGCTTTGTGGAGGGTCGGACCCGTCGCGCGCACGACCACGGTCCTCGGTCCGCCGCCGTTCACGACGAAGCCGCCGATCTGCGCGTTGTCGTCGGCACCGACGAACGATCGCGTCGAAAGATTGATCAAGCTCGCGCCAGCGCCGCCATCGGCATCGTAAACCTCGACGAGCGCGACGCCCGTGCTTGTGCCGACGCCGCGGACGATCGCGGTGTAGGCTCCGGGCGGGAGTGAAATGAGCAACGCGGCGTCCTTGCTGCCGCGCGTCCAGGCAAACGCGCCCACCGCCGAGAACGCCGGCTCAACGTTCGCGTCCCAGTCGTCATTCGTCGCCACGATCGCGCCGGTCGCGGCGTTGCGCAGTTCGAGCGACGGATCGTCGAGGGCGTTGGTGAAACCAAACACGGTGCGCAGCGCGGGACCGGCAGCACGCACGAGCACTTTCTTCGTACCGCTGCCGCCAATCACGAAGCCGGCGATCTGCGCGTTGTCGCCCGGACCGACGAGTGATCGCGTCGACAGATTCGTGAGGCGGCCGGCGCTGTCCGAAGACGCGAGACCGACCGTCGCGAGGGCGCTCGTGATCGTGCCGCCAGAATTCGTAACGGTGACGGAATAATTCGCCGCGTCGGCCGGGGTCATGTTCGTCAGCGTGAGCTGCCGGTCGGTTGCGCCGCTCAGTGCGACGCCGTTCTTGTTCCACTGATAGGATAGAAAATCGCCCGTCGCGTTTGCATCGAGCACGACGGTACCGCCCGGCGCGATGCTCGCGCTGTGCGGTGGCGCGACGATCGTTGGCGCAGGAAACACGAGGTTGCCGACAAAGGTCGAAATGCTCTGGGCGGGGAGCGTCGCAGTGAACGTCCCGCCCGTCACCGTGATCGCCGACTGGGCCGCGAGGCTGGCGGTGGGCGACGAAACCCACGGATTTACCGTAGCGAGGGCGGCATTGAGATTCGCGACGGAGAATGACTGAGTCGCATCGGAGGTGCCGAGGTTGAGGGCGACGATCACAAGCTTGTCATATTTATAGGCGGAAACGTAGACGCCCGTCGCCGGGTTGCCGGTGGCGGTCACACGGGAGGAGCCGGGGCGGATAAACTTGCTAAACTGCGCCATCGCCCAGCCGCGTTTGGTGATGGCATCGTCCTCGCCGAGCGGCCCGTAAAACCGCCGGGCATACCACCAAATGTAGGCGCTAAAATTGGCCGTCGCGAGGCAGTCGTGGATTTCCTTGGCGGTCGATAGCGCACCCGGCCAGTCCGTCGCCTGATTGTCGTAATGCTCCGTCATCCAGACCTCCTTGCCTTTCGCGGCGGCAAGCGGATAGGCGGCGAGGCCGGCGCCGTAGATGTGGCCGCCAATGATGTCGAGGTTCTCGGCCGCGATGTCGTCGTTGAGGAGTGGATCGGACATCGGGCGCCGAAACTGGAAGGACTCGGGCGCGATGACTTTCGTGGCGGTGATTGCACCGGCGTTATTGCGGCAGAACGCGAGCATCTGCGCGGAGGTCCATTCGCACGACTCATAGGTCACAACGATGTCGGGTTCATTCTGGACCGAGATCGCCGTGAGCGGCGCGCCGTTGGCCGCCATGTAGACGGCGAAGTCGTTCAGATATTTGGCGTAGTCGGCATACGCCGAGGCGTTCAGCGAGCCGTCGATGAGGCTGTTGTTGCTCTTCATCTGCGCGGGCGGCGACCACGGCGTGGCCATGACGCTTGCGCCGCGCGCGATCGCGCCGCGCGCATGTCCAAGCTCGATCGCACGCCAAGCGTCATCGGTCGCGACGCGGATGCGCAGCAGCGAGAGGCCAATCTGATTCGGAGCGTTGCCAAACAGGAGATCGAGTTCGGCCGGCGTGAGCGAAGCCGACAGGCCGGGCGGCTGGAATACCGTCGCGCCGCCGAACCCGCGGATCGTCTGCTGCGGGGCACTCGCATCGATCTGCGCGGTTGCAGCGGTGGCACTAACGGTGAGCGAGACGGTTGTCACGATCACCGCGACGCTTCGGCCGAAGGCGCCGCGATGAAGCGCGAGGAAGCGAACCAGAGCGGAACAATCGGGGATGAGTTTCACGGAGCGAAGTTCTCCGGCACGGTAGCGCCGTCACCGCAGCCGCGAAAGTGCCGCGCGAGGCTAACTAAAGACCGCCGGCCGCGCTACCGTTCGCGCCGGTAGTTAGTCGGGGAGAGACCGGTCTCCTTGCGAAAAAGTTGCGCGAAGTGGCTCGGCGTGGAGTAACCGACCTCGTTGGCTATCGTGATCACGCTCTTCTTCGTCTCGCGCAGGAGCCGCCGCGCCGCATCCATCCGCAGCTTGATCTGGTACTGCGAAGGGGGAACGCCGGTGGCGCGTTTGAACAGCCGGTTGAAGTGAAACTCGCTCAGGCCCGCCTGCTTCGCCAGGCGCGCGAGACTGAATTCTTCCGTCCGATGATCTGCCATCCACGCGGTGATCCGGCGCAGTTTGAAGCCCGGGAGCGATGGGCTGTCCCCGCGCGCGTTGTCGCTGAGCGCCGCGTAATTTCGAGCCAGATGAACGGCGATCGCCTGCGCGATCCCACGGACGAAGACCCGGCTCGCCAAACGCCGCACCGCTTCGGCTCGCAACTGCTGCAACATTGAGGTGAGCGTCGGATCCTCGAAACCGGACAAATCGCTGAGGCGCGCTTGAGCAGCATCCCTGCCGAAGACGTCCGCCAGCGCCTCGTTGAACAACGGCAGACTCAACACCACGAGCGTCACCTCAAACGGCTCCGGTGTGAGCGTGCGAAAACGAAACTCATACGGCGCGCCTCCTGTCGTGAGAAACAGCGATCCCCTTTTTAAGCGGCTCGTGACCCACGGTCCGCCGGGTTCGCGCTCCTGCGCTTCCGCCTCGCCCGATGAAGTCCACGCGATGAACGGCTCCATCACCGCCGGCATGGTGAAAATATCTGACACCGGTGGGAGCGCGAGGACCGAGAACCACAGGTCCTGCCAGGCGGGCCCTTGGCCAGCCACGATCCTCTTTCCCATCGCGTAGCGATCAAGGGCCTCAGCGGAGGTTGTGTGCGGAACCGGCATGCGCAGGGAGGTCATGCATCAAATCCGCGAGCTCACGGATGACAACAGTTGTCCCAAGCCAGCGTAACCGATCCAGCTCACATCGACCGGCGCAGTGGAGCTTTCCGCTGCCGCCGCTCAGACGGAATCCCAGGCCTTCGTCGCGATTGGATCGCGGCCTTCGTCGAACTCGATGTGGTCCACGAGCGTCTCGATCGGTTTGCCGGCGAGGCCGGCGTCGAGGATGCGCTGCGGCAACACGAAGGAGCGTTCGTCACGCCAGCCGAGTTTCACGATGAACCGATTCCACATGTGGCATTCCTCGTCGGTGCGGGGCGTGCCGTGCGCGTGCGCCCACGCGAGCACCTCCTCATCCGATCCGCCGGCCAACGCGCGCTCGCAGAGATCGGCGTAACTCACGCCGAGGAAGCGGCAGCAGCGTCCGTCGAGTTGGAGAAACTTGCCGTCGCCGAGATTCGCCTGGTAGTCGGCCGGCAATTTTCCCGCGGCGTGCAGCCGAATCTTGTCGAGCATCCGTCCGAAATAAACAACCCGGCCAACCTTCGCGTAACAACTCCGCAAACCGGGGACGTGGGGCATGGCGAAGAATCCCGCCATCCCCCTCGCCGGCCAGAGCAATTCATTCACCGTCCGTCACAGCAGGTCGCTCGGTCGACGGGAACAGTGAGGGGATGCGCTATCCCAGGCTGCCCCGGTGTGACCAACTCCCTTGCGTCTCCGCAACGACTGGCTCCAATCGGGCGCTACCCCACTTATGAATGCCACCCGGTTGCTTGCTCTGACCGCCCTCGTCTTCCTCGCCGCCGACGCCTGCGGAGCTGAAACCCCGGTGGCGGCAGCCACCGCCACGCCAACTTCCAATCCGGCCATTCCCACGCCGCTCGCGACGGGTCAGGTTATTCCTCTGTGGCCGGAGGGCGTGCCGGGATGGAAAGATATTGGGCCGGAAAAAGTGTCGGGCACGACTTACACGAATATCAGCAACCCGCGGCTGATCGTCTACCCTCCGCCTGCGGGCACGCCGTCCGACGGCACGGCCATCATCTACTGCCCCGGCGGCGGCTACGTCCACGTGAACACCGGCGGCGGCATCCAGGGCCTCTTCAATCCCCTCGGCGTGACCGTCTTTGCCCTGCTCTACCGGTGCCAGGAATTTGGCGCGCCCGCTCCGCTGCAGGATGTGCTGCGCGCCGTGCGCCTCGTGCGCACCCACGCGGCGGAATTCGGCCTCAACCCCGCGCACATCGGCGTGCTGGGCGGCTCTGCCGGTGCCCACGTGGCGGGGAGTGCGGGCACGTTGTATGACGACCCGCTCGGCCGGACCGGTTCGCCCCTCGACCGCGTCAGCGCCCGCCCGGACTTCATGATTCTGATCTTTTCCGTGCTTTCCATGGAGGACCCCACCGCGAGTGCCAGCTCGCGCAAAGCACTTCTCGGCGCGAACCCGACGCCGGAATTGATGGCACATTATTCCATCGAACGGCAGGTCACGGCCAGCACCCCGCCGGCGTTCCTCGTCCACACCCAAGGGGACACGACGGTGAAATTGGAAAACGAACTCCAGGTGTATGCGGCCCTGCGGAAAAACAACGTGCCGGTGGAATTGCATCTTTACCCGCTGGGCACCCATGGATCGGGTCAGGACCCGAACTTCGGTCCCACCGCCCTCTGGCCAAAATTGTGCGAGGAGTGGATGCGCTTCAACGGCTGGGTTCCCCCGTCTCCGACCTCGCTGATGAAAGTGCAAACCGCCACCGAAGCGGCAGCCCGAAGCGGGAAAACCGCGCCGAAACCGGCCGGTCGGTAGCGCTTTGGCTGTTGCGCAAACCAAGCGCGTCGAGGGCAACGTGCCCCAGCTGCCTGCGTAACTAATTCCCCCCAATCGGATAACCCTGCCAGATCCATTGCAACGCGGTGGGGTAAAGTTGGCCGATGGTGGGGCGGTCGGTGTGGCCGGCGCCACGGGCAAAGACGAATTTGTAGTGATAGCTTTTTTCAGTCAGTACCTTCGCCATGGCTTCGTTGGCCTCCACCCAGTCGCGCGTCGGCCCGTTGAAATTATCGCGGTCGCCGCACTCCAGATAAATGCGCAGCGGTTTCACGGGGCTGTTGGGGATGAGCGTTTCGTGAAGTCCCCACGCGCCGTGCGGAAATTCCGGATCGGTCGGCCACTGGTTGTTGGTGAATGTACCGGAGAACGTGAGCACGCGATGATAGCGTTCCGGGTGCAGCCACGCCATGATCATGCTCGCCGCGGCACCGGAGCTGGTGCCCATCACAGCGCGGCCATCCGGGTCGTTCGTGAGCTTCACGTGGGCTACTTTTTCGGCCATCGGCAGGACCTCGGTTTCGACGAAGTCGCTGTAGCGGCCGGACACCGTATCGTATTCCAGATTGCGCTCACCGCCGCGTCCGTCGGGCCCGCCGGGAGGAATCGCGACCACAATCATCACGGGCAGTTTTTTCTGCGGGATGAGATGATCGAGGACGTTAAACGCCCGGCCATCGCCATCGGTCGTGATCATCACCGGCGCCATCGTCCCGGGCACATACTGCGCGGGCACGTAAACGGAAACGGTGCGCTTATAAGGTTTGGGATGATTGCTCACGGTTCCGTTCGGTCCGGTCGGCGCGGCGGCTCCGGCGGCGGGTTCATCGCGTTCCACGCCCGCGTAAAATTTACTGTCGGTCGAGCTGAGCGTGAATTTATGGATGGTGCCCTTGGGCTGGCCATCCGCGACCGGACTCATTTCCGGAGCCGGCTTGTGCGTGGGACCGATGATGAAATTTCCCTCAGCCTCGAGCGGCGGGACCGACCCGTCGGGCAATTCGGTGGCCTTCACATATCCCGCCGCGAGCGGATCACGCACCGGCGCCGGCGGACGCGCCGCACGTCCCGCGGACGGGGCCGGAGCCGCGGCGGGCTGGGCCTTGGCGAAGCTCAACGGCGTCAACAGGATCACTGCGGAGAAGAACAAGCGGTTTCTCATGGGGATGCGGGGTTGCTTTGCTGCGCCACGATTGGCTTCAGTGATTGGGATTGTCGAGCCTCACGCGTTGCACAGGGATCGCCTCTGCCTTTCACGCCTTCATGCCGTCCTCCGACCCTGACATCATCCTCATTGGCGGCGGCATCATGTCCGCGCATCTGGGAGTGATGCTCAAGCGGATCGATCCGCGGCTGACGATCGCGGTCTACGAGGCCGCGTCCGAGCTCGCGCGGGAAAGTTCTGATGGCTGGAACAACGCCGGCACGGGTCACGCCGGGCTGTGCGAACTCAACTACACCCCGCCACCGTCGGTCGCGGGCGCGCCGTTCGATGTCACCAAGGCGCTCGAAATATTCGCACGCTTCGAGCAGTCGCGGCAATTTTGGAGTTACGCGGTCGCGCACGGGATCGCACCGCAACCGGCCGAATGGATCCGCGCGGTGCCACATCTGAGCTTCGCTCGCGGCGTGGCGGCCGTGGATTTTCTTCGCGCGCGGCACGCGGCGCTGGTCGCCCATCCGTTTTTTCGCGGGATGGAATTCACGGCAGAGCGCGATGTGCTCCGCCGTTGGACGCCGCTGCTCGTCGACGGCCGCACCGACCAAGAGCCGATCGCCGCGACGAAGGTCGATGCCGGCACCGACGTAAATTTCGGTGAGCTCTCGCGCCGGCTGCTCGGGTGGCTCGGGGCGCAAGAGGGCTGCCGCGTTTTCACCGGCCATCGCGTCACACAGTTGCGCCGCGTCGACGCGCGTTGGGAGCTCGCCGCCCGCATCGCGAATTCAGGCGAAGCGCGGTCCGCGAGTGCTCGGTTCGTTTTCGTCGGCGCCGGCGGCGGCACGATCTCCCTGCTCCAAGCGGCCGACCTTCCCGTGGCGCACGGTCTCGCCGGATTTCCGATCGCGGGGCAGTGGCTCGTCTGCGAAAATCCCTCGGTCGTCGCGCGGCACTTCGGAAAGGTCTATGGCCCGCCGCCGCCCGATTCCGGTGCGCTCGGCGGTCCGCACCTCGACGTCCGCCACCTCAACGGCAAACGCGTGCTGCTCTTCGGACCGTTCGCCACGTGGACGACGAAATTCCTCCACCGCACCGGGCGCATCACCGATCTGCCGCGATCGATTCGGACAGACAACGTCGGCACGCTGCTCCGCACCTGCGCGCACAATTTTGTCCTCACGCGCTTCCTCGTACGCGAGGCGCTGCAAAGCATGGAGTCGCGCCTCCGCGCGCTGCGCGTGTTCTATCCCGAGGCCCGCGCCGCCGACTGGCGGCTCGTCGACGCCGGCATCCGAGTGCAGGCGCTGAAAATGGCCGACTCTGGCCGGCTTTTTTTCGGGACCGAGGTCGTCACGGCGCCCGACGGCTCGCTTGCGGCACTCCTCGGCGCGTCGCCCGGCGCGTCTGTCTCTGCGAACATCGCGCTCGAGATCATCCAGCGCTGCTTCCCTGATCGCATCCGCGCGGCCGATGGCCACGCGCGCCTGAAGGAAATGCTGCCAACCTTCGACACCGACCTCAGCCAACCCGCCGCAGCCGCCGACTACGCGCGGCGCTCCACGCAGATCGACGCGCTGCTTCAGCTACAGCCGAACCCCTGAGGAGCGGAGGCGAAAAACAGAACGGGTTGGCTCCTATCTGCGCTCGTCGGCTTCGCTGGGTTGATCGATGTTCGCCCACTCTCGCCGCCGCGACACCGCGCCAAATGAAGTTCGACACGCCCACCGCGATCGAAACGCTCCCGGTCTCGTGCCGCGCCACTCGAACATCGCCTTGCTGCCTCCCCATCCCGGGTCGCCCTCTTCATGAACCCCGGAATGCACGGCGGGCACTCGCTAATGAAGGACGAGTCGGTGCTGAAGCACAAACTCGCGCCCGGTCTCGTGCGGCGGACGCTGCGGTTCGGCCGGCCGTATGCGGGCATCCTCGCGTTCTTCCTCGTGCTCGTCGTCCTCGATGCGGCGACCGGCGTGATCAATCCGCTGATCTACCGGATGCTGATCAACCGCGGCATTCTGGGTGGCAACGAATCGCTCATCATCAAACTCGCGTTAATCGCAGCGGGCGTCGCCATCGTCGATTCGGGGCTGACGTTTTGGCAGCGACAAATCGCGGCGAAGGTCGGCCTCGATATCCTGCTCGATCTGCGCACGCGCGTTTTCGTCCACATTCAGCAAATGTCGCTCGCGTTCTTCACCCGCGCCCGCACCGGTGCGCTGGTGAGCCGACTCAACACCGATCTCTCGGGCGTGCGCGACGCGTTCACCGACATTTTGTCCACGGCGGTCGGCAATCTCGTGACGGTCACGCTCGTGCTGATTGCGATGTTTGCGCTGTCGTGGAAACTCACTCTGGTCACGCTGCTGCTCGTGCCGATCATTCTGCTGCCCGCACGCTACGTCGGACGGCGGCTGCGGGCGCTCACGCGAGAGACCTACGATCGCGTGGCCGAGATGAACAACCTCATGGTCGAGCGTTTCAATGTCGCTGGCGCGATGGTCTCGAAAATTTTCGGCCGGCCCGACGATGAGCGCGCGGCCTTCGTGCGGCAGGCGAGTCGCGTGCGCGACATTGGGCTCAAATCTTCCACCTACGGCCGGCTGCTCTTCATTGGCTTGGGCCTCGTGGCGTCGCTCGCGGTCGCGTTGGTTTACGGCTGGGGCGGCGTGGAAGCGTCGCGCCACGTGCTCGATGTGGGCACGCTTGTCGCGCTGATTTCCTATCTGCTGCGGCTCTACGGCCCGCTGACCGCACTCTCCAACTTGCAGATCGATGTAATGACCACACTCGTCTCGTTCGAGCGCGTCTTCGAGGTGCTCGATCTCAAGCCGATGGTGACGGAAAAGCCCGACGCAAAACCGATTCCGGCCGGGCCCGTGCGAATCGAGTTTGCGTCGGTCGGCTTTCGCTATCCGACCGCCGAAGAAGTGTCGCTTGCCTCGCTCGAATCGGTGGCGGTGTTGAGCAAGCATCCCGAGCGCCCCGTGCTGCACGACGTGAGCTTCGTCGCGGAGCGGGGCCAGATGATCGCGCTGGTTGGCCCCTCGGGCGCCGGCAAGACCACGCTCGCGCAACTCGTCGCGCGGCTCTACGACGCGAGGTCTGGCGCGATTCGTTTCAACGGCGTCGATTTGCGCGATGCCACGCTCGACTCGGTGCGGCGAACCGTCGGCATGGTGATGCAGGAGACGCATCTATTTCACGACACACTCCGCGCCAATCTCCTCTATGCCCGGCCGGAGGCGACGGAGGCCGAGCTCGCGATCGCCCTGCACGACGCCCAACTCACCGCCGTCGTCGCCGCGATGCCGCAGGGACTCGACACTGTCGTCGGTGATCGCGGCCATCGCCTGTCGGGCGGCGAGAAACAACGCGTCGCAATCGCGCGACTACTCCTCAAGGCGCCGCCGGTGGTCATTCTCGACGAAGCCACCGCGCACCTCGATTCCGAATCGGAGCACGCGATTCAGGAAGCCTTCCGCTCAGCACTTAAAGGCCGCACGTCGCTCGTGATCGCGCACCGGCTCTCGACCGTCCAGCAGGCGGACCAGATTCTCGTGCTGGACAAAGGCCGGATCGTCGAGCGCGGCCGCCACGCGGAATTGATCGAGGCGGGCGGCCTCTACGCGCAACTCCACCGCACGCAGTTCGCGACGCAGGCAAAGCCTGCGCCGAAGAGCGCCGAGTGACGGTCGCCCACGCGTGCGCGTGCGCTCACGCGAGCGACGCCATGTCGATCACGAAACGGTATTTCACGTCGCTCTTCAGCATGCGTTCGTAGGCTTCGTTAATCTGATCCATGCGGATCATTTCGATGTCGGACGTGATGTTGTGCTCGCCGCAGAAATCGAGCATCTCCTGTGTCTCCGCGAGGCCGCCGATAAGTGAACCCGACAGGCTCTTGCGGCCCATGATCAGGGCGAACGCGGCGACGGGCAGCGGCTTCTCCGGCGCACCGACGAGCGTGAGGTTGCCGTCGGTGGTGAGCATCTGGAGATACGCGTTGAGGTCGTGCTCGGCCGAGACGGCGTCGAGGATAAAATCGAACGTGCCGGCGTGCTTCGCCATTTCGTCAGCGTTGGTCGAGACCGCCACCTCGTGCGCGCCGAGCCGGATCGCGTCGTCGCGCTTTGAGGGCGAGGTGGTGAAAACGACGACCTGAGCGCCGAAAGCGCGGGCGAATTTCACACCCATGTGACCGAGCCCGCCGAGACCGACGATGCCGACCTTCTTGCCGGGGCCGACCTTCCAGTGGCGCAGCGGCGAATAGGTGGTGATACCCGCGCAGAGCAGCGGCGCGACGGCGGCGAGATTGAGATTCTTCGGGATGCGGAGGACGAAGTGCTCATCGACGACAATGCCCTGCGAGTAACCGCCAAACGTGAAGCCGCCGAGGTGCTTGTCGGCGCCGCCATAGGTGCCGACCATCGTCGGCGAAAATTGCTCAAGGCCTTTTCGACACATCGGACACGACAGATCGGCGTCGACGAGACAACCGACGCCGGCAATGTCGCCGGGTTTAAATTTCGTGACCTTCGGACCGACCTTGGTCACACGGCCGACGATTTCGTGGCCGGGCACGGCGGGAAACTGGGTGAAGCCCCACTCGTTGCGCGCAAAATGAAGATCCGAGTGGCAGACGCCGCAGAAGAGAATTTTGATCTGCACGTCGCGATCGGTCGGCTCGCGGCGCGGGATCGTGGTGTCGGCGAGCGGCGTCGTGGCAGCGGTCGCGGAATAGGCTTTGACGGAATAAGCGCGTGGTTTGGACATTAGAGTGAGCGTGTTTCGAATCGGAAGGTGTTCGATTTTGCGGCGGCGCAAGGTCAGGCAAGATATTGTTCGTCGGAAACGTGCTCGAGCCAGTCGACTGCCTTGCCGTTGAGGGATTCCTGAACGGCGATGTGAGTCATCGCCGTGTTTGGCGCAGCGCCGTGCCAGTGTTTTTCGTTCGGCGCGAAGATGACGACATCGCCCGGCCGGATCTCCTCGATCGGTCCGCCTTCGCGCTGTGCGCGACCGCAGCCAAAAATAACGATCAACTTCTGCCCGAGCGGATGCGCGTGCCACGCGGTGCGTGCACCGGGCTCGAAGGTCACGGCGTTCGCCGCGGCGTGCGCGGGCTCGGCAACGGGAAATAAAGGATCGATCCGCACGGTGCCCGTGAACCAGTCGGCGGGACCTTTGGCAGAGGGTTGGGAACCAGCGCGTTTGATTTCCATGGCGAAAATAGTCGTCGGGTTTTCGTGATTTCGCCAGCGCTCAGCGACCGATCAGTTTTTGCAGGTGCTCCGGGTAACGCGCGCCATGCAGCGTAATCTTGTCGGAGGCCGCGTTGATCTCGCGGAGGTCGGCGGCGGAAAGTTCGAGGGTCGCGCCGCCGAGATTCTCGGCGAGGCGAGGGAGTTTCGTCGTGCCGGGAATCGGCACGATCCACGGTTTCTGCGCGAGGATCCAGGCAAGCGCAACCTGGGCGGGTGTCGCCTTCAGGCGCGTAGCGATCGCATTGAGGAGATCGACGACGGCTTGGTTGGCCTTGCGCGCCTCGGGCGTGAAGCGCGGCACGACATTACGGAAATCGGTCGCGTCGAACTTGGTGTTCTCATCGATCTTGCCGGTGAGAAAACCTTTGGCGAGCGGGCTGAAGGGCACAAAGCCGATCCCGAGTTCCTCGAGCAACGGGATGATCTCTGATTCGGGCTCCCGCCAAAAGAGCGAGTATTCGCTCTGCAGGGCGGTGACGGGCTGGACGGCGTGGGCGCGGCGGATGGTTTTTGCGCCGGCTTCGGAGAGGCCGAAGTGCTTCACCTTGCCGGCTTGGATCAATTCCTTCACAGCGCCGGCCACGTCTTCGATCGGCACATCCGGATCGACGCGGTGCTGATAGAAAAGATCGATAACGTCAGTCTTGAGCCGCTTGAGCGAAGCCTCCGCGACTTCCTTGATATGCGCAGGCCGGCTGTCCAAGCCATCGAGACGTTCGCCGTTGGGCCCGATCCGAAAACCAAATTTGGTCGCGATTTTCACCTGCGCACGGAAAGGGGCGAGGGCCTCGCCGACGACATCCTCGTTTTTCCATGGGCCGTAGATTTCGGCGGTGTCAAAGAAGGTCACGCCGCCCGCAACCGCTGCGCGAATGACCGCGATCGCCTGTGATTTTGCCGTGGGCGGACCGTAGCCAGAGCTGAGGCCCATGCAGCCGAAGCCGAGGGCGGAGACTTCGAGGCCGGTGAGGCCAAGTTTTCGAGTTTTCATTTTGAAAGTCCGCGTCCGGTCGGAGTGAACGTTGCAGGATTTGACCCACGTTATCAGGTTTGGTCTCCGCCGTCGCACGCGGTCTTGCTCTACCTGTCGCGATCTTGCTCGAAAACGAAGCACCCCTCCCGGTGGAGTCACCCAAGGAATAAGTCGCTTGATCCACCTAAGCTCCGCTGAACTTCAGCCAAAGTGCGAGCACGAGATTGAGCGCGAACAACGCGTGAAAAAACAAGTGCAGTAGGTTCGGCCGCGGATTGTCGCCGCGCGCCGGCAGCACCTGGATCGTGCCGGCATACATCGTCGCGTAAAGCCGCCTGGTCGCTTCCTTCGTCCCGAAAAAATACGGCACCCACCACATCGCGATCGCGGAGGCGACGGTGACGGCGCAGTAAATCCACCAGTAGCTGAGCGCGTAATCTGGCACCGGACCGCGCCAAAACCGCAGCGCGAAGCACAGCGCCACGCCAGGAAACACCCCCGTGCTGAGCGTGCCGAGCCAGAATTTCCGGCGGCCCACCGCCGCGCGCACCTGACTCCCGTGCGCCCAGCCCCGGATTTCCACGAGATCATGAGTGACGATAAGCCCCGCCTGCAACGAGAGCAGAAGCTCAAACCATTCGAGCCGGGTCAGGTGCATGGCACCCCAGCGAAAGCAGCTTCAGCGCTGCGTCAATGCCGCGACCGCGCAAAACGAAATGCCCGGTCGCGCCGGCACCGCTGACCACAACATCAGCGGCACTGCGCGACCGGGCGCGGCATGACCGGCCGGTCAAAAATCACGCGGGCTCAGGCCTCCGGATTCAACTGGATCGGCAGGATGTAACGGCGCGGCGACACGTCCGCCGCAGTCGTGCCGGCCTCGAAGCGCCACTGGCGAAACGCGGCCACCAGTTGCTTCTTCAGCACCGCGTCGCTGACCCACAGCACTTGGATGTCGCGCGGCTGGCCTTTTGCATCGAGGGAGAATTCGACGTTGACCGTTTCGCCGGCGAACGTGCGCGGCAATCCGGTGGGCTGAACGACGGAGGCGGTGATGACGCGAGGCTCATCGGGTTTGACCGCATCTTTCGGTGAATAGGCGAACGCAGTGCCAGTGAGAGCCACACCCGTGAGGGCGGCGAGGAGGAGGATTTTTTTAATCATTGGGAAGGCTCCTTGCAGCGGAGCATTGAGGTTGGGTTGGTATGGATTTTTCCTTTTGTCCGCGCGTCCGGAAAATTTCCTGATCATCGCGAACATGCGCACTCCTTTTGCAGCGCCCGTGCCAACGTTTTCACGCTTCTGTTAACGCCTCGCCTTCAGCGAAAAAGAAATTCCGGCGGCGATCACCCGTCGCGCGCCGTCCGGTTTTGCTTTCGAATTCGACACGCGCATTTCCCACGCGCGGGATTTTTTCAGGGCCGCGAGCGCCTCTGCTGGCCGCGAAGCGTCGAACTGATCGCCCGCGCGTCGGCAACACCGCGCCGTGATCGTTTTTCAGCGCAACAACCCGAGATCGCCGAGCCACGCACCGAAAAGCTCCGGCCATTTGGCCACGCTTAGCGCGTCGAACCCCGGCGTGTTGCGGCCCGTGGCGCCGACACCATGCCCGCCGCGGCGAAACACGTGAAACTCGACCGAGACTTTCGCCTTTCGCAGCGAGAGGTAGTATTCGCCCGCGCCGGTTGCGAGCGGATCATCGTCGTTTACGAAGATGAAAGTCGGCGGCACGTTTTTCCCCACCGGCGTGCTCGCACCGACGTAACCGGGATAACCGAGCACCGCAAACGCGGGGCGCGTGGCCGCGTCGAAATTATTTTCCGCCAGTGCCGCGAGATGACCACCCGCCGAAAAACCCATCACGCCCACCCGCGCCGGATCGACGCCCCACTCTTTTGCGCGCTCGCGCACGATGCGGATCGACTGCAGCACATCGGCGAGCGACTCGACCTCGGCCTTGTAAGTCGATCCCTCCGCCCGCGCGAGCCGGCTGCGCAGCACAAAGGCCGCGATGCCCATCGCGTTGAGTTTTTGTGCGACGAATTCGCCCTCGAGATCGACCACGAGATAGCGATGAGCGCCGCCCGGCGCGATGACCACCGCCGCGCCGTTGGCCTTGCCCTTCGGCGGCAGATAGATCGTCAGCGAGGGATTGTGGATGTCAGTTACACGGTGAAAAATATCCGGCGTGCCACCCTCAACCCAGCGCTCCGGGATGTTCTCCTTCCCCTCGGAACCGGGCGCGACTCCGGGCCAAATCCGCACGATCGGGGCGTTGGTCTTGAACGGCTCCGGCGAGGCGCACAGTGCCGCAGCCGTGAAAAACATGAGGGCGAGCATTTTCATGAGGTAAAGGGACTGATCCGAGCATCGCCGACGCACGACCGAAGTCGAGGTCGCGCGTCGCCTTCCGCTAACGATCAGCGCGCGGGCAAACCGAGTTCCCGTCGCGCGCCGCCGATCACTTTGTCCCAGTCAAACGCCGGACCCGGATCAATTTTGTTTGTCTGCACGTGGAAGTGGCCCAGCACGCCGTGGTAGTTTTTTAGTTCCTCGTCGGACAGCTTTTGGCGGACAAGTTTTCCATCCGGTCCGCGCGGATAGTCGCACGTAATCGCCGGAAACGCTTTGCAGAGTGCGGCCGTGAGCTTGATCAGAGCGGCGTATTGCTCGGGCGTGAAATCATATTGCGCGAGCTCGCTGCCCTGAATCGCGCCATGCACCGGCTCGGGCCGCGCTGGCCGCGCCACGAAATTCGGCGTATGAATCATCGCATCGCCAAAGCGCTCGGGAATTCTCACGAAGGTCTGACCGCGGGCGTCGTGTTGATACCACTCCTCAACCAGCCGGTGGTTGCCCGGCGCAAACGCGCCGACATGCGCGATCTCGATGCCGATCGATCGCGTATTAGACGTGGTCGCGTGAAACGCCCGTTCCTTCACGTCGAGCGTCTGGTAAATGGTCCCATCCAGATCCAACATGAAATGCACGCTCAGTCCGCGGAAATCCTGCAGTGTCTTGAAGCAATTTTTGGAAATGCCCGACGCATCGTAGTGAATCACGAATTGATCGATCACGTGTTGGAGTGTCGGCAAATCCCAGCCGCCGCCGCGCACGCGCTCCGTCTCGTTGGGCGTGAGCGGGTCGCGGCGCAGCCCATAGCGCGCGGGCGACTTCACGTCTTTGGCGACATCCTTCGTCTTCTCCCAACTGCTCTCGTCGATCGGACTGAAGCGCCGCTCGGTGCGATACGCGTCGTAGCCGCCCGGATCCATCCACGTGACCACGCGCGTACCGGTGTGAAACAACTGTCCCGCGACCACGATCTCGTCGCCCTTGCGCGGCACAAACGTCCGCGGTCGCGCCGTGTGGCAGCCGGTGAACGCGAGCGCGGCCAGCAAGAGCACGGCGGGTGAAAATTGAGGCAGGCGGTTCATCTTCACGGCAGGTAGACAAGAGCCCAGCCTGGGCTCTGCCTCAACCGCGAAAAAACGCCGGCGCATTTCACTCCGAGCGCAGCGCGACGATCGGATCGATTTTCGCCGCGCGTCGCGCCGGGAGCCAGCACGCGAGCAAGGCCACGCCAGTGAGCAACGCGCACACTGCCACGTAGGAAATCGCGTCGACGGAGCCGAGGCCGAAGAGGAGCGCGTTCAGGTAACGTGTCAGCCAGACCGCGCCGATCAATCCAGCGACAAGGCCAAACACGGTCCTGCCGAGACCCTGGCACAGGATGAGAACGACAATCTGCCGTGGCGACGCACCGATCGCGCCGCGGATGCCGATTTCGCGCGTGCGTTGCGATACATCGTAGGCGAGCACGCCATAGAGCCCGATCGCGGCGAGCAGCAGCGCGAGTCCGGCAAACGCCGCAATCAGCAGGGTGAGTCCCCGCCGCGCGGCGAGCAGTTCGTTGAAACGCGCCTCCAGCGAGCCCGCGCCGTAGAGCGGCGTCGCCGGATCAAGGACGGCGAGCGTCACCCGCAGATCGCGCAGAAGATCGGCCGTCGGCCGCGTGGAGCGCACGAGCACCTCAAAGCTACTGGTGCGAAAGCCGACCAGTGGCACATACACGATTGGCAGGTCGTCGTGACTGTCGAGGCCGGTGAGATTGGCGCGGTTGACGACGCCGACAATTCGCGGCCACGCGTCAACCCCGAGGGGAAATCCGCGGCTCAGATAAATCTCCTGTCCTTCGACGATTCGTCCGGGAAAATATTTTTGCGCGAAGGTCTCATCAACGATCGCCACGGGATTCTTCGCAAAATCCTCGGCGTCGGTGAAACCGCGGCCGGCCAGCACGCGCATGCCCATCGTCGCGAAGAAATCGGGCGACACGGCGTTGATGTGGATCAGTGGCTGGCTTTCCGCATCGGTGTTGGGCGCACCGCGCAACGAGAACGGCACTGGGCGGAGGTTCGAAACGATGAGCGAGTCGAGCGATTCGGCCACGTGC
This sequence comes from uncultured Opitutia bacterium, assembly GCA_903896015.1. GTDB lineage: Bacteria > Verrucomicrobiota > Verrucomicrobiia > Opitutales > Opitutaceae > CAITWF01. The sequence goes on along the minus strand of CAITWF010000072.1, from coordinate 39,777 downwards.
TCGACGCCAGGGACCGTTTGAAAGGCCTCCACGATGCGATGCTGCATGCCGACGTTGTCGGCGGCGCGCGCGTAGCGCGCCGGCAGCGTGAGGCGCGCCTGCACGACATGCGCCGCGTCAAAGCCTGGATTAACCGCCATGACTTTCGCGAAGCTGCGCAGTAATAAGCCCGCACCGACGAGCAACACGACCGCGATCGCTACCTGCGCGGTGACCAGTGCGCTGCTCACGGCCCGGGACCGTCCGCCCGACGACGCGGCGCGCGATTCATCGACGCGCAGGCCGCCGCGCCACAGCAGGTGGAGCGGAAAGAAACCAAGCAGCAAAGCGAGCGCGAACGCCACCGCCACCATCACGCCCGCGATCACGGGATCGAGCGTCACGGGTGGCGCCGCTGGCAGCAGCAAGGGCAGATAACGGTTGAAGACCCCCAGCGCCGCGACTGCGAACACGAGGCCGGCAACGGTCGCGGCGCCGGTCAGCAGAAAACTTTCCACGAGCAACTGCCGCAGCAGCGCGGCGCGCCCCGCTCCGAGCGCGACGCGGATCGCGAGCTCGGGCCGCTTCGCATTGAGCCGCGCGAGGAAAAGATTCCCGACGTTCACCCCGCCTATCAGCAGCACGAGCAGCGCGCCGCCCTGCAGCAGCCAGAGCGAATCTTTCTCGGCAATGATGTTGCCCGGCCGCAGCGGCGCGACGGCGACGCGGAAACCGGCATTGGCCATGAACACGCGCATCGCCGGCGTGGCGGTGTTTTTCTCGAATGCGTTTTCCAGCGCAGCAAGTTGATCCCGCGCCGCCGCGGGCGTGGTGCCGGGCGTAAGCCGCCCGTAGAGCGCGAGATCGCCACGGTAGCGTGCCTGCGGATCGAATTTCGACGCGGCCGGCACATAGGGCAGAAAGAGTGCGGTCGCAGGATTGAGGCTTTCGACGCTGCGCGGTGCAACGCCCACGACCGTGTAAAGTTGACCCGCGATGCGGAGCCGGCGGCCGAGGACGGCCGGGTCGGTGTTGAACTGGCGCTCCCAAAAGCTCTGGGTGAGCACGAGCACGTGATCGCTGCCGGCGACCTCCTCTTCGCTGGTGAAAAACCGGCCGAGGATCGGACGGACATCCAGCACGCGGAAAAAATTTCCGCAGATCGCGGCGCCCGGCAATCGCAACGGTGCGTCGTCGCTTTCGATGGTAAAGGTGTCGGTGCGGACGCCCGCCAGCTCTTCAAACCGATCCGCGTGTGCGCGGAAATCGACGAACTGCGGCGTGCTCGAGGGCAGGAGCTGCCCGCCGCTTTTTTCGCCGACATTGACGATTGCGACCAGTTGCGCGGGCGCGGGAAACGGCAGCGATTTCAACACAAGCGCGTAGAGCACGGACAGGATCGCGGCGTTGGGACCGAGACACACCGCGAGTGAACCGAAGACCGAAAGGCTGAAGCCGGGGGCGCGGGCGAGGCTGCGCAGGGCGTAACGCAGACTGAGCATGCGAGCGGGATGGGGCATTCGTCGGCGGGTGGCGAGCGCAATGAGGAGCGCGGCCAGCCCCGACAACCTATATGGCGCGCTCGACGATGAGCACCGGAAAGGTTCGCGCACGTTCCCGTCGCGCCTCAGCTTTCCGCGCATGAAATTCCCCAAATTTTTCCTCGCCAGCGCCCTGCTCACGGCCTCCGCACTCGTCGCCGCGGACGTCAAACCCGACCTCCCGAGAATTCCCGAAAAGACGTTCAACGTCCGCACCTCCGGCGCGAAGGGCGACGGCACGACCGACGACACCGCCGCGCTCCAGGCCGCGATCAACACGGCCAGCAAAGCCGGCGGCGGCACGATCGAAATCCCCGCCGGTGTTTACCTGAGCGGCCCGCTCATGCTCTCCAGCAGTCTCAATCTCCACCTCGCGAGCGGCGCCACGCTGAAGATGCTTCCGCTCGATCGTTATCCCGGCGGCACCTCGCGCGGAGAAGATTTCCTCAGCGGCGCCGATCTTCACGACGTTGCTCTAACGGGTGCCGGCACGATTGACGGCCAGGGTGAGCCGTGGTGGCCGTTCGCCAAGACCGGCGGCGCAAAACGCCCGCGCATGTTCAAGCTCAACAAGTGCGAGCGCGTGCTCGTCGAGGGCGTCACGCTGAAAAACTCGCCGATGTTTCATATCGCCTTCAGCGGCATGTCACACGTCACCGTGCGCGGCGTGACCATCCGCGCCCCCGCCTCCACCGCGCCGGTTCCCAGCCACAACACCGATGCGTGCGACGTCTCCGGTCGCACCATTCTCGTCGAGCACTGCGACATCTCCGTCGGCGACGACAACTACACCTGCGGCGGCGACACCCACGATGTGCTCATCCAGCACAACACTTACGGCAACGGACACGGCGTCTCCATCGGAAGCTACGCTCGAAATGGTGTCTCGAATATCACCGTGCGCAACTGCACCTTCACCGGCACCGACTGCGGCATCCGCATCAAATCCGACCGCGATCGCGGCGGCGTGATCGAAAACCTCGTCTACGAAGATCTCAAAATGACCGATGTGAATTTCCCGATTTTGATCTATGGGACTTACATGGCGAAGGAGCGCGAGTTTCGCGACCTCCACAAACTCACGCCCGAGATCGCCGCGCGCTACCCCGCCGCCCCGCTTGGCAAACTCACACCCGTTTTCAAAAACATCACTTTCCGCAACATCACCGCGACGGCGTCACCGAAGCACCGTGCCGGTTTGCTCTGGGGCCTGCCCGAAGCCCCCGCCGAAAACATCCTTTTCCAAAACGTCGCCATCACCGCCGACCTCCCCTTCGGCATCTACAACGGCGAAAACATCCGCTTCGATCACTGCACGATCACAACGCCCGACGGCATAAACAAACTCTCAACGAGCAACGCGCAAGTGACGGTAACGCCGTAACCTCAATCGCAATTTCGGTCCCACCTCGGCGTTGCCGAACATTCCGCCGGTCTTACCCTGTCCCCATGTCCGTCATCGCCGAACCCGAGCACGTGATCGCCGCGTACCAGCGCTAGATCGCGATTATTCAGGGTATGACGCCGACCGAGAGGATGCAGCGCGCGCTTAAGTTGAATCGCGCCTCCCGCGAATTGCTAGCCGCCGGTTTCCGCCACCGCCATCCCGAATGGGCTGAGACACGGATAAAACGCGCAGTCGCCGATCGAATTTTGTATGCCCGAACCGGATGAGTTGAGTTTGTTCGTGCGGCGACTGGAGGCGACGGCGGCGCCCTACATGGTCACCGGCGCGACGGCGGCGATTTTCTACGGCCAACCGCGGGTCACGAACGACTTGGATGTCGTGCTGAGTCTCGACGACGCCGGGCGCGCCTCCTTGCTCCTCGCGTTTCCCGAATCCGAGTTCTACGTGCCACCCGAGTCGTTCATTCGGACCGAACAGGCACGCTCCCAGCGCGGACACTTCAAACGAATTCACTTCGAGTCAGGCTACAAAGCGGACATCTACCTAGCAGGCAAGGACCCGCTGCACGCCTGGGCCCTGCCGCTCCGGCGAAGTCACCGCTGGACCGAGGCGTTGGCGATCGCACTCGCACCACCCGAATATGTGGTGCTTCTGAAGTTGGAGTTCTATCGCGAAGACCGCTCAACCGAACACGTGACTGACATCACCGCGATCCGCGAGGTCACTGTTTTGGATGAAACCATGATGCAACCTTGGCTGGAACGCCAAGGTCTCGTGACGCTCTGGCATAAGGTGATTTCGCGCTAACCTCCCTTCACCCGTCCTCATTTCTCCCATGCCCAAGCCCACCCTCAAACGCCTCCCTCCGAGAAAGCGTCCGCGGAAAGCCAAGGCCGGAACGCGCGGCGCGGCGGCGAGGGACAGCGTGTTGCGCGAACTTTCCGGCGATGCGCTCGCGACGAAAGCCGCGATTGAGCAGGCCGGCGGTGTGGTGACGGGACAGTATCTCGATCCGATCGGCGCACAGCCGTTGCTGCTCGCGGTGCTGCCGATCGATCAGGTGGAGCCGACGCCGTTTCAGCGCGACGTGTCGGATTCACATCACAAGCGACTCGCCGACGTGATCGATCGCACGGGCATTTTCTCGATCCGATCATCGCGATCACGGCGCCGAAGGGTGGATTCTGGACGCCCAACGGCGGGCACCGCCTCGCGGCGATGCGGCGACTCGGCGCGAAGGCGATCACTGCGCTCGTCGTGCCAAAGCGTGAGGTGGCATGGCAGATTCTCGCGCTCAACACCGAGAAGGCGCACAACCTGAAGGACAAGTCGCTCGAGGTGATCCGGATTTTCCGCAACCTGATCGAGGATCGCGCGGAAAAACCGGAGAAAGAATTCGGCTACTATTTCGAGGAGGCGGCGTTCATCACGCTGGGCCTCTGCTACGAGAAGGCCCCGCGGTTCAGCGGCGGCGTCTACAACCCTTTCGTGCGGCGCCTGAGCACATTCAGCGACGCGTCGCTCACGAAAGCCCTGAAGGACCACGAGCGCCACGCCGAGATGCTGCTCGATCTCGACGCGAAGGTCGGCGAGGTCGTCGTGAAGTTAAAGGCGAAGGGTTTTGTGAGTCCGTATCTGAAAGCGTTCGTGGTCGGTCGATCGAATCCGCTGCGCTTCATGAGCGCGCCACCGCCACTTGAAGAGTTGATCAAGACGATCCGCAGCAAGGTGGAGCGGTTCAACGTCGATAAGATCAAACAGGAAGACATCACCGCGTCGGGCGGCGGCGCTGCGGACGACGAGTAGGCCGGGCGCCGATCGCAGATTGAGGTTGGGTTTCAGGCCCGGCGCGTGCTGGGATGATCGTTTCATGCCGGACATTCTGCCACGCGCCAAACGCATCCTTGCCCAGCCTGACTACCCCGGGTTGCTGGCGTCGACGATCGCGCTCGGGCTCGGGTTTTCATTTGTCTCGCCGTTCCTTTCGCTCTGGGGCACTCAGGAAGTCGGCCTGTCGCCGGCGCAATTCGGGCTTTTCATGACGGCAACGTCGCTCAGCGCGCTGTTTGTCACGACAGCGCTCGCGCGGTGGTCGGACAGCCACCTCGCACGCAAGACCGTGCTGCTGATCGGTGCGGGTGGCGGCGTGCTCGGCTACACCGGCTACGCGCTCGTGCGCGATCCGCGCGCGCTGCTGCTCATCGGCACGACGGTGCTGGCGCTCGCGGCAATTTGTTTTTCACAGCTCTTCGCGCATGTGCGCGATCGATTTGTGGCACGCGGCGTCGAGGGCGTGCCGCCGACGTTCCTGATGAGCGTGGTCCGGATGTGTTTTTCCGTCGCCTGGGTGGCCGGGCCCTCGCTCGGGGCGTTGGTGATGGTGCTGACAGGGTTCCGCGGGCTGTTTCTCGGCGCGGCGGGATTGTTCGGCGTATTTTTCGCGGGCGTGTGCTGGTTCGTGCCGCACGAGGCGCGGCCGGCGCACGTGCGTGCGGCGGTGCGCGAATCCGTGTGGCGCGTCGTCACGCGCGGCGACGTATTGGCGATGTTTCTCGCGATCCTGCTGATCATCGCGGCCCACACGATCAACCTCCTCAACCTGCCGCTCTTTCTCACGGGGGATCTGGCCGGCAAGGGACGTGACGTGGGCATCGCGTTCGGCATCGGCCCGGCGGCCGAGGTGCCGCTCATGCTGTGGTTTGGTCTGCTCGCGGCGGGCGGCCACCAACTCGGTCTCATCCGCTTCGGCGCGGCAGCCACAATCTGCTATTTTCTACTGCTGCCGTGCGCGCAGGCTCCGTGGCAGGTGTTTCCCATGCAAATCCTGCACGGCCTGTCGTTCGCCGTAATCTCCAACGTGGGCATGGTGTTTTTTCAGGAACTCGTGCCCGGCCAGGCCGGCCTCGCGACCGCGATCTACGCCAACGCCACTAACCTCGGCGCCCTCTTGGGTTACTTTGCGTTCGGAGCTTTCGCGCGACCGCTCGGTCACCGCGGACTGTTCTTCGTATCGGCGGCGCTCACCGCGGTGATGTTTGTGATCGTGATCCGCTATCGCCAGCGACGGAGCGGCGGCACGGAGCTAAAGCCACTGCTCGACGCGACGCCGGCGGCCTAGAGCACCTCAAACCAAACGCTGTAACCCAAATCGGCGCGCCTGAGCACGGCTCACTGTGCGCATACGCGCCGATACAGCGCCTCGTAAAGCGGCACGATCGCATCGGCGGAAAAAAATTTCCGCGCGCGTGCCTTCGCCGCCGCACCCAGCTTGCGGCGTTCGGCCGGATTCTTAATCAGCGCCTCGACAGCCCGCGCCATCGTGTCGACTTCGCCGAACGGCACGAGTTCGCCCGTCTTACCCGAGACGGTCACCTCGGGAATTCCGCCGACCGCGGGCGCGACGCTAGGACACGCGAAGTTCATCGCCTCCAGAATGCTCACGCAAAAGCTCTCCATCTCCGAGGTAAACAGCCCGAGATCCGCCGCCTGCAGATAGTCTTCAATGTCCGTTACCCGCTCGCGCACAATCACGCGATCGGTGAGGCCGAGCCGGCGCACCTCCTTCTCAAACGGCGCCCAACTCGCGCCCGCTAGCACGACGAGCTTGAACGCATCCTTCGGTCGAATCCGCGCCGCCACCTCCAACAAAAGATCGATTCGCTTCGGCGCGCGCAAATTGGAGACATGGAGCAGCATCGCCCGCGCGCCGAGCCCGAGTTCGCGTCGCACTGCCGCCCGCGAACGCGTTGGCGCACGCGGCTCGAAAAAATTATAGATCACTTCGATCGGCCGCGTGACCGACATCACCTCCAGCGTCTCACGCCGCAGATATTCGGAAACGGTGGTGACGGCGTCCGAGCACGCCAGCGCGTGCGCGATCGCCGGACCGTAGCCGGGATCGCGACCGAGGAGCGTTGTATCTGTGCCGTGCAGCGTTGTAACGACCTTCGGTTTCTTGCCGAGAGGCAGCATGTCGCGCGCGAGGATCGCCGCCGTCGCGTGCGGCACCGCATAATGCACGTGCAACACGTCCAGCCCGACACTGCGACTGACTTCGGCCATCTTCACCGACAGCGGCAGCGTATAGTCGGGATACTTGAACAGCCCATAGTCGTTGATTACGACCGGATGGAATGTCAGCCGCGGCCGATCCTGCGGCACGCGAAACGGCCGCTCGTAGCTGATAAAATGCACATCGTGACCGCGCGCGGCCAGCTCCTCGCCGAGTTCCGACGCCATGATCCCGCTGCCGCCAACGGACGGATAACAAGTGATGCCGATTTTCAGCGGACGCGCGCGGGCCATGTCAGAACTGACGCGCCGCGCGGCCAAACGTCGCGAGCGATTCACAGACGAGCGCGTCGCCCGGAAACAAGGGCTGTGCGTGGCTCGCCCCGCAGCGCCCGCCGTGCAGCTGCGCGCGTCGCAGCTGCTGCTCCACGTAGTCGCGGGTCTTCGCCTGCGAAGCGTGCGCCGCCATCGCGGCGGTCCACGCGTCCACGACCATCGACGCCGAAATGTCCATCAACACCGCCGAGCCGTCGCGCGGCTCTGCATCGTGCGACACCGCATAGAACCACAGCTGCTCGACCGCGTGGCGCGGGAGTTTCTTTAACTCTTTCACTCCGCCAAATCGCGCAAGTCGCGCCGCGTCGCGCACGAGCCGACCCACGACGACATGATCCGCATGCTGGTTTTCGACGATCGTCGGCGCCAGCACGAGCCGCGGCCGCACTCGACGGATGATCGCCGCAATCTTCAGGCGGCGGGCGACCGTCGCCTCCATGTGCGCGTCGCCGCCGAGGTCGACAAACTCGATCGTCGCGCCGAGGAGCGCGGCGGCTTTTTTCGCCTCGGCCGTGCGCTGCGCGGGCGCGCCGTTGGTGCCCGATTCGCCGCGCGAGCAAACCACAAAATGCGCCGCCTGCCCGGCCTGCGTCTCGCGCGCAATCACTCCGCCGCAGCCAAACTCAATGTCATCCGGATGCGCGCCAAACGCGAGGATCAGCGGGCCATCAGGCGGGGATTTCGGCATAGGCTTCATCAGATCGTTCGATGGGGTCGCGGTTGACGAAGGTAATGTCAGGCGCGTCGGCTTTATTCAAGTAAGCCTGCTCGCCCGCGCCGGCGATGTAGTGCGTGCAGTGAAGCACCGATTGCATCCAGCGCAGCCGCGAATCGCGCGTCGGGCTAACCTGCGCCTTGGTGAACGCGCCCGCCGGCAGCGTCGTATAGCTGTCGCCGCCCTCGTGGAGCTTCAGCGCTCCGTCCATCCAGCGCGCGCGCACGATTTCCCCGCCGTGCGCCACATCCACGAAAAAATCCGTGATGTCGCACGCCGCCGTCCGTACCGCCGGATCAGCTGAGCGCACGACGCGCACGCCTTCGAGCAGCCCCATGCGACGATACATCTCCAAACAAAAATCACCGGCGGTTGTTGCCGCGTTGCCCTTGAACAATTCCGCGAGCGGCGGTGCGACGTAGGCGCCCAGCTGCCGCGCGGTGTTGTCGCGCCAGCCCGCCGGGATGCGCTTTAAACTCAGCGGTGAAAATTTCCGCTGGAGCTTGTTCTCGAACGCAAAGTTGAACGTGAGCGGCTCGCCGGTCTTGCGATGCCGCAGCGTCGTCTGCGTCTCGCGACAGTCATGATCGCTGTCGTGACAGAAGAACACGATCTCGCCGCCGATCTCCGCCTGAAGGCGGCGCGCTGTCGCAAATTTCGCATAAAGAAATCGTCGCGGGAAAAATCCACACGGCTGCTGGCCGAAACAAATGATAGGGGCGCTCATGCGAAACTCAGTTTCTTTTCACCGCCCACCGCCTGCAAGATCACGCCAAACAGCATGCACAATCCGCAGCCGAGCGGGTTGAGCCAGAGGTAACCGATGTCCGTGGCGAAATAGCACACGATCACCAGCACCTGCGCGATCAGCGCGCCCCAGAACACGGCGGTGCCGCCGACCTTTTCCAGAAAAAACGCCGTGAGAAACAATCCGAGCGGCACGCCGTAAAAGATCGAACCGACGATGTTGGTAAACTCGATCAGGTTTTCCGTCAGCGTGGCGCACAGCGCGAGGGCGATGGCGACCACGCCCCAGCCGGCCGTAAACCATTTCGACGCGATCACATAGTGGGCGTCAGCCGCATCCCGTCGAATCACGTGACGGTAAAGATCGACTGTCGTCGTCGAGCCGAGCGCGTTGAGTTCGCCAGCCTTCGATGACAACGCCGCCGCAAAGAACACCGTCACCAGCAGCCCGATCAAGCCATGCGGCAGGTAATCGAGGACGAACGTGATGAAGACGTAGTCGGAGTCCTTGGCCGACTTGCCCGGCTCGGGACTCATCGCCTTCTTCGCCTCGGTGCGAATCGCTTCCGCACGATCATTGGCAGCGAGCGCCGCCGAGCGCGCCGATTCGATCCGGGCCGGATCGCCGCTGTGCTTGGCTTCGATCCACGCCTTCAAGAGGTCGCGCCTCTGGGCGTGCGCGGCGGCGAAATTCGTCTCAAGCGCGTGCATTTTCTCCGCCGATTCGCCGCGGGCGTGCTGCTGCCACGCGGTTTGGTTGAAGAAGATCGGCGGGCGCTCGAACTGATAAAATACGAACACCAACGCGCCGAGCAGCAGGATGAAAAACTGCATCGGAATTTTGAAAACGCCGTTGAACATCAACCCCAGCCGGCTCTCGCGCACCGAGCCGCCAGAAAGATACCGCTGCACCTGCGACTGATCGGTTCCGAAATACGACAGCGCGAGAAACATCCCGCCAAAAATGCCGGACCAAAGAGTGTAGCGCTTGTGCACATCGAAACTGAAATCCACCGCCTCGAGTTTCTTCAGCCCGCCGGCTACCGTCAGCGCGTCACCGAACGATAGCCACTCCGGCAGTTTGCTCACGAGCACGCCGAACGCCGCGAACATCCCCAGAAAGATCACGCCAATTTGGTATTTCTGCGTGAGGTTAACGGCGTCGCTGCCGCCGACCGCCGTGTAGATCAGGACGAGCGCGCCGGTGCAGAGAATGGTGGCGTTGAGCGACCAGCCCATGACCGTCGAAAGCACAATCGCCGGAGCGTAAATCGTAATCGCGGCGCCAATGCCACGCTGCACGAGAAAGAGCGCGGCGCCGAGCAACCGGGTTTTTTGGTCGAAGCGTTTCCCGAGAAATTCGTAAGCTGTGTAGACGTTCAGCCGCCGGTAAATCGGCACGAACACGATCGCGATCACGATGAGCGCGAGGGGCGCGCCGAAATAATTCTGCACGAAACCGAGACCGCTTTCAAAGCCCTGGCCGGGTGTCGACAGGAACGTCGTCGAGCTCGCCTGCGTCGCCATGATCGACAGGCCGATCACAAACCACGGCGTGTTGCCGGCACCCTTTAGGTAGCCGTGCAGGTCGCGCCGGCCGCGCGTGCGCCACAAGCCATACGCCGCGATGCTCACGAGCGTGCCGACGAGCACGATGTAATCGAGGGTGTTCACGCAAAATAGCGTCCGAAGATCGCGAGCGCCGCGACGTAGGTGGCGAAGCAACCGAGCACGAACAGATACACGCCGCGCCACGAGCGCAGGCCTGGCAAGCCGGTATCGTTATCTTCGGGCTCCGGCGCAGGCGTCATTGCTCTTTGCCGAGGGACACGAGGTTTGCGAACAGCCGATACGCGCCCGGCACGCCCGCCGGCAGTTGCCGGAAGAAACCGAGCCCCGTGTAAACGTAATAGCCCTTCCCGTATTTTGCGACCAGCAGGCTGCTGTCGGGCTGCTTTTCGCCCGGATCGCTCATCGCAAAGAGCGGGACGTAGTGCTCATCCCACTTGCTCGGGAAATACGCGCCGCGCTCCTGCACCCAGCCGTCGAAGTCCGCCTTCGTAATCTTGTTGGGGAAATTCAGCGCTGGATGATCAGCCGCGAGGAAAATCACCGGCGCATTTTCGTCGGTCACGCGGAGGTCGGGCGCATTGCCCGCGATCGAGAGCGGATAGGGCCCGAGATTTTTCGTCAGGTTGTTCGCGGGCCGGTTGTATTGCGCGATCACGGTGCCGCCCTGATCCACCCAGGCGAAGAGGCCGGGCAGATTCGGCTCGAGATCTTTTCGCTCGTTGAACGCCCGCACGCCGATCACGACGGCATCGAGGCCCTTCAGTTTTTCCGGGGTAAGATCGAGGCCGCTGAGCGTGACGACCTGATAGCCCATCTCGGTGAGATTTTCTGCGGTGCTGTCGCCCGCCCCCGGCAGATAGCCGACTTTCTGGCCGCGGATTTTCAGATCGAAGGCGGCGACGCGCAGCCGCGCCGGCGGTAGCAGCAGTTGCACGGGCAGATGCGGGTAATTAATCGCGACGCGACCGTTGGTGTAGGAATTTTTCCCGACCGTCGCGACCGCGACGAATTCCGCGGTCGCAATCTGCGCCGGCGCCGTGAGATCGAACGTGAAGTCCGACTTGTCGCCAACGTTTTTGAATTCAAACGCGCGACTCGCGGGGGAGACTTTCCAGCCGGCCGGCGCTTCGAGGCGAACTGTGCCGCTTGCGCCGGCACGCGCGGATTTCACTTCGACAACGACGGATTTCGTCGCGCTAGGCGCAAACAGCGCAACCTCGAACGGGAAGCTGAGAGCCACCGGAGGAATCGCGACGAGCTTGCGCTTCGCCTGCGCTTCGGACGCAGCGGACACGAGTTGCACGGGCTGTGTCGCGATCGCGAGCGTCTGCCCGCCGACTTCGAAACGATAGTCGATCGGAAACGCAGATGGATTTTCCGGCGTGCCGACAAGGCTCACGTCCGCCGGCCTCACGACGAACATTCCAGCGGTGCTTGGCTCACGGAGCCAGTAAGGCTGGCTGACGGGCGTTGACGCGGCGAGGACATTGGTTGAATCGTGGCCCGCAGACTGGCCGGCCGCGATTTCGTCGCCGAAATTCGCACTGCCTTCGCTTCCGGCCGCGCGAAATGCCAGCCCTTTCCAGCGCACGGCCAACTTGCCACCGACGGTCGCGGTGTGGTGCAACGCCAGGGTCTCGCCCGGCACAACCTCGGCGGTTGCAACGGTCGTTTCGACGCTGAGCCCAAGACACGCCTGCAAAATGCGGTCGAGCTGCGCACGTTTGTCGGCGACCACTGGATCGGTAGGCAGCGTGGCAAGTTTCCCGCGGATCGTGAGCAGCGCCGGCACGCTCGCCGACGGATCGTCGGCTTTAAAATTTGCCACGGCTTCGCCAGCAATTTTCGCAATTTCGGCGCCGGCCGCTCCGAAGCGTCCGAACGTCAGATCGAGCCCGTCGGCGATGTCGGTCGTGGCCGGGTCACCGTTGATCATCGCGAAGGTTTCTTGTCGCGGGCCACCGCGACCGCCGGCAGCGGCGGCAAAATTTCCAAAGCCCTGCGTCTTGTGCTGGCTGCGGCTGCGATTCGCGATCGAGGCGAAACTCTCACCCGTCACCGGATCGTCGCCGCCGCCGTCCAACGTGATGGTGGTGAAGTTCGGGTTGCCGCGTCCGCCGAAACGGACGTTTTGCAGGATGCGTTTCGGCTGCCACGGCAGGAGGCCTTCCGCAATCTGCTCGGGATAAGCCGCTGGGTCGCCGGAAAGCTTGAACGCCTCAATCGCGAGCTGAGCCGAGGCCACGTGCTGACCGTGCTGGCCGGGCGTCTGCACGGGATTCATGCCAGCGATCACAACGTCGGGGCGGTAAGTGCGAAAGACGCGCACCACGTCGCCGAGCACTTCCTTGTGATCCCAGATGCGGAGCGTTTCGTTAACGTCCTTGGTGAAACCGAAGTCGAGCGCGCGGGTGAAAAACTGTCGGCCGCCGTCGAGCCGGCGTGCGGCGAGCAATTCCTGCGTGCGGGCAACGCCTAGTTTTTCGCCGAACTCGGGACCAAGTTCATTCTGGCCGCCGTCACCGCGCGTGACGGAAAGATACGCGGTGCGGTAGCCGCGACCGCGGGCGAGGTAGGTGATGAGCTGCGTGTTCTCGTCGTCGGGGTGCGCGGCGACGTAGAGCACGGAGCCGAGCGTCGCGAAGCTCTTCAGTTCCTGGCCAATCGCCGCGGGCGTGGCCGGCACAGTGTCGCCGGCAAACGCCGCCGGGGCGAGCGCGAGCAGCCACGCTGCACTCGCACAGAGGAAAACGCGGGCCGGGGACATCGTCGCAATTATTTCAGGGTGGCGAGCAGCGCCTGGTTGAGGCGGATGTATTCCGCGCTGGCGGGATTCTTGGCATCCCCCTTGGCGAGGGCGATCGACTGGTTGGCGGTCGCGATTGCGCCGGGCTTGTCACCGAGTGCGGCCTGCACCTTGGCCTTGCGGTAGTGGAGGTAGTAACCCTTCGGCTGGTCGGCAATCGCGGCATCCATCCACGCGAGCGCCTTTTTCAAATCGAGACTATGATCGAGGTAGAACATCGCCGCCGGGACGTAATACTTCTTCGCGGCGTCGGATGCCATGATGGCCTCGATCTGCGGCTGCACCACGCCGACGACATCGACTTGGAACGGAACCACGACGCGCGTGTTTTCCCAACTGAGCGCGAGCGTGGCGGACTCGTCGCGAATGTCGTTGATGTCGATCGTGAAGGTTTCGACCGGCTCGGCGAGTTTCTGCACCTTCGCCGGGATGCGCACGACATCGTCCTTCGGGTTGTAGGAATACGCGCCCCATTGCTGGGCGATTTTGTTGAGAATGATCGTCCACTCTTTCTCACCGAGCTGCGCGAAGAGGCCGTAGGTGCCCGCGGGAATTTCGGTGCCGCCGATTTTCACGCTCGTGCTAAAGACGACCTTGGTGGCGTTGTTCGCACCCGCGCGCCAGACTTCACCAAACGGCTCGAGCGCGCCGAAAATTTTCCGGCCCTTCATGCCCGGCCGCGAGTAGGTGATTTCGATGTCGGTGAGGCCGACGCGCTGTTTGAGCGTGGCGGTCGGGCTGGGCTGCGGGATGTCGAGTTTGGGCGCAAGCGTCTGGGCAAACAGACTGGTCGCGAAAACCGCGGTGGCAAAAACCATCAGCAAACGGAAGCGAAGCAGGAGAACTTTCATAGTGAGTGGGAGAGACGGTTTGAAACGGCGAACGTCGCGCCGCGCGAATCAAAAGAGACAAAAGAAACCGGCCGGCGCAGTTGACAACACCGCGCGGCGTTTTCCCCCGGCGCGTCAGCGCCGCGGCGGCGGGAGCCACGAGAGCGCCGCGCGCCCGGCATCGGTCGATGCCGCCGTGCCAATCAAACTCGTCACGCGTATGAGCGCCTGGCTCGCGAGCGCACTCTCGGTATCCGCGCGCTGCACCGCGGTCAAATCGGCGCGCGCCTTGAGTTGGAGTCGCGCGAGCAAGAAGTCGTTTTTTGCCTGCCACAGCTCGAGCGGCACGCCCGCCGCCAGCCCCTGCTGCTGCGCAAGCGCGGCCGAGGCCGCGTAGTCCGCACCCTCGCCGCGCAGCCAAGCGCCGAATAGATCATCGCCGAGTGCGACGCGAATTTTCTGCTGCGTAGCCACGCGCTCCGTCTCGCGCGCGAACAGCGCTGCCGGCGTGAGATCGAAGGTAAGGGCAAACTTGTCCTCGAATTCCTGCTCCAGGCGAAATACGGCGCGCCGCTGCTCTTCGGTCGCGGCCGACTCGCCAAGCAGTCGCTGCACGCTCTGGCCGGCGTTGGTGTCGCGCATCTCCAGATCCTCGAGTTCGCGGGGCGTGAGCAGCGCTGCCAGATCGGCGTGCTTCTCACGCTGGAGCAACGCGAGCTGGCGCAGGTAGGCGTTGAGTCCGCCGGGAAACGTGTCGCCCGCCGCCGCGTATTCGGCGGAAATTTTTTTGGTGATTTCGTCGTAGTCGCGGCGGATTTTGTCGGCGCTCGCGGCGCGATCGGCGGCTGAAGCGGTCGCATCGACCTTAGGCTGCGATTCAGTTGGTTTAACCACAGGCCCTCGCACCCGAAGCGAAGGATCGTATGCATCTGCGGATTTGCCAGCCTCACGCGGACGTGCCGGTTCGGTTTGCGCATCGCGCACTTGCCACCAAATCACAGCAAGAAACCCCATCACGCCGACCACCGCGGCAAAGGTAATCAGAAGCAACCAGCGTCTCATCCGCAGAACAATAATCGCCTCGTTGTGTGCGGCGAATTTTTTCGCGTGCGTGCCACTGCACGCTGCCGCATCTCTGACCCGCGTGAAAGACCCCGCCCACTCCCGCTCACTCGTGCTACTCGTCGTCGCCGCGCTGTGCTGGAGCCTTGGCGGACTCTTGATCAAGCGCGTCGGAGCATTCTGGCCGGGACTCGCGGTCGCGGGCGGCCGCGGCGCGATCGCGGCGGTGTTTCTCGTCGCCACCAACCGCGGGCTGCGTTTCCATTTTTCCCGCGATCAAATTCTCGGCGCGATCGGCTACGCGGCGTGCACCATCACGTTTTGCTGGGCGACGACACTCACGACCGCCGCCAACGCCATCCTCCTTCAATACACCGCGCCAATCTGGATCGCGCTCGCAGGCGCATGGCTGCTCGGCGAACGGGCGACGCGCGCCGACTGGATCACCATCGCGATCGTGCTCGGCGGGATGGCGCTGTTTTTCGCGGACAGCCTCGAATTCGGCCACGTGATGGGCGACGTGCTAGCGGTTATCAGCGGCGTGTGTTTCGCCGGCATGACGCTCGCGCTCCGCAAACAGAAGGACACTTCCGCGAGCGAATCGATCATCATCGGCAACGCGCTCGCATGTCTCGTCGGCCTGCCGTGGATCGTGCGCGCGCCGGCGCTCGACAGCGGTGCGTGGCTCTCGCTCGCGCTGCTCGGCGTCGTGCAACTCGGCATTTCGTATTGGCTCTATGCGCGCGCAATCAAACACGTGACGGCGCTTGAGGCCGTGCTCATTCCGGTGATCGAACCGATCCTGAATCCCGTGTGGGTGCTGATCGCGTTTGGCGAGAAACCTTCGCGGCTCGCGCTGGTCGGAGGCGTCATCGTGCTCGGCGCCGTGACATGGCGCGCCACCCATTCGGTGCGCGTGCGACGGCTCGGGACCGGCGCGATTCCTTCGTGAAACTTTTCCGCACGCTCGCGTGTAGTCTGACCATGGCCGCCGCCAACTTCGCTCATGCCGCCAATTCGACGGAGACGGTCGTGCTGCTGCACGGCCTCGCCTGCCCGCACTGGATGCTGACGCGGCTCGCGCTGTCCCTCGAGCGCGACGGCTACCGCGTGGTGAACCTCTCCTACCCGTCGCGCACCCTGCCGATCGAAACGATCGCGGCCGAGTGGCTGCCGGCGCGGCTGCGCGAGGCGCGAATCAAGGAAGCGCCGCGCGTGCATTTCGTCACGCACTCGATGGGCGGCATCGTGTTGCGGCAATGGCTGGCGACTTCGCCCGCGCCGGAAAACCTCGGGCACGTTGTGATGATCGCGCCGCCGAATGCCGGCAGCGAGGTCACCGATCGGTTGAAAACATTCCTGCCATTCCGCTGGTTCACCGGCGTGAACGGCCGACGGCTCGGCACGGACGCCGCGGATCTACCATGCAAACTCGGCGCCTGGCCGGTCCGCGCGGGCACGCTAGGCATCATCGCCGGCGATCGATCGCTCAACCCACTTTTTTCCTCGTGGCTCGCTGGTCCGGACGACGGCAAGGTCAGCGTCGCCCGAACGCGGCTCGACGGCATGAGCGACTTCATCGTGCTGCACCACTCACACACGTGGCTCACTTGGCGCGCGGACACACTCGCACAACTCCGGCACTTTCTCGTCCATGGACAATTCACCCGCGTCGCGGCCGCGTGATTTTTTGTCAGACAAAGCCGCGCCGCGGCGGCGCTTCCTTTCGATCCACCCGCAACTTCGCCCCGCTTCCTTGCCGTGAAACCCATCGCCCTCCTGCTCGCTGCTTCGCTCACCGCCAACGTCGCATTGTTAGGCGTTTTCTATACTACCCGCTCGTCCGACAGCGCCAAAACGATCGTTGCGGAAAAATCCTCGAGCCCTTCAAGCCTCGCGGCCAAAGCCTCCGACTCCAGCGCTCAGGCTGCGGGATCCGCCGGTGGCGCGGCCAACGACTCGGCCCGCGAGCAGGCCCTCGGCCGCGCCTTTGCGCGCTTCGCAGATAAAATGCGCGCCGCTCGCGCCGCGACGGGCGGCGACGGCAAATGGTGGCGCCGCTCCGGCATCGGCACTCTCGCCAGCGAACAACTCCTCCAGGCCCGCCGCGAATTGTCCGATGCGATGATCGCCGCGTTCGGCGACGACCTCGGCATCGGCGGCATCGATCAAAACCGGCTCGCGTTTCTGCCGGAGGAAAAGCGCGACAAACTTCGCGCGATTCTCGAGGACTACAGCGAGTTGATGGCGAAGTTCGGCACGCAGGGTGGCCCGCAACTCGCGTCGGATAGGGAGAAACTCAAGCTGCTCAACGCCGAGCGCGACCGCGACATCGCCGCGCTCCTTTCCCCTGCCGAGTTCGCCGATTACCAGATGCGCAACTCACCGAGCGCCCAAGCGTTGATGAACCGCTACGGCGATGGCATCGCCTCCGAAGACGAATTCAAAAAGCTCTACGCTCTGCAGAAAGCATTCGACGATCAGTTTCCCGCGGAAAGCTTCAATGGCCGCGTTTCACCAGACCTGATGAAGGCGCGCTCAGAGGCCGCGCTCCAACTCCAGGCCGACATGCGCGCCGCCGTCGGCGACGACGCCTATGCCACGCTCCGCCGCGCCAGCGACAGCGATCTCAAGAGCGTCGATGCGCTCGTCTCGCGGCTCAGTCTCCCCGCCGACACCACTGACCGCGTCGCCGCCCTGCGCGACAGCTACTCCGCCGAGTCGCAAAAAATCATGGCCGACGCCACCATACCTTTTCCGCAGCGCCGCGATCAAATTTTGGCGCTTGCCGCGCACGCCAAAGCCGATCTCACCGGCGCGCTCGGGGCCGAGGCGGCCGAGGCCTACGCGCAACGCGCCCAATGGCTCAACCTCCTCAACAGCGGGATTGGCTACTCAACCACTCCGTCCGCGAATTCACCCGGCGCGCTCTCGCTCGGCGGCGCCGGCGCCCCGAGCGTTTATCCGGTGATGCCCGCCGGAGCCGGCACCAACGGCTCGCGCCAAATGGTCAACGTCATCAGCAACACCTCAAGCAACACCGGCGGCGGCACGATGCTGTTCGCACCGGCCGGCGCGCCTCCCAGCGGCGTGCAGACCCAGGTAATATCGGTCAGCTCCTCGACGACGGGCGACCACAGTTCATCCGACGGCACCACCACCACCAAGGTGATCGTCGCGCCTCCGAGTGATGTGCCGCCCGCGACGCCCGCGCCGAAACCCTGAGAGCGTGCCGCGTCACGCTTCGCTCGGCGGCTTCAGTTGCAGCACGATGTTGGCGAGCGTGATCAAACCTCCGCCGACGAGCAGCGTCCACGTCGCGGTCTCGTTCGGATAGTTCACGCCGGCCCACACCGAAAAAATCGCCGGGAAGAACAGCGCCATCACCGACCCGAAGATCGGCTCGACGCAGTAGATTAGACCCGCTTCGGTCGCGGTGATTTTCGGCTGCCACATGTTCATCATCATGAACGCCCCGAGCGTGCAGAACACGGTCAGGATGGCTGTGAGCCCGAGCCACGGCCCCGAGGTCCAAGGCACGAGCAGCGCATGCGCATCCGGCGCGATCGCCACCGCCGCGCTCCACAACACGATCGCCTGCGTGACAAACGCCACGAACGACAACCGAATCGGATCGTTGCCGGCAAATTTCTTTCGCTCCAGCCACAGGATTTGCCCGGTGAAAAATACCGAGCACAGCAGCGTTTCCCATTCGCCGCGCCCGAACTGCAGCGTGCGCCAGTTAAAATGCCCGAGCAGCGCCACGCCCGCGAGCACGAGCGCGCAGCAGACCCAGATTCGCGCGCCGGGATTTTTCCACGCACGCACCGCCAGCCAGACCGGGATGATGATGGCGTAGCACTGCGTGAGAAACGCCGAGGTGCTCGCTGCGGTGAATTGCAGCGCGTCGTTCTGCAAAAACATTCCGCCCGTCGTGAACAGCCCGAGCGGCGCGCCCTGCGCGATTTCCTTCCGCGTGATCCGCACGATCGTTCGCGGCCGCCAGACCAGGAGGACCGCGACCGCGAGCAGGAAGCGCGGCGCCATCGTGTAGATCGCGTCGAACCACGGGCCCGCCGCCGGCAACAACTGCGCGTGCAGCAACAGCAACGTCTTCACCACCGGGAAACTTATCGCCCAAAACAGATTCGCGAGCACGAGCATCGCGAGGGCGCGCGGGCGTTGCGGATGGTGCGGATCGCTCATGAGGAACCGGGCAGCGTGGGGCGCTGGCCCGGTGGTCGCCAAGCGAATTGCCTACATCGTCCGCCTGCCTCGGCCCAAAGCCCTTTCCCGCAAGTCAGACTGGCGTTTTCCGCGTCTTGCCCCAACGAATTCCCCGTCGTTCGCTCGCCCGGATCGTTTCCCCACCCATGAAACTTGCCCCGCTCGTGTTCGCCGGCTCGCTGGCGGCCAACGCTGCGCTTTTCAGCGTGCTCGCGTGGCAGCCCGCGCTCGCGCCGCCGTTTGCCCGGGATTTTTTCGCGCGGAATTTTCATTTCGCCGAGCCACCAACTGCAGTGGCCCCTGTCGTCCGCGCTCCGCCGCCCGAAAAAATCAAACTTTGGTCCGCCCTCGCGACCGAGGATCTCGCGACGCTCGTCGCGCGCCTGCGCGCGGCGGGGTTTCCGCCCGAGATCATCCGCGCGATT
Organism: uncultured Opitutia bacterium; assembly: GCA_903896015.1. GTDB lineage: Bacteria > Verrucomicrobiota > Verrucomicrobiia > Opitutales > Opitutaceae > CAITWF01. The sequence goes on along the minus strand of CAITWF010000072.1, from coordinate 20,118 downwards.
GTTCAGGCCCAGCTCAGCGCCCGCTACGACACCCGAATCCGCGCCCTCCGCGACCCCGATCCCAACACGCCGTTTTGGAAACTGCCCTCGACTTATATGTCCGCCGGCACGAGCGCCAAACGCTACGAGGAGATTGCCCAGTTGCAGCGCGAACGCGCTAAGCTTACCCGCGAGCTGCTCGGCGATGATTTCTTCGCGACCAGCGACGTCACCGTCGATCAGCGGCGCCAGTTCGGCAACCTCACTCGCGCCAAGATCGACGCTGTGCAGCGTATCGAGGACGATTACGCCGACATGAACTCCGCGATCCGGGCCGCGATGAAAGGCATCACCCTCCCCCAAGATCGCGACCAGCTCGCGTTGCTCACGCGCGAAAAGCACGCCGATCTCGCCGCCGTGCTCTCGCCCGAGGAACTCGCCGATTATGAAGTCCGCTCCTCGCCGATCACCCAGCTGCTCCGCAACCAGCTTGCTGATTTCAACCCCAGCGAGGCCGAGTATCGCGCGATTTTCGCCATGCAGCAGTCATTCGGCGAAAAATTTCCCTACAACGGCAACTTCGGTGGCAGCGATTACCAGCAGCGCCAGGCCGCGATCACGCAGCTCAATGACCAGCTCAAGGCCACGCTCGGCAATGCGCGTTACACCGACTACGCACGCGAGACGAGCTGGGATTACCAGCAGCTGAAGAGCCTCGCCGAACGCAACAGTCTGCCCGCCGACGCCACGGTTCGCGCTTACGCGCTGCGCGACACCGTCGCCCAGCAGTCCAACGCCATCTTCGACGACACCACCCTCAGCACCGATCAAAAGCGCGCCGCGCTGCAATCACTTGCGCAGGACACCCGCTCGCAGCTGCTTGCCGCCCTCGGTCCGACCGTGGGCGCCACCTACGTGAAAATGGCCGACAACCAATGGCTGAGCAACCTGGAGCGGGGCGCCGCGGTAAAATTCACCGGCATGTCGATGACGATTGGCAACGGCAACGCCGTGATCGCTTTCGGCGGCGGTCCGGATTTTCGCAACCTGCCGCCGCCCCCGCGCCCATGACGCGTCGCCGCGCATGAAACTTTTCCCGCTGATTCTCGCCGCATCGCTCGCCGCCAACGCCGCGCTCATTGGCCTGCTCGCGCTCGGTTCAACGGACGATTCTGCGCCGGTGAATACCCCACCCGCCGCGACCGAGAAAAAAAATTCGTCCGCGATTCACGCCAACGGCACGCCCGGCTCCGAAACGTGGGCTGCGCTGCGCGACGACGATCTGAAAATACAAGCCGACAAACTTCGCGCCGAGGGCTTTCCACCCACGCTCGTCCGCGCGATCATCGCCGCGCGCATCCACGAAAGCTTCGCGGCTCGCCGCCACGCGCTCGAAGCCGCGCAGGCCGATCAGCCCTTTTGGAAAAACATCCGCCCCGATCCCGCGACGCAAACGGCGCTCAACGAACTCTGGAAGGCGGAGCGCAAAGCCATCAAGGACGTCCTCGGCCCAGATCCGGAAAACGGCAATGTCGCCTCGCTTCACCGCCAGTTCCCCACTCTCTCCGACGACAAAATCGATTCGCTCGCCGCCATCCGCGATCGCTTCGACGAGCAGCGGGCGGACCTGTCCACTTCTTTTGGCCGGACCTGGCTGCCCGAAGATCAGGCTAAGATGGACGCGCTCGACAAGGCGATGCACGACGAGTTCGCCGCCACGCTCACCCCGCAGGAGCTCGAGGACTACGATCTGCGCACCAGTCGCACGGCGAACAGCCTGCGCTACAACCTCAGCGCCTTGGACGCCTCGGAACAGGAATTCCGTGCCCTCTACAAATTGCAGAGCGCGTTCGACGCACAGTTTCCGTCGTATTATTCCGCGCCGACCGATGAGCAGCAGAAAGCGCGCTCCGCCGCGCAAAAGCAGCTTCAGAACGACATCACGGCCGCGCTCGGCGACGCGCGTTATGCTGATTACCAGCGCGCAACCAATTACAGTTTCCGCCAGACCAGTCAGCTCGTCGATCGCCTCGAGCTGCCGCCCGAAACCGCGACCCAAGTCTACGCCGTGCAGCAGGACATTCAGCAACGCGCCGGCGCACTCCGCCAGGATCGCTCGCTGTCCGCCGACGATCGCACGGCCCAACTCTCCGCGCTCGCCACCGAGGCGCAGACGCGCGTGACTGCCGCCCTCGGCGCGCAAGGCTTTGAAGCCTACAAGCAATACGGCGGGCAGTGGGTGCAGAACCTCACGCCGCGGCCGCCGTTGAAGAATTGAAATCGTAACCGAACCGTCGCGTTTCCGTTTCTCGACAACCGCGCGGCGCGGCTTCACGTTTGCGCGACATGGCGAAATCCCGCGCCGCATTCCGGCTGCCCAAGCGCGACTACGAGGCGCGCGTCCCCGCGCTCCGCGCCGACCTCGTGCAAATGCAGGTCGATCTCCAGCACGCGCCTTTTCCCGTGCTGCTCGTCGTCGCCGGCGACGAGGCCGCCGGCAAGGGCGAGATCGTCAACCTCCTTAATGGCTGGCTCGATCCGCGCGGCGTGGAGACGTTCGCGTTTCACGCGCCGACCGATGAGGAGCGCGAACGCCCGCCGATGTGGCGCTACTGGCGCTGCCTGCCGCCGCGCGGCCGCATGGCGATCTATGCGGGCGGCTGGCACACCGACGCGCTCGCCGAGGATCCACACACGCCAGCCGAGTTCGCTCATTTTCGCGCCACGCTCCGGCGACTCGCGCATTTTGAACACCTGCTCGCCGCCGACGGCGCCCTCATCGTGAAACTCTGGCTGCGGCTTCCGAAAGAGGCGCAGCGTGCCCGCCTCCGCGAACTCGAGGAAGATCCCGACACCGCCTGGCGCGTCACGCCCGCCGATTGGCAAAGCCACCGCGACTATGATCGGCGCGCGGAGCTCGCCGCCGACATGCGCCGCGCCACGCACCGGCCCGGCGCACCGTGGCACGTGATCGACGCGATCGATTCGCGGGCGCGCAACCTCACCGTGGGCGAAACACTGCTCGCGCGCTTTCGCACGCACCTGCGGGCGCAGAAAAAGGTCCCCCGCCCCGCCAAACCGCGACGCATTACCCCGCTCCGTCCCGCCGGCCGCGAAAAGCTCCTCGCACTTTCGCTCGACCAGGTGCTCTCGGAGGAATCCTACCAGCTCAAACGCGACAAGTGGCTCGGCCGCCTCAACCGTGCGGTCCGCTCCGCCGCCGAGCGCGGCCGCTCGATCGTATGGGTGTTTGAGGGCTGGGACGCCGCCGGCAAGGGCGGCGCGATCCGCCGCCTCACGAGTGCGATCGATGCGCGTGACTGCCGCGTGATTCCCGTCGCGAAGCCCACCGACGAGGAAAAATCGCACCACTACCTCTGGCGTTTCTGGCGCCACGTGCCGCGCGCCGGCCGCGTGACAATCTACGATCGCTCGTGGTTTGGACGCGTGCTGGTCGAGCGCATTGAGGGGTTTTGCCGCGAAGACGAGTGGCGGCGCGCGTTCGGCGAGCTCAACGATTTTGAGCAGCAGCTCACCGAGCACGGCATCATCGTGTTGAAATTCTGGCTGCAACTCTCGCGCGAGGAGCAGTTGCGCCGCTTCCGCCACCGCGAGGAGACCGACTACAAGCGCCACAAGATCAACGCCGAGGACTGGCGCAATCGCCGCCAGTGGCCCGCCTACGAGATCGCCGTCGGCGACATGCTCGCGCTCACGCAGCACGCCGGCGCGCCGTGGCACCTCGTGCCGGCCGACAACAAGCGCCACGCGCGCCTCGAGATTTTGAAGGTCTCGTGCAAGCAGATTGCCGCAGCGCTGGGCGAGTAGGGCGCGGGTTCAGCACCCCGTTGGCCAACCTCAGATTCTTGACCCCGAATGATGCGGATGAAATTTCGATCGCGTAGATCCCAATCCACGCGATCGGCGTAATCAGCGGTTGAAAATGTTTTTTCCGAGGGCGGGCTGAACGCTCGCCCTACTTTTTGCGCGCGGCGCGGTAGCGTCGAAATGCCGCCTCAAGCTCGGGCAGTTGCACCGGCTTCACGAGATAGTCATCAATGCCGGCGGCACGCGCGCGGATTTTCTGCTCCTCACGCACATCGGCGGTCAGCGCCGAAATCCAGATCGACTGCGCGCGAGGGCCGGCCTGTCCCGCACGAATTTCTTCGAGCACGCCGAGGCCGTCGAGTTCCGGCATGTGTAGATCGAGCAACACCAAATCGTAGTCGCCCCCGGTGCGCGCCAGCTCTTCGATAGCGAGCCGGCCGTTGGCGGCGACATGCCAGGTGCAGCCGAGGTTTTGCAGGACGCGCTGCATGAGCCGCTGGTTGACGGCGTTATCCTCGACCAACAGCACGCGCAGTCCGAAATGCGTCGGCGGCGGGGCGTGGCGCGGCGTGGCCGGCCGGCCGCCGCTCAAAAGATCGAACAGGGCCGAGTGGTGCAGCGGCAGGTTGGTGAGCAGGCGGAAGTGCGGCCGCAACGCCGCGCGCAGCTCTGTGCTCAACGCGACCGGCACGAGCGCCAGCGCGCGATCCAGCGGCAACTCGGGCGAAGGTGCGGCCTGCGCCGCGAGAGCGCGCGCACGCGCCTCATCGATCGTCACGAGCGCGAGATCCCATCCGTCGGGCGGCGGCAACTGAGCCAGCGAATCAACCTCGATCCCGAGCGCGCCCCAGCGCGCAACGAGGCGCGCGAGTTCGGCGCGGCGTGCATCGGGCGGCGCGACCAGCGCGAGCCGCAGTCCCGCGAGCGAGGGTGGCGCTTCCGCGGCGCTCGCGATCGCCACCCGCAGCGTAAAGGAGAAGGTCGCACCCCGGCCCGCCTGACTCACCAGCGTGATGTCTCCGCCCATCAACCGCACGAGATCGCGGCTGATGGCCAGGCCGAGGCCGGTGCCGCCGTGTTTCCGCGTCGAGGAAGAGTCGAGCTGGCTGAACGGCTTGAACAGTTTCGCGCCCTCCTCGGGCGCGATGCCGACGCCCGTGTCGCGCACCGCAAACGCAAGCAGGCACGAACCCGAATCCCGCGAGCCGCCGGCCTCGCTCTCGGGCGCGAGGCTGACGGTCACCTCCACCTCGCCCGCGTCGGTAAATTTCACGGCATTGCTCACGAGATTGACGAGCACCTGTCGCAGGCGCCCGCAGTCCGCGACGATCGCGGCGGGCACGCCATCGCCGATCCAGTGCAGCAGGCAGAGATTTTTTTCCGCCGCGCGGTCGGCGAGCAAATCGAGCGCCTCTTCAACGCACGTGCGTGGATCGCCGGGCGCCAGATCGAGTTTGAGTTTGCCCGTTTCGATCCGCGCGTAGTCGAGGATGTCGCCCGTGAGTTGGATGAGCGCCTCGCCGCCCGTGCGGATGGTTTGGACGTATTCGCGCTGCTCGTCGTTGAGCGGCGAGTCGAGCAGCAGGTGGGTGAAACCGATGATGCCGTTGAGCGGAGTGCGCACCTCGTGGCTCATCGTCGCGAGAAACTGTCCCTTCGCCCGATCGCCCGCCTGCGCGCGATCGCGGGCCTCGCGGAGCTCCGCTTCCTGCCGCTTGATCTCCGTCATGTCGTCGAACACCGCGACAAAACTCATCACCCGCCCGTCGCGATCTTTTACCGGTGTGACCACGCCGCGCACCGGATAGATCGTGCCGTCCTTGCGGCGGTTGAACCACTCGCCCTGCCACGAGCGGCCGGAACGGACTGTCGAGACGAGTTCGGCGAGGCGCTCGGGCGGCGTATCGGCGACCTGAAAATCGCGCCAGTTGCGGCCGATGAGTTCGCGGCGCGAGTAGCCGATTTGATTAGCCAGCCCGCGGTTCGCATATTCGATCGTGCTGTCGAGATCGACGATCATGAGCGCGGAGTGGCTCTGCTCCATCGCCTCGGAAAGATTACGGATCGCCTCGCGCTGTGCGTGCTGACGCCGCGTCACGCGCCACGCAGCAAACGGCAACCCGAGCAGCAGCCACATGATCACCGCGCGCTCCACCGCCGCGTCGGCGCCCACGCGCAGCCAGTCGTCGGCCTCCACCACCACGCCGATCACATCCCTGATCGGCCCGGCGTTTTTCGCCGACGGCGTTTCCGCCACGAGCGCGTAACCCGTCGCCCAGACGCCGCGCTCGTCGGTAAAGAGCGCGTCCATCGACCGCTGGCCAGTGCGAAGGACCTCCCTCAATCCGTTGGTCAGGGCGATCGCCGCGCCCGGGGTGTCAGCACCCGGCCCGTGCAGTTCCGAGTCCGCGAGCCGGACTCCGGCGCCGGTCTCGGGCGTAAAGCGAAACAGACTCACGATGCGCATGCGTGGATTCGCCTCGCGCAGGCGGCGCAGACGGAGTTTTGCGGTGGCGACAATTTTGCTCCGCGGTGCGGCCGCCAGCATGTCCGTCTCCGTCGCATCGAACGCCGCCGCGCAATGCGTCGCCTCGTTGAGCAGGTCGGTCGCAAGCGCCTCGCGGGCGTTGCGCCCGCCCACCCAGCCCGCGCCCACGCCCAGCAAAAAAATTCCCGCCCACACGGCGGTGATCATCGGAGGGCTCAGGCGGGGCAGCAGCATGGCGCGGAGAGGCGACCGCACTCAACGCCGCGCCGGCCCGTGGCGCAACCCCGAAGGCCGCACTTTACTCGCGCTTCTTCGCGTGCAAATCGCGGCCGCCCTGATGCAGCGTCAGCGCGATCACCCGGCCGGCCGCGTCGCGCTCAAAGGAAATCCGCGCATCGACGATCGTGTAGAAAAACTCGTCTTTCGCCGACGCAAAGATCGGCGCCTTCGACTGTCCGGTCGCCTGCGCGAACAACGCCCCGCCTGTCTCGCTGATCGTGATCACGAACTGCGGCGTGAGCGCATAGTCGCCGGCATACGCGCGCCGCGTCTCGGCCGGCAGCGCGATTGTCGTCGTCGGCGGCGGGAGTTCGCTGCGCGCGCCACGCAGGTCGCGGCCGTTTTGGTGCAGCACGAGTGCACTCACTTTTCCGCCGGCGTCGCGCTCGAAGGACACCTCCGCCGGTACACCCACGACCGCGAACCGATCGTCGGCCACTTTGCGCAACGCCAGCCGTGGCTGGCCCGTCGCCTGCAATGCCAGCGCGCCATTGCGTTCCGTGATGTCGATCGCGAACGTGCTCGCGAGCGGGTAGCGGCCCGGGTAGTCGCCTGCGTTGGGCAGCTTCTCCGCGACCGGCGCCGGCGGCTTCATGCCGATCAGCGCGAAGCCAAGCACATCGCAGCTCTTCGCAACATTGGCAACCAATGCGATGCCACGCCCCGCTGCCGGACAAAACGCGATGAAAGCATGATAGCCGTTCGTCGCGCCGTTGTGCCAGTAAACTGGCCGACCTCTTTCGCCACCGATGAACCAACCGAAACCGATCTGGCCGCCGACGTCTGTTGCGTCGCGCTGCGGCTTGAGCGCCTCCGCGAGCGCCGCCTTCAGCGGCGTGTCGGTGCGCCCGAGGCAAAATTCCAGAAACACGCCGAGATCGCGCGGCGTCGATACGATCGCGCCGGCCGGCGCCTCAGCCTGAAACGTCCACGTCGGCACGCGCACGCCCGCAGCGTGACCGGGGGCGAGATCCGCCGGGGGCGGCGCATCGGTGAGGGCGAGCGAAGTCGCGGTCAGCTTGAGCGGCGCAAGCACATGCGTCGTGAGCGCCTCCGAGTAGCTCGTGCCCCACGCCGCGCCGAGCGCCTCACCGAGCACGCCGACGCCGAAGTTCGAATAACTCACCGCGCGGCCCACCGGCGCCGTCGGACCGTGCATGCGCAGAGCTTCGATCAGGGCCACGCGATCGTAGTGCGCGTAAGGGTTGGGGGCCGCGTCGGGGTTCGCACCGATGTTCGCTGGCAGCCGCGGCAGACCGGAGCTGTGCGTCGTAAGCGAAAGCAGCGTGATCGCCGCGAGCTTCGCCTGATCGGGATCGTTGGCCGGCAGCAGTAGTTTCGCCGCCGAATCGTTGCGCGAAACTTTGCCCGCCCGCTCGCTCTCCGCGAGCAGCAGCGCGGTGAAGACCTTCGTCACCGATCCGATCTCGAAGCGCGTGTCGGCCGAAAGCGCCTGTGGGTCGTCGGCGGAAAATCTTCCGCTCTGCGCAAACTTCACGCCGTCGGCATCGACCCACGTCGCCGCGATCCCGCCGGGCAGGCCGTGACTCCACGCATCGAGCTGCGCCTGCAAATCGGCGGGCGGTTTGGCGGCGACAGGGGTCATGAGCGCGAGCCCGAGGAGGACTAAGCAGGGAGTTTTCATGGGGCGAGCAACTCGGAGCGAAGTTTTTCGAGTTCGAGAAGGCGAGGCTCGATCCGCTGACGGACTGCGCGGCGATTGATTTTCCACGCAAACCAAAACGTGAATCCGAAAACCGGAAGAAAGCCCGCTAGAAAAAGCAGGTGCAGGGTCAGCGCCCAAGCCGGAGCCCGGAACAAGAAGTTCGCCAGCACAATCAGGCCCGCCGCTCCCAGCGGGGCGAGATACCATTTCCATACGTTCAGGAGCAGGCGGCGTTGGTGGCGCAGTTCCGCCATGTCCGCCTCGAGCTTGGCCAGCATCGGCGCCTCTTCTCCGATCTGATAACGGTTAGCCCGAATCCGCTCTCGCACGAAACTCAGCGTGACGCCGAGGGTCAGCGCGATCGCCAGCCCGATCGGCCAGCCTTTGGCGCCCTGCTGCCACCAAAAAAACGCAAATACGACACAGACGACGATTCCCGCCGATGCCTCGGCGATATCGCGCACAAAAAGCGTCGCCGCCATTTTGCGGCGCTTGGCCTCAAACGTTTCCTTAATCGTCGCGAGGTCGGCCATTGCACCCAGCGGCAGCGGCTGTCTCCGCCAGACGGCTTCGTAATCATTCCAGTTCATCGGTTACTCCTTCCATAAGTTCGGAGAGGCGTTTGCGCGCGCGGGTCAGCGCCACGCCTACGTGGTTTTCGGTCAGTCCGATCACCGCCGCGATTTCGCGATAAGCCAGACCGTCGAGCATCAGCAGGACGAGCGCCCGATCAAAGTCCGGCAATGCGTGAATCGCCGCGTAGAGTTGCTCCAGCAACAAGTGGTGATCCGCGCTCTCGGCCGGTGTCGCGGCGGCCGCGCTCAGTCTCCCAAGATCGGCATCCGGTTGAATCTTTTTTTCGCGGCGCGTGGTGCCGCGACGCCATGTCATTGCCGTGTTGAGGCACACCCGATAAATCCACGTCGCGGGCGCCGCCTCTTGGCGAAACGCCGGCAACGATCGCCAAAGCTGCACCGCCATCTCTTGAAAAAGGTCCGCCCGGTCGGCGTCACCGACGGCGTAGGCACGGGCGATCTTGAGCAACACACCGCGAAACTCGGTCAACCAAGCCGTGAAGCGGGCCTCGCGTTGTTCGTCGATGCTCATCCGTTTGCCAGATTAGTCGCCGGGCGCGCGGGATTCCTTACAGAAAATCTTTGTCACCGCCCCCGCGAGCAACCCCGCGGCGATGGGCACAAAAAAACGCCGCGAGCGAACTCGCGGCGTTTTTAAAAGGACAATTTCCAATTAGGAAACGTGACCCGAAACGAGCTTTGTCATCTCGAACATCGAGACCTTCGCCTTGCCGCCGAAGACGACCTTCAGCGCGGCGTCCGCGTTGATCTGGGTCTTAACCTTGGCGTCCTGGAGCTTGTTCTTCTTGATGTAGGCCCAGAGCTTCTTGGTGAGCTCCGTGCGCGGGAGGGGAGTCGAGCCGACGACCGCCGCGAGCGCGGCATCGGGCGTGACGGGTTTCATGAACGCAGCATTCGGTTTACGAGCGGTTTTTTTAGCCATAGTGATTGTGGGTTTAGAGCGCTTTCACTCGAAAGCAAGGCACTTCTAGAGGGAAAAACGGGCGTTTGCCTAGGAGAATCTGCAATTTTTTCGCGGACGCCAATCGCGTTTTCCCTCGTAAAACCGCTGGCGAAACGCTCACGGGCGTTCGTCGACTTGCACGAACTGGCGGTAGAGCGCCGCGTAGTGGCCGTCGCGCGCGAGCAATTCCGCATGCGTGCCGCGCTCGATGATGCGGCCTTGATCGAGCACGAGTACGAGGTCGGCGTGGCGAATCGTCGAGAGGCGGTGCGCGACCACAAAGCTCGTACGCCCGCGCAGCAGCGTGCTCAGCGCGTGCTGCAAACGCGCCTCGGTGAGCGCATCGATCGCGCTCGTCGCCTCGTCGAGAATCACGAGACGCGGATCGGCCAGCAGTGCGCGGGTGAAGCACACGAGTTGGCGCTGGCCGACGGACAAACTCGCGCCGCGCTCACCCACTTCGGTGTGCAGGCCGTTCGGTAGCGCCTCGAAAATATCGAGGCAGTCGAGCTGCCGCGCCGCCGCGCGCACTTCGTCCCCGGTCGCCCCGGGTTTCGCGAACCGAATGTTTTCGATCACCGTGCCACTGAAGAGAAAATTCGCCTGCTGCACCATGCCCATCTGCCGGTGCAGCGACTCGCCTGTGATCGTGCGCACCTCGCGACCGTCGATGAGCAGCTCGCCGCGCGTCGGCAGATAGAACTTCGCCGCCAAGTTAATAATCGAACTCTTGCCGCTGCCCGTGTGGCCGACCAGCGCGATCGTCTGGCCAGGTTCCGCGGTGAAACTCACCTCGTGCAGGACCGGCCGCGCGGGGTTGTAGCCGAACGTCACGCCACGAAATTCCACGCGCACGCCGGTGCCGCGCGCCGCGGGCAGCACAGTCGCGTCGGGCGCATCGACCCAGTCCGGCACCTCGTCGATCAGGCGGAAGACGCGCTCGGCGCCCGCCATCGCGATGAGCGCCTGATTGTATTGGTTGCCGATCACGGCAATCGGCGCGAAGAACTGGTTCGCCAGCAGGAAGAACGTGATCAGATCGCCGATGCCCATCGCGTGGTGAAATACGCGCCAGCCGCCGAACAGCAGCAGGATCGCGACAAAGAACTGGCTGTTGAGCTCAAGCAGCGGCGTGAGGATCGCGGAAGTGCGCGCGAGCGCGACGCTGAACTTGGAATGATCGGCGAGCAGATCGCGGAAGAGGCCGGAGTTGGTCTGCTGGCGCACGAAGCCCTGCGTGACGCGGATGCCGTTGACCGATTCCGCGAGCGTCGCCGTCACACGCGAGAAGCTGTCGCTCGCCGCGCGCGAATAATGGCTGAGTTGCACGCGGAAGTGCCGGTTGATCACCCAGAGGATCGGCGCGAGCGCGAGCACGACAAGGAACAGCGCCCAGTCGCACCACGCCATCACCGCCGCGGAGAACACCATCTGGCCGGCCTGAATCGCGCTCATGAAGAGCACGTCCTGCACGCCGACACGAAGCGCCTCCACGTCGCTGGTCACGCGGCCGATGATGCGGCCGAGTTTCACACGGTGAAAAAAACTCATCGGCTGCCGCTGGACCTTGGCGAAGATGTCGGCGCGCAGGCCGTTGACGACCGTCTCTCCGATTTCGAGCGCATAGCGTTGGCGGAAGTGAAACATCCCGTCCGTCCAGATCGCGAGCAGCGCGTAGGCCAGCACGCCGAGCATGATGCCGCCGAAATCGCCGCGGGCGATCGGGCCCTTGATGATGAGCGTCGTGATCCAGACAAGCGCGGGGAGCTGCGCGGCGCGGATGACGGTCATCACGCTGAGCGCCGTGAGTTTCTTCTGCACGGGCGCAGCGTAGGTGAAGAGCCGGCGAATGATCGACCACTCGAGCGGTTTTTGCAGCTCCTCGTTTTCCTCGTCGTCGTCTCGCACGCGGCGCACGAGCCCGAGATCGCGGATCGGGGCGGTCTGGAAACTCATGCGGCGCCCTCCTTGAGCTTGAGCTGCACAAGTTCGCGGTTGTCGACCAACTGCAGGTTGGCTACGCGCAGGTAGGGTCCGGGCTCGCGCATGAGCTGCTCATGCGTGCCGCGCTGCACGATGCGGCCGTCCTCCATCACGATGATGAAGTCCGCGCGACGCAGCGTGCTCAGCCGGTGCGCGACGATGAACGTCGTGCGCCCCGCGATGGCGCGATCGAGCGCCTCGAAGATTTCGTGCTCCGTCTCGCTGTCGATCGCGGCGGTCGGATCGTCGAGCAGGAGGATCGCGGGCTCGAGCAGGACGGCGCGCGCGATCGCGAGGCGCTGGCGCTGGCCGCCCGAGAGAGTGTTGCCGCTCTCGCCGAGGATCGTGTCGTAGCCTTGCGGGAGCGCCGAAATAAAATCGTGCGCGGCGGCGATGCGGGCGGCCTTCTCGATTTGCGCGCGCGTCGCCTCGGGGTGGCCGAAGGCGATGTTGGCCGCGACGGTGTTGGAAAACAAAAAGCTTTCCTGAAACACGAGGCCGATGTTGCGCCGCAGATCGTCGAGGTGGAGCTGGCGAGCGTCGAGGCCGTCGAGCAGCACGCGGCCCGCCGTCGGATCGAAGAAGCGCGGGATGAGGCTCATGAGGACGCTCTTGCCGGCGCCCGTCGCGCCGAGAATCGCGACACATTGGCCGGGCTTCACCTCGAGATCGATATCACGGACGACGGCCTCGGCGCCGTCGTAGGTGAAGGAAACGTTTTCGAAGGTCACGCGGCCCGTGAGCTTGGGACGGCGGATCGCGTCGGGCGCATTCTTGATTTCGATCGGCGCATCGAGGATTTCAAACACCCGGCGCGCGCCGATGAGCGACTGCTGCACGGAGTTGACGATGGTGGCGACGTTATTGACCTGCCCGGAAAACTGCTCGAGCAGGCCGGCGAACACGACGAGGCCGGTGCCGAGCGGGAGCTGCCCGTGAATCACGAGCCAGCCGCCATAGGCGAGCAGCACCATCATGTTGATGCGCGTGAGAAAGCCGATGACCGGCGAGAAGAGGCTCACGCGCCAGAAAATCACATGCTGCTGCGTGAGTACGGCGTTGTTGGCGGTTTCAAATTTTTTCCGCTCCTCGGGCTCGCGGCCGAAGCCCTTTGTGACAGCGATGCCTGACAGGCTCTCGACGAAAATCTGAATCATGCGCTCCACGAGCGTGCGGTTCTGCGCGTATTCGGGCTGGGTGTGGCGGGTGTGCCACGCGGAGAGCAGCGCGAGGAGCGGCGTGGTCGCGAGACAGGCGAGCGTGAGACCCGGACTCAGGCTCGCCATGTAGATCACGTAAACCGTGAGCGAGATTACCATGATCACGCTTTGGATGAGCACTTGATCGACGAACATGCGGACGCTCTGCACATCGCTCGTCACGCGCGTGATGATCGAACTGGTGTTGTTGGCGTCGAAGAAGCGGAAGCTCAGCCGCTGCAACTTGTCGTAAACCTCGCCGCGCAGATCGACGACGAGGCGCTGTTGCACAAGGCGGTTGACGGAGACGGTGTAGACGTAGTTGAACACCGCGCGGAGAAGCGAGAGCAGGAGGATGAGGCCCGCGAGGAGACCGAGCACCTGCCAGTAAGTCCACGTTTCAGGCAGCGTGAGGTGCAGGCGGTTTTGCGCGAGCGGCGTGCCCTCAACCTTGTGGCGGATGTAATCGATCCCGAGGCCGGTGAAACTCAGGCCGGCGATGCCCATGGTGAGCAGGACGAGCTGGAGTGAGAGCACCCAGAGGCAGTGCAACCGGTAGCGCCACGCGAGCGCGAACATCCGGCGGACAAGCGCGCTATTGGTGGGCGCTTCTGTGGTGGCAGCGGAGAGTGTCGGCACGAGGGACATTCAGCCCAGCAGGCTACAGGCCGACGCGCAGCGGCGCACGAAATATTTTTCGCACCAGCGCGCACTCCGTCACCGGACTAACCGGCACGGTTTACGGTTGGTTGCCGCGCGGTTGCTGCGGATTGCCGGGCGCCGGGCGGAGCGCAGCATTGGGCGAGGCCGCCGGCGCGCCCTGGCCGACCTGCTGCGCGGCCTGTTCGCGCAACTGCCGGCGACGCGCCACTTCGGAAGCGACGGCCTCAAGCCGGCGCTGCTCGTCGGCGGGCGTCGGATTGACGACCACGGAATTCATGATCGCGGGCGGAACGTTGGAGGCGGGGCCCGGCATCCCGGGCGGCGGCATCTGCGGCGCTCCAGCCGAGGCAACTTTCGCGACGTGCTGCGCGAGGGTGAGCGGGCGGCCCTGGTAATCGAGCGTCACGGTGTCGCGCTCGACATCGATTTTTTTCACCACGAAATCGAAACTCGGATCGCGTTCATTCAAACGCAGCCACACGCCCGAAGCGCCGCCCCGCCGCGACGGATCGACGATGCGGACCTTGAGGCCCTCGCCCGTCTGCATCAGGCCGCGATATTCGAGCGGGGCATTGGTCGTGGGTGCCGCGGCACCCGGCCCGGCCACGGGCAGGAAGGGCGACTTGGCCGCGAGCTGCGCGTCCGCACGAATCACCGCGAGCCACGCGAGGCTGGCGACGGCAAGACGGCGCAGGGGTTGGACGCGGGACGGCATGGCGTGGGAACGAGAAGTTAGGACGCGCGCCCGCGGCGTCAAGTGACGCCGATTTTCAGCCGCCTGCTGCAAAGTCCCGCACACGACACCGCGGAATCAAGGCCGCCTCCGCGATCATAGGCGGCCGCATCAACCCAATGAGCCGGACCCGGCCGCAATTCCGCTACGTGAAGAATCGGCGACAAGCTGCCGCAATCGCTCCAATCGCCTTGAATCGGCGCGCCAGAAGCATGAACTCTTCCTCGCGTGCAATTCGATCCCGCTCCCTTCACCGCCCCGGAAGCAGAGTTGTGCAAACAACTCGGCACCTCCAGCACGGGCCACAGCGCCGAGAGCGCCGAACAGGCTTTGCGCTCCGCCGGGCCCAACACCGTGACGTCGGGCGGACGCCACTCCTTCATCCGCGACTTGCTCGAACGTTGCCGCAACCCGCTCGTTATCCAGCTGCTCGTCATTGCCGCTGTGTCCTACCTCATGGACGACATCCGCTCGACGATCGTCGTAGGCGGCATGGTGTTTCTGAGCGTGGTGCTATCCTACGTGCAGGAAACGCGCTCCTCGCGCGCCGTCGAAAAACTCCAGAAGCTCGTCAAGACCACCGTCACGGCGCTGCGCGACGGCAAGGAAGTCGAAGTATCCCTCGAAGAGATCGCGCCGGGAGACGTGATCATCCTCGCGGCGGGCAGCCTGATCCCGGCCGACCTGCGGATTTTGTCGGCGAAGGATTTCTTCGTCTCGCAGTCCGCACTCACCGGCGAGTCGATGCCCGTCGAGAAAAACGCCGACGCCAACCAGCCCACCGGCCGCGCGCCGTTCGATTTCACCAACGCGTGCTTCATGGGCAGCAACGTCCTCAGCGGCTCCGCCCGCGGCATCGTGATCACAACGGGGAGCCGCACGTATTTCGGCGCGCTCGCCGAAAAAATGCTGGGCAAGCGCGAAGCCACCAGCTTCGACAAGGGCATCAAGGATTTCACGTGGCTCATGATCCGGTTCATGATCGTGATGGTCTCGATCACGTTCCTGATCGTCGGGCTCACGAAGCACAACTGGGCCGAGGCGCTGCTCTTCGCGCTGTCCGTCGCCGTCGGACTCACGCCCGAAATGCTCCCGATGATCATCACCGTCTGCCTCTCGAAGGGCGCGCTGATGATGTCACGAAAAAAGGTCATCGTGAAACACCTTCACGCGATCCAGAACTTCGGGGCGATGGACGTGCTCTGCACCGACAAGACCGGCACGCTCACCCAGGATCATGTCGTGCTCGAGCGCTACGTCGACGTCACCAACCGCCAGAGCGAGGACGTGCTGCGCTACGCCTACATGAACAGTTTTTACCAGACCGGCCTGCGCAACCTGCTCGATCGCGCGATCCTCGCCCACACCGATCTGGATGTGGAGCGCGAGTGCCGGAAGGTCGATGAAATCCCCTTCGACTTCAAACGCCGCCGCATGTCCGTCGTAATCGACTACGAGGACCGCCACGTGCTCATCTGCAAGGGCGCCGTCGAGGAAGTCTCTGCCGTCTGCGAAAATTACCAAGTCGACGAGGACATCAACCCGCTCATCAAACTTATCCGCGACGATCTGCTCGACGAATACCGCCACCTCAGCGCCGACGGCTATCGCGTGCTGGCGATCGCGTACCGTGAGTTCGACAAAACTAAATCGACCTTCGCCGTCGCCGACGAATCCGAGATGACGCTCCTCGGCTACATCGCGTTCTTCGATCCCGCCAAGGAGACCTCCGCCAAGGCGATCGAGGCGCTCACCCGCTCCGGCGTCGCCGTGAAAATTCTCACCGGCGACAACGAGCTCGTCACGCGCAAGGTTTGCAGCGACGTTGCCATGACGATCACGCAGATCGTCACCGGCCCGCAGCTCGCCGCGCTCGACGAAGCGGCGTTCGGCCGGACGGTCGAGGAAGCCAATGTCTTCGCGCGGCTCACACCGGATCAAAAGGAAAAAGTCATCAAGACGCTCCGTGCGAACGGCCACGTGGTCGGCTTCATGGGCGACGGCATCAACGACGTGCTGGCGATGAAAGCCGCCGACGTCGGCATCTCGGTCGACACTGCCGTCGATGTCGCGAAGGAGTCGGCGGACATCATCCTCCTCGAAAAAAGCCTGCTCGTGCTGGAAGACGGCATCATCGAAGGCCGGCGGGTGTTCGCGAACATCACGAAATACATCAAGATGGGCGCGAGTTCGAATTTCGGAAACATGTTCAGCGTGGTCGGCGGCGCGTATTTTCTGCCGTTCCTCCCGATGGCTCCGATTCAAGTGCTCGTGAACAATCTCCTCTACGACGCCTCGCAGGTCGGTATCCCGCTTGATCACGTCGACGAGGAATACCTCGCGAAGCCGCGCAGCTGGAATATCAAGAGCATCCAGAAATTCATGATCTTCATCGGGCCGATCAGTTCGATCTTCGACTACGCGACGTTTGGGCTCATGCTCTATTTCTTTGGCTGCGCCGCCTACGTGGCGCCGGCGGACGGCACGGCCGCCACGACGTCGAGCGCGATGTTCGAGCGGCTGTTTCACACCGGCTGGTTCGTCGAGTCGATCCTCACGCAGACGCTGATCGTCCACATCATCCGCACGAATCGGATTCCGTTCATCCAGAGCCGAGCGAGCTGGACCATGCTCTTCGCCACGCTGTCGGTAATGGCGGTGGGTTGCTGGCTGCCCTTTTCGCCGCTGGCGCACTTCCTCGGCTTCGAGCCGCTGCCGGCGGTGTTCTTTGCGTGGATGGTGGCGTTCCTGCTCGCCTACAGCGTGCTCACGCACACGGTGAAAACGTGGTTCATCCGTAAATTCGGCTCCGACTGATCATGCGCAGCATCCTTACCGCCCTGCAGGAAGGCCGGCTCTTCGAACTTCCCGAAGCCGGCAAAGCCCGCGCGCTCGAGTTTCTCGCGCGCATCCTCGACGCCAATCCCGACATCGAGGTCGGCACCGACACGATCGAGGAGGTCCAGAAGCGCGAACTGGAGTGCAACACCGGCATCGGCATGGGCGTCGGCGTGCCGCACATCCGCGCGCGCCGCGAGGAAGGAGAATTGTTCTGTGCCGTCGGCTGGTCCGCCCAGGGCATCGACTACGGCGCTCCCGACGGACTCCCCGTGCATCTCGTCGTGATGTATTACATCCCGGGCGCGCAGAAAAACGTCTACCTCAAGGAAATCTCCACGCTCGTGAAAGCGATGCGCAAGAGCGGCGGCATCGAGCCGATCGCGCACGCGCCCGATCTCAACGCCGTCCGCAATCTCCTGCTTGACTGGGTGAGCACCGTGCTCGGCGACACCGGCCCTGAGGCCGTCGCCCGGATGATCAAGCTCGATGTCCGGCAAACGCAGGGGCCCGCACCCGCGCCGACTCCGACCGCTGCGCCCGAGTTGGCAGTCGCGCCCGGCGCCCGCCCCGAGGCCAGGGTCGTCGTCTTTCAAATCCTCACCGGGCCGATCACTTCCGTCGTGCTCGCAACGGATCCCGGCTGGGTCGCCGCCCTGGAAAAGGAAAATCATCTTACGCAGCGCCTCGCCGGCGGACCGTCATTCACAGCGGCGGGCCGCCAGATTTACGTGGTCGGCTCACGCGCCTTTGCCGCGGGTCGTGTGCTCTACGATTGCGTGGCAGTCGGACCGGCCGCTTAGCGCCGCTCCGGTCGGCGCGCGCCCCGTCGCGGCTGGCAAAATCCCCGATTTTGCATGTGCTAGGCACGAGTTAGCTCCCTTCCTCTTATGCGCACCGTCCTCCTCGCGATCCTCGCTGCATTCACGCTCGCCGGCTGCGCACGCCAAGGTCCGGCCGGCTGGCAGGGCTACCTTGAGGGCGAATTCGTTTACGTCGCCGCACCGCTTGCCGGACAGCTCGAAATGCTTTCCGTGCAAAAAGGCGCGCGCATCACCGCTGGCGCCCCGCTTTTCGCGCTCGAACGCAGCGCCGAACTCGCCGCCCAACGCCAGGCCGCCGAACAACTCGCCGGCGCACAGGCTCGCCTCGCCGATTTGAAAAAGGGTTCGCGCCCGAGCGAACTCGCCACGCTCACTGCCCGTCTCGAACAAGCCCGGGCCGCCGCCGAACTTTCAAAGCTCGATCTCGCGCGGCAGGAGAACCTCTTCAAAACCCGCGTCATCGCCGACAGCGACATCGATCGCGCCCGCCTTACCCACCAACGCGACACGCGCGCCGTCGACGAACTTACCACGCAAATCGAAACCGCGAAGCTGGGTGGCCGCACCGACGCCATCGCCGCCGCCGAGGCCGATACCAGCGCCGCGCTCGCCGCGAAGGAGCGCGCCGACTGGAACGTCGCCCAGAAATCTCAGGCGGCGCCGCGCGCAGCGCTCGTCTACGACACGCTTTACCGCGAGGGCGAGTTCGTCGCCGCCGCGCTGCCTGTCGTCGCGCTGCTGCCGCCGGAAAATCTGAAAGTGCGCTTCTTCGTCAACGAAACGGAATTCGCCACGCTCAAGGCGGGCGACACCGTGCGCGTCGCGCTCGACGGCGGCGCCCCCGCCGAGGCACACATCAGCTACCTCTCGCCGCAGCCGGAATACACGCCGCCGATTCTCTACAACCGCGACAACCGCGCGAAGCTCGTCTTCATGATCGAGGCGATTTTCACTGATCCCGCGCGCGCCCGCGATTTGCACCCCGGCCAGCCCGTGGACGTGTCCCTCGCGAAATAATCAGCGATGAGCGCGCCGGAATTCGCCATCGACGTCAGCGGCGTCACCAAAAAATTCGGCACCAAGACGGTCGTCAACACGATCGATCTTCAGGTGAAGCGCGGAGAAATCTACGGCTTCCTCGGGCCCAACGGCTCGGGCAAGACCACGTTCATCCGCATGCTCTGCGGACTGCTCACGCCCGACGCCGGCCGCGGCACGTGCCTCGGCTACGATGTCCTCCACGACCAAGCCGCGATCAAGCGCAACGTCGGCTACATGACGCAGAAGTTCAGTTACTACGAGGACCTCAGCATCCGCGAGAATCTCGATTTCATCGCGCGCATCTACGCGGTCCCGGATCGCGCCGCCGCGGTGCAGCGCAGCCTCGAACGCCTCGGCCTGCAAAACCGCAGCGCGCAACTCGCCGGCCAGCTTTCCGGCGGCTGGAAACAACGCCTCGCGCTCGCCGCGTGTCTCATCCACTCGCCGCAACTCCTCCTGCTCGACGAGCCGACCGCCGGCGTCGATCCAAAGGCGCGCCGCGAGTTTTGGGAGGAGATTCACACGCTCGCCGCCGGCGGCCTTACCGTGCTCATCACCACGCACTACATGGACGAGGCTGAACGCTGCGATCAACTCGCCTACCTCGCCTATGGCAACCTCCTCGCCCGCGGCACCACCGCCGACGTGATTGCCTCGGCCAAGCTCACGACGTGGTCCGTGAGCGGCCCCGATCTCCGCGAACTCGCCGCAAAACTCCGCATTCGCGACGGCGTCGAGCAGGTCGTGGCGTTCGGCACCGCGCTGCACGTCAGCGGCCGCGACGCGCAAAAAATTGAAACCGCGATCGCCGCCGTGCGCGATCCACGCCACGAGTGGAAAAAAATCCGCTCCGGCCTAGAGGATGTGTTCATCAGCCTGATGGACGAGGCACAGGATAATTTTTCCTGACGATGATGCGTAAATGTCTAACTTGGACGTGAAGACAGGCGGCGACTCTGGTGGTAGAGTCGTGTCGGATGAAACACGTACCAAAGGACGAGGCCAACGTAGCAAGAACATCGGAGCTGACGGTCGAGTCGGCGCTGAAGCTGGGCCGC